>JAJVIM010000012.1:0-6018 GCA_022071955.1 Anaerolineae bacterium
CCCAGGGCGGCGCGTTTGACGCCGAAACCTTTGCCGCGGCCAAATGGTCGGAGGTGCTAACGGCCATTGAAAACAACAGTGTTGACCTGGCCGAAGTGCTGTCGGCCATTCAGGTTGACGGCAACGGGCTGGCCAAAAAAGACAACCTGAACGAGGTGGCCAGCCAATACGGCCTGACCACCGTGGGCGAAGCGCACGGTTTTATGGTCAAAGGCAGCGGCGTGGTCAGTGCGGTTGATACCGAGTCGCGCACCGGCACCATGACCATCAGCGTAGACGGTTACGACGGCCCCATTAAAGTGAAATTCTATCTGGGACCGCGCATCCCTAGCGATGAAACAGCCGTACGCGACGCGGTGGGCTTTATTCAGTTTGGCGATTTCCGCGAGCAAACCGAATACGGCAAAGTGGCCCGTGAGTTGAACAAGCGCGTGCTCAACGACGTGCTGGGCAGCTTGAACACAGACAACCTGGCCGGCCAGCAGATTTCATTTTACGGCGCGTTTTTGATCAGAACCTTTAATGAGCCGGGCGACATCAACGTAAGCGAAATTGTGGTGACGCCGGTTCAATTAACCGTGGGAGGCTAAGCTTATGACCGCAACCACAGCCAACGCGGCTGCTCCAGCCGCCGTCGATGCTCCACCCGAGGTTGTTTTGCGCGCCGAGCAGATTACCAAAGTTTTCCCCGGCACGGTGGCGCTGGACAACGTTAATTTTAATGTGTACCGGGGCAAAGTGAATGTGCTGGTCGGTGAAAACGGCGCGGGCAAATCCACTTTGATGAAGATTATTGCCGGGGTAGAGCAGGCAACCCACGGCCGGCTGCTGCTCAACGGCAAGCCGATCAAAATTAAATCACCGCTGGACGCAACCCGGCACGGCATCGGCATTATTTATCAGGAGTTGAATCTGTTCCCCAATTTGAGCGTGACCGAGAACATTTTTATGGCTCACGAAATCAAAAAGAACGGGGTACTGATCAACAAAGAGGCCCAAAAAGAGCAAACCCGGCAGTTGATTGAGCGGCTGCGGCAGCCTATTGAGCCGGATGATATGGTGAGCGATTTGCGCATTGGCCACCAGCAAATTGTGGAAATTGCCAAAGCCCTGGCCCAGGACATCCAGATTTTGATTATGGATGAACCAACCAGCGCCCTGAGCGCCTCTGAGGTAGCGGTGTTGTTTGAGGTGATCAACGAGCTAAAAGCGCAGGGCGTGGCCATTATTTATATCTCGCACAAGCTGGAAGAGCTGCTGCAAATAGGCGATTACATCACCGTGCTGCGCGATGGCCGGCTGCGGGCCGAGCGGCCGGTGCCGGCGATTGACCTCTCCTGGATTATTGAGGAGATGGTGGGCAAAAATCCGGCGTCGTTGTTTGCCGAGCATCAACAGGCGTTGGGCGAAGAGCTGCTACGGGTAGAAAATATGACTCTGGCCCGCGTGGGCGGCGGCTACACCGTTGATCACGTTTCTTTTGCGCTGCGGCGCGGCGAGATTTTGGGCATTTACGGGCTGATGGGCGCGGGGCGCTCGGAGCTGCTGGAATGCCTGGCCGGGCTGCGGCCAGAAGCCAGTGGGCGAGTGTGGCTGGAAGGGCAGGAAATAAAGGCCAAAGATGTTAAAGAGCGCATCGATCTGGGCGTGTCGCTTATCCCGGAGGACCGGCAGCGCGAAGGGCTGGTGCAAACGATGTCGGTGGCGGATAACATGCTGCTGGCCAGCCTGAAAAAGTACCTGTCGGGCTTTTTGCTCTCTAAAAAGAAAGAGGCCGCCCACGTGGAGCGGCTGATTGACGAGCTGTCGCTGAAGGTGGCCAACCCGCAGCAGATCATCACCTCGTTGAGCGGCGGCAACCAGCAAAAGGTGGTGGTGGCCAAAGGATTGCTGACCAACCCCAAAATTTTGCTGATGGACGAGCCAACCCGCGGCATCGATGTGGGGGCCAAGTCTGAAATATTTGAAATTATGAGCCGGCTGGCCGAACAGGGGCTGGGAGTGATTTTTGTTTCCTCCGAGCTGCTGGAAGTGCTGGGCATGGCCGACCGGATTCTGGTAATGTCGAAAGGCAAAATCACCGGCCAGTTTAGCCGGGCCGAGGCCACGGAAGAAGCGCTGGTGTCGGCATCTGCCGTGGGACACGGCATTAAAAATTTGGAGGTAGAACGTGAGCCAAGCTGAAACAGTTACACCTATGAAAAACACCCAAAAAATTACCGTTACCGATGTGCAACAGCTTTTGTTGCAGGCGCGGGCTTACATTGCCCTGGTGCTGGTCATTTCCGTCTTTTCCTTTTTATCGCAGGCCTTTCTAACGCCGGCCAACATTATTATTGTGGCCAGCCAGGTAGCCATTAACGCCATTCTGGGCATTGGCATGACCTTTGTCATCCTCACCGGCGGCATCGACCTGTCGGTGGGGTCGGTGGCCGGGCTGGTGGCGATGGTGGCCGGCGGACTGATCAACGAGGGGCTGGTGCTGCCGATGTTCGGGGTGATCGTTTATTTTCAGGTATGGGCGGTCATTCTTATTTCGTTGGCGGTAGGCGCGCTGGTGGGCGCGGTCAACGGGGTCATCATCACCCGCTTTAACGTGACGCCCTTTATTGCCACACTGGGCATGCTGTACGTGGCCCGCGGGCTGGCCCTGCTGCGCTCTAACGGCAACACCTACCCCAACCTGGTGGGCAAACCGGAATTTGGCAACGAGGGCTTCCCGGCGCTCGGTTCGGGCACGTTTCTGCCATCAGATTTGGTGAACGGCTGGATGCACAGTATGTCAAACTCAATGCCCAAACTGCTGGTTGACTCGCTGACATTTTTGGCGCTGCCCTACTCGGTCTGGATTATGATCGCCTTCACACTGGTGGCGGCGGTGGTACTGACCAAAACCCCGTTTGGCCGGCAGGTGTACGCCATCGGCGGCAACGAGCGCGCAGCCAAATTGTCGGGCATCCGGGTAGGTCGGATCAAGGTAGTGGTTTACATGATTTCCGGCATGTGCGCGGCGATGGTTGGGCTGCTGATTGCCTCTAAACTGGTAGCGGCCCATCCGGCCACCGGCGTGTTTTTTGAGCTGAACGCCATTGCGGTGGTCGTGTTAGGCGGCACCTCGCTGATGGGCGGGCGGGGCAATATTGGCGGCACTATCATTGGCGCGTTCATCATTGGCGCGCTAAGCGCGGGCATGGTGATGGTTGGAGTGTCATCGTTCTGGCAGCAGGTGATCAAAGGCAGCGTGATTGTGCTGGCCGTTATTGTTGACCAGATTCAAGCCCGCATGCAGGAACGCGTGGCCTTGCAGCAGCAGCAGCGGCTGGAATTGTCAACCCAGGAATAGAGACTGGTCCAAAACCGGTTCATATTGACACAATGTTGCGTATTGCGTGTTGCGTATTTTAACCGGTACGGAACACGCAATGCGGTTAATTAAATAAACCCAACTCCACCCACGAAAGGAGGTGAGGTTTCGCCGGATAAACCCTTTTTACCGCAGTAAACCGCAGGATCATTCATTCAAACATTTAGTGTTACCAAGGAGGAAGATATGACCAGCCGAAGATGGCTAACTATTCTGTTGATTACAATGGCGTTAATCATTGCTGCATGTGGCGGCCAGCCGGCTCCTCAACCTGCCCCGGCGGAAGAAAAGCCCGCCGCCGAAGCGCCGCAGGAACAAGCCGCTCCCACCGAAGCCCCGGCCGCAGCCGAGGCCCCGGCCGCAGCGCCGGCGGCGGATGGCAGCAAGCTGATTGTGGTGATCACCCCGCCGCACGAAAACCCCTTCTTTGGGGCGATGGCCGATATCGCCGTGGCCAAAGCCGAAGAACTGGGCTACAAAACCCTCTCCCTTGTTCACGATGACGATGCCAACAAGCAGGACGAACTCTTTGATACCGCTATCGCCAGCGGCGCATCCGCCATCATCCTCGACAACGCCGGAGCCGATGCCTCCGTCGCCGCCGTCCAAAAGGCCAAAGACGCCGGTATCCCCTCTTTCCTGGTTGACCGTGAAATTACCCAGGAAGGCGTCGCCGCCGCCCAGATCGTCTCCAACAACTACCAGGGTGCCACCATCCTGGCCGAATACTTTGCCGAACTGATGAACGATGAAGGTAAATTTGTTGAACTGACCGGCCGCGACACCGACACCAACGCCCACGTCCGCTCTCAGGGCTACCACGATGTCCTCGATGACATTGATGGCCTGGAAATGGTCGCTCAACAAACCGCCAACTGGAGCCAGACCGAAGCCTTTGATGTGATGGAAAGCATTCTGCAAGCCAACCCCGACATCAAAGGTGTGATTTGCGGGAATGATACGATGGCCCTCGGCGCTCAGGCTGCTCTGCTGGCCGCCGGCCGGGCCGATGTCATCGTTGTTGGCTTTGACGGCAGTGACGATGCCATCCAGTCCATTGTGGCCGGTGAACTGAAAGCCACCTCCCTCCAGCCCGTGGCCGAAATGGCCAACCAGGCCGTCCTCCAGGCTGACCAGTTCATTAAATCCGGTAAAACCGACAAAGCGGAAAAACAGTCCATCGATATGGTGCTGTTGACCCCGGAAAATGCCTGCAACTACGAACGCTTTGCGCCCACCGGCAGCACCGAACCGTGTGTGGTCGGTGAGGCCCCGGCCGAAGCGGCGGCGGATGGCAGCAAGCTGATTGTGGTGATCACCCCGCCGCACGAAAACCCCTTCTTTGGGGCGATGGCCGATATCGCCGTGGCCAAAGCCGAAGAACTGGGCTACAAAACCCTCTCCCTTGTTCACGATGACGATGCCAACAAGCAGGACGAACTCTTTGATACCGCTATCGCCAGCGGCGCATCCGCCATCATCCTCGACAACGCCGGAGCCGATGCCTCCGTCGCCGCCGTCCAAAAGGCCAAAGACGCCGGTATCCCCTCTTTCCTGGTTGACCGTGAAATTACCCAGGAAGGCGTCGCCGCCGCCCAGATCGTCTCCAACAACTACCAGGGTGCCACCATCCTGGCCGAATACTTTGCCGAACTGATGAACGATGAAGGTAAATTTGTTGAACTGACCGGCCGCGACACCGACACCAACGCCCACGTCCGCTCTCAGGGCTACCACGATGTCCTCGATGATATCGATGGCCTGGAAATGGTCGCTCAACAAACCGCCAACTGGAGCCAGACCGAAGCCTTTGATGTGATGGAAAGCATTCTGCAAGCCAACCCCGACATCAAAGGTGTGATTTGCGGCAACGACACGATGGCCCTCGGCGCTCAGGCTGCCCTGCTGGCCGCCGGCCGGGCCGACGTCATCGTTGTTGGCTTTGACGGCAGCGACGATGCCATCCAGTCCATTGTGGCCGGTGAACTGAAAGCCACCTCCCTCCAGCCCGTGGCCGAAATGGCCAACCAGGCTGTCCTCCAGGCTGACCAGTTCATTAAATCCGGCAGCACCGGCAAGCCCGAAAAACAGTCCATCGACATGGTGCTCATCACCCCCGATAACGCCGACCAGTACGAACGCTTTGCTCCGAAAGCTGGCGCGGCTGAAAGCGCCGCCGGACCGGCGATGACCGGCGATGGCAAGCTGATTGTGGTGATCACCCCGCCGCACGAAAACCCCTTCTTTGGGGCGATGGCCGATATCGCTGTGGCCAAAGCCGAAGAACTGGGCTACAAAACCCTCTCCCTTGTTCACGATGACGATGCCAACAAGCAGGACGAACTCTTTGACACCGCCATCGCCAGCGGCGCAGCCGCCATCATCCTCGACAACGCCGGAGCCGATGCCTCCGTCGCCGCCGTCCAAAAGGCCAAAGACGCCGGTATCCCCTCTTTCCTGGTTGACCGTGAAATTACCCAGGAAGGCGTCGCCGCCGCCCAGATCGTCTCCAACAACTACCAGGGTGCCACCATCCTGGCCGAATACTTTGCCGAACTGATGAACGATGAAGGTAAATTTGTTGAACTGACCGGCCGCGACACCGACACCAACGCCCACGTCCGCTCTCAGGGCTACCACGATGTCCTCGATGA
>JAJVIM010000012.1:6028-445856 GCA_022071955.1 Anaerolineae bacterium
CCACCATCCTGGCCGAATACTTTGCCGAACTGATGAACGATGAAGGTAAATTTGTTGAACTGACCGGCCGCGACACCGACACCAACGCCCACGTCCGCTCTCAGGGCTACCACGATGTCCTCGATGATATCGATGGCCTGGAAATGGTCGCTCAACAAACCGCCAACTGGAGCCAGACCGAAGCCTTTGATGTGATGGAAAGCATTCTGCAAGCCAACCCCGACATCAAAGGTGTGATTTGCGGCAACGACACGATGGCCCTCGGCGCTCAGGCTGCCCTGCTGGCCGCCGGCCGGGCCGACGTCATCGTTGTTGGCTTTGACGGCAGCGACGATGCCATCCAGTCCATTGTGGCCGGTGAACTGAAAGCCACCTCCCTCCAGCCCGTGGCCGAAATGGCCAACCAGGCCGTCCTCCAGGCTGACCAGTTCATTAAATCCGGCAGCACCGGCAAGCCCGAAAAACAGTCCATCGACATGGTGCTCCTCACCCCCGATAACGCCGACCAGTACGAACGCTTCGCTCCGAAAAAATAACCGCTCTTCCTCCTGATGAATGGCCGGGCGCTGTTGCAAAGGCAGCGCCCGGCCGCACCATTTTGCTATGAAAGAAGGTAAATAATGAAGAAAATAACCCTGGGTGTCATCGTGGGCAACCGCGCCTTTTTTGCCGACAGCCTGGTCGGCGAAGGGCGCAAACGCATTCTCAACCGGCTCCACGGCTGGAATATTGACACGGTGGCGCTGAGTGAGACCGATACCAAGCTGGGCGCGGTGGAAACCTGGGCCGATGCCCAAAAGTGCGCCGACCTGTTCCGCCGCAACCGCGATAAAATCGACGGCATTCTGGTCACCCTGCCCAACTTTGGCGATGAAAAAGGTGTGGCCGACGCCCTCCGGCTGGCGGAATTGAATGTGCCGGTACTGGTGCATGCCTTCCCCGACGATGTTGAAGAATTGACCTCCGCCGGGCGGCGCGATGCCTTTTGCGGCAAAATTTCGGTGTGCAACAACCTGTACCAGTACGACATCCCCTTCAGCGTGACCCAAAGCCACACCGTTGACCCCGACTCGGATGAGTTCAAAACTGAAATGACCAAGTTTCTGGGGCTGGTCAGCGCGGTGCGCGGGCTGCGCCGGGCGCGGTTGGGCGCGGTGGGCGCTCGGCCCGATGCCTTTAAAACCGTGCGCTACAGCGAAAAACTACTGGAGGCTTCCGGTATCAGCGTATCAACCCTGGATATGTCTGAAGTGCTGGGTGCCGCGGGTAAGCTGGCCGACGACGACAGCCGGGTTAAGGCCAAGCTGGACGAAGTACGGGCCTACGCCAACGCCGATGGCGTGCCGCCGCGCTCGCTGGTGCTGATCGCCAAACTCGGCCTTGTGCTGGGTGATTGGATGGGCGAAAACGACATCGACGCCACGGCGCTGCAATGCTGGAGTTCGTTGCAGCAGAATTACGGGGTAAACGCCTGCACCATTATGAGCATGATGAGCGACAAACTGATGCCCAGCGCCTGCGAAGTTGACATTGCCGGTACGGTATCGATGTACGCCCTGCAACTGGCCTCTGGCACGCCGGCCGCGTTGGTAGACTGGAACAACAACTACCAGAACGATCCCAACAAATGCATTTACTTTCACTGCGGCAACTGGGCCAAAAGCCTGGTTTCAGAGATCAAAATTGTGTCGGCGGAAGTGCTGGGCACCACGCTGGGGCCGGAAAACACCTGGGGCGCGGTCGATGGCCGCACCAGCGCCGGGCCGCTCACCTTTGCTCGCGTTGATACCGACGACCGCCACGGGCGCATCCGCACCTACGTGGGCGAAGGCGTTTTCACGGATGACTACCTGTCGTCGATGTCTGGCACCAAAGCGGTGGTAGAAGTGCCGGGGCTGCAAAAGCTGATGCGCTACGTTTGCCTCAACGGCTTTGCCCACCACTCCGCTATGGTGAAAGCCAATGTCGCCGATGTGGTGGCCGAGGCATTTGAAAAATACCTCAAGTGGGATGTTTATTACCACCAGGGCTAACCCGGCCAATCCGGCTACTCTGGCAACAAAAAGGGCGCACAAATTGTGCGCCCTTGTGTTTTTCTGGGTGTAGTGCGGTTACTCGCGCAAGCGCGGGTCAAAGGCATCGCGCAGGCCATCGCCTAAAAAGTTAAAAGCCAGCACGGTGAAAGTGAGCGCCACCGCCGGCGCAACCAGCGCGTGCGGATACGAGCGCAGCCCTTTGAAAGCCTCGTTGATCATAATGCCCCAACTGGGGGTGGGAGCGTTAACGCCCAGGCCAATAAAGCTCAAAAAGGCCTCGGTGAGGATGTAACCGGGGATGTTGAGCGTTTCCTGCACAATACACGGCCCCAAAATATTGGGCAAAATCTGGCGGAAGATAATCCGCGGCGTGCGCACGCCAGTGGCTTTGGCCGCTTCCACAAACTCTTTTTGCTTGATCGACAGCGTTTGGCCGCGGGCAATACGGGCCATACTCAACCAGCTCAGCGCCCCCAGCGCAATAAACACAAAGAACATACCGCCCATCGCCTGGTCAATGTCCAGCACAAAGCTGGTAAGTGCGCCCTCATCGCCCTGGCGCTGCAACGATTTGAAGTAAACCTGCATTAAAATCACCACAATCAACAGCGGCAACCCGTACAAAAAGTCAACAATGCGCATCATAATATCATCAACCCGGCCCCCGACGTACCCGGAAACCAGGCCGTACACCAGGCCCATAATCAGGCTGACCGTACCGGCCACCAGAGCGACGGCAATGGAAACGCGTGTGCCATACAGCGTCCGGCTGAAAATATCTCGGCCCAGGCTATCGGCGCCCCACCAGTAATCAAAACCCTGTAAATTGGGGTTGCCGGATGTTTGCCCCGGCAGAGCGTTGTTATCTTGCAGGGTTTGTTTGGCAAACGCTTTTTGGTTGGTTCGATCAAGTTCTTCCTGATACCCTTGCAGCCGGTAAGCGTTTAGATAATCGGCAAGCCCCGCAGACAAAATCAACACCACAATAAAAATAAGGCTGCCAACCGCCACTTTGTTTTTACGCAATTGCTGCACGGCATCACCCAAAGGGGTGCGCACACGACGGCTCGGTACAACGACGGGTTTTCCTAATTGTTCAGCAACAGCCACAGTTCATTCCCCTTTCCAGCACCTATTTGTAGGAAATCCGCGGGTCCAGCCAGGCGTAAATAATATCTACCGCCAGGTTAGCCAGAACCAGCAATAACGCAAAAATCAGGCTGACGCCGGTAATCACCGGGTAATCCCGGTTACCAATACTGGTAACAAAGTGTTTACCCATGCCCGGGATACCAAAGATTTGCTCAATGACAAACGTGCCAGTAACCACAATAGCCAGCAGCGGGCCAATCACCGTTACCACCGGGATGAGGCTGTTCCGCAAGGCATGCACAATCACCACCGACCGCTCACGCAGACCTTTGGCTCGCGCCGTGCGGATATAATCCTCGCGGATAATTTGCAGCAGGCTGGCCCGGGTTAGCCGGGCAATTGAGGCAGAGAAGGCCGTCCCCAGAGCCACCGACGGGAGAACAGCGTGCCGCCAAAAATCCCAGGTAAACAGGTTTGATGGAACAACCCCCAAAATAAAGGGCGGTTTGGCGCCCCAGGTGGCCACCGCAAACCAATTCAGTGTCAGCCCAAAAATCCAGATCAGCAGCGGCCCCAAAACAATACTGGGGATTGACAACCCCAACACGGCGAAAAAACTACTGGTGTAATCTACCCACGAGTTTTGCCGCAACGCTGCCATAATCCCGGCGGGAATACCAATCAACAACGACAACGACAGGGCAATAATCCCCAACTGGAATGAAATGGGGAACGACTCCCGGACCAGATCGTTAACGGTGCGGCCCTTCAGTTTTAACGCCATACCCAGATCACCCCGGACCAGCCCATCAGACACGCCAAGCTGGTAGGAATTGAGCACCGGTTCACAACTTTGTAGAAAGGATAGTCCCCGGCAAATGCCGCCGGTAATATCGTCACCCAAAACATAAGATGAAAACTGCCAGCCCATAGCCCAATCTAAATGGTGGCGGCGTTGTAAGTTTTGCACTACAGCCTGGGGTAATTTCTTGTCGCCGGCAAAATCAAATGGCCCGCCGGGTATCGCTCGCATCAGTGAAAAGATGGCAAATGTGAGCAGCAACAAAACCGGGATAGACCAGAATAAACGTCGGATGATATATGCGGTCATGTATCACCTCCTTTGGTGAGTCATTGGTTCTTAGTCATTGGTCATTTGCCGCAAAAACCAGATTTTACAAATGATCAATGACTAAGAACAAAGGAAGCGACGCAGCCTTTGTTGCCAAAGACTGCGTCGCTTATGGCTAGCCTACTTAAAAGCGAAAGGGATTATTCACCCCGGGCGGCCTTTTTGGCTTCCCAGTCGATCTTCCACTCGGCGATAGGGTCACCGGAAACAGGGCTGATGACCGGGGTTACCCACGGTTTGTACAGGCGCACGTAGGTGTAGTAGTAGATGGGGGCAATGGCGGCTTCGTCGTCAATCAGGATTTTTTCAGCTTCTTTGTACATTTCTTTACGTTGAGCCGGATCCGGATTCATCGCCGCATCTTCAACCAGTTTGTCATATTCAGGGGCATTGAATTTGGCGTAGTTCTGGCCGCTCTTGCTGTTAAACACCTCATTGAGCCAGTTGTTGGCGTCCGGATAGTCGTTGCACCAGCCCATGCGGTAGACATCAGGCTTTTCTTCGTCCGGGCTTTCGGGCAACAGGGTTTTGAGGTAAACGGCCCATTCCTGGTTTTCAATACTGATGTTAGCTTTGGGGAAGGCTTCCTGCCACATGGCCTGCACGGCCTGGGCGACCTGAGCGTGAGCTTCGCTGGTGTTGTGCATAATCAACACATCCAGACCTTCACCTTCGGGATAACCGGCTTCGGCCAGCCAATCCTGGGCTTGTTTCACCTGATCGGCGAAGCTGGCTTCAATCATGTACGAGCCGATGGTTTTGTCGTCGGCCACGGTACCAAAATTGCCAGGTGCGGTAAAGCTGTGAGCGGGAACCTGTTCGCCCTTCAGCAGGTTGTCAATCAGGCTCTGGCGGTCGATGGCGGCGGAAAACGCCTTGCGGATCGTCACGTTGTCAAACGGCGGTTTGGTAGTGACAAAGCCGTAGTAATAGGTGCAGGGGCGCGGCGCAATGAACAGCTCTTCGCTCAACTGCGGATCGGCTTTAATGCGGTCCATATCGGGCAGCGGTGGCCCCCAACCGGGATCGGACATCATATCGATCTCGTTGTTTTCGTACAGAGCCATAGCGGTAGACTCTTCCTGAATAATCGGGCCGCCAAAGAGTTCAATCTGCACGTTGTCGGCGTCTACCCACAACGGATTCTTTTCCAACATAAAGTTAGCGCCGTGGTTCCATTCGCGCAGGGTGTAGGGGCCGTTGGTCACAATCAGGCCGGCTTCGGTCCAGTTGGTGCCCCATTGATCAATGGCTTCTTGCGGCTGCGGGTAGGTTACCCACATCGCGGCAATGGAGGGGAAGTAAGCCGCCGGCACCGCCAGTTTAAACTCAACCGTGGTGTCATCGATAGCTTTTACTCCGACTGCCTCTTCAATAGCGGCAAAATCTTCGGCATTGGGATCAGCGGTGTTGAACGCTTCGGCGCCGTCAATCACGTACAGCACGTAGGCGTAGTCTGAAGCGGTGTTGGGGTTAAGGGTACGCTTAACACCGTAGACCACATCCTGAGCGGTAACCGGGCGAATGGCTTTAAATTCGCCGGTGTTGGGGTCGCGGTTAACCCACTGCACGTCATCGCGCATCTTGAAGGTCCAGGTCAGACCATCTTCGGAGCTTGACCATTCGGTGGCCAGTTCTGGCACTACGTTGGCATTGGAGTCAAAGCCGGTGAGGCCAACAAACATCTGGCGGATCATAAAAATCGAGGTGGTATCGGTGCCCAGCGCCGGGTCGATGGTGGGCGGTTCGGTGCCAATCACGGTGTCGAGCCGAACGCGGTCCGCATCGGGGTCGGTTGGGGCAACTTCTTTAACTACTTCAACTTCTTTAACAACCTCTACCGTTTCAACAACGGTTTTGGTTTCGCCCTGAACTTCTTTTTCCACCACAACCGTTTGCACCACGGTTACGGTTTCTGGCGTGGGTTGGGCGCCACAGGCGGCGATCAAACCCATAAAAACGGCTACAACTAAAAGTAACGCAATTTTTTTGGAAAACATACAGTTTTCTCCTCCTGACTTACAATTTTTTACCATTTTTTAGGCCAAACCCGGTTTCGGGTTTGGAAGTTGGGATGATAAATTGCTCCCGATTGGTAACTGTATTTGTGGCACCACCTCCTCTCAAAAAGTAACCCCTTTTGATAGTGGCTTTCCAAACTCAGTCAAAAAAAACAGGATAAAGCAAAAATCTTCTTAAGCCACTCCACGGTATAA
The DNA here is from genome assembly GCA_022071955.1 of Anaerolineae bacterium. Lineage (GTDB taxonomy): Bacteria > Chloroflexota > Anaerolineae > 4572-78 > J111 > J095. The sequence continues at coordinate 12,505 of JAJVIM010000012.1, forward strand.
CACATATATGGGCCACGTGTTACACGCAGAGAAAACTAGTAAAGGTGACAGGCAGTCCAGTGTTCGGGCGAAACCTCTTTAAATTCCGGCTCAACCACCGCACAATCGATGCCTTTTTGGCGCATCACTTCGTTTTTCATGGGACAGCGCGTACAGAAGTTACAGCCTTTGGGCGGATGGGCCGGGCTGGGCACGTCGCCCTGCAAAATAATGCGCTTTTTAACTCGCTCCATTTCAGCGATGGGGTCGGGGATGGGCACGGCCGAAAGCAGCGCCCGGGTGTAGGGGTGGAGCGGATTTTTGTAGAGTTCGGCGCGGTCGGCCAGTTCAGCAATTTTACCCAGATACATCACGGCAATACGATCGCTGATATGGCGCACAACCGCCAGATCGTGGGCAATAAACAGGTAGGTTAACCCAAATTCGGTCTGCAAATCTTCCAGCAGGTTGATCACCTGCGCCTGAATAGACACATCGAGCGCCGAAATTGGCTCATCGCACACAATGAAATCAGGCTGAACGGCCAGCGCCCGGGCCACGCCAATGCGCTGTCGCTGCCCGCCGGAAAATTCGTGCGGGTAGCGGTTGATAAAGTAGGGGTTCAGCCCCACAATATTCAACAATTCTTTTACCCGTTCCTGCCGGGCTTTGCCGCTGAGAATGTTATGCACCTCCAGCGGCTCGCCGACAATGCTGCCAACCGTCATGCGCGGATTCAAAGAGGCGTACGGGTCTTGAAAGATCATTTGCATATTGCGCCGCATTTTGCGCAGTCCTTCGCCTTTGAGCGACGTCAGGTCTTGTCCCTCAAACTCTACCGTGCCGGCGGTGGGCCGATAAAGCTGCAAAATGGCCCGTCCGGTGGTGCTTTTACCACAGCCACTTTCACCGACCAGTCCCAGAGTTTCGCCGCGTTTGATGCTGAAAGAGACATCATCAACCGCTTTGATATCACCCACATGGCGCTGAAAGATGACGCCTTTAGTGATGGGGAAATACATTTTGAGGTTTTTTATGCGTAAAAGTACATTATTTTTGGTGGTGCCGTTGTCAGTCATTCGTCTCTCCCCAAGTTTATTGCAGGTCCTGGTAGGGATTTTCGGTGGTGTGTTGCGCCGTGGTTACATCAACAATGCAGGCGGCTCTGTGGCCTGGCCCCACTGCCCGCAGCGGCGGCAGCGCCTCAAGGCACTGGTCAATGCGGAAGGGGCAGCGGGCGTAAAAGGGGCAGCCTTTGGGATAATCAATCAAATCGGGCGGGAGGCCTTCAATCGAGGCCAGTTTGGCCGGCCGGTCCTCATCGAGCCGGGGGATTGACCCCAGCAGGCCCAGAGTATACGGGTGGCGCGGGTTTTTGTACAGTTCAACCACCGAGGCTTCTTCAACAATAGTGCCGGCGTACATCACAATAACGCGATCGGCCAGGCCGGCAACTACGCCCAGATCGTGTGTGATCCAGATTACGGCCATGCCAATTTCGTTCCGCAGCCGGTTGACCAGGTCTACAATTTGGGCCTGAATGGTCACGTCGAGGGCGGTCGTTGGCTCGTCGGCGATGAGCAGTTGCGGGTTGCAGCTCAGCCCCATCGCGATCATCACCCGCTGGCGCATCCCGCCAGAAAATTGGTGCGGATAGTTGCCCACACGGTCGGCGGCCGAGGGAATGCCCACCATTTCCAGCAACTCAATGGTCCTGTCTCGCGCCTGTTTTTTGTCCATGCCCAGGTGCAGTTCCAGCGCCTCGCTGATTTGCCGGCCAATGGGAATGACCGGGTTGAGTGACGTCATCGGGTCCTGAAAAATCATAGCGATTTTGTTGCCCCGAATGCTCCGAATTTCATCTTCGCTAACCTTGAGCAGATCGCGGCCTTCAAACAGAACTTCTCCACCCACAATCTTTCCCGGCGGCATAGGAATCAGGCGCATAATAGACATTACGCCAACGCTCTTGCCCGAGCCACTTTCACCTACAATGCCCAGCGTTTCGCCTTCATTCAGGTCGTAGCTAATATCGTTAACGGCCTTAACTACACCATCCTGGGTAAAAAATTGGGTTTGCAGGTTTTTTACTTGTAATAGCGGTGCCATTCACGTCCTCTCAATTGTCGGTATCTCAAAAGCGACTCTCGTCCGCTTTATTCATCTGCCAGAATTTTAACGTATTGGAATTTTGGTATTTGGATTGGGGGAATTTGGAAGTCCTGCACATACGGTTTGATCAACCAGTCTTCAACATTAAAGTACAACGGCACCCAGGCCGCATCTTCTAAAATTAACTGCTCGGCCTGCTGGTACAGTTTCAGCCGTTTTTGAGAATCCAGTTCACCGCGAGCCTGGTCGAGCAGGGCATCAACGTCTGGGTTGCTGTAACCGCCGTGATTTTGGGTGCTTTCGGTGTGAAAGAGTACTTCCAAAAAGTTTTGGGGGTCGGGATAATCGGCAATCCAGCCGAGTTGGTACATTTGATAGGACATTTTGGGGTTGTTCAACCCGGCCAGAAAATCAGGCCAGGGGGTTTGCTCAACATTAACCTCTACACCCAGATTGTCTTTGTAGGATTGAACAATGGCCTCAACCAACGGACCGGCGCTGCCGCCCGCACCGCTCACGTTCAGCGTGATGTCTGGCAGCTCGCTCACATCGCCGTACGGCGAATCGGCAATCAGTTGCAGCGCCTGTTCGGGGTCAAATTCAAAGTCGCTCAAATCGGGGTTTTGGTAGCCGGGCATATTGGGCGGCACAATGCCGTTGGCCACCGGCACATTACCCTGAAAAACCAGTTTGACCATCCGCGCTTTATCGAGCGCCAGGTTAAACGCCCGCCGGATATTGCGGTCGTCAAACGGCGGCTTATTCACATTAAAGCCAATGTAAAACACGCTGAACGAATTGACGGTGTGCAGTTCTTTACTCAGGGGGTTGTTGGGGTCGGTAACCTGGGGCATATTGGCCGTACCCACCGGAATGGCATCAAAATAAGCGCCATCCAGCCCAATCCGGCCCAACCCGGCGGTGTATCCTTCGAGCGGGTTGATGGGGCTGCCGGTAACAAAAATCACCCGCTCCAGCGTGGGTTGGGGATCACGGTAGTAGTTTTCGTTTTTGGCCAGCACAATACCGCCCTCTTCCGGCGCGTAAGTATCCACCATAAACGGACCGCTGCCGTTGGGCGATTTGTACCAGTCGGCCCCGCCGTTTTCCACGGTTTCTTTATCCAGCACGTAGGCCGTGGGATAGGTCATTTTGGCCAGGAAAAAGCCTTTTGGCTCATCGATGGTAATTTGCACCGTCCGGTCATCGAGCGCCTGCACCCCTTTTACCTCTTTGGCCTCATGTTGAAGCTTGGAACGGCAGCCAACAATATCGCCCAGGTAGGTATCGGCGGTGTGCGAGCCGGTGGCCGGGTCGCAGGCCCGCTCAAACGACCATTTAAAATCTTCGGCGGTGATGGCTTTGCCGTCCTGAAAACGGGCGTTATCTCTGAGTTTAAAGGTATAAACCATGCCATCGTCAGAAATATCGTAACTTTCGGCCAGGTCGGGGATCAGGTTTAAATCCTGGTCATAGGCCATCAGGCCGCTAAAAATCTCAACCACATACTCCGCCGAATTGGCGTCGCCGCTGAGGTGCGGGTCGAGCGTGGGCGGTTCGGCTCCGGGCAAAATCATAATTTGCCGCTCGGCCAGTTGGCCGGAGGGCGCGGCTTTATCGGCCGGCATTGCGGCGGCGGGCGGTTCCGACTCTTGCGTGGCGGCCGGAACCGTGGCAGCCGTTGGCTGCTGAGCCACGGCCCCGCTGTTTTCGGCCTGGGCAGAAGATGACTCGCCGCTGCTGTTCAAATCGATGGTGGGGGTGGGGTTGGCCTGCCCCAATCCCTGAGACAAACCACAAGCCAGATTCAACCCCAATAACAGAGCCAGCGCAACGCCTATTATTTTTTTCGATGGGTGCTTTTGCATTTTTTTCTCCAAAGGATGAACTGTCTCCCTCCCATGTTTAAAACAGAAAGGGCGAACGGTGTCCGCCCCCCACAAATTGGGTTTTTAACAGAGACAGCACCTTCGCAGATCAGCTGTGTGGCACAAATTGCGAGTATTTTACGAGGATTGCCAGCAAAAGTCAAACACTTCCCAAAGCCGAGTGCAAATGGTATCATACGCAATCAACCTATGACAATTGACAAATCTGCCCCTAACCAAAAACTCTCAGTGCCAAAACTGACCCGGCAGGCCGCCACGGCTCCGTTTACGCCAGAATTAATGGCCGTCGACCCGGTCCTGTGGGGCAGCTTTTGGCAGTTTGACGTGATTGCGCCCGGCTCCCGGCTGCCCGCGCCGGAACTGGCCCTGCTGCGAGCGGTGCGGCTGGATCAAACCTGGCCGCAAACCACCCTCCCGGCTGAATTTTTGACTGATTTGCATGCCGCCATCACTCACCCGCAGGCCGGAGTGTGGACAGTTACTCTGGGCCAGACGCCCTGCGCCGTATTTGCCGCGCCGGGGCCGGCGGGGGTGACGGTGGTTTGGTACGGCCGCGCTACCGGCTGTCTGCACGCCGGTTACCGCATGGCCCCGGCGGCCGGCCACTTTGCGGGGTTGACTCAGCAGCGCGCGCCGGGCTTTCATTTGCCGGCCGAGGCTGTTCGCCCGCCCGGCTGGCTGGCCGAATCCGTTGCACAGCGCCCGGCCAACTCGCTGGTGGCCCGGCTCGATGCAGCCATTTTGCGCTGGCGGTTGTATGCCACCGGTTAATATACCGTACAATCTGTCAGGCCCAGCCACATTTTAAACCTAAAGTTCTCACCGCAAAGAGCGCAGAGAACGCAAAATTTTTATTATTTCTCTGCGTCCTTCACCTGCACTGCGCGCAGGCGCAAGTGTGCGCCCTCTGGGGTGTTCAAAATTATCTTGCCTTCTCCAATAAAACGGGCAATCATTTATTCTTGCCCCAATTGACAATCATGGTACAATCGAAGCTGGTCACCGGTCCGGCGACTCCGGTCGGCTGGGCCGCTATTCTGCACAGCATTTGCCGATAACCAACAAAGGACTAATTTAATGAAAAAACTGCGAGTTGCCATGCCTGCCTGGGAAATTGGCCGCGTGGGCAGCGGCCTGGGGACCAAAATCGGTGGCCTGGGGGTAATTGTCGAAGAACTGCCGCCCGAACTGGTCAAAGCCGCCGCTCAACAGGACATCGAGCTTGAAATTGAAACGCTGAGCCCCTGTTTTGCCCACTACGACCGCAGCCAACTGACCCAATTAGACATGAAAATCCCGGTCACCATTGGCGGGCATGCCTTTTATTTTGAGGTTTACCAGCACATCTTTCCCGACGGCCAGAAAGTAGTTTATTTTTGGGACGAATGGCAGTTGAGTTGGACCAGTGCCAGCGCCATTTACCCCAGCGACCCGCAGATGGCTCTAACACTGTATGCCGCCGTTAACCAGGCGATGGCCGGCTACATCAAACAACGCAATTTTGACACCATCCACCTGCACGATTATCACGTGGGGCTGGTACCCTTTTACCTGGGCGATGACTACCTGCAAAACGTGCCGGTGCATTTTACCATCCACAACGCCACCTACCAGGGCATTACCCCGCTGATCGACGGCGGGTTCAGTTCGCTGGACCGCATCAACCTGCCGGGCTGGACACTATTCCACAAATATTTTGACTTTTTTGATAACCTCAACCTGATGAAAGCCTGCCTGCTCAAAGTGTATGAAACCGGCGGCAAAATCACCACCGTCAGCGGCGATATTGCCGGCACCTGGGGCTACGCCGCCGAACTCAAAATGAACCACGATCAGGTTTGGGGCCAGGCTTACGCTCAAAAAGGTTCGCCGCCCGGCGAGGTGTTTGTGCCCAATCGCCATTTGGACCTGTTTGAAAAATTACCCGTGGCCGGCATCACCAACGGCATGAGCGATGTCAACCGCGCCGAAAACCTGCCCTGGCTCAAAGCCAGCGTGTTACAGGACATCCAGAAAAAGCGCGGGCCAGACAACCCCATCTTCAAAAACCCGTTCACTCAGGCCGAAATGCTCAGCAAAGACCACAACTTTACCGCCGACAACCTGGATGTAAAGGCCGAACTCAAACGCTTGCTGCACCTGGAAGTGTTTGGCTCGGAACCGGTGTGGGACCCCATTTTAATTACCGCCGTTGGCCGGCTGGTGGCCCAAAAGAATTTGGGGCTGGCCGCCGATATAATTGAACGGGTGCTCAATTACGATGGCGGCACCAAATTTGTAATTTTGGCCTCCGCGCCGGAGGACGAAGCCGACGGCAAAGCCGCCGAAGCCCACTTCTTTTCGCTGGCGGCCCGCTACCCGGATCGGGTTTATTTTAACAACGGCTTCAACCTGCCGCTCTCAAAATTAATTTTTGCCGGCGGCGACTTCTCTCTCATCCCCAGCCGTTTTGAGCCGTGTGGCCTGGTAGATTACGAAGCCAGTTTGGTGGGCAACGTGGTAATTGGCCGGGCCACCGGCGGGCTAACCAAAGTGCGCCACTGCGCCTACCTGTACGACTGGCTCGATGTGAGCGACCGCTACGGCGAAGCCAACGCCTTTTTCTGGCAGGTTAAAGCCGCCATCGATACCTACCGCCTTAACCCCACCCACCACACCTACCTGGTGCAAACGGCCATGAACATCGATGCCAGTTGGGATAAATCGGCGGCCAAATACATTGAAATGTACCGCTACGGCTTTTTAACCAAACAATGGCTGGCCGCCCGCCAGCGGCTGCTCACCGACTTTGGCGCAACGCTGGGCGATGACCGTCAGCTCTTTTCAGAATTCTTCCTGCCGGGCCACGGCGAATACGCCGACCCGTTTGACTGGGCGCTGCGGCACACCCTGGATAAATCGTGAAACTTTGCACAATGTGGCTTTGACTATCTGTATCACATCGTTTATAATGCGGATGTTTGAGCAGAAACGTTTCCGCCGGGGCGGCCAATTATGTTAGCCAGTGTTAAATCAACCGTTCGCCTGCTCCATCCGGGGCTTGGGCTAAAACGCTGGCTCATACTGCTGCTGATCGGCCTGATTCTCCTGAGTTTGGGGATTGGCCTGTTTCTGCGAGAACTGTACGCCGAGGTTACCTACCCTGCCGTCCTTCGGTTGCTGCTGTTGCAAAGTCTGCCGCGCGGGTGGCGAGTGATCATTTTTGCGGCCATTGGCGCCGGGTTAGCCGGGTACAGTCTTTTCCAATTAAATAAGCTGATGCTTGAAGCTTTTCTGCCAGATCAAGCCGATATGGGCTACATTGCCGAGCAGGTCTACCGCCACCGTCGCCGCCGACGGGGTGGCCCCAAAGTGGTTGTGATTGGGGGCGGAACAGGTTTAAGCGTTTTGTTGAGTGGGTTAAAACATCATACAGAAAACATTACCGCCATTGTAACTGTAGCCGATGACGGCGGCTCTTCTGGTAAGCTCCGCCGCGAGTTGGGCGTGCTGCCGCCGGGCGATTTTAGAAACTGTATTGCCGCCCTGGCCGATGACGAAGCGCTCACCACCCAATTGTTTCAGTATCGCTTCAGAAGCGGGGGGCTTGAGGGCCACAGTTTTGGCAACCTGTTCATTACTGCCATGGCCGGAGTGACCGGCTCGTTTGAAGAAGGGCTGTACCAAAGTGGGCGGGTGTTAAAAATCAGAGGGAGCATTTTGCCCAGCACGCTGGCCAATGTTACGCTCTTTGCCGAGGTTAACGCCGGGCCGCAAACCCGTACCATTCAGGGTGAAAGCGCCATTCCCGAAGCCAATGCCCCCATCGAACGGGTTTATTTTGAGCCGGATTCGCCGCCGGCTTTTCCGCCCGCGGTGCAGGCCATTCTCAACGCCGATGTCATTGTCGCCGGGCCGGGCAGCCTGTATACCAGTGTTATCCCAAACCTGCTGGTGGCAGAAATTACCGCCGCCATCCGGGCCAGTCACGCCAAAAAAATTTTTATTTGCAACGTGGCCAACCAACCCGGTGAAACCGATGGCTACACTCTGTCTGACTACGTGCAAGCCATTGAGGCGCACACTCAAACCGGTCCGTCTCCAGCCACCCCGAACCCACTCTTTGATTACATTTTGGCCAATAACAACCTATCCTGTCCCATTCCCAAGGCCATGAGCCACCTCACCGCCGTATTACCGGCGGTGCCGCCCGGCAGCAAATATCAGGTCATTGGCGCTGATGTGGTCGATGAAGCACACCCGTGGCGTCATAATTCAACCAAGCTGGCTAACCAATTAATGGTTTGGTTCAAAAACAATCAATTATCATAGATTTTGGAGGAAACACAAATGACGACAAAAGTTGGTATTAACGGATTTGGCCGCATTGGCCGCCAAGTATTCAAAGCGATCCGTGATCTGTACCCGGATACCCTGGAAGTTGTAGCCGTAAACGACATTGGCGATGTGCCGACCATGGCCCATCTGCTCAAATACGACTCAAACTACGGCAAGTTCGATGGCACCGTGGAAGTTGTTGAAGGCGGGCTGAGCGTTGACGGCAAACTGCTGAAAGTGCTGGCCGAACGCGACCCGGCCAACCTGCCCTGGGGCGCGCTGGGTGTTGACATTGTGGTTGAGTCCACCGGGCTGTTCACCCAGGCCGAAAAGGCAGCCGCGCACATTAAAGCCGGCGCCAAAAAAGTGATCATCAGCGCCCCGGCCAAAGGCGAAGATCTGACCATTGTGCTCGGCGTTAACGAAGACCAGTACGATTCGTCCAAACACCACATTGTATCCAACGCTTCCTGCACCACCAACTGCCTGGCCCCGGCCGCCAAAGTAGTCAACGACAAATTTGGCATTGTCAAGGCGCTCATGACCACCATTCACGCCTACACCAACGACCAGAAAATTCTGGACCTGCCCCACAAAGACCTGCGCCGCGCCCGCGCCGCCGCTATGAGCATTATTCCCACCACCACCGGCGCGGCCAAAGCCGTGGCTCTGGTTATCCCCGAACTCAAAGGTAAATTTGATGGTTACGCGCTGCGCGTGCCTACCTCCACCGTATCGGTGGTTGACTTTGTGGCCGAAGTAGAAAAAGAAACCACCACCGCAGAACTGCGCGCCGCGCTCAAAGAAGCCGCCGCCGACAGCAAAGTGATGAACTACGTTGAAGAGCCGCTGGTTTCCATTGACTTTAAAGGCGATCCGGCCTCCAGCTCCATCGATGCCGAATTCTGCCAGGTGATTGGCGGCAACCTGGTCAAAGTTGTAACCTGGTACGACAACGAGTGGGGTTACTCCAACCGCACCGCCGATCTGGCCGATCTGATGGCCAGCAAGCTGTAATTTTTCAATAATTGCACCTCAAAGAGAGGCTGAAACATCAGCCTCTCTTTTTTTACACAAAATAACTTCCTAATTGACGCCGCCAGCGAATGATGTTATAATCGCTCTGAATTAGATAAAATTGGGCTCCGCGCCAACAAGCGCACTTTATCTCCATTCCCCAATCAAAAAAATCCGATACTTATTGAGAACAAATCCATAAAATTAACATTATATTGTTTTGTACTGCCTCGTAACCCGGCTGGAAAAATCAGCTTTTGTAAAGTAAACCGTATCACGTTATCTAGATTTTGTCCTTACCACCTTTGGACATTGTTTTCCCTATAATTAACCAATAAATTCCAGGTTGTACCACAACACAGCTGAACATGGATATGTAGGAGTTTGCACTATGAACATGGCTGAACTCGAAGCCAAAACTCTTGACGATTTGCGCTTTATTGCCAGAGAAACAAATATCTCTGGTTACAGCCGCCTCAAAAAGAGTGACCTGATTCTACAAATACTTAAACACCAGGCCGAAGCCCAGGGCTTTATCTTTGGCGGCGGCGTGCTGGAAATCATTCAAGATGGAATTGGCTTTTTGCGTTCGGTAGATTTATTGCCCGGCCCGGACGACATCTACGTTTCCCAAAGCCAGATTCGCCGTTTTGGCCTGCGCACCGGAGACATGGTTATTGGCCAGGTTCGCCCGCCCAAAGAAACCGAAAAATACTTTGGCCTGCTGCGGGTAGAAGCCGTAAACGGGCTTGATCCCGAAGCTGCCAAAAAACGCCCCGTCTTTGAGCGGATGACCCCCATTTTCCCTCAGGAACGGCTGGTGCTGGAAACCAAAAAGAATATCCTGTCAACCCGATTGCTGGACATGCTGGCCCCAATTGGCCGCGGTCAGCGCGGGTTGATTGTCTCGCCGCCCAAAGCCGGTAAAACCACCATTCTCAAACAAATTGCCAACGGCATCAGCGAAAACTACAGTGACGTTCACATGATGGTGGTGCTGATTGGCGAGCGCCCGGAAGAAGTCACCGATATGGACCGGTCGGTGGATGCCGAAGTAATGGCCGCCACCTTTGACGACCCCGAGTCTGATCAGACTCGCGTGGCAGAAATGGCGCTGGCCAAAGCCAAACGGCTGGTGGAAGGCGGCCGCGACGTGATTATTTTAATGGACTCAATTACCCGGCTGGCGCGAGCTTACAACCTGGTAGTGCCACCCAGCGGCCGCACCCTCTCCGGCGGTATCGACCCCGCAGCGCTGTATCCGCCCAAACGATTTTTTGGCGCGGCTCGCAACCTGGAAGAAGGCGGCAGCCTGACCATCATTGCCACCTGCCTGGTAGATACCGGCAGCCGCATGGACGACGTTATCTACGAAGAATTCAAGGGCACGGGCAATATGGAAATGCACCTCACCCGCAAGCTGGCCGAGCGCCGCTTCTTCCCGGCCATCGATATTGAACGCTCCAGCACGCGCCGCGAAGACCTGTTGCTGCCGCCAGAAGATTTGCAAAAGGTTTGGACCTTGCGCCGGATGATCACCGCGGTTGGCGGCGGTACAGATGCCACCGAAATGATTCTGGAAAGATTGCCCAAAACCGACAACAACGCCGAGTTTTTGGCCACCCTGCACAAAGAAATTTACTAACGCCACACCGCTGCGGCGCAACGTCCCGGCCTGATGGGCCACTCCATATTTGACACATCCTCAGAGGTCAGCTATCATGCTGGCCTCTTTAATATGTGTACGCATATCGGCTTAGGCATATTATCGTAGAGATGCTCAAAACCTTATGCAATCATCAATTACCCAAAAACCAACCCATCCACCAGTTAACGAAACGTCCGCAATCGCCCCAACCGCCACCACCTCGGTTGCAACAACTCTGGCTCAAACCCTAAAAAATTTCTCCCAAAACGATGGCCTAAAAAACCAAACCCTAACCCACGTGACCATGCTGGTCGTGGTGCTGCTGGTTATCGGCCTGAGCCAGCTTGATTTACCGTGGGGCGCAATCAACACCATCCGGCCTATCAAATACAATACCGCCGATTCCTCGCAAACTGGCGCAACGTCTGAGCAGCTTTTGTCGCTGCCCTCAGAATTGCACAACATTGACGATGATGTCCTGGTTCGCGGCGCAGTACCGCGCACCATTATTCCCGATAGAAGCCCGCAGGCCGCCCCCGGACAGCCTGCCGTCGGCAGCAGCGAAATTACCGTCTACTCGGTGCAGCCGGGTGACAACATTTCGACGATTGCCGTTAAGTTTCACTTGCAGCCCGAAACCGTCATTTGGGCCAACCCTGACCTTGAATACAACCCCGATGTGTTATCGGTGGGGCAGCAGCTAACCATTTTACCGGTCGATGGTGTTTACCACCAGGTAGGCAGCGGCGATACCATTGAAGGCATTGCCGCCACCTTTCAAACTGATCCGGCGCTGATTATTAACCTGCCACTCAATGAGCTTGACCCCGATAATCCAATAATTCAGGTCGGCCAGTGGTTGGTGGTTCCCGGCGGCAGCAAACCATTCAAACCGCGTACGGTAACGGCCTACAGTGGTCCGGTGCCAGACGATGCCTCGGTCGGCACCGGTCTGTTTGGCTGGCCGGCTACCGGCAACATTAGCCAGGGCTTTTTCGGCTATCACCCCGGCCTTGATATTGCCGGCTGGATAGGCGAACCGGTGCTGGCCGCCGACTCCGGCTATGTGATTGCTGCCGGCTGGGACGCAACCGGCTACGGCCTGCACTTGGTGATTGACCACGGCAACGGCTTCCAAACTCTGTACGCTCACCTCGACTCCTACTCGGTTGAGCCAGGCACTAACGTGTCCAAAGGCCAGCAAATTGGCGAAATGGGCAACACCGGCAACTCCACTGGCCCGCACCTCCACTTTGAAATTCGGGATGGCACGGTGCAGCGCAACCCCTACGGCTTTTTGCCGTAACTGATATTTGCCAATAAAAACCGATCTGTGCAATAGGTCAAATAATTCCCCGAAGGGGCGGGGGGCTTGTCCAGCAAAGCTGGATGCTTCGCAAGGGGGGAGTTCCCCCCATCATCCTCCCTTTCCATGTGCAGTTATTACACAGGTCAATAAAAACAGAGGGCCGCAGCATTAATGCTGCGGCCCTCTGTTTTATTGCCAAACCTTGCGGCCGGCCGGTTAACCGCCGGCCTGGCTTAATTCCTGAGCGGTATTGAGCATGGCCTCAACCGCGGCGTCGGTGCCGGCTTCGGCGTACAGGCGCAGCACCGGCTCCGTGCCCGATGGCCGGATCAGCAGCCAGCTATCATCGGCCAGATGGTATTTTACGCCATCATAACTATCCACTTTCACCACAGTTTCGCCGGCAATTTTCTGCGGCGAATTTTCAATGAGCCGCTGCACCATCTCGGCTTTGGGCATAAAATTTTTCAGGCGAATATCGTTGCGTTTGTAGGCAGTGGGGCCAAATTCCCGCTGCAAATCAGCAATGAGTTCGCTCAGGGGCACGCCGGCATCGGCCACAATTTCCATCAGCAGCAGCCCTATTAGCACGCCGTCGCCCTCCGGGATGTGCCCTTTTATGCTGATACTGCCCGATTCTTCACCGCCCATCAAAATATCGTCGGTCATCATCAACTCGGCGATAACATCAAACCCAACCGGGGTTTCATGTACCTGCAAGCCGTATTTTTTGGCCAGCCGGTTGAGCATCAGCGTGCTGCTGATGGTTTTGGCAATGGCCCCGCTCAAACCACGCCGCTCGACGAGATGGCGCACCACCAGCGACATAATGGTGTGGGCGTTTACATAATTACCCCGATCATCGACAGCGCCAATCCGGTCGGCATCGCCATCCGTTGCCAGCCCCAAATGGGCGTTTTCATTTTGCACCGTGGCGATCAGCTCCTTTAAATTACGCTCGACGGGTTCCGGGTGAATGCCGCCGAAACCGGGGTGCAAATCGGCGTGCAGTTCGTGCACCCGAGAACGGGTGCGAGAGATGACCTCGCGGAATGCGCCCCGCCCGGAGCCGTACATTGAATCGACCACGACCCGCAGTTCGCCGTGGTGAATGGTGTCCATATTGATCAAATTGGTGGTCAGGTGTTCGTAGTAGGGCCAGGCCGGGTCAAACCGGCGGATCAGCCCGTTATCGAGCGCCTTTTGGTAATCCATTAAATTGGCCCCAATCCGCTCGTTAACGGCGAAAAGTTTGCGCTCAATAGCGGCAATCTGCTGTTTTGAGGCCGCCCCACCGTAGGCTGCTTTCACTTTAAAGCCGTTGTAACGCGGTGGGTTGTGGCTGGCGGTAATCATTACCCCGCCCTGCGCCTGTTTGTGAACAATGTTGTAGCTGATGGCCGGGGTGGGGGCATCGGCGCGGGCCAGGTGAGCGGTAATACCGTTGGCGGCCATCACCCGGGCCACCTCCATCGCAAACCGGTCGGACAGAAAACGGGTATCAAAGCCGATGACAATTTCTGGCGACGGCGCGTTGTTTACTTCCAGCAGATAATCGGCCATGGCCTGGCTAACCAGCCGCAGGTTTTCAAAGGTAAACGTTTCGGCAATAACGGCGCGCCAGCCGTCGGTTCCAAATTTGATGGTCATGCATCCTCCCAGATTGGTTGAGTGTGATTTACAGCGATCTGTTGTTGATGCCCGGCAGATAGCGCCGGGGAGCGTGGTTGTGCCACTGTTTTTTAAGGTAGGGCCGGGTTTCTTCAAATTCAACAGCCTGGGCGGCCACGGTGCCTTCCCGGCCAACCAGAGCCAGCCCGGCGATTTCCTGCCAAAACGCGGCCAATCGCCCCTGATAAATTGGCAGCAGCGCCGCGACAATTTGGGTTGGGTCGGCCTCGCTAAAATTAAAGGCAACGGCAAAATCATAAACGATTCTGGCCCACAAATCGGCCGGAAAATAAAAGAGATCGGGCGGCAGGGTGGCCAGCGCCTCAAGTTGGGTCAGATTATCCGGCGTGAGGATTTGCTGCCACAATCGTCGAAATTCCATCCAGCCCAGCGGCAGTTTATCAAGCAGGCGCGACACGTCCGGCTCCGGCCACGGCTGGGCATAATTGGTAGCGGCAAAGCGGGTGAGCGTTGGCAGCGACTGAAATTGGGTAACCGCCTGCCACTGGCGTCGATACGGGTACATCAGCCGGAAAATTTTGGCCACGACATCACCAAACTGCTGGCGAAACCGGGCTGTTTCAAGGACCGGCGTCCGGGTGCGGACATCGTTTTGGCCTGTGTTGCAGCCCAGGCACTTTTCGCTCAATGCCGACTGAGCCAGCCGCCAGTTATGGGTGAGGCCAAACGTGGCTAACCAGGGCATCAGGCCAAAGGTGGCGGCGCTGGTGCCCCACACATCTTCATCGAGCATGGTGGTTGCCAGCGCCGGCGAAATGGCAAAATCCGCGGCCACCACGTGGCGCAGACTTTTGCCCCACAGCGCCCGAAACAGGGGGTAGGCCACCAGATCGTTGAGTTGAGCTTCTGGCAGCAGCCACTGCCGGTAACGGGGCAGCACCAGATCGGCTTTGTTTTCCAGCACCAAATGAGCCAACCCCGCCACCCATTCCGGCGAAATACTGTCGGTAGCGCTATCTAAAATGACAATCGCCGCCGCATCGAGGGCCAGCGCCGCATCGATCAGCGCGGCAGTGGCGCTGCCCTGCCCCAGTTGTCCCTCATACCGGCCGCTGACAATATTGGGAGAATGGCCGTTGCCGTGAGCCAGCGCCAGCACTGCCTGCCGGGTTTGCCGGCTCCGGCCGGCGTCAGCGTTGATGAGCACCGTTCGATGGTCGGGGAAGTACGTTTGCGCCCCCTGAAGCGCAATTTGGGCAACCTGGGCGGTTCGCTGCGGATTATTGTAGCTGGGCAGCCCAATTACCAGATCGGCGGCGCCAATATTTTTTATTTGGAGTTGCGCGGTCGCGCTTAAAACTGGATAGATCATTGATATTAAAAGTTACTGGGCCAGCGCATCAACGGCGGTAGAGGTTGCCTCTTCGGCGCTGGCTTCACCGCGGATAACCTGCTCCAGCGCCTGCTGCAAAATTCGGCCAATGCGGTCGTAGCCGGACAGGCGCGGTTCTGGCCGGGCGGTGTTGAGCAGGCTGGTTAAAAACTGCCAGTAGGGGTCGCTACCGGCCAGTTGCTGAAACGATGTGTCTCGCACCGGGATGGATTTGTTGATTTCATTCCAGGCAGCATTATTTTGGGTAGACAGCATGGCCGCTATCAACTTTAAGGCGGCGTCCTGCCGAACCGGATCATCGGTTACCAGCGCCATCACCCGGGCGTGCATCACGCTCACCTGAGTGTTGGCCGCGGTGGGCACCGGCAACCCGGTCACCGACGAATTGCGCAGTTTATCACGGTCAATAAGGTATTGGCTCACACTCAACTGGGCCACCCCGGCTTTGCCGGCCAGGTAAGTTGGCCACAGGTCTTCTGTGGTAGAGGCATCCAGCAAAGTGGCGTCGATGATGCCTTTGCTGAGCGCGGTTTCGTAAAATTTCAGCACACTGGTCAGCACCCGGTCATCAATTTTGGGGCGACCGTCTTCGCCCACAAATTCACCCCCCGCCGAAAAATATTGGGCCAGGGTGGTATCGTTGACCAGCCCGTTAATCCCTTTAGCCGGGAAAAGATAGTGGGTGTTGCTGCTCAAAACCTGAGTCCAGGTAATGGGCGCTTCTGAAAACATCGCCATATTGTACACGGCGTGTTCCATTTTTAAGCCCAGAGGCACACCTACCAGTTTACCATCAACTGTGCCCACCCGCCGGGCCGCCGGCAGCAGGTCTTGAACAATGGCCCGATCCAGCCGGCCATCCAACGACTCAACCAGCCCGTCAATGTAGGCCGGGTTCAAATCGGTGGCGTCCATGACCACTACATCCGGCAATACCGAAGGGGCCACATCGCGGCTGGTCCGCAAAAAATCGAGCACGCCGCCCTTGCCGCTGGTTTTTTTGACCAGCAC
The DNA here is from genome assembly GCA_022071955.1 of Anaerolineae bacterium. Lineage (GTDB taxonomy): Bacteria > Chloroflexota > Anaerolineae > 4572-78 > J111 > J095. The sequence continues at coordinate 28,812 of JAJVIM010000012.1, forward strand.
ATTCACCTTAAAATCGGGGTTTTCGCTTTCAAAGGTGCTGACCACTTCGGTTAAAAAAGCGGCGGCTTCCTCATTTTGGGCCAGCGCCGAAACATCCTCAACCGTCCAGAGCGTGAGCGTGAGGGACGAATTTTGCGGCGTAATCACCACAGCCGGAGTTGGGGTGGTGGCAATCGGGTTACTTACCGTCGATATTGGCGTTGGGGCCGAAAGTGGCGGCTCGGTGGCGGCAATCTCGGTTGGATTAACTGCAAACGACCCGCCGCAACCGGCCAGGCCGGCAATAACCCCGGCGGCCAGCGCCACTCCAAACAGCATCCTGGTAATATTAAACAATGTCACTCCCCTGAACGGTAAATTTCCAAGACGTATTATACCACAACAGCCTTATATTTTTACTACTTGCTGATTAAAAGAGGTGGTGTTAGAATGTGGCCACAATTTTGCAGCGGATGGGAGATTTTTTATGGACCTTGCAAGCACCATTCGGAGTGTGCCCGATTTTCCGGTGAAAGGCATTCTGTTTTACGACATCACAACCCTGTTAAAGGATCCGGAAGCACTCAAAGCCAGCGTTGACGAGTTAGCCGCGGCCTATAAAGATAAAAATATTGATGTGGTGGTGGGTATGGAATCCCGTGGATTTATTTTTGGGATGCCGGTAGCTTACAACCTGGGCACCGGCTTTGTGCCTATCAGAAAACCGGGCAAACTCCCCGCCGAGACCATCTCAGAAAGTTACGCCCTGGAATACGGCACCAACACGCTCCAAATCCACCTCGATGGCATTACCCCCGGCCAGCGGGTGCTGGTGGTTGATGATTTGCTGGCCACCGGCGGCACGGCTCAAGCGACGTGCCGGCTGGTAGAAAGATTGGGCGGTGTAGTGGCCGGCGTGGCTTTTTTAATTGAACTTACCTTTTTAAACGGGCGCGACAAGTTACAGGGCTACGATGTGTTCTCGCTGCTGAAGTACAGCGAATAGAATGAATTTGGCAAAAAAAACAGCCTTCGCGTGCGAAGGCTGTTTTTTTTGCGGCTGAAGGTTAGCTCAATTTCAAATAGATGGTTGCCAGCGGCGGCAACGTCAACGACAACGACTGGTCGTAACCGTGGAACGGGATCGGGTCGGTTTGGACGCCGCCGCCGTTCCCCACATTGCTGCCCCAATAATGGCTGGAATCGCTATTGAGAATTTCCTTGTAAAAGCCGGAGCGCGGTACGCCCACCCGATACCCGTGGCGGACAATCGGGGTAAAGCTGCTGATGACAACAATAAATTCATCGCTGGATTTGGAGTTGCGCACAAAGGAAAAAACGCTGTTATCACTGTCATTGGCGTCTATCCAGGTAAAGCCCGTCCACTCAAAGTCATCCTCAAAAAGAGCCGGCTCGCGTTTGTAAAGGGCGTTGAGGTCTTTTACAAAATTTTGCACACCCTGATGGTTGGGCGCTTCTGTGGCTACCCATTCCAGACTGGCGGCAAAGTTCCATTCCTGCCATTGGCCAAACTCGCTGCCCATAAACAGCAGTTTTTTGCCCGGATGTCCCCACATAAAACCAAAATAGGCGCGCAGGTTGGCAAATTTTTGCCACTCATCGCCAGACATTTTGTTGAGCAGCGAGCCTTTGCCGTGGACCACTTCATCGTGCGATAGCGGCAACACAAAGTTCTCGTTAAAAGCGTACAGCAGGCTGAACGTCATATCGTTTTGGTGATAGCGTCGATAGACCGGGTCTTTGCTCATATAATTGAGTGTATCGTGCATCCAGCCCATATTCCATTTGAGGCTAAAACCCAACCCGCCCATGTACGTTGGCCGGGAAACCATTGGCCAGGCGGTGGATTCTTCGGCGATGGTGAGTACGCCGGGGAAAATCCCGTGCACCGACTCGTTCATTTTGCGCAAAAAGCTGATGGCGCCCAGGTTTTCGCGGCCGCCGTATTCGTTGGGCACCCACTGGCCTTTTTCCCGCGAGTAATCCAGGTACAGCATTGAAGCGACCGCATCAACCCGCAGCCCGTCAAAATGATATTTGTCGAGCCAAAACAGAGCGTTAGAAATAAGGAAGGCGCGCACTTCGTTGCGGTCGTAGTTAAAAATCAGAGTGCCCCAATCCTGGTGCTCGCCCTGGCGCGGGTCGGCGTGAGAATACAGGTGCGTGCCATCAAAATAATTGAGACCGGAGCCATCTTTGGGAAAGTGAGCCGGCACCCAATCCAAAATTACGCCGATATTGTTCTGGTGGCACTGGTCAATAAAGTACATCAAGTCCTCTGGCGTCCCAAACCGGCTGGTAGGGGCAAAAAAGCCCAGCACCTGATACCCCCACGAAGCATCGAGCGGGTGCTCGGCGATGGGCAGCATTTCAATGTGGGTAAAACCCATTTCACGGACATAGGGGATAACTTCCTGGACCATTTCCCGGTAGGTTAAATAACGCAGCCCCCATTCCGGGTCTTCCTTTTTACGCCACGAGCCCAAATGCATTTCGTAAATGGCCATCGGCCTGTCAAAAGCCTGGTTTTTGCTTCTGTTCTGTACCCATTCACCATCGCCCCAGGTGTATTTATCCAGGTTGGTCACCACCGAAGCGGTTTTGGGGCGCTGTTCCATGGCAAATCCATAAGGGTCAGCTTTGTCAAACGAGTCGCCAGTTTGAGTTACAATCCGGTATTTGTAAACAGTAAATTCATCAACATCGGCCACAAAGAGCGTCCACACCCCGCTATCACTCGGATTCAGCACGTGGGCGGTACTATCCCACTTGTTAAACTCGCCGATCACCGAAACTTGCCGGGCATTGGGCGCCCACACAGCAAAATGAACGCCATCCTGCCCATTTAGCGAGGCCAGATGCGCACCCATTTTTTCATAGGCCCGTTCAAAAGTGCCCTCGCCCAGCAAATACTTGTCAAAGTCAGTGAGCAATACATCAGTGTAACGCTTTTTTGTTTGTTTTGTCATTTTGCCCTTCTCGATAATTAAACTATAAAGTTCTTTGCGGTGTGGTCGAATAAATTTGTGGAGGAGTGGAACAACGGTTTGGCGCGGCCTGCAACTTGTAAAAGTTCCGGTTAAGTTTAGCACAATCGCTGTTTCAGAGCAATTTGGGTTAAATTTTTGCCGGAATTTACGTTTCGCCGGATTTTGCAAGATATTGAATTTGCATATAATAAGCCAAATGTCGTAGATGTAACATTTGATGTAGATTATCGTAGGGTAAACGTAGGCCATATCGCCTAGTAATAGTTGCCAAACCGTAAGCCATCATGCTATAATGGCCGCAATCTGTGACACTTGGCACCAGAAAACATCTGGACACCTTTTTGGGAACGAAGGAGATAGCAATGACTGTAACGACTCAAAGACGCCAGCAAGCTCAACTGACCGCAGCGGCGCAACGTCGTCAGCGCCCCACGGCCAAAATTCAATCGTCTGGGTCGATGGTTGCCCCGGGACTCAAAGCCAGCATGGTTGGTGGTTTTGGGATTTTAATCTTAATGTTGATCGGATTAATTCCACCGCCAGAAAACCTGCCGTTTGTATCGCTGGCTTTTTTGGTTGTACCCGGTTACATTGTAGTTTGCCTGGCCACCGGTCTGCTGGCCGGCATTTTTGCCGGTGACAGCGTCCAAAACAGCCAGCAGGGTGGTAAAGTTGGCTGGATGGCCGGTTTTTGGGCCGGCATTTTTGGCGGGGTGGTAGCTATGTTTCTGGCCGCCTTTGGCGTACTGCTGGTCAACTTTGGCCAGGGGATTGTCACCCAAATCAGCCCGGCCTCTCTGGAACAACTGGCCGCTTACGGCTTAACCCCCGACGCCCTGGCTCTGGCCGGCCGGGTTATGGCCGCGCTGATTATTTACGGTGTGATCGGTTCGCTGGTTTCCGGCCTGTTCAGCTCGATTGGCGGGATGATCTACCCCAAGCTGAGTCATCAATAATCTGTCTCTTTTAACCCGATGTCTTTTCAAGCTCCCGCTCCAACGGGAGCTTTTCTATTCTTATTGGATTGACAATTTTTGCCGCATCACTAATAATTCCCGCTATGACTTTTCAAACAGCCGCCGAAAAATACGATTACGTTAACCAAATGTTCGCCCGGATTGCCCACCGCTACGACCTGATGAACCGGATAATGACCGTGGGGCAGGACCGCTACTGGCGCAGCCTGCTGGTTGAGCAGGCCAATTTGCCGGCCAACGGCAGCCTGCTGGACATCGCCACCGGCACCGGCGACATCGCTTTTGAAGCCCTCCGCCAGCGGCCAGATTTGCAGCAGGTGATTGGCGCAGATTACACCCTGCCCATGATGCAGGTGGGCCAGCAGCGAGCCAGCCGCCAAAACGGCGCGCGTCGGCTGGAGTGGAGCGGGGCCGACACCCTCCATTTGCCTTTTCCCGATAACTCGTTTGACGCCGTGGCCAGCGGCTTTTTAATGCGCAACGTGACCAGCGTGGCGCAGGCTTTGGCCGAGCAGGTGCGCGTGTGCAAACCCGGCGGCCGGCTGCTGATTTTGGAAATTCCGCGCCCCGCCGATAATTTGCCGGGGCAGGCTTTTCGGCTTTATTTTCACCACGTGGTGCCGCTGCTGGGCGGCTGGATATCCGGCCAGCCCGATGCCTACCGCTACCTGCCCGCCTCCGCCGACGCCTTTTTGCGGCCAGATGAACTCAAACAGGCGATGGAACAGGCCGGATTGCAGCACGTGCGCTACCAAATGCTGATGTTCAACACCGTGGCCTTGCACGTGGGGACCAAATGACGGTAGCGGCCAATTTTGCCAAAGCCGACGCCCGCGGCGTGCCCAGCCTGGTTTGGCGCGCCGGCCAAAACCGGCGGCTGGCCATGATTATCGCCGCCGCACCGCTTTCGCCGGCCAGCCGGGTATTGGTTGATGGCTGCGGCGTGGGCATGTACGTCAAGGCGCTGCGCCAGTTTACCCCCCACGTCGTTGGGCTGGACATCGAGCCGGACCGGGTAGCCGACAGCGCCGCTCACTCGCCGCTGGTCAATGTGGGCGCGGGCGAAACTCTGCCTTACCCCGCCGGCGCGTTTGATCTGGTGCTCAGCCACGAAGTCATCGAACATGTGCAGGACGATGCTCACGCTCTGGCCGAAATGGTGCGGGTGCTCAAACCCGGCGGCCGGGCCGTTATCTTTTGCCCCAACCGACTCTACCCGTTTGAAACGCACGGCCACTACTGGCGCGGTACCTATCATTTTGGCAACACCCCGCTTGTCAACTACCTGCCAGATTCGCTGCGCAACCGGCTGGCTCCCCACGTGCGCGCCTACACCACCGGCAACCTGACCGCGCTGATTGCCGGCCTGCCGGTAAAGGTGGTGCAGCACACCCAAATTTACCCCGGCTACGATAACATTGTGGCGCGTCGGCCCCAATTGGGGCGTGTGCTGCGCCGCCTCACCTACACCCTTGAAAGCACGCCGCTGCGCGTTTTTGGGCTGTCGCACCTGCTGGTGCTGGAAAAAACGTAGGAAAATTGAGGGCGAAGCGAGGGGCAAATAACTTGCCGGAGGGTCTGCTTTCTGCTACTATAGCGGTTACGGTAGACTGGCCTGTCCGGTGTACCGTTTTTAATTGTAGGCTGACGTAATGCAAGAGAGTAAGTAATGCAATCAAACCGAAAAGTGATGATTACCCGCCGCCGCCGGCGACGCGTATTTGAACAAAGGCCAAAGTATTTGCTGTACCTGGGCTACCTGCTGCTCGGGCTGGTAGCCGTTATCGCGCTTTCGATTGTGGGCACATTTCTGGTCGCGGTCGGCTCGGCCTACGCCGTGTACGATAGCTTTGCCCAGCAACTGCCGGACCCATCGGCCATCGAAACCGAACAGGAAGATTTTGAAACCTCCAAAATTTACGACCGCACCGGCAAAGTTCTGCTATACGAATTATTTGACCCTTACCGCGGCGACCGCAGTTACGTGAAGCTCACCGAAATCCCCGAATTTTGCCGGGACGCCACCATTGTGCTGGAAGACAAAAACTTTTACCAGAACCTCGGCTTTGACGTCGAGGGCATTGGCCGCGCGTTTTGGCAAAACTTGCAGGGCGGGCAGGTGCAGGGCGGCAGCTCAATTACCCAACAGCTCATTAAAAACATCCTCATCGATCAGGAAGAGCGCACCAAACTCTCCTACACCCGCAAGCTCAAAGAGCTGATCCTGGCCGTTGAAATCACCCGCCGCTTCAGCAAAGACCAGATATTGGAATGGTATTTTAACACCAACTCCTACTTCAACCTGGCTTACGGCATCGATGCGGCGGCGCGGGTTTATTTTGACAAGCCCGCCAGCGCCCTGTCTAAAGCCGAATGTGCCATGCTGGCTCCCATCCCGCAGTTCCCGTTTCTCAACCCCATCAACAGCCCGGACGAGGCCAAATATCGTCAGTGGATCACCCTCAAACGGATGGTTGAAGAAGGCGCTATTACCGAAGCCGAAGCCAAAGAAATTTACGCCGAGCCGGTTGAAGTACGGCAAATGGAGCAGCGCTTCGACATCAAAGCCCCTCATTTTGCTATGTACGTCCGCGAAGAATTGGAGCGCAAATTTGACCCCGATCTGGTCTATCGCGGCGGGCTAAAGGTGTACACCAGCCTCGATTACGATTTAAACGAGCAGGCGCAGAAAATTGCCGTTGACCACATCAACGAGCTAAAAGAGAACAAAAACAACGCCAGTAACGCCTGTGTGGTATCGATCAACCCCAAAACCGGCGAAATCCTGGCGATGGTTGGCAGCGTGGATTTTTGGGACAAAGACAACGATGGCAACGTAAACGTTTGCACGGCCAATCCGGGCCGGCAGCCGGGGTCATCGTTCAAACCGTTCAGTTATCTGACAATGTTTTCGCAGGGGGTGTACAACGCTGCCACCATGATTATGAATGTGCGGCAGTCCTTCCCAGACGACCCCAACCCGCCCTACGTGCCGGAAAATTACGACCGCAAATACACCGGTCCGGTCCGCGCCCGCTACGCTCTGGCTCAGAGTTTGAATATTCCGGCGGTCTGGACGCTGCACAAGGCCGGCATTAAAAACGTCATCGCCACAGCCCACCGGCTGGGGATTACCACCCTCAACCAGGATTACTACGGCCTGGCCCTCACGTTGGGCGGCGGTGAAGTGAAACCGCTCGATATGGCTTATGCCTACAGCGTACTGGCCAATATGGGCACCATGGCCGGCGAACCCGTGCCCGAAGTTGACCGCCGGCCCGGCCATCGCACCCTGAATCCCGTTTCTATTTTGCGCATTGAAGACAAAAACGGCAACGTGATTTACGAGTACAAACAGCCCACCACCGAGCAGGTCATCGACCCGGCCCTGGCCTATTTGATGGACGACATCCTGTCCGACAACAACGCCCGCGCCGCCGCGTTTGGCAGCAACAGCGTGCTCAAAAAAGATTTTGAGGATCGGCCCATCGCCGCCAAAACCGGCACCACCAACAACTTCCGCGATAACTGGACCGTCGGTTTTACCCCGCAACTGGCCACCGCCGTGTGGGTGGGCAACAACGACAACTCGGAAATGAAAGATGTGACCGGCCTGTCCGGCGCGGCGCCCATCTGGCACGATGTGATGCTGTACTATTTGCAAAACAAGCCGGTTGAAGAGTGGATTCGCCCGCCCGGGCTAACCATTGCCCCCGTCGATGCTGTCTCCGGCCTGAAACCAACCGAAAACACCCCGCAGGTGGCCTACGAGATGTTTTTGGACGGCACCGAACCGAAACAGCCCGACAGCGTGCATCAGGTTTTCCGCATCAACCGCGAAAACGGCAAACTGGCCACCGTTTACACCCCGCCGGAACTGGTCGAGGAGCGCGTCTACGAGGTTTTCCCGCCGGTGGCCAACGACTGGGCGCGTGAAAATGGCATCCCCCAGCCGCCCACCGAATACGACGACAGCATTGGCCCGGCGGTTAATGCCGGCCCGGTCGCCTTTATCAATCCGCGCCCCTACGAATATGTCAAAGGCAGCGTGGTCATCACCGGCAACGCCAATATCGATGGCTTCCAGTTGTACCGGGTTGAATATGGCCAGGGCCTCAACCCCACCGAATGGAAACAGCTCGGCGGCGATAACCCCGCCCCGGTTGAAGGCGGCCCGCTGGCAGTGTGGGACACCGCTGCCGAGGAAGAAGGGCTGTACACCTTGCAACTCACCGTGGTTCGCGGCGACCAGAGCTTTGAGCGACGCTCAATCCAGGTGACGGTGGATAACACCCCGCCCGTAGTGGAGCTGATCAACCCCGAACCGGACACCGTGTACCAATGGGACCCCAAACCGTTGCTCAACGATTGGGTCAACTTCCAGGTTGACGCCAAAGATAACCTGTCGATGAGCCGGGTAGAGTACTATCTGGACAACCAGAAAATCGGTGAAACCACCGTGGCCCCCTACACCCTGCGCTGGACGGTTGAGCTGACTCAAACCGCCATTCGCCGCTACGAAGCGCCCATCACCACCACCGAGGTTATCAGCCAGCCCGATGGCACCCTGCTGCAATCTGCGCCCATTACTCTCACTGAAGTGCTGACCGTGACTCAGCCCATCACCGACCCGCTGGAGCTGGCCAACCTGCCCGAAGGCGAGTTCCCGGAAAAGTTCATTGGCTACCAAAAAGTATTCTCCGGCGGGCACACCATCATCAGCACCACCCTGGGCTACACCGAAACCCACATGGCCTACATTGTGGCCTACGATTCGGCCGGTAACAAAACTGAAAGTGAGCGGGTGCCGATTCAGATTATTCCCAAAAAAGAAGAGAAAAAAGAAGAGGGAGAGGCCTACGCCCCGGCGGCCATCGATGACCGCCAACGACGGGTGCTGGCCAACTAGCCAATGACCGAAAAACAACTCATTTTAATCACCAATGATGACGGCATCGACGCGCCGGCGCTGCTGCCGCTCAAACAGGCGCTCGACGCCGTGGCCGACACACTGGTTTTTGCCCCCGACCACAACTGGTCGGCCTCCGGACACCCCAAAACCATGCACAAACCCCTCCGCGCCGATCCCATCACCCTGGCCGACGGCAGTTCCGGGTATGTTTCCACCGCCCCACCGCCCGACTGCGTGGGGCTGGCGCTGCTGGGCGTCATCGACCGCCGCCCGGATTTGGTTGTTTCCGGCATTAACCACGGCGCCAATTTGGGCTACGATGTGTTTTATTCCGGCACAGTAGCCGCCGCCGTTGAAGCCACCATCGAAGGCGTCTCGGCGATTGCCGCCTCGCGGGAGCGCATCGACGACGATATGGCCATGGCCGTATCGCGCGGCTACCACGACGACAAAACGGTTGAAAATGTGGACTACGGGCCGCTGTCGGCTTTTGTGGCCAGTTTGGCCCAAAAAGTGCTGGCTCACACCCTGCCGGTAAACACGCTGCTCAACGTTAATTTTCCGGCCGTGCCGTGGGACAAAATCCGAGGGGTTGAGCTGACCCGGCTGGGCCATCGCGTTTACCGCGACGAGCTGGTGGCCCGCGAAGATCCGCGCGGCCGGCCCTACTACTGGATTGGCGGGCTGCCGCCCCGGGGGGTGGCCGATCACGGCACCGACATTTGGGCGCTGGAAAACCGGCTCATTTCGATTACGCCCATCAACCTGGATTTGACCCACCACCGTATGATTGACGAACTCAAACGCTGGAATCTTGAAGAGCTAGCCTGATGACCTTTCAACCCTATCCCACCCGGGCCGGCTGGATTGCCTTGGCCGCCGGGCTGGTTTTGGCTACGGTTGCCATTTTGATGCTCAATATTGTGCTCGATCCGCCCGGTCCGCCTCAGTTTTTTCAGGCGGTAGTGGCCTTTTTGGTGGCGCTGGGGCTGGCGCTAATGGCCATTTACTGGGCCATCGCCGGCCTGACCCTGCGCTACCACCTCAACCGCAACGGCATTGTGATCCAGTGGGGCGTGGCCCAACAGTTCATCCCGTTTGAACACATTATCAAAATTGTGCCCGGCCACACGCTGTCGGATTTGCCCACTTTTCGGGGCGTGAATTTTATTGGGCTGCGTTTTGGCCGCGGCGAACTGCCGGGTTTCCGGTTGCTGCGCTTTCGTTCCACTGCGCTGGTGGGCCACAGCTTGCTGGTAATCACCGACCGGGCCTCGTATGTGATCTCGCCGCAACAGCCGGAAGCGTTTATCAAAGCCTGGCAGGCCCGGCAATCGCTCGGTCCCACCCAAGATTGGCCGGAGGGTATCAGCCGTCGCTGGCCGTTTGACACCCCGTTATTCAACGATGCACTGGCCCTGTGGCTGATCGGCCTGAGCGCGGCCTTACTGCTGGTACTGCTGGGGCTGATTTCGCTCACCTATTCGGCGCTGCCGGCCGCACTGCCCATTCATTTTGACAGCCTGGGCCGCGCCGACCGCATCGCGCCCAAACTGTTTCTGTTTACCCTGCCGGTCGCCGGCGCGATTGTGTGGGTGGTCAATCTGGTTTTTGGCGGGATTCTCTATCGGCGCGAGCAGATTGGCGCGTATCTGCTGTGGGGCAGCACCATCGTTACCATGATTTGCCTGTGGGTGGCGCTGTTTACGATTACCGGGGCGTAAAATCAGATAAAAAAACAGGCCGCTCGTGACCTGTTTTTACAGTCTTTGAGTAGGGGCGCTTCGCGAAGCCCCTACGTTTAAATTGGAGTCCAAAACTGCAGTTTTGGACTCCTTTTTCTATTCCACGATCGTAACTACTCAGCCGCACCATTTTGGATGTCATTCCCGCGTGTTTTTAGCGGGAATCCACCGTTTTGGCCTTCAGTAGATGCCCGATAAAGACATTCGGGCAGGACGGCTGAGTAGTTACCCACAATTTTAAAAACCCTGCAATTCACTAAAATCGGCAAAACCGCGAGTCAGTTCGCGGATGTCTTGCAGCAAAGCCAGCCGGTTTTGCCGCACTAATTCATCCTCGGCCATCACCAGCACCCCCTCAAAAAAGGCGTTGATCGGCGCGACCAGCGTCGCGGTGATGGCTGCCACTACCGCCGCCACCGAGGTTTCACCGGCCAGTTGCGTTTTTACCCGCTCCAGCGCGGCCAGCAGTTCCTTTTCCACCGCTTCGGTGAAATCAGCCGGGCGCACCGTGTAACGGGCGTCGAGGCCGCGCACCAGCCGCACGCAGCGGGCGTAGGCGTTGAGCGTGTCCTGCCAGCCAGCGCCCTGCACCACCTGCGCCAGTTCGCGGGCGGCCTGCAGCGCCAGCCACGGGTCGTCGCCGCGTTCGGCCAGCACCGCCTGCACCACGTCAAACGGCAGGCCGTACTCCTCGCGTAGCACGCCTTCCAACCGGCGGGTAACAAACTCGGCGGTTTCCGCCAGCGCCGACTCGCTGACCGGCACCGGCAGCAATTGAGCGGCCAGCGCCAGCCCGCGGCGCACGTTGAACGGCTGCTCGTTTTCCAGCAGCACCGTGACCGCGCTGAGCGCGTCGCGGCGGAGGGCAAACGGGTCCGCTGAACCGCTGGGCGCTTTGCCCACCGCAAACAGGCCGGCCAGGCTGTCGAGCCGGTTGGCCAGATTGAGGGCCAGCCCCGGCCGGCTCAAACTGTCGCCGGGCAGGCTGGTTTGCGGGTAGTAATGCTCCACAATGGCCGCGGCCACAGCCTCGCTCTCGCCGGAGCGTTTGGCGTATTCGTAGCCCATCACCCCCTGCAAGCTGGTAAACTCAACCACCATGTTGGTGGCCAGATCAGCTTTGCACAGGTGGGCGGCGCGGGCCACGGTCGCCAGCTCGTCCGCCGCCAACCCCAACGCCTCACCGAGCTGCGGGGCCAGCGTTTCCAGCCGCTTGCTCTTGTCCAGCATCGACCCCAACTGCTCCTGAAACGTGAGCGTATCGAGCCGGGGCAAAAAGTCGGCCAGTTTTTGGGCGGTGTCCTCTTTAAAGAAGAACTCGGCGTCGGCGTAGCGAGCGCGCAGTACGCCCTCGTTACCCTGCCGGACAATATCCAGATGCTCGGTGCCGCCATTGCGCACGCCGATAAAATGGGGCAGCAGCGATTTGCCATCGGCGCTGACCACCGGGAAATAGCGCTGGTGCTTGCGCATCACCGTGACCAGAATCGGTTTGGGCAGCGACAGGTATTTCTCCTCAAAACTGCCCAAAAAGGCGGTCGGCTGTTCCACCAAATGCGTCACCTCTTCCAGCAGGGCCGGGTTGTCCGGCGTTTGCCCGCGGGCTTCCGCGGCTATCGCCGCAATTTGCTGTTTGATGCTGTCGCGCCGGGCGTTGGCGTCAACCACAATTCGGTTTTGGGCCAGCGCCGGCAGATAATCGCCGGCGGCGGCAATCTCAATTTCCGGCGAGCCTTCGGGCCGCAGGCCGCGCGTGGTGCGGCCGCTGACCAACCCGGCGTATTCAAACGGGATAATCTGCTCATCCAACAGGGCCACCAGCCAGCGAATGGGCCGGCTGTAACTGGTTTTGGCCACGTCCTCGCCCACCTGCGCCGAGGCCAGCCAGCGCATCGACTTGCCAAAGCTGAGGCTGCGCACAAAATCGGGCAGCGCCTCGGCCAGCACCGCCGGGGCGGGGCGGCCAGCGGTGCGTACAGTGGCCACTACGTACTGGCCGCCGTCCATTTCGCGCACTTCCAAATCGCTCACATCGATGCCCTTACCGCGGGCAAAGCCCTGCGCCGCTTTGGTCGGGTTGCCGTCGGCGTCAAAAGCGATTTTGGCCGATGGGCCGCGGGCAAGCTCTTCCAGATCAGTTTGGCGCGGGGCCAGCCCTTCGACCACCACCGCCAGCCGGCGCGGCGACCCGACCACTTGCAACCGCTCGTAGCCCAGCCGCAGGCCGGCCAAAAACTTGGGCGCGGCCTCGTTGAGGTAAACCAGCGCGGCGGTCACATCGTGCGAGGGCAGTTCCTCGGAGCCGATTTCCAGCACAAATGTGGCCGGCTGGGAAATGTCGATGGCCGGTGTTTCAGTTTTGGCCGGTGCGGGGCGCTCGGGCATGTATTTGAGCAGAGGGAAGCCCAACTGCTCGCGCTGGGCGATGAAGGCTTTGGCCACGCCGTGCGACATGCGGCGCATGCGGCCAAAGTAGGCCGCGCGCTCGGTGACGCCGATAGCCCCGCGGGTGTCGAGAATGTTGAAGGCGTGCGAGCATTTGAGCACGTAATCGTGGGCCGGCACCACCAGCCCGGCCTCCAGGCAGCGTTTGCACTCGGCTTCGTAAAAGTTGTAGGCGGTTTTCAGCGTGTCAACATCGGCCACGTTAAAGTTGTATTCGCAATATTCAATTTCCTGGCGCAGCAGAATGTCGCCGTAGCTTTGTCGGCCGTCCCAATCGATGTCCCACACGCGCTTGACACCCTGCAAATACATAGCGATGCGCTCCAGCCCGTATGTCAGCTCGACCGCGACGGGATCGAGCACGTGGCCGCCGGACTGCTGAAAATAGGTGTACTGGCTGATTTCCATGCCATCGAGCCAGACCTCCCAGCCCAGCCCCCACGCCCCGAGCGCCGGGCTTTCCCAGTTATCTTCCACAAAACGGATGTCGTGCTCTTCCCGTTTCAGGCCGATGGCGTACAGGCTGCCCAGATACAACTCCTGCGGGTTGCCGGGGTCCGGCTGCAAAATGACCTGATATTGGTGGTGCATTTGCATGCGGTTGGGATTGTCGCCAAAACGGCCGTCGTCGGGGCGGAACGATGGTTCAACGTAGCCAATATTCCACGGTTCCGGGCCGAGCACGCGCAGGGTGGTACCGGGGTTGGCCGTACCGGCGCCCACGGCTTCGTGCCAGGGCTGCCAGATGAGCGCGCCGTGGCTGGCCCAGTAGTCGCTGAGTTTCATCAAAATTTGCTGGAAGTTCAGGGGTTTGGACATGCTTCTCCTCAAAAATAGGATTCGGGAGTCAGGAGTTAGGAATTAGGGGGTGTTCCTGTCTCGGTTTCTAAAAATTCGCAAGAGGAGTCCAAAACTGTAGTTTTGGACTCCCTCTTTGGACGGGTTATATTTTGAACGCTAATTTTACCACACTCAAATCATTTGCCCAATAACAAAACCCATCGAAATCTTGCAGACAGCGAAGCCGAATTGCAGTATAATCTTGAAATATCGTAAAAATGTGCAGGTCACGCTTGTTGCCCGACCTGCGATTCCGCAAATTTGCAGAGTATTGGAATTAAAACAAAGCTGACAGGAACAGTCGCCGCCAATGGCCGATTTCAAACGGACGCTAATTCGATTAACGGAAAATCTACAAACCCTGCAGGAGCGTGAGGCCAAATACGGCGGCAACACGCCTGTCGAGCTGCTCAACCAGATTGCGGATCACCGGCAGGCCATCACTTTAACCGAACAGGCCATTCAAGGTGACCTGACCGAAGCCGAATGGCGCGCCGCGCTGGAGCCGCTCAACTTAAACCTGAGCCAAACCACCAACAATTTCCAGATTGTAATCCAGTCGCTGCCCCGGCCGATGCTGCTTGGCCTGGGCGCAGCGCTGCTGATCATTTTGGCGGTGGGCGTCATTAATCTGGAACCGGTGCGAATGGCCGTTTTTCCCACTGCCACGCCCACTGTTACGCCCACACCCTCGGCCACGCCCCTGCCCTTTGCGCCGGCGGCCAGCGACGAAACGCTCATTCTCATTGCCACCTTTTACCGCACCGAAGGCGTCGCCGATACCGACGCGCACAACGAGATTCGGCGGGCCATTGAAAACGCCATCCCCGGCGGGGTAAAAAACCTGCGCGTTGAAGTGGAGCCGACCCGGCTGACCGGCGACAAGCAGGAGGCGGCCCGCAAACTGGGTGAGCAATACGGCGCCAGCGTCATCATTTGGGGCACCGATACCGGCGTGCGGGTAACCGTTAATTTTCTCAACCTCAAAGAACCGGATTACGAAGGCGCGGCGGTTCAAATCAATGAAACCGAACGAACCCAGTTGGCCAACCCCAGCGCCTACGCCCGATTTATCACCAACGACCTGCCCGGCCAGCTCACCTTTTTGGCCCTGTTTGCCGTGGGGCAATCCTACTTTACCCAAACCGATTACGCGGCGGCAATCCGGCTGATTGACCGGGCGGTGGCGGCGCTGCCGGCGCAACTGGCTCCGCCTCAGGGCGCGGCCGAGGCCTATTTTCGGTTGGGCTGGCTCTACCAAAATCAGGGGCAAAAAACCGAGGCGATTGCCAACTACAGCCAGGCCATCGAGCTGGACCCGCAGGGTTCTGCGGTGGCATACAACAACCGGGCCATTGCCTATCACCAGCAGGGGGATATTCAGCAGGCGCTGGCCGATTACAATCAGGCGATTGAACTGGACCCCGGCTACGCGCCGGCCTACAACAATCGCGGGATTGCCTATTTTGATCAGCAGGATTACCCACGCGCGGTGGCCGATTACACCAAAGCCATCGAACTGGACCCGCAACTGGCTTTCGCTTTCAACAACCGCGGCAATGCCTATAAGAATCAGGGCGACATCGCCCAGGCCATCACCGATTTTGACCAGGCCATCAAACTCAACCCAACTTATATTGAGGCTTACAACAACCGGGCCAATGCCTACACCGACCAGGGCGATTTTCAGCGGGCTATCGCCGATTACACATGGATTATTGACCAAAATCCCGAATACGTGTCGGCTTACATCAACCGGGGGATAGTTTACGACCAGTTGGGAGACTACCCGCAAGCCGCCAGCGACTACACCAAAGCGATTGAACTGGAACCGGCCAACGCCACCGCCTATGCCGGCCGCGGGTTGGTGGCGTATCGGCAGGGCAACTACCAGCCGGCCATTGATGATTACAGCCAGGCCATTAAGCTGGACCCGCAAAACGAAACCGCTTATTACAACCGCGGGCTGGCCTACGCCGACCTGGGCAACGTGCCGCAGGCCATCGCCGATTACACTGAGGCGCTGGCGCTCAACCCGCAGGACGCCGACGCCTACTATTTTCGCGGCGCGGCTTATGCTCAGCAAGGCGACGCCGAACCGGCTATTGCCGACTACAGCAAAGTAATAGAGCTTGACCCCGATGCCGACACCTACACCCGGCGCGGCCAGCTTTACTTTGCCACCGGCAATGATCGGGCGGCGATAGCCGATCTGACCCGGGCCACCGAACTGGCCCCAACCGATGCGACCCTGTGGGCCACGCTCTGCCGGATGGGCGGCCTGGCCGGGGCCGCGGCTGAAACGCTGACCGCCTGTGAACAGGCTGTTAAACTGGCTCCAACCGAAGGGAGTCCGCGCGATAGCCGGGGGTTGGCCCGCGCCTTAACCGGCGACGACCGGGGCGCAATCGAGGATTTCCAGTTTTTTGTCCAATGGTCAAAGCAAAATGGCCAATACGAGCAGTTGGGCCGCCAGCGGGAAACCTGGATTACCCAATTGCAAGCGGGCCAAAATCCATTCGATCAGGCCACGCTGGCGGCGCTGCGGCAGGAGTGAGCGCCAATGGGGTCAACTTAATTCCGTACGCCGGGTTGCCCGGTCAGCGGTTTTGCGGAGCCGGGCAATATTGCTCAAATTCGCCAATGCAGATTTCGTCCCAGGTCCGAAACCCGTCGGCGATCACGGTTTCGGCAATGTTATCTTTGGTTACAACAATGGGGGTCAGCTTCATAAATGGAATATCATTTTGGCCGTTATTGATGGTATTGGCCGCAAAAGCGGCGATGTCTTCGCCGTTCAGCATCCGCACGGCCGCTTCGGCGGCGGCTTCGGCTTCCAGTTTGATGGGTTTATAAACCGTCATTGTTTGCCAGCCCGACAGAATATTTTGCAGCCCTATAATGGTGGCATCCTGCCCGCTCAAAAGAATCGGGGGCAACCCCTGATTTTTTAACACGGTAACCACCGAACCGGCAATTGGGTCATTGGCGGCAAAGACTGCGTCAACATCTTCGCCGGCAGCGGTAAGCATCTGTTCAAACATAACGTAGGCCTGATGGGTGTCCCAATCAAAGATGGCTGCTTCGTCAACTTTTTCCCATTTTCCGGCTTTAAACCTGGGTTCGGCAATAGATTTATACCCGCCGGCAAACAGCGAGGCGATATAATCATCCGATGACCCGTTGAGCAAAATAACGCGCGGCGTTTCAACCGGCAAAGCATCAATCAATGGCTGCAACGTAACGCCCATCAATCGCCCCACTTCAACATTATCAAAGCTCACGTGCAAGTCAGCGCCCGGCCCTTCGATGGTCAGCCGGTCGTAATCAATTACTTTGACTCCCGCTTCGTGGGCCTGGGCAATAATCGCGGCGGCGCTGCCGTTATCGAGGTTGGTTAGCACCAAAACTTTTGCGCCGCTGATAATGGCCTGTTCGGCCTGGGTTTGCTGGGTGCGAGCATTGCCCTCGGCATTGAAGATGGTGTAGTCTACCCCGGCGGATTGAAATGCCTGCTCAAAATAGCGCCGGTCGTCTGCCTCCCACCGCATCGACGAGGCGCTATCTGGCAGCAGCACGGCAATCCGGCCGCCATTATTTTTTTGCTCAATGTTATCGGCAGTACTTGAACAAGCACTGATTGTTAGCAACAAAATTGCCCAAAAAACGGCCTTCCACAATTTGAGCACAATATTTTCTCCTCGCAGGGCCGACAAACCCCGCCTGACGACGGTTTTTCAACAGTAGATTTTAGGGCTGCCGTCATTTCAAAAGGTTTAGCAGCGCCGTTTGCCGCGACAAAATAATGACGGCGACAAGAATTACCAGCAGCACCGACCAGAGCGCAATAGCCAGCCGCGTGGCTTTTTTGGCTTTGCTGGCCTCCCACCACCGGCGCGGACGAATACCCTGCACCCAAAAAGTGATGACTCCGGCCAGATTGACACAAATTAAATTGGTCACCAGTAACAGCAGCGCCCCAACTGCTTCCGGCAGGTTGCCCGAGCCGGTCAATAAACCAAAAGCGATCAGCGGCGGCATCAACGCCACGGCAACCATCACCCCAATGAGCGCCATCGACGCGCCGCTGGTAAAAGCCAGCACCCCGGCGCTCCCCGAAGCCAGCGCCAGCACAATATCAGATAAACCTACCTGCGTTCGCGCGGCAATTTCAGGAATGGCGGGATTAACGCTAACGCTGAAGCCAATTACCACTGAAAATCCCAACGCAATGGCCACGCCCCAAAAACCCGTTTTGAGGGCGTTTCGGCCCAACTCCAGATCACCCAATGTGGTTGCCAGCGCCAGGCCGACATTTGGCCCAAGCAAGGGCGCAATGACCATCGCGCCAATAATAATCGCTACATTATCCCGCAGCAGCCCCACCGCGGCCACTATCGCCGAAAGCACAATCATCGCTATATAAATGTTTGTGAATTTGGTGCTGTCCACAATATCGGCGTACAACTCTTCCCGGCTGATGCGGGGCGCTTTTTTTTCGGCCTCCTCTTCCGGTTCGGGTTCAGCCGGTTCTTTTGACTCAGGCTTCTGCTCTTCGATGCGCGGAATGGTAGCCTCAACAGGTAACAAAACCACGCGAAAACCCTCTGTCCCCCCAAATTTTTGTTCCAGCAGGTCCAGTATTTTCTCTGTCTGCTCAACGGAGAGGAGCATTTTTACCAGCAATCCGCTTTCAGAGGCTTCTTCCTGCCAAAAACCGATGACCGATTCTTCGTCGATCAGCTCTTTTACATTTTTCTTGCTGGTTTCAGGAATGATAATTTCCAGCAGCCGAAGTGGCATCGTTCGCTCTTCTCTAAAAATAGGATCAGGAGTCAGGAGTTTGGAATTAAGGGCAGAAATCGTAAGTTGGGCTTGCAGCCCGACTAAAATCCCGTAACCCTAATTTTACACCAACCCGGCCGGTGAAACCAGCCCCAGCGAACAGGAACGCAACCGCAGCCGGCACAAAGATCGGCCGGTGAACGCCAACCCGGGATTGCCTCAACCCAACGCTTTGGGGCGGCCTGCTGATGGCTCCGGGCGCAGTCGCTCGGAGTAAAACTGGCGTAATGATGTTGTAAGGATTTGCCGGTATGATGGAGAAAATATTAATGCAGCAATACAAGGAGCGCCCTATGAGTTTGCTAACTGAAAACAAAATCTCCATCCCGGCCATCGATGCCGCTGCGCCCCGCCACCTGGAAACGGCCACTTTTGCCCTGGGCTGATTCTGGGGGCCGGACGCCCAGTTTGGGAGTCTGACAGGGGTGATTCGCTCGCGAGTGGGCTATACCGGGGGCACAAAGCTAAACCCAACTTATTACAGCCTGGGTAACCACACCGAGTCGCTGCAAATTGAATTTGATCCCACCCGGATCACATACGAGCAACTGCTCGACATTTTCTGGAATAGTCACAACCCCACTCAGAAAACCTGGAGTACGCAGTACAAAGCGGCGGTTTTTGTGCATAACCAGGAACAGGCCCGGCTGGCCGAAGCGTCCAAAATTCGGATGACCGCGGAGAAAACAGGCCGATGGTTCAACCGAACCATCCACACCGAAATTTTGCCCGCCCAAACCTTTTATCTGGCCGAGGATTATCACCAAAAATATTTACTGCAACACAGTCCGGTAATCTGGGGCGAAATTCAGAAAATTTACCGCGGCGATATGATGGGCTGGGTCAACTCCACTGCCGCCGCCCGGCTAAACGGCTACGTGGGAGGTTATGCCTCGGCGGAGCAGTTGGCCGGTGAAATTGATAGTCTGGGGTTATCGTCACAGGCGCAAGAGGTGTTGTGGCAAACGGTGCGACGATTTAACAGGTAACGGCTGTTAGTCGCTGCAGCGGCCGGCCAGTTGCAGCAATGTGTGCAGTAGTACGTTGGCCCCGTTAACCACGTCTTTGGGGTGGGTAAATTCCGCCGGATTGTGGCTGATGCCGTTGACCGACGGCACAAAAAACAGCGCGGTCGGCGTAATGGCGCTCATCGTCTGCGAGTCGTGGCCGGCAAAGCTGAGCAGCCGCGTCGATGTCAGCCCCAGCTCGGCGGCAGTTCGCTCAACCAGCCCGATCAGCGCCGCGTCCATCGCCGCCGCCCGGCAGGCGTCCACCACTTCACTGCTAAATTCAAGACCATGCTGGCCGGCCACTGTGCCGGCCAGCGCCAGTAAATCCGCCTGCATGGCCTCAAGCTCAGCCTCCGTTCCGTGCCGAAACTCCAGCGCCAGGCGCACCCTGGCCGGAATAATGTTAAAACTGCCCGGCTCAACCTGAATCTGGCCACAGTTCATCACGCCCGGCGAGTGGCGCTCCTGCACCAACTGCTGGGCCGCCAGCACAAACGCGGCTGCACCCCGCAGCGCATCGGCCCGGGCCGCCAGCGGCGTGGTGCCGGCGTGGCCGGCCTGCCCCGTAAAATGCAGCCAAAACGAGCGAATGCCGACAATTGCAGTGACCACGCCAAGATCAAGCTGCTGTGACTCAAGCCGGCGGCCCTGTTCGATGTGCAGTTCGACAAATCCGGCCAGCGTGGCTGGATTTCGGCCGGCGGCCAGCACATCGGCCCGGGTCAGCTTGAGCCGCCGCAGCCCGGCATCGAGCGCTCCGGGCTGGCGGACATCACGCAGATCAGCCGGCGTCAACTGGCCGGTTAAGGCCCGGCTGCCCAACATGCTAACCACCGCGCCCTCTTCGTCGGTAAATGAAATCGCTTCAAGGTGACAGGGCAACTTCACTCCGGCCTCTTTGATGGTTTGCAGCGCCTCCAGCGCACACAGCACGCCGAGCGCGCCATCAAACCGGCCGCCGTTGGGTACCGTGTCCAGATGCGAGCCGGCCAGCACTGTTTTGGCCTCGCTGTGTTGGGCCGGCAGCAGCGCCGACAGGTTGCCCGCACCATCGGCCCGAAATTGCAATCCGGCCGCCAGCACCCGCCGTTTGAACCAGTCGCGGCCGGCCACATCCGCCTGCGACAGCGCCGGGCGGGAAACGCCGCCAGCAGCGGCTGCGCCAATCTGCCCCAATTCTTCAAGATTGGCCAGCAAGCGCGAGCTGTTGATTGTCAGCATAGTTACCTCTCATTTGTAACTACTCAGCCGCACCATTCTGGATGTCATTCCCGCGTGTTTTTAGCGGGAATCTACCGTTTTGGCCTTCAGTGGATGCCCGATAAAGACATTCGGGCATGACGGCTGAGTAGTTACCTCTCATTTTAATATTGCGTGTTCCGTGGATTTACTGTGGCGCTCGGCCCGCCAGCACCTGCCAGGCCAACAGCGCCGCCACACCGTACAACCCGGCCCCAAACAGCAGCACACTGCCAAAACCGGTCAGCATCGCCGCAGTTACCGCCAGCACCGAACCGGCCACGGTCATCACCCCGTTCACGGCCCAGCCCAGCGCCACGTGGCGGTCGCCGGCCTCAAATTGACCAACGCGGCGCAGCCCCAACGGAAACGGCATCCCCAGCAGCAGCGCCAGCGGAGTCAAACTGATCGCCACCAGCCCAATTCGCAGCGCCGGCGAGCCGGCCACAAACTGCCGGGCCAGCCACGGCCAACCGGCCAGCCACAACAACGCCAGCAGGGCAATCGCGGCAGCCACAACCGGCAGCCGTTTGAGCTGCACGTGATCGGGCCAGCGCCCGGCCCAGCCGCTGCCCAGCCCGCCGGCCAGCAGCAGTACAGCCAAAACCGTGGTCACGGCCAGGGTTGGATGGCCCAAAAACAGGCGGGTTTGCTGAATTACGGCAATTTCAAGCAGGATGAATCCCGCCCCCAGCGCGGCAAAATAGAGCGGCGCGTAACGTTCCGCCCCTGTGGAATAGCGGCGCTGCGCCAAAAACAGCAGTGCCCCACCCGCCAGCACCATCCCCCCGAGTCCCCACAGCAGCGGCCGCAGGCTTTGCGGCAGGCCCGGTTCAAACTGATAAAAGAAGGGACGGTCATCGCTGGTGGGCGTTACATCCGAGGTGGTTTCGCTGATGATGTCTGCCGTGGTGGCTTCACCGGCGAGGATCGCTTGCAGCGTGGGACCGCCGGCCACATCCGGCACAAACAGCGGCACAAATCCCACCTGCGCGGCTACACCGGCCAGCGCCAGCCCGGCGTCGCGCTCAAACGGGTCGGCCTGCACCAGCAGCAACGGCACCGGCGGCTCGGCGTCCCCATCCAAAAACACGGCCAGATGGCGCATCGCCTCGGCTTCACTCAGCCCGCGCGCCTGTGCCAGCGCCGTTACAGCGGTAACAACGGCCCGGGTCAGAGTCAACTCATCGTACAACTTCATGGCGATTTGCCCACCGGGCCGCAAATGAGCCAGATACTCCTGAAAGGCCTCGACGGTGTAAATAGTATTTTCGGTGAGGGCGTAACCGCCACGTTCGGCGGCCAGCGTGACCACCTGCGATAAATAGATCAGATCGTATTGCCGGGCCTCGCGCCGGAGCACGCTGCGCCCCTCATCAACCAGCAACCGCACGCCGGGCTGCCGGTACAGGTCGCCGTGGTAGGTTGCGTAGCGATTGACCAGGGTTACACTGGCCGGGTTGATTTCCACGGCCGTTACCTGCTGTGCCCGCCCGTGCAAGGCAAACCAAACGTCAAGCCCGCCGCCGGGGCCAATCACCAGCACCTGCCGCGGCTGCTGGGTGGCAAACGGAAAAAAGCCGATGTCGGTGCGCAGGAGGTTAAGATCGCCGGACGGCGGCATCACCGAACCGGCCGCGCCATCGAGGTACAACTCGTACGGTTTGCCGCCGCCGGGGTCAACCAGATCGGTGCGGGCAAAGGCGTCCCACTCGGTAGCGATGATGCGTCCGCCGGCGCGCAGGCTGTTGGTGATGGGCTTGGGCGCGGCCAGTTGGCCCATTGGCACATCGAGCCAGTTGAAAGCCAGATTGGTCAGCAGGCCAACCAGCGCCAGGCCGATGGCAACCATTGGCAGCGGGGCAGGTCCGGGTCGGCGGGCCGCCAGCAGCGCCGCCAGGCCCAGGCCCGCCGCTGCCAGCAGCACTGCATTCAACGCGCCCAGGCTGTTGAGCAGCGGCACCGCCGCCAGTGCGCCCAGCCCCGCGCCCAGCAAATCGGCCCGGTACAGGCGCGGGCTATCGGCGGGATTGGCGCTGAAAAAGGTGGCCAGCCCCAGCCCCAGCCAAAAATAGGGCAGCGGCACCAGCGCCAGCAGACCGCCGTGTAAATCCAGCGACGCCGTAAAAACCGCAGTCAATAGCAGGGCCAGGGCCAGCAGCCCGCCCAACGACAGATACAGCGGCAGCCGGGCGGCCGCTCGCCACGGCGCCCGCCACGCGGCCAACGCCGCGCCCAGGCCAAGCCCCAGCACCGCCAGCGAAATAATAGCAAACACATACGGCGGATAAAAAAGTGTGGAAAACAGGCGGGTGAGAGCGATTTCGAGGAAGATGGAAGCGAAAGAGAGCAGAAGTAATGAGTAGGAAGTAGGGATTAAGGGTTTGTGTTGCGCGTTCTGTGTTCTGTTCATCGTTTACGCAACATGCAACACGCAACACAAAATTTATTAGCTGGCTGCTGATAGCTGGTGGAGGTCCGCTGTTTCATCGCACGTTTTTGAGGCGCGGGTCCAGCGCATCGCGCAGGCCATCACCCAGCAGGTTGAAGCCGAGCACCGTCAGCATAATGGCCAGCCCCGGCCAGATGGCCAGCCAGGCCGACTGCTGAAAATAGGCCCGCCCTTCGGAGAGCATCCGGCCCCAACTGGGATCAGGTGGCTGCGTGCCCAAGCCAAAAAAGCTGAGCGCAGCTTCGGCCAAAATGGCAAACGACAGGCTGAGGGTGGTTTCCACAATCAGCGGCGAGAGGATATTGGGGAAAATGTGGCGGAGCATAATCCGCCCATCGGAGGAGCCGATGGCGCGGGCGGCATCGATGAACTCCTCCTCGCGCACGCTCAACACCGAACTGCGGGCAATCCGGGCAAAAATAGGCACGTACACAATACCGATGGCAATCATAGCATTGGTGATGCCTTTGCCCAGCGCGGCCATAATGGCAATTGCCAGCAGAATAGCCGGAAACGCAAAAATGATGTCCATCGCCCGCATGATGAGTTCATCGGTGAGGCGGCCCACGTAACCGGCCAGCAGCCCCAGCGAGGTACCGACCGTCGCCGCCAGCCCCACCGCAATTAGCCCCACTTGCAGCGACACCCGCGCCCCAACCATAATCCGGCTCAGAATGTCGCGGCCAAAGTCATCGGTGCCCATCAAATGATTGAGCGAAGGCGCAGCGAAACGATTGGCCATGTTGATGGCGTTGGGATTGTAGGGAGCCAGCATTGGGCCAAAAATAGCGGTGAGAGTCAATACCACCACAATAAATCCGGCCACAAGCGAAAGCGGCTGGCGCGTTAATCGCCGCCAGCCATCGAGCCACAGACTCTCGGCTTTGGGCGGCGCTTTGAGAGAGGGTGAAATTGTCAGCGTGTCAGTTGTTTGAGCCATGTTGATTTATGATTTGCGGTTTTGGTGACTCTGAAATCCAAAATCGTCAGGCATACTCCAGCCGCGGGTCAATCAGAAAATAAATCAAATCCGTACCCAGATTGACAAAAGCCAGCATCGTGGCGATGGTGAACACCGCGCCCTGCAGCAGCGGATAGTCGCGGTCCAGCACGGCGTTGAGCGTCAGCCGGCCCAGGCCGGGCCACGAAAAGACAACTTCGACCACCACCACGGCGCTGAGCAAGGCTGTCAATTGCAGGCCGATAATGGTCACAATCGTGATCAGCGCGTTGCGCAGAGCATGCCCGCCAATCACCGAGCGCTCGGTGAGGCCCTTGGCCCGGGCGGTGCGGATATAATCCTGATTCAGCACTTCGAGCATGGCGCTGCGGATAAAGCGCGTTTGAATGGAGCCGCTGATGATGCCCACCGTCAGCGCCGGCAAAATCAGGTGGGCCAGCCAGCCGGGTGGACTCTCGCTGAACGGGGTGTGCCCCTGCGATGGCAGCCAGCCCAACGTGAGCGAAAAGAACAAGATTAGCAGGATGCCCAGCCAGAAATCGGGGATAGAGACGCCAATCTGGCTGAACAGCGAGGCGGTAATATCGAGCAAGCTGTGCGGTTTTAACGCCGACAGAATCCCCGCCGGCAGGGCAATGGCCAGCCCCACCAGCAAGCCGGCCAACGCCAGAGTCACCGTCGCCGGCAGCCGCTGCATAATCTGCCGGCTCACCGATTGGCCGGTAACCAGGCTATCGCCCAAATCGCCTTGCAACAGGCCGCCCAGCCAATGGCCGTACTGCACCAGCATGGGGTCGTTCAGACCCAGCCGCTCGCGCAGGGCGGCCACGTTCTCCGGCGACGCGGCCACGCCCAAAATCACCCGGGCCGGGTCACCGGGCACCAGTTGGATGATAAAAAACACCACAAACGTGATGCCAAATACCACAAAAATGGTAGAAAACAGGCGTTGGATGATGTAACGTATGTTCATAGAGAAAAACGTGTTGCGTGTTGCGCGTCGCCCAAACCACACGCGACACGCAACACGCAAATTGCATATACCTTAACGATCAAACAGGGTGCAGCTTATTCGGCCCGGTCCAGCCAGACCGTCCAGAAGTTGTTGGCCTGGTCTGAGCGAGTGACAAAGCCTTTAACATACGGCGCGTAGGCTCGAATTTCAAACTTATTATACATGTAAACGTAGGGAGCGTCATCAACCAGAATTTTGTTGAGTTGCTCGTAAATCTGGTAACGCTGGTCAAAATCGCTGATGGAGCGGCCCTCGGTGACCAGTTGGTCAAATTCCGGGTTGTTGTAGCCGGTAAAGTTGAATACCTGGTCCGATTTATGCTGCAAATAGTAGTACTGGTCGGCATCGATGAGGCCGTTCCAGTTGCAAATGTAGGCATCGTACTTAAAGTTGCCTTCCAGCTCCAGCCACTGGCTCCATTCCGGAGCATTGATGGTGGTTTCAATGCCAATTTCGGCCAACTGCTGCTGCAAAACCTGGGCGGCGCGCACGGTTTCGCCGTACTGCACCGTGGGCAGCAACTCCATTTGAAAACCGTCGGGGTAGCCGGCATCGGCCAGCAGAGCTTTGGCTTTTTCAACGTCGCGGTCGTAGGGCGCGTAGTCAAAATACCAGGGGCTGCCGGGGCCGGTTGGGCCTTGAACGGGCACCGCCAAACCAAAGTAACCGGCTTCGGCCAACTGTTCGCGGTCGAGGGCGTAGGCAATCGCCTGGCGCACGCGCTGGTCACTCAGCGGCTCGCGGGTGAGATTCAGGCCGATGTAATCGTACGAAAGCTGCGGCACGGTTGAAACCACCACGTTGGGGTCGGCGTTCAGCGAATCGTAGTTTTGCGGGGCGATGGCCAGCACCCAATCGACTTCGCCGCTGCGGAGTGCGGTTTCACGCACGGTGTCATCGGGGATGGGGGCTATTTCAACGGCATCCAGATAAGGCAGCCCTTTTTGCCAGTAATCGGGGTTTTTCTCCAGCCGAATTTTGGTGGTGCCTTCAATATCGGCAATTTTAAAGGGACCGGTGCCGATGGCCTGCACAATAATGCCCTCGTCGTTCACGCTTTCTTTGGCAATGATGGCGCTGGCTTTGTTAAAGGCCAACGTTTGCGGCAAAATGCCCACCGGCTCGGGGTGAACAATTTCAACCGTGTAATCATCGATGACGTTGATTTGCGTGCCGGCCGGGCCAACGTTGGCCGCGTTGCCAGCGCCGGTGGCCGGGTCGAGCAGCCGGTCAAAGCTCCACTTCACATCGGCGGCGGTCATCTCGCGGCCGTTGTGGAATTTGACCCCCTGGCGCAGTTTGAACGTCCAGGTTAGCCCATCGTCAGACCGCGACCAGCTTTCGGCCAGCCAGGGAATCAGGTTCAGGTTGTCATCGTAGGCGGTCAGCGTTTCCAGCACGTTGTTCAAAATCTGGTAGCTGGAGTAGGAACTGACCGTGTGCGGGTCCAGCCCGGCCCACTCGTTTTGAAAAGCCACTTTGAGCGTGCCACCCGGCTTGGGCGGCTCGGCGCTCATTGAGCCGCTGATCTCGCCCAGCGACGCCTGGGCCATTTCCGCGCTGGGGATGCACAGTTTTTGGCCAACCTCAATCAGGTTGGCATCGCGGATGGCGGCAAAACTGCTGTCTGTGGCTGCGGCGGCGTTAGTGGCGTCAACAATCGCCGGAAAGGCCAGCACATCGCCCAAAAAGCGGTCGGCCACTTTTGAGAGCCAGTCATCGGCCTGCACCGTGTAGGTATCGGCGCAATCTGCCTGGGCATAGCCGGGCAGCGGCACCGAAGTGACCAGCAGGCTGGCTAACACCAGCGCGATGGTCAGAATTGAAAAATACTTTTTCGCCATTTGCTTCAGTCCTCCTTGTTTTGACTACAATTTAATATCTCCAAATTGCAGGTGCAATTTGTTATCAAAGTTACTGTCGCCCGACCATTGGCGGCGAGAGCCGGGCCACATCGTCCAAATCCCAATCGGCACCGGGGTCGTCGCGGGTGGGGTACAGGTCACGAAACGGAAATAACTCGGTTTTGGCCAGTTCAAACAGCCGGCGTAATTCGGCGACGGGTTCGGGGTGGTCGTCTACCCGTAAATCAACGTATTTCCACGTTTCAACGTGGACCACCTGCAAATGAGCCGCCTGCTTGCCGCGTTTGTCGCCGCCGGCCCGATCCCCGGCTTCCAGCGCCCGCAGCAACCGCTCGGCCAGCTCTTCGCCGGGTGCCTGCTCAAAGGCATCGACCATCACCTGAATGACCTGCGGCCCGGCTAAAATGTTGCCTGCCGCGGCGCAGTCGGTTGCCTGCAGGTGACCGGCCCAGGCAGCGGCCATATTGCCGGTGTGCGCCGCGGTTTGGCCGTGCTGGTCAATAATGATGACCTGCCGTTTTTCCCGGCCGGCATCCTGCCGGAGCAGTTGGGCCAGCGTCGATTCAACATTTTTCCCCCGGCTCAGCAGGTCGAGGCCATCAAAGCCCAAGTATGGGTTGCCGTAAGCCTGGGTAGCGATAGCGCCAACGCCGGGGCGGGTGTGGCTGCACACGGCGCCAACGGCCGGGTATTTACTGGCAATCGCCACACCCAACATTCCGGTTTGAACGCAGCGGCCAACAATGGAAAACGTACTGATTGGCGTTTCAACTAAATTCACATTAGAGTCCAGATTGGAATTTTGAAGGGATCAAAGCCCAACGCGCCCAAACGGGGGACGTGTTGGACCTTGCCCCTCAGCAAAGGAGGATGCCAGGCCGTAGCACGCAACCGGCATTTAACATTAATTATAACGACGGGGCATAAAAAGAACGTCAAAAAAACGTCAAAAGAGGGGTTAGTGATGACTGCTGGTGTATTGATTGTAGGCCAGCTCGGCCCGTTCCAGCTCGTCCTGAGCGCCCACCTGTCGCAAAATGCTGATGCTCTGTTGAAAAAGGGCGGCCGGGTTGCCCAGCCGGCCGGCCGGCCAGGCGGCGGCAATTTCCGCCAGCAGCCGCACGGTTGCCCCCAAATCCTCGTCGCTGCCCAACGACTCGGCCAGCGCCCGCGCCTGGCGAGCGTGCTGCAACGCCTGGGGCCACTGCCCGCTTTGCATAAAAACGCTGCCCAGCGTGCGGTGAATTTTAACGGTGATCCAATCGGTGTGGGCTTCCTGGCTGAGGGCCAGCCCGTGCGAAAGCTGCTCCAGCGCGCGCGGCAGATCGCCGCTAAAGGCGTAGGTGCGGCCCACGTTAGAGTGGATCAGCGCCACGCCCTCAATCTGGCCGGTCTCTTTATAAATGGCCAGCGCCTTTTGAAACGCCTCGATGGCGGCGGGGTAGTAAGCCTGGGTACGCAGCACAAAACCGATGTTGTTGTACACGCCGGCCATGCCCAACCGGTCGTTAGCCTGTTGATAAGCCAGCAGCGCCTCATCGTAAAGCTGGCGGGCTTTTTCATAATTGCCGGTGCGATACACGGCAATGCCCAAATGGCGCAGGCCGGGGGCTTGCAGCGCGGGATCGCCCAGGGTTGTGGCCAAATCCAGCGCCTGCCGGGCGTGCTGCCCCACGCTGTCGTAATCACTGCGCAGATAGGCCAAAAAACTGAGCAGATTGTGCGCCGCGGCCTGCTCGTCCAGCCGGCCCCGTTCCTGCCCCCGCTGCAACGCCGCCACAAACGCGGCTTCGGCCTCACCGTAACGGCCAATCCGCTGAAAAATGATGCCTCGCTGGCGAAAGATCAGCCCCAGCACGTCCAGCGGCTGCGCCTGCGAGACATTGCTCTGCTGAAACGGCGTAATTTTAACAATCGCTTCCGGCGAAAGCTCGGCCGGGGTGGTACCCAGCAGAGCCTGCGATTTTTCGTACCAGCCCAGCGCCTCGTCGTCGGCGTACAGTTCGGCGGCCTGCCGGGCGGCGCGCAGGGCATAATTTCTGGCCCGCAGCGAGTCTCCGCCCATTTCAAAATGATAGCTCAAGCGGCCAAAATCATTGGATAAGGTGGCCTCCAGCGAGGCGGCCACCTGCTGGTGCAAATAGCGCCGCCGGCTGCGAGTGAGGTCGTCCAGCAAAACGTCCCTGATTTTGTCGTGGGTAAAATCGTACAGATTTTCCTGCTCGGCCAGTAAATTGGCGGCAACCGCATCATCGATGGCCTGCAACAGCGCCGAGCCGGGCATATCGGGCAGCACCTGTTGCAGTTGAGTTTCGGTAAAAGCCCGGCCCAACACCGCGGCCGCAGCCAATATTTGGGCGGTAACATTGCTCAGGCGGGCCAGCCGGCTCTGGATAACGCTTTGAATGGTGGCCGGCAGGGGCCAGTTGGCAGCGGTGAGCAGGTGATCGGGCGGCAGCGTTTGCAGCAGTTCCACAATAAACAGCGGGTTGCCTTCCGTTTCGGCAAACAGCCGCCGAAAGAAACCCTCGGTTTGAAGCTGCGGCGGCAGGGCCATAGTGCGGGCCAGCGCCGCTGCTTCGGCGGCGGTCAGCCGGTTGAGCCGGATTTGCTGCAGGTTACCCTCGCGGGTCAGCATACTTTTGAGCTGGGGCCAGCCCGGCGGCGTTTCAGAATCTCGCTGCGTGCCCAAAATCAACAGCGGCAGCCGGCGGCCGGTCATCGACAGCAGGATGTAGCGCAACAGGGTTAAACTGGCCTGATCGAGCCACTGCCAATCATCAATGAAAATGCACACCGGTTTGTGGCGGCACAGTTTTTCAAGCCAGTGATAAATGGCCTGCACAATCCGGCCGCGGGTCAATTCCGGGTCTACCACCGCCGACGGCACCAATTGCGGGTGCTGCTGGCGGATATCGGGTACAAGGTGGGCCAGTTCGGCCAGCCACACCTCGGCCAGATCAAGCTGGTTGAGGCTGGTTTCGGCCAGCGTTGATTTGATCAGATCGATCCAGGGTTGAAACGGGATGGCCTGTTCGGTTTCAAAACAGCGGGTGGTCAATATTTTGAGCCGGGTGAGCGAACGCAGCCACTCGTGGGCCAGCCGGGTTTTGCCAATGCCCGCTTCGCCGGTGAGCAAAACCAGCCGGGCCGGGCCGGCCGGCAACATAGCCCGGTAATATTGATGCAGCAACTCCAGCTCGCGCTGACGGCCCACAAACTGTTGTTTGCCGCCGGCAACGCGGCCGGACGATACGCCGGAATCGGGTTCATCGGCGCGAAGAATTTCCAAATGCAGCGCCTGGGTGGCCGGCGAAGGACTCACGCCGAGTTCATCCCGCAGCCGCTGCTGCAACGCATCGTACTGCTGCAGGGCGGCGGCGCGGTTGCCCTGCTGCACGTGCAGGCTCATTAACTGTTGGTGGCCAATTTCATGCAGAGGATCGATTTCCAGTAACTGCGCCAGCGTCTGCCGGGCTTCGGGCAGCCGCTGCTCCTGGTGATACATCTGGCTCAACCGCAGCAGCGACTGAACAACCAGACTCTCAAATTTGGCCCGTTGATCGGCCAGCCAGCCTTCAAATTCCGGGGCATCGGGCAGGCTCAGCCCATCCAAAAAAGGGCCTCGCCACAGCGCCAGCCCATCGGCCAGTTGGGCCACAGAGGCCGGGCCGGTAACGGCGGCCTGAAACAAAGCCAGGTCTAACTGCACGTGCTCAAAATTCATGGCGATGGTGCTGCGCTCGATGTGCAGGAAATCGGCGGGGGCCAGGCTGTGCCGAATGGTGTACAGTGCATTACGCAGGCTGTTGCGGGCCTGCTTCTCCGGAGTGTTGCCCCACAAAAATGTGGCCAGCGTCGCCCGGCTGTGGGGCTGGGCCGATGCCGCCAGGTAAAAGAGGAGAGCTTCGGCTTTGAGGTAAGATAACCGAACCGGCTGCGTCATCAACTCAATTTGGGGAGCGCCCAGTAATTTCAGCGACAACAGCGGCGCGGACGTTATATTTTGATGAGTTTTTAACGATTTTTTGACCATGCAGAATTAATTTGATGATACCACGGCAGCCAGAAATTATCCAGCCCATATTTTGGCCGGGCAAGCCGATGGATAATTTCGCAGATTCGCAATTCGCAATTTTCACGGGAGTCCGGGAGAACCGGGGTTCGACAACGAGAATGCCTGTACGTGGCACAGGTAAAAATTGTGGTTAGGGGGAGCTACCCCCCAAGCCCCCCGGCCTGCGGCGCTTTCCTACTCATTTCAGGGTTTGGCCGTAGTCATTGGCAATAATGGTCATATCCAAAATGTTGACCACTCCGTCGCCGTTCAAATCGGCGGCGGGATCGCTGCTGCCGTAGCGAGCCGCGGCCAGCACCAGATCAAAAATATCAACCCGGCCGTCCTGATTTACGTCGCTGCGGGCCGCCACATCCACGGCATAAACATCAACCGTAATCGAGTCGTCTTCGCCCGCCGTGGCCACCGACACATTGCCACAAACGGCGGTGTGGTCGCCCAATACGCTGACCAGCCCCAACCCCGTGCCGCTGCTCACGTACACCCGGTTGGTGGTGCGGTCAATGGCCAGCCCTTCGCCGGGGTTGTTGGCCACATTTTGCACATACGGCACGTGGAAGCGGCTGCTCCAACCTTTAGGAATAAAGAGCGCCTGGCTCTGCTCGCTGCCATCGGCGGTGGCGGTGGTGGCCCAAAGGTGGCCGCCATCAAACGCCGGGCCGAGTTGCGGGTTAACAGCAATGGCCCGCAGCGGCACGCGCCGGTTGGGGTTGTAGCCCCGCTGAAACGAAGCCCAGCCCAAAAACTGGTCCGGCTGGCCGTTCAACGGGCCAATGGCCGCAATTCGATTGGTTTGCACGGTGGCCACGTAGACCACATTCCGCACTTCGTCTACGGCGATGCCGTAAGGCTGGCCGCTGTCCCACACTTGCACCACCTTGCTGATAGTTGTGCCGTTGATGACCGTGACCGAATTTTGACCGGTGTTGGCCACGTACACCTTGCCGGTAACCGGGTTGGCGGCCAGATGATGCGGCTGGTTAAACGAGCCGCTCAGCGTGGCCACCACCGCTTGCGTCCCGGCATCAATCACCGATACAGTGCTATCCAGGCTGTTGGCCACGTAAACAAAGTTATGCACCGGATCAAAGGCCACACCCCACGGCCCCGCACCCACGGCCAGCGATGGCAGCACGGTAAAGCTGGTGGCATCGCTGTTGGCCTGAATGGGCGTGACCTGCCCGCTGGCGTAGTTGGTCACCCAAATGAGATTTTGGCCGGAATCGTAGGCCAGGCCGTTGGCCGACTCAACATCAGGAATGGTTTGCAGCACGTTATCGTTGCTGGTATCCACCACAGAGACACTGCTGCTGCCAAAGTTGGCCACGTACAGCCGCTGCCGGGCCGGATCAACGGCCAGGCCGCGCGGTTCGGTTTGCACGGTCACGGTATCGAGCCGGTCGCCGGCGCAACTGTGGCTGGCCAGCGGCGGCGGCGGCGCGCTCACCCCCGTGCCGACAAACAGTTTGGCCACAAAACCCTTGCCATAACTGCCCAGTGTGGTATCAAACGCGCCGGGCGTGGTCGGGAAGTCGGGCGAGCGGGTGTCGCCGGTGAGGTACACGTAGCCGGCCTCATCCTGAGCCAGGCCGTAACTGTGGTCGTCTTCGCTGCCGCCCAAATAGCTGCCGTAAACCAACCCGGTGCCGTTGGGATTGAGCCGGGCCACAAAAGCATCGAGCCGGGGCGCGCAGCCCGGGCACGTGGGGGCAAAGGCATCGGGTGTGGTGGGGAAGTTGTTGGCGTAGGTGTAGCCGGTGACCACCACACTGCCGCCGGCATCCACGGCCACATCGCGGGCTTCTTCCTCGTTGTTGCCGCCCAGATAGGTGGCGTAATACAGGCCGCCGCCGTTGGGCGACAGGCGGGCCACAAAGGCATCGTTGCCGCCGGAATTAAAGCTGGGATCATACGCGCCGGGCGTCACCGGGAAATCGGGCGAGTCGGTGCGGCCGGTGATAAAGGCGCTGCCGATGCTATCCAGCGCGATGGCCCGGCCGCCCTCGGCCTGGCTGCCGCCCAGCAGCGTACCGTATGCCAGGGCGCTGCCATCGGGCAAGAATTTGGCCACAAAAATGTCGGCGCTGTTCAGGCTGGTGTCAAACGCGCCGGGCGTGGTGGGGAAATTGGCCGAGCCGGTGTAACCGGTCACGTAGGCGCTGCCGGCGCTATCAACGGCAATACCGTAGCTGGAGTCATCGGCATTGCCCCCCAAAAATGTGGCGTACAGCGGGGCGCTGCCGTCCGCGGCCAGCTTCACCACAAAGCCATCGGAAAAGCCGCCGTTATAGGCCGGGGCCAGCGCGCCGGGCGTGGTGGGGAAGTTGGGCGAGCGGGTATCGCCGGTAATGTAGGCCTGCCCAGCCTCATCCACGGCCAGGCCGTAGCCAAACTCATCGGTGTTACCGCCCAGCAAGGTGGAATAGAGCAGACCGGTGCCGGTGGGGTTAATTTTGGTCACGAATACATCGCCGCCGCCGTTGGGGCTGGCGTCAAACGCGCCGGGCGTGGTGGGGAAATCCGGGGAAACGGTGTAACCGGTCACAAAGGCGTTGCCGGCGGCATCTACGGCGATGGCGTAGCCCGTTTCGGCGTAAATATCGCCGCCCAGCAGGGTGGCGTAAAGCAGGGTGCTGCCATCGGGTGAGAATTTGGCCACAAAGGCATCGTTAAAAAAGCCGGTGATGGTGGGGTCGAAGACGCCGGGCGTGGTGGGAAAGCCGGTGTACGCCCGGCCGGTGATGTAGGCGTTGCCGGCGGCATCAATGGCGATGTCCTGGCTGCTGTCAAAGTAATTGCCGCCGCCGATGAGCGTGCTGTAGGCCAGATCGCCGGCGGCAGTAATGCTCATTTGGGGGGCAGCGGCGGGTGGCGGCGCGGCGGTAAACGGCGCGGTTACCACCAGCCCAGCCACGGTGGGGGCCAGCCCGGCCAGATCGACGGGCGCGCCGCCGGCTGAAACAACTTGCAGCAGCGGCACCCCCACCTCGCCAAGCGGGGTTGCCAGCCGCAGGCCGCCGGCCCCGGCCAGCGCCAGCCCGGTAGCACCTTCAACTTGCAGTTGCACGTCGGCCAGCGGCGTGGCGGCGGCAAGGGCCTCATCCTGAATAACCAGTCGCAGGCCGAGCTGCCCGTTTTGGCCGGCCAGTTCCAGATCGATGCCGGGGTAGAGGTCAACGTAGCGCACCCCGCCCCACACCGGCACACCGCTTTGCCAGCCCGCCGGGTCGCGGCCGGTAAAATACGAAAAAGTTGGGGATTGCGGGTTGAACGGTTCCAGACGCGGCGCGGGGTTGGCCCCGGCAAAGGTCAGCTTTAGATTGACGCCCTGTTCCGGTTGGGCAAGCGACTCGTCCGGGGCGGTGGCCGGTGGCGCCAGTATGGTTAGCCACACGGCCTCATCCGTGAGCGAGAGCGTGGTTTGCGCCAGATGCGCCTGAAATCGGGTCGCGGTGGCCGGAAACTGGCCCACGTTTTCAATGAACAGCAGTTCCGGCTGGGCCTGCGCACTAACAGGCGATGCGGCCGGGGGCAGCGCCAGCAACAGCGCTAGCCCGGCCAACAGCAGCGCCAGGCGGC
The DNA here is from genome assembly GCA_022071955.1 of Anaerolineae bacterium. Classification (GTDB taxonomy): domain Bacteria; phylum Chloroflexota; class Anaerolineae; order 4572-78; family J111; genus J095. The sequence goes on from JAJVIM010000012.1 coordinate 63,765, forward strand.
TAAACCGATCAGAAAGAAGTGCGGTTATCATTTTGTATCTCCCAATAGTCTGCGGTAATTGGCCGCAGAAATAGAAAGAGCCATTCCGCTGGGGAAATGGCTCTATGTAAAAAATGGGTGATGGCCGGCAAAAACCACAAACTGACCGTCTGGCAGGGCGTTGCTTCCCTGCGGCCGGAAACAAACGGCGACAACAGCATTTTGCGGCTTCATTGCTTGGCCTGAGTATTGATCCTTATTAAAGAGCAACGGGATTGCGAGCCAAAAACCGGCCCGCAACTATCCTTCAGTATAGCAAGTCCACGGGTCTGTGTCTATTGACATTTGGTACTAATTTGACAATATATGTTAGCTGGAATTAATCCCGGGCGGGGAGCAGCCCCAACGCCTGAACTCGCTGCATTAAATCCTGATGGTCAAGCTGAAGCACAATCCGCAGCAAATTGTCCTGCTGATATAAAAGGTAGGTGGCGGCAATTTCCTCAACGAGGGGGCGTTCCGGCTCTTTTTCAAAGCGGATCTGCCACGTTACTTTAACCAGAATGTAGTGCTCATCCAGGCGGGTTTCTTGAAGGGTCTGGATTTTTGAGGCGGTTAACCCCACCGCCTTGAAAAATCCCTCCCGTTTGGGCAACGCCTTGAGAAAATCGGCCTTTGAAACCGCCTGCGCGCCCTGCGGGCCGGCAAACATAAAGGAGTCGCTGTATTGCGCTGTGACCAGGGTTGGGTCAGCGGCGTTGCTCCCTCGCTCGTAATCTTCAAAGAACTTTCTGACAATATCGCTGGCTTGATTCATCTCTATTCCTTTTTGAACCCGCAAGGCAATGTGCCCAGCCTAAAAAAATCAACCCGCTCCGGCGATGAACCGTCGCACGTTCCACTCCGAACGCAAGATGGCATACTGATATTCACTGGCCCAGCCATCCCGAAACCAGAAGTTTTGCACAAAATGGGCCTCGCGCCGCAACCCCAGCCGCTCCAACAGCCGGGCCGAAGCGTTGTTTTCAACATCACAGGTGGCGGTAACCCGGTGCAGCGCCAATTCCACAAACAAATAAGCCAGCAGGCGATTGATCGCTTCAAAGGCGTAGCCCTGGCCCTGGTAAGCCGGAGCCAGAGTTACACCAATCTCCGCCTGGTGTGGCTCGGCGGCCCGGATATTCATAGCGCAGTCGCCAACCAATCCCGGCGTTTGCCGCCGTTCGATGGCCCACTGATACCAGCCGGTTGGGCTGCCGGGGGTTTTGGCCTGCATTTCAACCAGAAACGCCAGCGCCATATTCCGGGTGTAGGGCCAGGGCCACCCCTGATAACGAGCCACAACCGGGTCGGTGCGGTAAGCCAAAAAAGCGTCAAGGTCGCTATCCTGAAACGGGCGCAGGATCAATCGTTCTGTTTCAAGGTGGATTTGTTCAGTCACTCCGGGTCTTCCGATAATTTCCGCATCGCAATTAACTATTGGTTGCCGGCAATTATGCGCCGGCTGCGGCGGAAAGGCAAGCACCGTAGGTCACGCTTGTCGCGTGACTGTTGGGCTGCAAGCCCAACCTACGATTGAGCGACCTGTTAACTGCCGCTTATACTTCATCGCTGAAAAATTCGGGGTACAGCTTTTTTTTACAATCCGGGCAAATACCATGCGAGAATTCCGCATTCGAATGCGCTTCGATATAAATTTCCACCTGCTGCCAAAACCCTTTGTCATCACGTATTTTTTTGCAATTGGCGCAAATGGGGATCAACCCCCGCAGCGTTTTAATCTTGGCCAGCGCGGCCTGCAACTCGGCAATTAATCGTTCTTTTTCTTCGCTTTCCCGTTTAAATTGTTCATTGGCGGCCTGCACGCGTTCATATAAACGAACCTTGACAACGGTCAGGGCCGCCCGGTTAGCCAGCGCGGTCAAAAAATCCAAATCGGCTTCGGTATACTTGCGGGTGTGCCGATCGAGCGCATAAAGGACGCCTAAAACTTTTCCTTCGGCCAACAAGGGCATCCCAACATATGCCTGCAATGAATATTGGGGCAGCATTGAGTTAGCGGTGAATGGATCACGGCGTACATCGGGTACTATTACGGGTTGATGATGCTCGATAATCCAGCGCGTAGCGCCGCCCCTGCGCCGCACCCGCTGCGCCGCCTGGTGTGATTGCTGTCCCGGCACAGTTGTTGCACTCACCGAAAATTCATCATTTTTTGCATCCCAAAGAATAACGCTCGCCCCGCCGCTGGCCGGCAAAAGGTTCGTGCTGACTTCGGCGATGTGCGCAAGAGTGCGTTGCAGGCTATGTTCCTGATTGATTGTCAGTTCAATGGCAGCCAGCGCCATTTGACGACGGCACAGTTGCTCAAACCTTCTCTGCTCTGCAGGCAGCACGATGCTCATCTGTCGCTGAACCATCCGCCCCCAGGTTTTGATTGTCTCACTTATGCTCACTGTTTAGCCTTTTGGGTAGTATTAACTCGGTTAACGGCCTTTTTACAGCGTTCACGCGTTTTGTTTGTTCAGATAAAAACTAAAAACACTGCCCTGGCCCGCCTCACTTTCAACTTCTACCCGCCCGTTCAATTTTTCTACAATCTTTTTGACAATTGATAATCCCAGGCCATAGCCTTGAAACCGCGGGGGTTCCAATTGGGAAAACGGTTCAAACAGTTTTAACCGTTGGTCGCTGGTTAGACCCTGCCCATTATCTCTGACCCAAAACTTAACCTCATCGCCACGCAGTTCGCTGCCAATTTCCACTACGGGCGGCTCACCCCCATATTTAACAGCGTTGGTAACATAGTTGTACCAAACCTCTTCAACCCAGGGCGCATAACCCATTGCACTGTGAAAACTATCCGGCACAATCACTTTAGCCTTATGCTCTTTTATCATATAATTTAGCCGCTGAATGGTGTTATCAACAATTTGGCTCATCTCTAACGGCCTATGGACCACTTCTTCTTTGCGGATGCTGGCAAAAACCAGCAGCTCATCGATGATGTTGCTCATTCGCCGGCCATTTTTGGCCAGTTCAGTTAAGTACCCATCCCGTTCCGTTTCTGACAGGGTTCTGTGCATTTCCGCCAAAACCTCGCTGTAGCCGATAAGTGTGGTCATTGACGCTTTTAAATCGTGGGCTACCGTGTGAGCAAAAGCGTTTAGCTCTTCGTTACGGAGTTTCAAGGCCCATTCCGATCGTTTGCGCTCAGTTATATCTGTAATAAACGCTATCCCCAAAATGCCAACTTCCGTATTTAAATAGCTCAAACTAACCTCAATTGGAAAATCTACGCCATCCTTTCGCTTGCCGGTCAGGTCCACACCTTTTCCCATTGGCCGGATGTGAGGGTCGTTAAAAAATTTTTGAATATGGGCGGCGTGGGTAGTTAAATACTGCTCCGGGATAAAAACATTTAGCGAACGCCCTACCACTTCATCGGCTTTATAACCAAATAATTCTTGCGCCCGCCTGTTAAGCAAAATAACCCTGCCCTCCTGATCACAAACAATCACCCCCTCGGCCAGGGACTCCAGCAAAGTTCTGATAGTGACATCTCCCTGGAATATACCGGCCGCAAAGGCAATTTGTTTTTGAGTTCGTAATTCTTGCTCAAGCTGTTCGACCTGTTGGTGCATTGAATTCAACTCTTTATCAAGGTGTCGCTTTTTATCAGGATCGCGTGTCATTTTTTCCTCTGCTTGTTTCCGACTCACCACAAGATTTGCTGGGCCGGTTAACTTTAACAAAACGCGCCGCCAGGAGCAACCCGGCAGCGCGTTGAGTATACAATAACTTTGATGTTCCGATTGGGCACACGCTGCCTGGTCGGTAAAGTTAAAACTCCAGTAGCGGCGGAGCTTTTCTTGCTGGGGTTGATTTTAACACGAACAAATGTAACCGTCGAATTATTACAGAACCGATTACACAGAATTGCCGGGTAGCAACTTACAGGTTGGGCTGAGTTCGCCGTATGGGGCAAAAAGTTGTGGGGGACAACGTAATTTAGCACCGTAGGTCACGCTGGTAGCGTGACCGTCGGGCTGCAAGCCCGACCTACGACTTTAGCCAATCCGGGATGTGGCTATTTTACACTCCGCTGAGCAACGTTAGCATCAGTGTCAGGATGGCAATGAAAATGCTCAGCCCCAGGGCCAGCCAGGGGCAGTGGCATTGCAAATCGGTGAGGGTGGGGATTCTTTTCATACTTCACTCACTTTGTTGGCGGCAAACGGCAGCGGGTGGCGGCGAGGAGCAAAGAGCTGGCAGTTATAACATTTGGCCGGCAGCCGGCCTTCCATTCTAAAGCGAGCCAGCCAGCAGGGAATATCGTTTAAACGGCAGGCGGGGCAGCCTTCTCTTTTGGCCTGGGGACAATTGTTGGTTACCCAGCAGGGGGGATCGATTACTTTGAGGATTTCTATTTCGCGCTCGGAGCCGGCCTCTTTTTCAGCCAGGGCGTTGGCCTGCCGGGCCAGCGCCTCGGCCTGCCAGCGGGCATCGAGCTGCCGCAGCCAGTAGCCTACGGCCAAAGTTATGGCAATGGGGATGCCCAATCTTACCACAAACATTGCGGTCACCATCAGCGCCGCCATTAAAACGTCCACGGGTGCTCTCCTTATTTAGAGGGATAGCCGGCGGTTAATCCCAAATTGAGATTAACGCTGTACAACCTCTAACTCCAGCTTATCACGGTCAATAAGGAGAATCTATCAGGCAACCGCCCCATTGAGAGTGGGGTAATTCCCCCATTTAGCTCACGTTGATCAACCCTTTTTCAATGGCGTACTTAACCAGTTCAACCCGGCTGTGGAGATTGAGCTTTTGCATAATATTTTCGCGGTGGCGATCGACCGTTTTAACGCTGATAACCAGCGCGTCGGCAATTTCACGGTTGGTGTGGCCTTCGGCAATGTAGGTGAGCACCTCGCGTTCGCGGGGGGTCAGCTCGTCGGCCACGGCCGATTCGGGGCCAAGGACATCGCGCATCAGGTAGCGGGCCAGCGTGGCGTGCAAAAACACGTTGCCGGTGTTCACCACCCGGATCGCCGAGACGAGATCGTCGGGCGCGGCCCGTTTGGGAATGTAACCCGCAGCGCCGGCGTTGAGCATTTCAAAAAAGTACTGTTCATCCTCGTGCATGGTCAGCGCCAGCACCGCCGCGTTGGGGTTATGCTGTTTAATGCGGCGCGTGGCCTCAATGCCGCTAATGCCGGGCATGGCCACATCCATAATAATAACGTCCGGTTGAAGCTGCTGTGCCGCCAACACCGCCTCTTCGCCGCTGCCTACTTCGCCCACAATTTCCATATCATTTTCGGCGGCAAACAGCATGCGCAGCCCGGCCCGCACAATTTCGTGATCATCAACCAGCAGTAATTTTATTTTCGACACTCTGGTCCTCCGTAGTCAAGGGAACGCAAATTGAAATTTCGGTACCGTGGCCGGGGGAAGACTCAATATTATAGTTACCGCCCAGCAGCAAAACCCGCTCTCTGATGCCCATCAACCCCCAGCCGGCATATTCGTTTTCGCCGCTCAGCATAGCCTTGGCATCAAATCCTTTGCCGTTATCTTCAATATTAAGAATGATGTTGTGAGGATACGTATCCAGCGAAACCGTTACTTTGCTGGCGCCGGAATGTTTGGCCACGTTGGTGAATGCTTCCTGCACAATTCTAAAAAGCACGGTTTCATATTCTGATGACAGCCGGCCGGGGTCGCCGTCGATCACAAATTCACAGGTAATACCCCGGCGCTTTTCAAAAGCCGATACATACCAGCGCAGCGCCGCCACCAGCCCCAAATCATCCAACTGCGACGGCCGCAAATCGGCAATAATGCGCCGCAGTTCACCAATGGCTTCCGTGCCAAAGGTTTGCAGGTCTCGGATTTGCCGGGCGCTCACCGGCAAGTCGTTGGCCAGCAGCGCCTCAATGCCGCGCAGCCCCAGTGAGATGGCCGTTAGCGATTGGCCGGTGGCGTCGTGCAGTTCGCGGGCTATGCGCCGGCGTTCGGCTTCTTGGGCGCCCACCACCTGATGCAACAGATCGGCCAGGGTTTTTTCTCGTTTTTGCACATCCTGGTAAAGACGGGCGTTTTCAATGGACAGACCCACCTGCTGGCCAATGCCTATCATCAACGCAAATTCATCAACGGTGATCAACCGCTCCCGGCCCACCGGCGCGGCCAGTACCACACAGCCAATATTTTTGTTTTGGGCCACAAGCGGCAGGGCGATCATCATGGTGGCGCTTTGCTGCTTGCGGCAATCTTGCTTTTGCAGGGCGTCTTCTAGCGTAAATTCAATTACCGCGCCATCCATATGGCGGCACAACGCCAGGTTACTGGCGATACACTTGTGGCCCAGCTCCTCGGCCGGCTCGTAGCGAGGGTCGGGCGGATCGGCGGCAAAGCCGCGCGCCACAGCCACATACGGCGAGGCATCCTGCGAGTGGCGCAGAATAATCAACGCCGCATTGGCATATTTAATACTCTGAACAATACGTTCGGCCACCAACTGCAGGCGCTCGCGCAGGTCCATCGGCTCCACCAGCAGCCGGGCCAAATCGAGCAGCAGGGTCAGTTCGTGTACGGCCATTTGCAGCTCTTCATTGAGCCGCTCGGTTTCGTGGCTGATCCGGCGTTCGGCTGCCAGCGCCGCAGCCTGGGCATCAAGTTTAGCCTGGTTAGCTCGCTCCAGCCGCTGCTGATTTTCCAGCTCAAACGCTCGTAGCGCGCGCAACATAAAAAATGTAAAGAAGATGGCTAACGCCCCCCGAAAAAGCTGGACCGGAACGCCAAACCATTGCAAAAATATCTGGCTGTTAAAAATTGTAGATGGCACCAGCGGCGTGGGGTGAACAAACACCTGCCCAATAACGCCGTACAAAAACAGAGCCGCGGCGCACCACACCAGATCGCGGCCAAATTGGGGCATGGCCCGTTCTCTAAACGTTTTTTGCTGAACCATCAATGCCCACGTGCCAACAAGCGCGCCCGGAATACCAAACAGATAGCGCGCCAGCACATCGGCCAGCGTGATCAGCTCGGCGATGGGCGGGTTCAGCATAGCGCCGACCAGCCACACCGCTCCAGCCCACACCCCCACCATCATGGCCACCGGCGCGTACTTGTGTGGCGCGGGCGTCCCTTTGGGGCTAAGCAGCACAATGCCAAAAACAAGTAGCGTCAAAAACGAAACTGCCAGCAACACCAATCGAATCCCGTTGATCCACGGCAGAGACAGATCGCTGCCGGTTTGGGGGGCGATCATCTGAAACATTTCCACCCATTCGTGAATGCCGTGCAGCAGCCCAAACACCGCCAGCGGCTTGATGGCCTGCACAAACCGAAACTCCGACGTTTGCCGGCTGGCAAAACTCAACGCCAGGCCCAGCACAAAAAAGGCCAGCCCGTAAAAGAAAAACACAAAAATGAGATGTTCCGTAAAAAACGCAGAAATTGGGTTCATAGCCCTATTATAACCCAGGTTACCGCCTGGCACACAAAGTGAATTGCGAATAGCGAAGGACGAGGACGATTTTGGATTTTGGATTTACAAATTGCAACCCGGCAAATGACCAATTACCAATTACCAATTAATTACCAATTACCAATGACGTTGGACTCCTGCCCAAATACACGACAAAGGCCGTAACATGAGTTATACTATGAGGCATGAGGGCCGAACGTCACCTTAAATTTAAAAGCCGGCTGATACCGGTTTTGGTGGCCGCGCTGCTGGTGATGCAACTGCTTTTTCCCTACCGCGGCTGGATGATTATGCTGGTTGGGCTGGGCGGGTTGTGGCTCATTAGCTATGTTTGGGCCAAAAGTCTCTACTACAACCTGTCTCTCAGCCGAGAAGTGCGCTTTGGCTGGGCGCACGTGGGCGACCGCCTGGAAGAGCGCGTCACGCTGAGCAATGCCGGCGATATTCCCGCGCTGTGGGTGCATGTGCAGGATCACACCTCGATGCCGGATTACAGCACCACCCGCGTTACCGGCGTTGACGGCAAAAGCCGCAACCGCTGGTACACGGCCGGAATTTGCACCCAGCGCGGTATTTTTACACTGGGGCCAACCTCGCTGCACACCGGCGACCCCTTTGGGCTGTACGCTGTCAGCATTCACCTGCCGCAATCTACCACTCTGTCGGTGATGCCGCCGATTGTTCCCCTGCCGCACATCGAGGTGGCTACCGGCGGCCGCGCCGGCGAGGGGCGAGCGCGGCCAAACTCGTTTGAGCGCACCGTCTCCAGCACGCAGGTGCGGCCCTACCTCCCCGGCGACAGCCTGAGCTGGATTCATTGGCCCACCACCGCCCGCCAGCAGAAATTTTTTGTGCGCCAGTTTGACAGCACCCCCTCCGGCGACTGGTGGGTTGTGCTCGACCTTGACGCCCGGGTGCAGGCCGGCCACGGCTTTACCTCCACGGAAGAACACGCCGTAATTTTGTGCGCCTCGCTGGCCGACGAAGGGCTGCGCGCCGGCAAGGCGGTGGGGCTGGCCGCCCACGGCGCGGACCTGCTCTGGCTGCCGCCGCAGGAAGGCGACCCGCAGCGGCAAAAAATTATGCAGGCGCTGGCGCTGGTTCATCCCGGTTCATGTTCGCTGCTGGAACTGCTGCGGATGATGCAGCCTTCGGCCCGGCAAATTGGCAGCCTGATTTTGATTACGGCCAACGCCACAGGCGATTGGATTGAGGCGTTGCTGCCGCTGGTGCAGCGCGGCGCCCGGCCTACTATTCTGGCCCTCGATCCGGCCACGTTTGGCGCGCCGGTGAGCGACAACGCCACCCGGCGGGTGCTGGCCCAACTGGGGCTAACCCACTACGTTATCCCCGCCAGCCTGCTGGATCGGCCCGAAGCCCGGCCCGGCCATCAGGGCCATTGGGATTGGCAGGTGTCGCCCTTTGGCCGGGCCATGCCCGCCAGTCGACTCAAGGATTTAAGTTGGAAATTGCTGCGATAAGACGATATGGTAGCGCAACTGGTCGTTCAACTTTTAAAACGTGCCGGCTGGCAAAATCTGCTGATGATTACGTTGTTGAGCACGGTGCTGGTGGCCGTGGCTATCACCATCAACGATTTCATCATCGGGCTGGAACTGCCAGTGTTGCTGCTGCTGGGGCTGGCCGGCTTGCTGCTGGGCTGGCTGGCCGGTTCGGTTAGCCGCCTGCCGGGCTGGCTGGCCGGCCTGATTTTGCTGGTTATTGGGCTGGAAGCGATGGTGGTGTATGTGGCCAACCTGGAAACTCCCCTGTTCAACCTGGCCGGCGGACTGGGGCTAACTTTGTGGCAACTTGTGCCGCCCCCCACCGAGCCGCTCACGTGGCCATTTTTACCACCGCTCAACGAGCTGACCGCCGGGCTGGATACGCTACTAACCCGGCTGCTGGCCTGGCTCAACGGTTGGATCAGCGATGACCCTGTTTTTGACCCGGTGGTTGGCGCGCTGGTGTGGAGCGTGACAATGTGGAGCGTGGCCGCGTGGGCCGGCGGCGTTACCCGCCGAACCGGCCGGGCGCTGCTGGCCCTGCTGCCGGCAGCCCTGGTGTTGGCCGTGATGATGGCTTACCACCCCCGCTACGCCGACCGGCTGTTGGTGCTGGTTGTCGCTGCTATCCCGCTGATTGGCCTTACCGAATACGCCAATCAGGAAAAACGATGGCAGATCGCCGGCATCGATGCAGCCTCGTTTTGGCCGGAAACTCTGTTTACCCTGCTGCTGGTTACCGGCGGGCTGCTGGGGTTGGCCACGCTTGTGCCGTCTGTTTCGGTGTGGGAGCTGGCCCAGCGCCTGTTTCGGGAGCCGGTTGAGGGCCGGGTTCAACCTTTTGCCAGCGCGTTGGGGTTAGAGGGCAGCAGCGGCAGCAGTTTTTTGGAAAAATATCGAGCGCCGGGGCTGCCGCGCCAGCATTTGCTGGGCAGCGGGCCGGAACTATCGCAGGAGGTGGTGCTGCTGATCAACACCGGCGAAACGCCGCGCCCGCCCATCGCCGCCGCCTCGCTGCCGGAACCGCCGCGTTACTACTGGCGCAGCCTCACCTACGATCGCTACACCGGCCGCGGCTGGTTTACCAGCCCCACCCGCCAGATCGATTATCAGCCCGGCGACATCGCACTTGAGGTGGAAACAGGCCGGCCGCTGCGCCAAACCGTGCAGGTGATCAACAATTACGACCGGCTGCTGTACGCCGCCGGCGCCGTGGTTACGGCAAACCGGCCCTATTCCGTTTTGTGGCGCGGCACGGGGGATCAGTTTTTGGCCTCAAGCACCGCCCTCAGCGTTACCGTTGAATCGCGGGTGCTGACCGGCCTCACCGCCGATGAGCTGCGCGCCGCCGGCAGCAACTACCCCGGCCCGGTTCGCCAGCGCTACCTGTCGCTGCCCGGCACTGTGCCGGCGCGGGTGCTGGCTCTGGCCCGCGAGCTGACCGCCACCCGGCCCACCCCCTACGACCGGGCCAAAGCTATTGAGTCGTACCTGCGCGCCTTCCCCTACTCGTTGAATGTATCGCCGCCGCCCAGAGGCAGCGATGTGGTGGACTATTTTTTGTTCAGCCTGAAAACCGGCTATTGCGATTATTACGCCACGGCGATGGTGGTGCTGGCCCGGGCGGCCGGGCTGCCGGCCCGGCTGGCGGTGGGCTACGCCCCCGGCCGGTTCGATCCCATTCAGGCGCGGCACATTATCACCGCCGCCGACGCCCATTCCTGGCCGGAAATTTACTTTCCGGGCTACGGCTGGGTTGAGTTTGAACCAACCGCCGCCCTGCCGGTCAACAATCGTTCCGTGCCGGAACTGCCAGAGCAGCAGGCTCAAGCGGTCAACTCGCCGCCGGTCATTGCCCCACCGCCGCCGGCCGGGCCAAACTGGTTGTGGCCGGTGGCATCTGCGACGGTGGCTGGCTTGCTGCTGATTGTAACCGGCGGCTGGCTGCTCGATGGCTGGCGGCTGCGGCGGCTGCCGCCAGCGGCGCTGGTGCAGGCTGTTTACCAGCGCTTGCAGCAGCACGGCGTCCGGCTGGCCATTCCCACCCAGCCCGGCGATACACCTTTTGAATTTGCCTCGATGTTTATTGACCGGGTGCAGTTCCACGCGGCTGGCCGCCATACACTCCGCCCCATCCCCACCGAAGTCAACCGGCTCACCCAACTGTACGTGCAAACCGCCTACAGCAACCATCCACCCCAAACGCACGACAAACTGCAATGCTTGCAGCTCTGGCGCAGCCTGCGCCGGCGGCTGTGGGTACTGTGGCTGCTAAAATTTATCAATCGCCGCCCCGCCGCCTGAAACTTTAGCCCGCCCGCCCCGTACAGTTCAATAGCATAACCCAGGTTGTACGGCTTCGCCCCTCATCCCCCCGACCCCCTTCTACCCTGCGGGCACTTCGTCCCTAAGGGAGAAGGGGGAGAAAAGGGTTTTGGGTGTGGTTTGGGCGGCTACGCCGCCCAAACCACACCCGTTTAATCGCTCCCCCTCCCCAAAAATTTGGGGAGGGGGTTGGGGGAGGGGTAAAAATATCGATTTTTAACACCTGTCCGCCCCTGAAGAGGGCAGGGGGTGGGGGTATGTGTACCATAGGTTAGCAACCTGGATTAACCCAACAAACACAAGGAGCAATGCAGATGGACATTGGGCGAATTATCATCGCTATTTTGTTGCCGCCACTGGCGGTGATCGACAAAGGCTGCGCGGTTATTTTGGTGGTCACTCTGTTGTGGCTGCTGGGCTGGATTCCCGGCGTGATTGCGGCTCTGATTTTTGGCAGCATGGCCCCGGATCGCTGGTAACAGACCGGGGCCGGCTACTCAAGCCGTCGAGGAAATGCGGTGGCGGTTGTTGGCGCGCCAGCGTTGGATTACACCCTGCTGCGGCGAAAACATAAACGCCGCCACAAAAAACGTGGTACAAACCAGCACAATGGCCGGGCCGGAAGCAATATTAATATAAAATGACAGGTACAGGCCGATGACGCCGCTCAACGCGCCAACCGTGCCGGAAATCGCCATCATGACCGGCAGCCGCCGGGTGAGCATAAAAGCCGTGGCAGCCGGCGTAACCAGCATAGCGGTCATCAAGGCAATGCCCACCGCCTGCAACGACAGCACAATGGTAATCGCCACCAGCAGCAGAAGCAGGTTGTTAAAAAACGAGGCCGGCAGTCGCAGCGTTTTGGCCAATACGGGGTCAAACGAAATCACCAGAAATTCCTTGTAAAACGCAGCAATGGTTACCAAAACCAGCACCGCAAACCCGCCAATCAGCCACAGGTCGCTGCCGGCTACCCCCAGCACATTGCCAAACAAAAAGTGGGTCAGGTCTGTTGAGTAACTGCGCACGGTTGAAATCAGCCCGATGCCCAGCGCGAACATGCTCACAAACATCACCCCCGTGGCCGTGTCTTCCTTTACGCCCTCTTTGCTGATGGCTCCAATCCCCAGCGCCGTGAGCACGCCCGCCGCCAGCCCGCCGGCAAAGAGCCAGGTCTGGTTGGTGCCGGCCAGCAGATAGGCTACAGCCACGCCGGGCAAAATGGCGTGGGCCAGGGCGTTGCCAAACAGGGCCATTCCCCGCAAAATCACGTAAGTGCCCAGCACGCCGCAGACCAACCCCACAACGATCACCGCCATCAAGCCGCGGATCATAAACGCATAACCGAGTGGTTCAATCAGCCAATCAAGCATGAACGTGATCTCCTCCGCCGCAGCAGGTATCACTGATGACCATCATGCCGTTGGCGGTTTCGATTAACCGCATGCTGCCGCTGTAGGCTTCGTTCAACAGTTCCGGGGTAAACACCTGCTGAGCCTGCCCAAAGCCGATAATCCGCTGGTTGAGCAGCATCAGCCGGTCAAACCGTTCGGCGGCCAGATTCAGATCGTGCGTGGCCACGAGCACCGTCACATTCAGCCGGCGCAATTTTTCAAGGATGCCAAAAATATCTTCCTGAGACTTCACATCGAGGCCGGTCAGCGGTTCGTCCATCAGCATCAACTCGGCTTCCTGAGCCAGCGCCCGCGCAATAAACACCCGCTGCTGCTGTCCGCCAGACAGCTCGCCAATTTGCCGTTTGGCCAGGTGACTCATCCCCACCAGCGCCAGCGACTCTTCAACCAGCGACCAATCGCGGCGTTTGGGCCAGCGAAACAACCCCAGCTTGCTAACCCGGCCCATCATCACCACATCGGCCACATTCACCGGAAATTTCCAGTCAACCTGGCTGCGCTGCGGCACGTAGGCAATACAGGTGTGCTGGCCGGGGCCGTGCCCGTAAATATCGGCCTGCCCCTGCGAGGGCGGCAGCACCCCGGCGATCACGTTAAACAGCGTACTTTTGCCGGCGCCGTTGGGGCCAATGATGGCCACCCGTTCGCCGCGCTGCAACTGAAACGACACTCTCTCGAGCGCCAGCGTGCCGTTAAACCGCACCGATACATTTTTCATTTCCAGAATAGGACGGCTCGTATCGTGCGCCGGCCGATGCTGCATCGGTAATCCTGTAATTTGCTGCAATTTTTCCATAATCAAACCTGATAATCTTTAAACCTGCCTAAGGAACCGGTATCAATTTTGGGCGCTTTGCGCCCAAAATTGATACCAAATTCCTTATTTTCCCCTCCCCCTTTTAGGGGTAGGGGAGGGGGTAAATTTTGTCACAAAAAAGTTTCCACAGTTTAATGCAAAGCTACGGTCAAATAGTATACGCTCCTACGGTTGCGAACCAAAATTTCCTATTTCAGCGCCTCAACAATAGCGCTGGTGTTGTAACGCATATAATCAAGATAGGTCGCCGCACCGCTGGCCGCATCGCCCAGCGAGCCGGTGTAAAGCCGCACCAATTTAATGCCGGTATCGTCCGCCAGCCGGCTGGAAAGCACCGGGTTAACGGTTGTGCCCACAAACACCGCTTTAACGCTATTCTTTTCCACCGCCTGCTGCAAATCGGCCAACTCCTGCGCCGATGGTTCGGCGTTGGTGCTGAACGAGGGAATAACCGTGCCAACCAGTTCAAAACCGTAGCGTTCGGCAAAATAACCAAACGTGTCGTGGTCAGTCACCAGCTTGCGCTGGGCCGGCGGAATCTGGCCAACCTGCTCTTTGATCCAGCGGTCGAGTTCGGTGAGCTGTTGCTGGTAGGCGGCAGCGTTGGCCTGATACATTGGCGCGTTGGCCGGGTCAAGTTGAGCCAGCGCCCGGGCAGCATTGCCCGCCATCACCCCAACATTCACCGGCGACAACCAGATGTGCGGATCGACGCCGCCGTGGTCGTGAACGTCGGCTGACTCACTCTCGCCGGCGTGGTCGTCATGCCCGGTCATGTCCAACGGTTCAATCCCCTCCGCCAACGACACCAGCGTTACCTGCGTATTGGAATTTTCAATCAGGCTGGTCAAAAATCGTTCCAGCCCCAACCCGTTGATAAAAACCACGTCGGCGTTGCTGACGGCAGCCACATCCCGCGGCGCCGGCTGAAAACTGTGCGGATCGGCGCCAATGGGCAGCATCACCGTCAGGTCGATCCCATCTCCGCCAACATTTTTTAGCAAATCACCAACAATGTTGGTTGTAGCCACAACTTTCAGTTTGGCCCCGGCCGCCAGTTTAACGGGCGCTAATTCGCTGCTGACAGCCGGTGGCTGGCTCTGACTCAGTTCCGGTTGGGCTTTAACGCCACAGCCGGCCAGCAGCCCGCTCACCAGTGCCAATAAAATGACTACCCGTTTTGCACTCATCTTACTTTATTCCTTTGCGAAATTCTTAATTGACAATATTTCTCATTTAGATAGATTTTTTTGCGCCGCAGCCAACTGCGGCGCAAATCACACCGAATTGTATTTGAGAAATATTCTCTATTATCGCCCGCGCGGGCAATCTGTCAAATTAATGCGACAGAGTCTCATTACCGACGCACAGAACCGGTTACAACCCCCGCCGCTCCAACTCAAACGCCAGCCCGGCCAGCGCCTGCGCCAGATGCGCCAGCTTGGCGCAGTCAACAATTTCGGGGTGGTCCTGCGGGGTGTGGGTGATAAACGTGGTTAGCTCCATAAAACTGCTGGAAGTGATGGCCGCCGCCGGGACGCCATTTTGCATAAAAACGGAGTGGTCGCTCTGATACCACGGCTCGCCTTCGGCCAGGCCCGGTTGGCCGGCCAGATTGGCGCCAACCAGCGCCGCCAGAGCCGGGGGGCACTCATACAGCGAGTAGGCGGTGTGCCCGGTCCGGTGGCCGGCGGCGTCAATATTAATCGCCAGCACAATATTGCCCAAATTGTCCCGGTTTTGGCTGATGTACTGAATTTCGCCGGGCGCGCCGTAATAATCTTCGCCGTTGATGGCCAGCAGTTCCAGCCCCAGCCGGCCGGCGTAATCCTGCAAAAGTTCCGCCAGCAGCAGCAAAACCACCACCCCGGCGGCGTTGTCGATAGCGCCGGGCGTGTTGATTTTGGCGTCGATGTGAGCGCAGATCACCAGCCGGCGGCCGGTACCGCCTTTGCGGGCAATCACGTTGCAGCCGGTTGACGGCACGCGCCGGGCATTGCTGCTAAACGTGACCAATTGCCCGGCATGCCGGGCCAGCCGCTCGCCTTCTTCTTCGGTCATGTATATCGAAGGAATATCAAAGTCGCCGTCTTCGATGAGCGGGAAGGGGTACAGCCCGCCGGCGATTTCCGGGTTGCGCGCCGTAGCAGTAACAATCGCTGCCGGCTGTTTGGCTTCGAGCAGCGCGATAATCTGCCGGTGCTCGTCCGGGTTGTAAAAAGGAAAGTTTTTGGGCATCAACTGCTCGCGAGTCAATTCATTGCGCAGTAGCAGAATTTTGCCGGCGGCGTCAACTTCTGCCAGTTCTGCCAGCGTGCCGGCAATTACCAGCGGCGCAGTAAACTGCCCGCCCAGCGAATACGGGCTGGGTTGGGCGGCAAATGGCTCGTTGCCCACGGCCAACCGGACATCATCGGCCCGCCAGTCGATGCAATCAAATTGAGGGCTGGTGGTGGCAAAACCAAATGCGGCCACGGTTTCGGCAAAAAACGCGGTGGCGGCCTGGTTGCCGGCGCTGCCCACCCGCCGGTTATCGATATCAATACACAGTTTGTGCAAATAGACGCCGGCCCTGTCGGCCAGGTGTTGAGTCAACATAGTTTACCTACCCCAGCACCGAAAAACTGCTGCCTTTGTTGATGTTGCGCTGCCGCGAATAAAAACCGGCATCCAGTTGCAGGCCGGTGTAGCGGCCAGCTACCTGCACCGGGTCGGCGTCGTGGTTGTGGCCGTGTTCGCAGCGGTCAATCAGTTCGGCCATCAAATGGCCGGCCGAAGCGGCGTTTTTAAACTGGTTACCGCTGGTGCCGATGGCCATGTAATAACCGCCCAGGCTGGATTTATCGTAAATGGGAATCCAGTCGTCGCTGGCGTCGTACAGGTCAACCACGCCCTGCATCTGGTTGGGCACACGCAAATCTTTAAAGCGGCGAGCCAGCCGGTACGTTTGCGCCTGCCAGCGCTCGGTGGTGACGCTGCGGTTAAAGTTGTCCGGGTTATCCACCCATTCCAGCGGGTCGCAGGCCGGATCGGTGCTGCCGACCAAAATCAGGTTGCCGGTTTCCGGCCTAAAATAGATGCCGTTGCCGGTGTCGGCGGTAACTTTGCCATCGTGCTGGTAATCGACGCCGGGCGGCGCGGACACAAAATGGACTTCGTGCCGCAGCGGGCGGGTGGCAATGCTCATTTCGGCCTCGACGCCGGCCATGCGGTTGATGATGGCCGAGTGCGGCCCGCCGACGTTGACCACCACCGGCGCGTCAATCTCATCGCCGCCGGCAAGCGTGACGCCCCGCACTCGCTCCCCGCTGCGGCGAATGGCCGTGACGGCGCTGCTCAACAAAAATTCGGCTCCGTAATTTTCGGCGGCGCGGCGCAGGTTGTGGGCGGCCAGCATCGGGTCGTTAATGTAACCTTCGCCGGGCACGTACAGCACGCCCGGCACCTCGCTGGCCGGCTCCTGCCAAAAAGCGTCGTCGCCGGGCAGGGTGGGCGGGTAATAAAAGCCGGTGTGCCACATGGGCATGTTGGCGCGAGCCTCGGCGGCGGTCCACTCTTCGTATTGAATGCCGATGGCGTCGTAGTGGGGCTTCACTCGCTCCCAGTGGCCGTCCGGGGCAATGATCTGGCACATGCCGCACTGCACAAATTTGGCCAGCCCGCGCTCATCGGCCACTTCCAGATAGTTGGCCCAGTCGCGCCAGTAGTGCAGCCCTTCGTAAGCCAGGGCCACGCCCTGATAGGTGGAGTAGCAGGTGCGAACCACCGCGCACGAATTGGCCGTGGAACCGGCGCCCACTTCGTCATTTTTGTCGATGACCAGCACCCGGAGCTGTTTTTTGGCCAGTTCAAATGCCACAGCGCAGCCAATCACCCCGGCTCCAATGATAATTGCATCTGGTTGATTCATAGTTTCCCTCCGGCTAACCAACGATTTTTGTCAATAATACCCCGATTTCGCGGGCGCGCAAAGGCTGCTTTGGGCAACTTTTCTTTTGACCGCGTCGGTTGTAAACTGTTGAAAATTTTTCACGGAGTTTGCCTATGAAGATCATCGTTTTAGTTAAACAAACCCCCGATACCACCCAACTGTCCGGCTCGATGGACGGGCTGGCGCTGTTGGCCGAAGACGCGCCCCGCGTGGTTAACCCGTGGGACGAATACGCGCTGGAAACGGCGCTGCAATTAAAAGAAACGCACGGCGGCACGGTGATTGCCCTGTGCGCCGGCCCGGCGGGCGCGGTTGAGGCGCTGCGCACGGCCGTGGCGATGGGCGCTGACGAAGCGGTGCTGCTGTCTGACGCGGCGCTGGCCCAGGCCGATACGCTCGGCACGGCGCGGGCGCTGGCGGCGGCGGTGGGCAAACTCGGCGGGGCCGATTTGATTGTGGCCGGCCGCACCGGCATCGATGGCAGCAGCGGCGCGACGGCGGTGCAGGTGGCCGGGCTGCTGGATATTCCGGCGGTGTGCTACGTGGCCGCGCTCAAAGAAATCGATTTGGCCGGCAAATCGCTCACGGCGACGCGGCTGCTGGACAGCGGGCGACAGGTGGTACAAACGCAACTGCCGGCGCTGATCACAGTGGTCAAAGAAATCAACGAGCCGCGTTACCCCAGTTTTATGGGGCTGCGCAAAGCCAAAAAAGCCGACATCCCAACCTGGGCGCTGGCCGACATCGGCCTGAGCGCCGGGCAGGTAGCAGCGCAGGTAGCGTGGCAGGTCAGCTCGCCGCCGGCGCGCGCCACCCAACTGGAACTGTTTGCCAACGCCGCCCAACTCGCCGACCGGCTGGTTGCGGAACAGTTGGTGTGATTGTGAATGACGATTTTAGATTTTGGATTTTAGATTTTGGATTTTGGATTTACGTTTTACGAATTACGAATTACGCATTACGAATAAGGACATCTATTTTATGACCCACAACATCTTTGTTTGGATTGAACAGAATAACGGTGCAGCCGACTCCGCCGCCTGGGAAGCGTTGGGCGTGGCTGGCCAGTTGGCCGGCCAAACCGGCGGGCAGGTGGTGGCGCTGGTGCTGGGCCAGGGCGTGGAATCGCTGGCCAACGAGGCGCTGCGCCGCGGCGCAAACCGGGCCATTGTGGCCGATGACGCCAGCCTGCAAGCTTTTCGGCTGGAAGCCTACGCCGCAGTCATTACCGCCGCTGCCCAAACCGAACCGCCGCTGGCCATTTTACTGAGCGCCAGCAGCGCCGGGCTGGAGCTATCGGCCTATGTAGCGGCCAAACTCGGTTGGGGGCTGGCCGCCGATTGCACCGGGCTGGCCGTGGAAAACGGGCAGGTGGTGGCCACCCGGCCGGCGCTGGCCGGTAATGTGATCGCGACCGTCACCGGCCCGCGGGTAGTTTCAGTGCGGCGTCGAGTTTTCCCCGAAGCCGAAGCCGCGCCCGCCGCCGGCGGTAACATCGCTGCGGTTGCCGCTGCGCTGGCCGAAGCCAGCATCGCAACCAAAATCATCGGCACAGAAGCAGCCAGCAACGAAGTCAGCCTGGCCGACGCGCGGATCATTGTTTCCGGCGGGCGGGCCGTGGGCGGGGCGGATGGCTTTGCGCCGCTGCGCGAGCTGGCCGACGTGTTGGGCGCGGCGCTGGGCGCCAGCCGGGCCGCCGTCGATGCCGGCTGGATTCCGTATGCCCATCAGGTTGGCCAAACCGGCAAAGTGGTGCAGCCGGATTTGTACATTGCCTGTGGCATCTCCGGGGCTATTCAGCATTTGGCCGGTATGAAAACAGCCAAAACCATTGTGGCCATCAACAGCGACCCCAACGCGCCCATTTTTAAATACGCCACCTACGGCATCGTCGGCGACATTTTTGAGGTGGTGCCGGCGCTGACTGCCGCGCTCAAAACAAAATCAGGCAAATAACTCAACTACAAAAATCAGAGAGGAAACCCGATGACTAACCTACCTGCCAGCACTCAAATTGTAATTATCGGCGGCGGCGTGATGGGCGCCAGCACCGCCTATCATCTGGCGCAGCGCGGCGTTAAAGATGTTGTGCTGCTGGAAAAACAGGAAACCTACGGCCTGGGCGCAACCGGCAAATGCGCCGGCGGGATTCGCTACCAGTTCAGCACCGAGGTGAACATCCGGCTGTCGCAGCTCAGCCTGCCCATGCTGGACCGCTTTGCTGACGAAATTGGCCAGGAAATTGACCGCCGCAAAATTGGCTATCTGTTTTTGCTGACCAGCGAACAAGAGGTGGAAACCTTTCGGCAAACCATTGCCCTGCAAAACCGGCTGGGCGTACCCACCCAGTGGCTCAGCGGCGACGATGTGCGCCGGCGGGTGCCGCAACTGGCCGCCGATGATGTGCTGGCCGGCACGTTTAACCCGGAAGACGGCCTGGCCGACCCGGCCGGGGTGGTGCTGGGCTACATCAATGCCGCCCGGCGGTTGGGCGCACAGCCCTTTAGCGATACCCCCGTTACCGCCATCAGCGTGAACGCCAACGGCACCTACACCGTAGCCACGCCGCAGGGGGCCATCACCTGCGAGCAAATTGTCAACGCGGCCGGGCCGTGGTCGGCGGGGATCAGCGAGATGGTTGGCGTGCCGCTGCCGGTAAAACCCATCCGCCAGCAAATGCTCACCACCACCGCCCTGCCAGAACTGCGCCCCGATTTTCCGTTTGTCATCGACTTTGCCCGCAGCCTTTACTTTCACCCGGAGGGCGACGGCTTGCTGACCGGGATGTCTAACCCCAACCAGCCGGTTGGTTTTGACGAAGCGGTGGATGAGGAGTGGGAGTACACCCACCTCGACGCGGCCATTGAGCGGCTGCCGCTACTGGAAAAAGCCGGGCTGAAAGCACACTGGGCCGGCCTATACGAAGTCACCCCCGACGCGCACCCCATTATCGGCGCTATTCCGCAGCGGCCGGGCTACACTGTGGTCACCGGCTTTTCCGGCCACGGGTTTATGCACGGCCCTATTGCCGGCCAACTGGTAGCCGAAATAATACTTGACGGGCGGGCGCACTCGCTGGATATCAGCAGCCTGGCCTATTCGCGCTTTAGCGCCGACGATTTGAATAAAGAGTACAATGTGATATAACGCGTAACATATCACAACTGCTAAAGCGGTATTACCGCCATATTTTGGACGGCGCGTATTGCATAAAAACATGCTTAAGGATTATTGATGGGCAAGATCAATATTTTAGTCGTTGAAGATGAAAGTATTGTCGCCCTTGATATAAAAATCAGGCTGCAAAATATAGGTTACACGGTATCGGCCCTGGCGGCGACCGGCGAAGAGGCCATTCAGGCTGCCCAAATCCATCGCCCCGATATTGTGCTGATGGATATTAAACTTCAGGGGAAAATGGATGGCGTTAGCGCCGCCGAGCAAATTCGGGCGCAATTTGATATTCCGGTAATTTATCTGACCGCCTTTGCCGACGAAGTGACGCTGCAACGCGCCAAAATCACCGAGTCGTTTGGCTATCTGCTCAAACCGTTTGAAGAACGAGAACTGGCCGCAATCATTGAAACGGCTGTTTACAAACACAGAATCGAGCGCCGGCTCAAAGAAAACGAGCAGTGGCTCAGCACCACCCTCAACAGCATTGGCGATGCGGTGATTGCCACCGGCCCGGACGGCACCATCAAATTTTTAAACCCCGTGGCCGAACAGCTTACCGGTTGGACGCAGGCTGAGGCGTTGGACAAACCCTCGGTTGAGGTGTTTGTAATTCTCAACGAAGAATCGCTGGAGCCGCTGGCCAACCCGGTAGAACAGGTGCTGCACAGCCAGCAACGCCTGGCCATTAACCGGCACACGCTGCTGGTTGCCAGAGACAGGCGACAACTCCCCATCGAGGCGAGCGCCGCGCCCATCAAAGACGAGAAAGGCGCAACCAACGGCGTCGTCCTAATATTTAAAGACACCACCGAACAGCGCGCCGCCGAAGCAAAACTACGCGACTACACCGCGCAGCTTCGGGCGCACATTGAAGAGCTGGACGCCTTTGCCCACACCGTAGCCCACGATCTGCAAAGCCCGCTGGGCCACATGGTTAGCATGGCCGATGCCGTAAAAACCTACCACAGGTCTATGTCGCCGGAGGAATTGGCCAGCTATCTGGATTTGATTGTGCTGAACGGGTTGAAAACCAGCAACATCATCGATGCCCTGCTGCTGCTGGCGGGCGTGCGCAAAAAAGGCAACGTCATTATGCACCCGCTGGACATGCACACCATTGTCCGCGAAGCGCGCGGCCGGCTGGAGCACCTGATCACCGCCAACAAGGCATCGATTAGCGTGCCGGCCGTTTGGCCGGTGGCGCTGGGGTACGCTCCCTGGGTAGAAGAAGTGTGGGTAAATTACCTCAGTAACGGCATAAAATACGGCGGCCAGCCGCCCCGGCTGCAACTGGGCGCAGAAACCCTGCCCGATGGGCAGATAAAGTTTTGGGTACAAGACAACGGCGAAGGCATTTTGCCGGAAAATCAATCCGGCCTGTTTACCCCGTTCACCCAACTCAGCCAGGCCCAAACCGGCGGCCACGGGCTGGGCCTGTCGATTGTGCGCCGCATTGTGGAAAAACTTAACGGCTCCGTGGGGGTAGAAAGCCCGTTATCGGATGGCACAGGCAGCCTGTTTTATTTTACGCTGCCGGCCGCCGGCCAACCCCAATAAACGGCGTAATTTACCATCATCATTGCAGATGATGTATAATGGAGTGACTTTTAATCCTGATTGCCCGGTATGTAGCAGAACAAATTAATTAATGTAGGAACGCACAATGGCAAACCAACTTGAAACCCGCCTGGCTCCGCTGGCTCAAAAACTGCGCTCCGGCCAGCTCAAATTGAGCGATTATCTGGACCAACTGGAGGCCGTTTTCAGCCCGGAAAATGAGCGGATTCAGGCGTTTTTGCCGGAAGAACATCGATTTGACCGGCTGCGCGGCCAGGCGGCGGAACTGGAAGCCCGCTTTCCCGCCCCCGAGTCGCGGCCGCCGTTGTTTGGCGTGCCGGTTGGCGTTAAAGACATTTTCAATGCCGATGGCTTTATTACCCGGGCCGGCTCAAAACTGCCCGCCGAAGTTTTAACCGGACCGCAGGCCAAAGTGGTCACTCAGCTCAAAGAAGCCGGCGCGCTGGTTTTAGGCAAAACCGTCACCACCGAATTTGCCTATTTTGCGCCCGGCCCCACCCGCAACCCGTACAACCCCAACCACACCCCCGGCGGTTCCAGCAGCGGCTCTGCGGCCGCCGTGGGCGCCGGAATTGCGCCGCTGGCGCTGGGGTCGCAAACCATTGGCTCAATCATCCGGCCGGCCGCCTTTTGCGGCTGCATTGGCTACAAACCCAGCGTGCGGCGCATCTCTGCCGAAGGTGTTATCCCGCTGTCGCCATCGCTGGACCACATTGGCTTTTTTACCCGCGACCTCGATGGGCTGGAGCTGGCAGCCAGTATTCTGTGCAAAAATTGGCATGCGGTGCCGCCGCCCCAAACCCGGCCGGTGCTGGGCGTGCCGCTCGGCCCGTATCTGGATAAAACCGGGCCGGAGGGCATGGCTCACTTTAAAGCCGTGCAGCAAAAATTGGCTAACGCCGGTTTTACCATTGTTCCGGTGGAAGTGATGGCCAATTTTGATGCCGTGGTGGTGTGGCACAATGATATGATGGCCGCCGAGCTGGCGCTGGTTCACCAGGAGTGGGGAGTTAAATACAAAGAGCTGTACCACCCCCGCACTGCCGCACTGATTGAACGCGGCCGGCAGGTTGCGCGGGAATCGATAAAGGTTTACCAGGCCGAACGTGAATGGCTGCGCAACGAGTTGCGCGAAGCAATGGCCGAGCACAACATTTCGGTCTGGATTTCACCGCCGGCGTTGGGCACCGCCCCGGAGGGCATTGGCTCTACGGGCGACCCGATTATGAACTTACCCTGGACATATGCCGGCCTGCCGGCGCTCAGTATTCCCGCCGGGTTGGGGGCCAGCGGCCTGCCACTCGGCCTGCAACTGGCCGCCGATTTTAACCGCGACGAACTGCTCATTCAGTGGGCCAAACAAATTGAGCAGGCTCTCGCCAGTTGAGCCAACCAACAAAAACTTGTCTGTTCTGCGCCGACAGTCTGGCTCCGACTAAAGCCCCGCCAACTGTCGGCCGTCATTTTAAAAGGAATAGAACTTGCGCAGTTCGTTGCATGTCACTCTGAGCCGAAGGCGACCTGTGCCCTTTAGGGTAAGAGTCTCCAATTCGATCCAAATTAGAGATTCTTCGCTCGTTCCTCACTCAGAATGACCCCAACTGCGCTAAGGAATTATTGATTTTGTGGCAAGAAATTATTTCAATTATTCAAAATAACCGGTCTTTTGTTTTAACCAGTCACGTTAACCCGGATTGCGACGCGTTAGGCTCGGAGCTGGCGCTGGCCGAGCACCTGCACCTGTTGGGCAAACAGGTCACCATTCTTAACAGCGATGGCACTCCGGCTGCCTTTAAATTTTTAGACCCCAAACACAAAATCCGGCGGTATTCACCCAAACGACACGACAGCATCATCAAAAAAGCCGATGTTATTGCCGTGCTCGATGCTTCCGGCGGCTGGAGCCGCCTGGGCAACGTGGGCGACGTGTTGAGCCAGGCTCCGGCTCAGAAAATTTGCATCGATCACCACCCGGACGCCACCGATTTTGTCAACGCGGCAGTGGTTGATACCGACGCCGCAGCCACGGGCGAGCTTATTTTTGAACTGGTGCAGGCAATGGGCGGCAACTTTTCCCATCATATGGCCCAGGCGCTGTATGCGGCCATTGTCACCGATACCGGCAGCTTTCGCTTTCCCAAAACCAGCCCGCGCACGCACCGGATTACCGCCCGGCTGCTGGAAAACGGCGCCGACCCGCTGAAAATTTACACCCAAATTTACGAGCAAAACTCGCTGGGGTCGGTGCGGCTGCGCGGCCATGTGCTGGATTCAATCCAAACCGCGGCCAATGGGCAGGTGGCCTATTACAGCCTGTCGCAAAAAACATTAAAGGAGTACGGCGTTAAAAGTTCGGAACTTGACGGCTTTGCCAGCCTGGGGCAGTTAATTGGCGGGGTGCGGATTACGCTCTTTTGCATGGAAGCCTCGGGCGGGCGGGTAAAAATCAGCCTGCGCAGCGACGGCAGCGTGGCCATTAACGGCATCGCCCAGACCCACGGCGGCGGCGGGCATCCGTCGGCGGCCGGCGCGCTGGTGAGCGGCCCGCTCAAAACCATTGTTCCCGAAATATTGGCTCAAGTTTTGGCCCTGTTTGACCGATAAATTCATAAATTGCCATTTCGCCAAAAATCTATTATAGTTTCCAACACAATTCTAACAGAACTCGTGTACAATCCGGGTTTGAAAAAGTTTTACGGATGAAGCGGAGTAACCATCATGCCGATCTATGAATATGAATGCCTCACTTGCGGAGTCACCTTTGAAAAGCGGCAAAGTTTTAGCGACGAAGCTGTAGCCGATTGCCCCAACGGCCATTCCGACACCCGCCGGTTGCTGTCTGCGCCGGCTATTGTATTCAAGGGCAGCGGCTTTTACATTAACGACAGCAAATCCAGCAAAAATGGCATTAACGGCGCCAGCAAAACCGCCAAAACAGACACAGACAGCAAGCCCGACACCAAAACCGAAACCAAGTCAGAAACCAAAACCGAAAAAGCTGAAGCCAAATCATAGCTTTGTTTCATCTGAAAACCTACTTTAACAGGCCCGGTTAATCCGGGCTTTTTTATTTTGATTATTGACACCACCCCCAAACCCTCCTATCATATCCGCTGAGAAGTTTGTATTTGCCGGACAAAAAAGGTAGTTGAAACAATGACAACCTCTTCCACGCCCAATTCAAAAATATTAAGCGTGCGCCTGACGCTGGTTAATTACCCCATTTTGGGCAACAAAATCCGGGAGATGATGCGCCAGGAACTGTTCCGGCGCGGCATTATCGACCCCGATGTGCTGGACCAGGAAGTGGAAAAACGCGCCATCGAATCGCAACGGCTGGAAGGGTTAACCGATCCGGTCAGCCAGGAGCCGGCCGAAGTGTGGGAACGCCGGCTGGCCTCGATTAAAGATCACCTCACCGATTTTTATTTTGCCTACAACCTGCCCTTCCATCGCTTTGAAGAAATTGTGGCCGATGCCGTTAACACCAACCGCCGCGACCATCAGCACCCGCCCAAAGAAGTGATGATTGCGTTTAACCCGGAACTCACGCCCTGGTATCTGCTCTTTGAACAGGCCGAAAAATACCAGAATTACCCTCCAGAGCTGTACGAACACGTTAAACACCATTTGCGCCAGATTATTGTGGTACTGCTCAAAAGCCTGGTCAGCGACCAACTGGCCTTTGTGCGGATTGCCCGCGAATTTTTAGATGTGTTCGACCTGAAATTCATCAAAGAACGAAAGATTGGCAAGGGCAAAATTGGCGGCAAAGCGGCGGGGATGATCCTGGCTCACAAAATTCTGTGCATCCCCGAACCGGACGATGAAATTGAACTGCCGGCTCACATCGCCATCCCCGAAACCTACTTTATCGGCGCGGACGTTTACTACGATTTCAAAGCCCGCAACCACCTGGAATACACAACCAGCCAAAAATACCGCTCCCGTGAGGAAATTGAGGATGAATACCCCCGCCTCAAACAGATTTACATGGACGGCGAACTGCCCGACGATGTGGTGGAGCGGCTGCGAAAAATGCTCGAAGAAATTGGTAACGCGCCCATCATTGTGCGCTCATCGAGCCTGCTGGAAGATAACTTTGGCAGCGCCTTTGCCGGCAAATACGACAGCTACTTTTTGCCCAACCAAAGCACTCCCGAACAAAACCTTAAGGCGCTCATCCGCACTATTACCAAAGTGTATGCCAGCGTCATCAGCCCCGATGCGCTCTTTTACCGCCAGATTCAGGGCCTGGAAGATTACGACGAACGCATGGCCATCCTCATTCAAAAAGTGCAGGGCAGCCATTTTGGCCCATATTTTTTCCCGGTAATCGCCGGAGTGGGCTTTAGCCGCAACCCGTTTATCTGGAACAAAAAATTGCGGCCCGAAGAGGGTTTTTTGCGGATTGTGCTGGGTTTGGGCACGCGCGCCGTAGACCGGGTAGACCGCGATTACCCGCGTATGATCGGCCTGAGCCACCCTCTGCTGCGGCCAATTACCAGCGCGCCGGATGTGGTTAAATATTCGCAGCGGCAGCTTGACGTCATCGATCTGGACAAAAATGACTTTAAAACCATTCCCATCACCGAGGTACTGAGCGCCGATTTTCCGGGAATTCAATACCTGGCGTCTGTGGATGAAGGCGACTACGTTAAGCCCATTTTTTCGTTGGGCACCGACATCGACCCCAAACGGCTGGTGCTCAATTTTGAGAATCTGCTCAAAAACACGGATTTCGTCAAGCTGATGAAAACCATCCTCAAAAAGCTGGAACGCCATTACAAGGTCCCGGTCGATGTGGAATTTACCGTCGATTTGATCCCCAAATACCCCAAACCGGAGCTAAAAATTTGCCTGCTGCAATGCCGCCCGCTGAGCAACCAGGATTGGGCCGCCGACATTGAGGTGCCGGATAACATCCCGCTCAGCGACCGGCTGTTCGCTTCGAGCCATCTGGTGCCGCAGGGCGTGGTTGATAAAATCAAATTCGTTATTTATGTTGACCCCATCACCTACGGGCAAATTCCTAACAGCGCGCGCATGGAGCTGGCCCGGATCATTGGCCGGCTCAACCAAAAGCTGGAAGGCGAATCCTTTATTTTGATGGGGCCGGGCCGCTGGGGGAGTTCAAATATCGATTTGGGCGTAAAGGTGAGCTACGCCGATATTTACAACGCGCGGATGCTGGTTGAAGTGGCCATGAGCCGTAACGGAGCCACCCCGGAAGCCTCGTATGGCACGCACTTTTTTCAGGATTTGGTTGAGAGCAAAATTTTTCCGCTGGCCATCTTCCCGGACGAACCGAACAGCCTGCTCAACCAGCAGTTTTTGGCCGGCGCGCCCAACATGCTGGCCAAACTTCTGCCCAAATCCGCCGATTTTGCCGATTACATTAAAGTGATCAACGTGCCTCACGCCGCCCGTGGCCGGCACTTGCGGGTAGTGATGAACTCGCAGGAGAACCGGGCGCTGGGCTACATGACCCGCGAATAAAAACAAAAATGAGTTAGAAAGCGCCGCAGCCGGGGGATTGCCTGTGCCCGTTTTTTGGGTAGGGGGCAGTTCCCCCCAAATTCTTCCTTTCCCAACTCACTTTGGTCACACCAAAAAACAAAAAGCTCCTGGCGGAGCTTTTGTTATGCTTGGAACAGTTGAGTTTTGGGCAGAGAGCTAAAACCTACACCCGCAGTTCGTACCCCTGACCGCGTCGAGTCAGAATCATTTCGGGGATACGGGGGTTGTCCTCAATTTTCTGGCGCAACCAGCAAATATGCACGTCGAGCGTGCGTGTATCGCCCAGATATTCTGTATTCCACACTGCCTGCATGAGATCGCTGCGGCTGACTACTTGACCAACATTCTCCATCAGCAGGAGCATCAACTTTGTCTCTTTGGGGGTCAGATGCACCTTTTCTTCGCCTTTGGTGAGAATCGAGTTTTTGGCATCCAGCTCCAAACCCTTTACCTTAACCACGCCGTTGGATTTTTTGCCAGGCATAAAAATTCCTCCTGCTCAACTGCAACTGTTTGAATTGTTAAGGGCATTATAACATCCAAAATTGTTAAAATAAATAGGACGTCTGTCCTGCTTACCCCAAAATTCTGCTTGTTCTATGGCCCTAATTTTAGGTTTTGGCGCAATATTTTGAGTTCCGCCGGCGTTAAATCCCGCCACTCGCCAGGCTGAAGATTGCCCAGATTAATCGGCCCGATGGCCACCCGTACCAGCCGCAGCGTGGGGTAACCCACTGCCGCGGTCATCCGCCGGATTTGCCTCTTTTTGCCCTCTCGCAGCGTGATTTTTAGCCACGCCGTTGGCACCGATTTACGATAGCGAATTGGCTCGGAGCGAGGCCACAGCTCCGGTTCGGCGGCCAGCAGTTCGGCTTTGGCCGGCTGGGTTTGCTGGCCTTTAACCGACACGCCGGCTTCCAGTTTAGCCAGCGCCGCGGCGGGCGGAATGTGCTCAACCTGCACCAGATATACTTTTTCCAGCTTGTAACGCGGATGGGTAATCCGGTGCGCCAATTCGCCATCAGAGGTGAGTAACAGCAGCCCCTCACTGTCAAAATCGAGCCGGCCGGCGGCGTACACGCCGGGCACCGGCACAAAATCGGCCACCGTGGGTCGCCCCTCGTCATCGGTAAACGAGCACATCACTTTATACGGTTTACAAAAAATCAGAGTTCGGCTGGCCGGGGAACCAGGTTGGCGCGGCCGCGAGCCTTTTTTGCTGCCGGGCATATCAGCCTGAAAACTTTTGCAATAATTTGCGCCACCGTTTTTGCAGCGCCCGCCCCAAAGCCTGCCGGGCGTAAACGCGCCGATGAACGGTTTCTCGTAACAGCCAGGGTTGTTGACCCGCCTTCAGTGCGTGCCGGGTTGCGGCCGGCACACAAATGGTCATCCCCGGCGTAAACCGGATTTCCTCGCCGTTGAGCACAAACGTGCCTTCGCCGTCGAGTACGTCAAAAATTTCATCCTGATGTTCGTGTTGATGTTCCGGCACTACCGCGCCGGGCTGCAGTGTAACCAGGCAGGCGATGATGTCCTGCCCCACAAAAAAGGGCGTGCTGTGAACGGGCGGAGGTTCAACCGGCTCGTATTCGGCCAGGCGATGAACAAGGGTCACTCCCACACCAACCCGCACACCGACACAAACGATGTGTTATTTTGATCAGCCGGGCAGCGGTCGTAGGCAATGGCCCGGCCGCGGGTAGCACCCAGCGTTTTCAGCGAAAAATAAAATGGCGACAGCCCGCACACGTTGCGCTCATATTGACCGGCTTTCATAAACTCAAAAAACTGGTCGGCGTCGCCCTGGCTCAGGTTGGCCAGCAGCGCCTCGTCGTCAACTTTCATTTGGGCGTGATCGGCTTTGGTCAGCGGCGCTTCGCCAAAGGCCGGGCCGAGGTGGGCCAGATCGCCGGAGGCCACAATCACGGTGCGGCGCTGGCGCATGTGCGCCTGCAAAATGTCGATCACCTCACGATAGGCCGGCTCGGATTCAATGGCAGCCTGGCCGGTCATAAAATGGTGGAACGAGCCGGTGAGAATGGGCACCATTGGGCAGGGCTGACCCCGGCGCATGTATTGCAGCCAAACCAGCACCAGCTCAATGGAATGTTCGGCGCGGTGGTGCAGTTCGTCGGAAAAAGCGCGCTCCGGGCCGAGCGCCTCGGCCAGTTGGCCGACAATGGCCTGCTCGGTGGGCATTAGTCCCAGCGGTGAGGCGTAGTTTTGCGGCGTGGGCGTGAGCGTGCCTAAACCGCCGTTGTGGTCGGTGCCAAACACAATAATGAGTTCAGCTTCGCGGATGGCCGCGGCGGCGCTGGCCCAGCCGGCGGCGTACACCGGCCCACCCCGCGGATAGTCGATGTGCGGGCTGATGATGCCCCGGCTGCCGGCCGGCATGGCCGGCACGTCGCCAACGTCATCGAGATAATTTTGCAGCAGTTGGCGCAGTTGAGTGGAGTCGGCCGGATAGGAAAGACCGGCCAGGGCCGGTTCGCGGTGGGGCGCGGCCCGAAAGTCGGTGATGGCCCGTTGTTTGGCCTGCTCAAAGGCATCACTTTCCAGCAGCAGGGCCTGGTCAAACTGCTCAATCAGGTTTTCCATTATCGACGACGGCAGCCGCAGGCCAAAGCGCACTTCCAGCGCCGCCTGAATTTCAGGCAGAGTGTGCTGGCCGTCGCACAACATGGCCAGCGGGCCTAACGCCTGCGGCAGCAATATCGCCGACTCGCTGAGCCGCAAACCGTCCTGCATCAAAAAGACCGGCTCGCCCTGGTGGGTAATCCGCTGCACGTTTACGTTGCGTAGTTTGGGTTTGAGAAGGAGTTTGTCCATAGAGGCGCTGCCCACTGGCTAAAATTATACCGGATAATTATAACGAGTTTGGGCAGCTTAACAAACAGGCCGGGCTTTTTTGCCGGGGCAGGGGAAAATTGATGGCGATGGGCTGGCGAAGTCGTCCGCCCATCGCGCCAAATTCTTTTCCCTTTGTAGGGGATGAGGGGTTTACTGCTCCTGCCAGGTTTTGACCACCAGCCGGAAAATATCCGATTCGGTGATAATGCCGCAGATGCAGTCGGTTTCATCAACCACGGGCAGGCCGCTGACCTTTTTTTCCAGCATAATTTTGGCACACTGCTCAATAGTGGTATCGGGGTGAACGGTGATGGGGTTGGCGGTCATAATATCTTTTACCCGCAACCGCGACAGGATGTAGTTCAATTCCCAAATGCTGAGCGACGTAGCCTGCGAGGGTTCCGCGCCGCGAACATCGCCGCGGGTAATAATGCCCACCAGTTTTTTGTTTTCGACAATCGGCAGCCGGCGAATTTTCTTTTCAACCATAATCGCGTGGGCTTCGGGCAGGGTGGTCAGCGGAGAAATGGTGAACACATTGCCGGTCATCCAGTCTTTGACTAATTCCTGTTTTGTCATAGTTTGCTCCTCTCTGAAAATAAACGAATCTGCGAGTCTGCGAGTCAGCCAATGTAGGGGCGCTTCGCGAAGCGCCCCTACCCACGGCCCGCCTCAAATCCCCAAATAGGCGGCGCGAACGTGCTCATTTTGGGCCAGCTCGCGCGATGGGCCTTCCAGCTCAACTTTGCCGTCGGCCAGCACGTAGGCGTAGTCGCTCACGGCCAGGGCCATTTGCACGTTTTGCTCCACCAGCAGCATGGTCAGGCCATCGTCTTTGAGCCGTTTGAGGATTTCAAACAGGTCCAGCACCAAAAACGGGGCCAGCCCCAGCGACAGTTCATCGATCATCAGCACATCCGGCTGGGCCATCAGGCCACGAGCCACGGCCAGCATTTGCTGCTCGCCGCCGCTCATGGTGCCGCTTTTTTGGTTGATCCGTTCTTTGAGGCGGGGGAACATCTCGTACACCCGCTCCAGATTGCGTTTAAAGTTGGCTTTGGCCCGCTGGGTAAACGCGCCCATTTCCAGATTTTCGGACACGGTCATATCGGTAAAAAGCTGGCGGCCTTCCGGCACCAGCACCAGCCCCTGCGCCGCCTTGGCGTGCGCCGACGTTTTGGTAACGTCGCTGCCGTTGAAAGAGACCGAGCCGGTAGACGGTTTGATCAGGCCGACCACGGTGCGCATCAGCGTGGTTTTGCCCACGCCGTTGGCCCCTACCAGCGAGGTCAGCTTGCCTTTTTCCAGCTTGAGCGACACGCCCCACAAAATCTGCACTTCGCCGTAGCCGGAGGAGATGTTTTTAATTTCAAGTGCGGTCATCGGTGCGCTCCTTTCAATCGCCGCTCATCAGCCGCTCGGCCAGTTTGGGATCGCCCAAATAAGCCTCGATGACTTCGGGATTGTTGGCAATTTCGTCCGGCGTGCCTTCGGCGATGAGCTTGCCGTAATCCAGCACAATCACCCGGTCAGACACGTTCATCAGCGCGTGCATCACGTGCTCAATAATAAGGATGGTCACCCCCTGTTCCCGGATTTTCAGCACCACCTGCACCATTTCGGCAATTTCGGTGGGGTTGAGGCCGGCCAGCACTTCATCGAGCAGCAGCAGGTGCGGCCGGGCGGCCAGAGCGCGGGCCATTTCCAGCCGCTTCTTTTGGGCCACGTTGAGGCTTTTGGCCAACTGGTTGCGGCGCGCGGCCAGGTTCACAAACTTGAGCACCTCGTCGGCAATGTTTTCGGCTTCGCCGAGGCGGCGGTTTTCGTGGCCGTAGCACGCGCCGGCCATTACGTTTTCCAGCACGGTCAACTCTTGCAGGGGACGCACAATCTGGTGAGTGCGGGCCAGCCCCAGTTTGACCACATCGTAAGGTTGCCGGCCGCTGACATCGACGCCGCGAAAGATGACTTTGCCTTCGGTGGGCGGGTAGACGCCGTTGATCACGTTGAAAAGGGTGGTTTTGCCCGCGCCGTTGGGGCCAATCACCCCCAAAATCTGCCCGCGCGGCACATCAAAACTGACGTTGGCGTTGGCCAACAGCCCGCCAAACCGTTTGGACACATTCTGCACTTGCAAAACAAGGTCGCTGTTGGTAGTCGTCATTCCAGCACCCTCCACAGGCTCCGAAACCGGCCGCGCAGCCAGCCGACAATGCCGGTTGGCACAAACAACACAATCAGCAGCAGCAGCAAGCCGGCAAAAGCCAGTTGCAAATCTTTGAACAGCGGGCTGGTGAGCAAAAAGCCGCGCAGCGCCTCGTAAGTGGCCGCGCCCACCAGCGGGCCGAGCACCGTGCCCTGCCCGCCGAGCATCACCATCACAATAAATTCAATGGAGCGATGCAGGCGAAAGGCGTTTTCCGGCTCAATACTGCTGTTGCGAAAGAACAATATCACGCCGATGATGCCGGGAATGATGGCCGACAGCACGTACGCCCACGTTTTGGCCGATGGCGCGCGCACGCCCATCACCATCGCCGCGTCTTCGTCCTCGCGGATGGCCATTAGCCCCAGGCCAAAACGGGAAAATTTGATGCCGTAGCTGGCGACAATGGCCAACACCGTCAGCGCAAAAACCGCCCAGTAGGTTGTCCACTGCATTTGGGCCGGGCCGCCGTAATCTTTGTACACCAAAAAGTTCAGCTCCAACCCAACCGGGCCGCCAAACAGATCAAAATTTTTGACAAACGTTTTGATGGCCTCGTTCACGCCGATGGTGGCCAGCGCAAAGTACGCGCCGCGCAAATGCAAAATCGCTTTGCCCAGCAACAGGGCCAATAGCCCGGACACCAACCCGCCCACCAGCGCCGCCAGCCACAACGGCCAGTTGTGGGCCACAATCAGGTAAAAGCCGGTGTACCCGCCCAGCCCCAAAAAGACAATGTGGCCAAAGCTCACGTAGCCGGCGTAGCCCAGCAACATATTCAGGCTGGATGACAGAGCGATGGCCAGCAGCACCAGAAACATGGTTTCGCGGGTGGTATTTGAGCCGGTGATCAGCGGCAGCACGCCGGCCAGAATCACCAGTCCCACCGCAATCCAAAAGGCGGGATATTTGAGACTTTTCAAGCTCATCAGCGCCCTCCTCCAAACAGCCCTTTGGGGCGAAACATCAAAATGAGCACAAACAGCACAAACTCAATGACCGGCACCCAACTGACCGGCATAAAGACCGGCACCACCCCTTCGAGCGCGCCCAGCAGCAGCCCGCCCAGCAGCGCCCCGGTGGGGTTACCCAGCCCGCCCAGCACCACAATCACAAAGCTTTTCAGCTCGTAAACGCCGCCGGACAGAATGGTGAACGAAAAAAACGTGGCAATCAGCGCCCCCGATACAGAAGCCAGCATCGAGCCGATGCCAAAGCTCAGGGCCAGGGTGCGGGTTGAGGGAATACCCATCAATTCTGAGGCGGCGCGGTTGTTGGCGACCGCCCGAATACCTTTGCCCTGCTGCGTTTTGTACAGAAACAGGTACAGGCCCGCCGCCACCAACACGGCGATGATCGCCGCCACCAGCCGGGCATAGGGCAGCGAAATCGCCCCAAAACTCAAACTGCCCAGCGAAAAGTCCATATTGCGCGGGGTGGTGGTAAACGCCGCCGTACCCACACCGATGATCATCATATTCACCGAAAAAGTAGCCAGCAGCGATGACAGGTGCGGCGCGTCTAGCACGCGGTGAACGGCGATAAAGTAGATGATCACCCCAAATACCAGCCCCAGCCCGCCAACCAGCACCAGGGCCACATATGGGTTCAACCCCAACCCGGTTGGCCCCATAAAAAATACGGCGAACATACCCAGGGCGATGATGGGGCCGTGGGCCAGGTTGATCACGTCCATCACCCCAAAAATGAGGGTCAACCCCATGGCGGCCAGGCCGTACACAAAACCCAGCAACAAACCATCCGCCAATGAAGCAAAAAGTTGATCCATAATCCGTCTCCCGTGCAGGATTCAGGGGGCGGGAATCAGGAAGCAGGTGATTCTTACCCCGGTTTCAAAAAGTTTGCGGCCGGAGTCCAAAACTGTTGTTTTGGACTCCGCTTATCAGCCTCGGTGTGTTTCCAATTAGGGTAGAGTTAACGAGCCAGCGGGTAGAGCGGCTCGGCTGAGCGGCCTTCTTTGGGCCAAACCACCTGCTTCACCAGATTGCCGGCATCATCTTTTTGCCACTGTACGTAAACCATTTGGTGGGCTTGCTGCAACCCGTGCGCTTCGGCAGAGGTGTCAAACTTTACATTACCGTAAAAAGTGAGGATATTTGTGGCATCGAGCGCGGCTTTAACCGCCTCCTGCTCCACCGAACCGGCCTGCTCGATGGCGCGCTGCAGCACCAGCCCGGAGGCATAACCACCGGCAGCGTGGTAGCTGGGGTCTTCGCCGTATTTGGCCTTGTAGGCCTCAACAAATTCTTTAACGCTGGGGCCATACCACTCAATACCGGCGGCTTTGGCCGCATCGGCGCTGTAGTTGGCCTGCGGTTCCCACTGGCTGGGGCCAACCACGCCCAGCGCGGCGTCGCCCAGTTCGGCAAATTTCGGCTCGGGGGGAGCGACCAGCAGCGCCAGCATTTTCATATTTACCCCTTTTTCAGCGATCTGGCGGGCAAAAGTACTGCCGTCGTTAAAGTGGCCGCCGCCCATAACCGCATCCGGCGCAGCCGCAGAAATTTTGTTGATAAAGGGAGCAAAATCGGTGGTGCCGCTGTCGTAGCCTTCAAACAGCACAACTTCGTAGCCTTTGCCTTCGGCGTAGGTTTTGGCGTTATCAACCACATCCGTGGAGAATTTATCGGTTTCGTGGATAAAGGCAATCTTTTTGGCGCTGGGGTCGGTGGCAGCCAGCAAATCGATGGCGCCGGTCAGGTAGCGGCTGGCCGGGGTGTAAAGCTGAAAAACGTTGGTCAGCCCTTTTTTGTAGGTGCCATCAGAAGCGGCGCCGGTGGTGATCATCACTTTGCCGTAAGATTCGCCCACCACGGCGGCGGCGTCGGTGAGGCCGCTGCTGTAGGGGCTAATCAGGTAATCGGCTTTGTCTTCTTCAATCAGCGTAGTGTACAGCGATTGAACGCGCTCGCTGGCGCTTTCGTCGTCGTAGGTTTTGGCTTCAAACTTAACCACCGAGCCATCGGCCAGCTTGACGCCATCTTTATTCACCTGCTCCAGCCACAGTTCCAGCCCATGAGTTTGGCCGCTTGAGGGGACTTCTTGCGCGCCGGTTTTTGAGGAAGTGTACCCAATTACCACTGTTTTGGCCGCGGGAGCAGCCGCGGCCGGCTCTTCTTTGGCCACTTCGGCTTGCGTGCCGGAACTGCTGCTGGCCGGAGCCGCACTCTGCGGTGCAGCCGCGCCGCCGCAGGCAGCCACCAGCGCCAAAATTACAGCAAACAACATAAAAATAGCGAAACGTTTCATTGTTTCTTCACCCTCCTGGTTGGTCTACTTCTTTGTAAGGTTAATCGCACATTGATTAGTTTTATCGCCGAGTTTTTGCGGGTTACGCCTCCTTTGAAAATAGAGTTAACTAACCCTCACCCCCTGCCCCCTCTCCGTGAGGGAGAGGGGGGATTTCTTTTTGTGGGTGACGGCAGGCGCGTAGCGCCTGCCGTCACCCACATCTTTCATTCCCCTCCCCCTGATAGGGGGAGGGGATAGGGGAGTGGGCCATTAAATTTTCATTCTCGTTGTCGAACCCCGGTTCTGTCGGACTCCTGTAAAAATAAACGAATCTGCGAATCAACGAATGACGAATCAGGGGTAGCCAATAGCGAATGAACGAATCAGCAAGTGAGCGAATGACGGTTTACGCAACACGCAACAACAAAATATGCGAGAATGGGCAACTGGCACTAACGCCTTCATCTTATCAAATCCGGAAGCAGATTCCATCGGGCGAAGGCTCTATTTTTTAAAGCAAAAATCGACTCAAATGAGTCGATTTTTAGACCTTTGGGACTAGTACCGGGCGTTAATCCGGGGAAATATCAGAAACCAGCCCCATTTTCAGGGCCACAGCCACAGCTTCGGTGCGGTTGGTGGCGTTGAGTTTGCCCAAAATATTGCCCACGTGGATTTTTACCGTGCGCTCGGCGATAACCAGGTCATCGGCAATTTCCTTGTTGCGCAGGCCGCGAGCCATCAGGCCGAGCACATCCAGCTCGCGGGGGGTTAGTTTGGGCGGGCGCACTTTAACCGCCGGAATATCGGGCGGGTCCGCTTCCACCGGCGCGGGCGCGGGCGGGGACAGCAGGCTGGAAAACCGTTCCAGCAGCCGGGCCGCCACCTCCGGGTTGAGCAACGACTCGCCGCGGTGCGCCGCGCGGATGGCCTCAACAAGGCGGGTGGGCGGCGCATCTTTGAGCAGGTAGCCGCGCGCACCGGCAGCAATACCGGCGTAAATGTAGTCGTCATCTTTAAAAGTGGTCAGGATGATAACTTTGGTTTGCGGCGCTTCGGCCCGAATCCGCTGGGTGGCGGCTACGCCATCGAGCACCGGCATTTGCAAATCCATCAACACCACGTCTGGCTGCAAAGTATGCACCAACTCCAGCGCCTCCGCGCCATTTTCGGCCTCACCAACAACGGCAATATCATCTTCAACATTAACAATGGCCGCCAGCCCGCGCCGGACCACCGGATGGTCATCGGCCAAAACAACTTTGATCACATCACTCATGTGGGAATCTCTACCGCAACAATAGTGCCGCCCGCCGGCGGGCTGTAAAAACGGGCCTGCCCGTTGACCACGCTGGCCCGCTCCTGCATGCCCAGCAGGCCAAAATGGCCGTTGTCGCTGCTGGCCAGCCGGGCCAGTTCCGCGGCGTTGACCGCCTGCCCGTTCAACCCTTTGCCGTTATCAGCAATGGTCAGCCTGACCACATTGCCCTGAAACGCCAGCGTTACCGTTACCTGGCTGGCTTCGGCGTGACGGATCACGTTGGTCAGCGCCTCCTGAGTAATGCGGTACAGGTTTTTTTCAACGCGGGGGTTGAGCAGGCTGGGATAACCTTCGATCATAAACCGGGTTTTGATGCCGGTTTCGGACTCAAAGCGGCTTACTTGCCGGGCGATGGCTTCATCGAGCGTGTGGTTTTCCAGCTCGGTGGGGCGCAAATTTAACACCGAGCGGCGCGCTTCTTGCAGGCTTTCGCGGGCCAGCTCGCGAGCGTCTTGCAGGCTGGCCAACGCCTGCTCCGGGTGCTTCAGGCCGAGCCGTTCGGCGGCCTGCAACTGCACCAAAATACCGGTAAATCCCTGCGCCAGCGTGTCGTGGATTTCACGGGCCACCCGGTTGCGCTCTTCCAGCGTGGCCAGCTCGCCGCTGCGCCGGTACAGCCGGGCGTTGACCACGGCAATGGCAATCTGGTCGCCGATGGCTTGCAGCAGGTCAACCTCGGTGGGGGTAAAGGCGTGATGGCTGGCCGCGGCCATGCCCAGTACGCCAATAGCAGACTCTTTGGCCAGCAGCGGCGCTACCGCCAGCGATTGCCAGCGGGTTGAGGTGATGATCGGATCGTTGGGCCAATCTTCGGGCCGCAGGTCATCATCTTCCAGCAAAATCGATTCGCCGCTGGCGGCCACCTGGCCCATCACCCCCTGGTTGTGCTCCACCCGCCGATCCCGAATCTGTTCCACTATTTCGGCGGGCAGGCCACGCTGAGCGCGCAGCCGCAAAAAACTCTCAGACTCGCGTTGCAGGTATATCCAGCAGGCATCGGCCGGCATTACCTCAAACACGGCGTCCAGCGCGTTGTTGAGCACCTCGTTAATCACCAGCGACTGGCTGACCGTGTGCCCCACCCGGTTGAGCGCGCTCAGCGAGCGCACCTGCTTTTGTAACTCGGCGTCGGTCAGGCTGAAGAGGATGGCGTGTTCCAAAGCGATGGCGGCATGGTTGGCAAAACTGGTAGCCAGGTCAATTTCCTGGCGGGAAAACTGGTGAACATCGGCCCGGTAAATAATCAGCACAGCCGGGGGGATGTGCGGCGCAGTAATGGGAATAATCAACGCCGAACGGCAGCCATCGGGGTGCGGGTTGGGCGATACGGCCAAAAAATCGGGGTTGGTTTGAATATCGGGGATTTGCACCGGCTGGTTGCCGGTGATGGCCCGCAGCACCGGCATGTGCCGGTTGGCCGTGGCCAAATCCAGCGTCAATCGCCACTGCTCGCCGAGGCCGCGGCTGGCCCGCAGTTCCAACTGCTGGCTGGCGGGGTTTACCACCAGCAGCGCGCACTGCCGCACCGACAGCAGATTTTGCACCTCGTTGAGAATACTGTCGATGACCTGCTGCGTGTCCAGATTTGAGGTAACCGCCGCGCTGGTTTTGTTGAGCGTGGTCAGCTCCAAAATTCGGCGGCGAATATCCTCTTCGGCTTGCAACAGGGTGCGGGTGAGCCGGCCAATCTGATCGGGCCGGTTGCCCGTGCGCAGCACTGTTTGCCGGTCAACCGTAAATTCCAGCCGTTCGGCGGTTACATTTTCGCCGTAGCGGGTAAGCGTAACCAGCGGGTTGATCACCCGCTGCGAGAGCACCACCCAAAAGAAGAGCGCGCCCAGGCCAAAAATAACCAGCGCCAGCACCAGTCCGCGTTGAAACATTTCCAGCGAGGCAAAGGCCTGCCGGGTTGAGCGCTGCACAATCACGCCCCAACCGGCGCTGGGCACCGGCGTGTAACTGTACAGCCACTCCACGCCGTCGGCGTCGCGCGCGGTGAGCGCCCCCTCCTGCCCGGCCAACACCTGGGCCACGCCGGGCAACGACTCGGCCATGTTTTCCAGCAGCGGCCGGTTTTCCGAGTTGGCGATCACCTGGCCGGTGGTATCGACAATGATGATCTTTTCGCCGTTGCGCGCTGGCTGGTCGGGATCGATGCGCCGCACGGTTTCGGTGAGCCGCTGGAGTTCCAGATTAATGGCCACCACGCCGTTAAATTGGCCGTTCACAAAAATGGGCATCACGCTGCTCACCACCGGCCGCTGGGTGGTGGGCGAAATTCGGCCTTTGGAAAAGACATGGTGGCCGGTAGCGCGGGCAATTTGAAAATAATCCCGAAACGAAAAATCCTGGCCCACTGTGGAACCGGGCGCGGGCGGGTAGTGGTACAGCATAATGCCGTCATCGGACAGGCGATAAAAGAGGTTGATGTCTTGCCGGGCGGCGGCCCCGGCCGCAAAAAGCTGCTCCATTCCGCCGACATCGGGCTGGGCCACCACCGGCATTCGGGCAAATTCGGCCACAGCTTGACGGGCTTTGAGCAGCATGTCGTCGGTTTCCAAAGCAATGGCCCGGGCCAGGCTCAAATCTGCCGAGGTGACATCGCCCCACAAGCGCTGGCTGGCGTTGAAGTAAAAAATCAGCCCCGCTACAAAAATAGGCACCACAAACAGCAGGTACAAAGCCAGCAGTTGCAGGCGCAAATCTCGTCTCCGTTGACTGTTTGCTTGCATGTTTACCCCCGGGAAACGCGCTCAACAGTGCCAAAAGTATACCATAATCGCCAAACAGCGTAAATGACTTGTCCCC
Organism: Anaerolineae bacterium; assembly: GCA_022071955.1. Classification (GTDB taxonomy): domain Bacteria; phylum Chloroflexota; class Anaerolineae; order 4572-78; family J111; genus J095. The sequence continues at coordinate 103,956 of JAJVIM010000012.1, forward strand.
GGCTTTGTCAGCCTCTGTGAAAATGGTATAATCAAGTGTTGAATTTTTGATTTGAGTGAGACAGGAATGAATACAGCTTTACAGGAAATCAGATTGGTTTTGGCCGATGACCACGCGGTGGTGCGTTCCGGGACCCGGGAGCTGCTGGAGCAGCAGCCCGATTTAAAAATTGTGGGTGAAGCTTCCGATGGGGAAGAGGCGGTGCGTCTGGCCGGCGAACTTCAGCCCGATGTGCTGGTGATGGACGTGCGCATGCCCAAAATGAGCGGCGTCGAGGCCACCCGCACGATTAAACAGGACTTCCCCAAAATAAAAATTTTGGTGCTCACCGCCCACGATGACGACGAATACGTGTTTGCCCTGCTGCAAGCCGGAGCCAACGGCTACCTGCTAAAAACCGCGGAAATTGAAGAGCTGGTGCGGGCCATCCGCACCGTGGCCGCCGGGCAGTCGGCGCTGGCCCCGGAAGTTACGGGCAAAGTGGTGGCCCAATTTGCCAGCGGCAAATCGCTGCCGGAAGTGCTCAATGAATCGCAGGAAACCTACGACGGCCTGACCGACCGCGAGCTGGATATTTTGCAGTTGGTGGGCAAAGGGTTGAGCAACAAACAAATTGGCAAACAACTGTTTATCAGCGATCGCACCGTGCAGGCTCACCTGTCTAATATCTTCTCAAAATTAAATGTCAGTTCGCGCACCGAAGCGGTGATGCACGCGGTGCGCAAAGGTTGGATTACCACAACGTAGCAAACATATGCGCAAAGCTTTTTTACTGATTTTGGCGCTGGTGATGCTTACCGGCTGCGCCAGCGCCCTGGTTGGGGCAGAAGACCCCATCGACCCGATTGTCAACGATCTCCCTCCCAAAAACCCCACCATTGGCCCAGAACCCATCACCCTGTCGGTGTGGCTCGACCTGGATTTTACCCGCGACAATACGCTGTTCAACGAGATGGCCCGGGAGTTTGAAAAAACCTACCCGCAAATTGATGTTGAAATCTCGTCGTTTGTGCGCGAAAGTATGCCGCAAAAAGTAAAATTGGCCGTGCAAAGCGGCATCCCGCCCGATCTGGTGCAGGGGCACGTGTACGCTATGGCCGGCCAGGGTCTGGCCGAACCGCTAAACAGCGAATGGGCGGCCTGGGCCAGCGACAACCCGGAACCGACATCGCAATTTTTGCCCTCGGCCTTGCAGGAAACTATGTGGCAGGACAATCATTACGGCGTGCCGCTCGATGTGTACACGCTGGTGCTGCTGTACAACCGCGACCATTTTGACCAGGCCGGGCTGCGCTACCCGGAAGGCAGCTACGATTTTTCTTACCTGCAACAGGCCGCCGGGGTTTTGACCCAGCCGGACAAGAAGCGTTACGGGTTTGGGTTTACCACCGACCCGTGGTATGTGTACGCCTGGATTACCGGCGCGGGCGGTAATCTGCTGGTGGGCGACCCCGAAACCGGCTTTAAATTAACGCTCAACTCGCAAACCAACGCCGACGCGCTGGCTTTTCTCACCCAAATGGTAGAAAGCGGCTACGGGCCTCGGCCCAGCACCCGCCCCCGCGATTACGAAGATGTGCGCCAGAAATTTCTCAGCGGCGAAATTTCCATGTATTTTGGCGAATCGCAGGACATCCACCTGATCCAATCCACCAACCCGGACTTTCCGCTGGGCGTGGCCGAACTGCCCATAACTCCCGCCCGCGAAAGCGGCGCGTCCGTGCTGGGCAGCAGCGGCTTGTTTATTCCGCGCGGCGCCCGCCACAAAGAAGCCGCCTTTGAGCTGATGAAATGGGCCACCAGCGACCGTTACGCTTTTCCAATGGCCCGCCGGCTGGGGCGGTATCCGGCCAAAATCTGGCTGCAAACCTCGCCGGAGTTCACCGAAAATCTGTCGCTCATTCCGTTTTTCAATCAGTTGAACAATGCTCGCCCCTACCGGCTGGATTTGTTTCCCACCGCTGAAGATGCTTTTGCTGACGCCATCAAGGCCTCCTTTTACGCTATTGCAACGCCGGCTCAGGCGCTGGAGCATGCCCAGGAAGTAGGCCAAAATTCAATGATAAATCCGCTGCCATGACAACTCGACTCAAAGAAAGAATAAAAGCCGCCCGGCTATATCAGGACATCTACAACTGGATCACCCAGCTCCGGGCCCAGGCCATCCTGCTGATTGTGCTGCTGCTATTGCTCATGACCGCCCTCACCGCCGGCGTGGCCTTTTTGGCATACCGGCAGGTATCGCAAACGCTGGCCGAAAGCCGAGACCAGGAGCTCGCCATTGTCGGGGCAGAACGGCTGTCTGAGCAGATGGGCAGCCTCCTGCGCGGGCTGCTGGTGTTGGCCGACCAGCCCGAAATGCAGGCCGGCGAACCGACCATTCAGGAAGCCACCCTGGCCCGCGGCCGAGAACTGGTAGCCGACCTGACCAACCGCGATGGCGGCATCATTATTTTAAATGCCGATGGGTTTGTTAACGTGACTCGCCCCTTTCGCCCGGACCTGATTGGGCAGGATTTTTCGGCGGAAACCTATTTTCGCAACGCCAGAGACCAGCGCACCTTCACTTTTTCTGACATCATCAAAGAGCCGGGCACAGACCAGGATGTGATTGTGATTGCGGTGCCCATTATCGACCGCCTCCAGGATAAGTTTGTCGGCGTGCTGGCGGCCCGCTACTACATTCAATTCCAGCGGCTGGGGCCGGATATTGAAAAGTTAAAAGTGGGCGAAGATGGCACGGCCTACCTCGTCGATCGCAACGGCCGGCTAATCTACCACCCCAGCGACAGGTTGATTGGCACCGATTTTAGCCAGCACGAAGTAGTCCAGCGCCTGAAAAGTGGCAATCGCAGCGGCGCAATAACCAGCCCGGAAAAAAGCACCGTCGAGGGCTACGCGGTGGTGCCGATTACCGGCTGGGGGCTGGTGATTGGCGAACCGTGGAGCCAGGTGGTAGCCCCGGCGCAAAGTTCGCTCCGGCCGGTTATTGTTATGCTGGTGATTGGCCTGATTTTGGTAGCCAGCGTGGTTTCCGTGGGCGTGCAGCGCGTAACGGATCCCATTCAGAGTTTGGTGGCGCAAACCCGGCAGGTTGCCGCCGGCGATTACGATGCCCAGGTGCAACTCAGCCGCATCAAAGAAATCCGGGAGCTGGGCACTGCTTTCAACGAGATGGTCCAGCAGATTGGCAAATACCGGGCCGGGGTGCGCCAGTACGTGGCCGATGTAACCCAATCGCAGGAAGAAGAGCGCAAACGCATTGCCCGTGATTTGCACGATGACACGGTGCAAACGCTCATTGCCATTGGGCAGCGGTTGGAACTGCTCAAAGCCTCGCTGGACGACCCGGACAAGGCCCGGGGGCGGCTGGCAGATTTGCGCTCGATGGTGACCGGAGCGATTGCCAGCGTGCGGCAGTTTAGCCGCGATTTGCGCCCGCTGGCGCTCGAAGATTTGGGGTTGACTGCGGCCATGCAGTATCTGGTTAACCAGTTAGCCCAACGCGAAGGCATCGACGTACAGTTTGAAGTTGAGGGCGAAGTAGACGGGCTACCCAATGACATGCAGGTGGCCATTTACCGAATTTTACAGGAAGCCCTGAACAACGTTAAAAAACATGCCCACGCCACCCAGGTGGCAGTCCTGGCCCAGTTTACGGTGCGGTACGTGCGGCTCATTGTCCACGATAACGGACAGGGGTTTGAGGTGCCGGAAGCCATTACTGATTTTGCACGGCAAGGTAATTTTGGTATTATGGGCCTGCACGAACGCGCCCAACTGTTTGGTGGTGAAGTCACTGTGGCCTCAGAGGCCAATAACGGCACCACCATCACCCTGGTTATGCCCCGCCAGTCGCCGCTGCCGGCGTTTGGGCTTAAACCCACCGAGCAATCGGAGATGCCCAGAGTAACCGATGCCCTGGAGCCGGTAAGCCAAAAGGCGTAGTACAAAACGACGCGGGTAAGCACCTTTACCGATGACTCAAACGCCGCGAACTCCTATAATGACACTTAGGCTCAAAATGCTGCGTGCCATATTGATTAGCGGCGTTTGAGGAGAGGAGAGGAAAACACCCGCGCGAGAGGTCGCAATGGAACTGTTTTTCTTTTTTATCATCGTTTTAATGTTGCTGGTTATTGGCTATGCCCAATTACAAAAAAATGTGATCAAAATGCCCGGCAAAATCTCGGGTGAAGAAGAAGAACCCAATCTTCATTAAGAAACTGGCAACAAAAAAAGAGGCTCAAATTGAGCCTCTTTTTTTTACTTAGGATTTACGCAGTTGAGGTCATTCTGAGGAGCGTAGCGACCAAGAATCTCTAATTTGAGCTGATTCATATCCCAAACAGGAGACTCTTCGCTATCGCTCAGAGTGACATCCAACAAACTGCGTAACTCCTATTACTTTCTGCCGCCGGTGAGGTCGGCCTCCGGCAGTTCGGTTTCGTCCATGGGCGGCGCTTTGCTGAACGTTTCGGCCACCTGCGAGAGAAATTCGGTAAACTCCGGCTGAATCTCTTTGAGCGGCAAGCCCGCCTTCATCTGCTCCGGCTCGCCTAACCGGCGAATCACACTTTTAGTGCGCTGCTGCTGCGCTTGAGGCCGTTGCCGGGCGCTCACCCAATCGTGAGCATCCTGATGAGAGGTATCGGGCAATTTTTCCGGGGGGATGCTCCACCAGGCCGGCGCCGGAGTTTTGACCGCCGCGAATTTTTCGGTAAAGCCTTTGTCCACGCCCAGCGCCACGGCGTAGGGCAGCAGCCGGGCATAATTACTTTGAGCCTGTTTGGCCGCGGCCGTATCCATATCCTTCAAATACCGCCGAAAGGCTTCCCATCGAACCGCATGTTTTTGGCCAACCACCGTGTGTTTGGGCGCGGCATACCCGGCAGCAATAAAGGCGATCGCGGCCACGGCCACCCCCATAAACGGACAGGCGACCATATACGTAAATCGTGAAAAAATAACCAGTACCACCAGCCCCAGAATCAGGCTGAACAACACCGCCGCCCCGCCAAAAGCCAGATATTGCCGCCGTACCCGCTCCCGGTCCACCTGAAAAACAGCGGCTTTGGCCACATCGGCCTCAATTTGGGTTTTAATTTCCGGCACAGCCATAAACAAAGCCCGGCGCATATCGGCCAGGCTACGTTTGCGGCTGCCCTGAAAACCAAAAATTCTGGAATACAGCGTGGCTTCGTAACTGCGAACCGCTTTGTTCTGGTCAACGCCGTACAAATCAAAGGCAAGTTCCCGTTCTTTTTCAGCCTCTTCCTCAAACAGCGGGTTCGTTTCCGGCTGAGCCGGAAAGGCGTGCAGCGCGCCGCGAGCGGCCAAATCAAGCAGCGTTGCCGAAATATGGCGCGGCATCGATTTGCCATCGAGCAGCATCCCGGCCACAGCCGGCGATAATTTGCTCGGCGGGAGGTTGAGGTGGTGTGGAATTTTGGCTTTGGGCGGCGCAATCCTCAACTTCCAGTACCACCAGCCATACGCCGCCAGCGGCCCCGCCAGTAATAGCAGCAACGCCACAGCCAGCGAACCCCAACCCAAAATGGGCGACCAATACGCCAACGAATCGGCCTGCTGCTGCCAGGCCGGAGATGTGCCGGCCACAACTCCGTGCGGAAACTGGAGCGACACCTCCAACTCATCGCCCCGGGCCACGTTGTTGGCCCTAAACTCCACCCGGTTGTCTTCCGGCACAAAAGCCTCGGCGGCCACGCCGGTGCTGGCGGGTTTTAACTGGTTCTTGGTAAAGCCCGACGGCAGCCTGATTTCAATAGTTGATGATTTGATGGCTCCCGGGGCCGAACCCCCATACGGCCGCCAATCCAGCCAGTCGCCGGTACCGTAAAACCGAACTACCCCGGCCACAAAATATCTCAGCACAAACGTTGTTGAGGAAGCGTTGTTGGGCGGAAAATGAAGGGTGACTTCCATCTCGCTGGCGGAAACGGGTTTGGTTTCAAATGTGAAATCCTGGCCGGTATCGGCCTGCACAAAGCCGCGCTGGCCGCCACCGCTTAACTGCGATACCTGTACGTTTTGAATGGCTTCCAGCCTGTCGGTGGGGATGATGCGGGTAAATTGCGTGACACCGCTGGCCAGCGCCACTTCGTGAATTTCTTCAACGCTTAACCCGGAATTCTGCTGGAGGTTCAACCGGACATCGAACCGCAGCCACTCATTTACACCTTGCTGGGCCAGCACCGCACCGGCAAATATCAGCCCCAGTAAAGGTGCAAACACCACTGCCAGTTTTTTAACGCTCATAAAATTTCCCTTTTTGCCAAATGGTTCTCCCCCACTCAATTATAACGATGGTTATTGTTTATCGTCAAGGTGACAGCAATTCGAGCAGCAATTCTACCGCAGGGCGTTCAATTATAACTGAGTTATAAATGGATTATAACTCAGTTATAAACTAATTATGACTGAGTTATAATTCCATTATGACTGAGTTATAATCAAGTTTGTCGCCATCTCAAATGGCTATCCCCTGGCAGCAAGGCGCGCATTTACAGATTTTCCCCGTCAATAATTTTGCGTTTATCCAAAAGTGAGCCTAACATGAGCGGTTTGTATCTAATTGTTTTTTAGTTTCCGTTTTTTAGTTTCCAAGGAAGACACGAGTCAATGCTGAGCAGTACAACCAACGACCTCAAACTCAAAACAAATGTAACGGCAGCCCGGGTAAGATTAGCCAATTACTGGCATCTGTACCAGGATGTAGCCTGGTTTGGCATTTTATACGGCAGCACAATTTCTTTTTTGGCGGTATTTGCCACCCGGCTGGGCGCGGCTACCTGGCAAATTGGTTTTTTGGCGGCCGGCCCGGCCTTAATGAACGTTTTTTTTACCATTCCGGTTGGGCGCTGGCTGAGCAACCAGCAGTTGGGACCGGCGGTTACCAAAGCCGCTGTTCTGCACCGGGTGGGGTATTTAATCCTGGTTCCGCTGCCGCTGCTGTTGCCGGCGGCCGTGCAGGTTTGGGCTATTTTGGTGATCACGCTGATAATGGCCATCCCCGGCACCGCGCTGGCGGTGGGGTTTAACGCCGCGCTGGCCAGTACCGTACCGGAAAAAGATCGCGGGATAGTGGTTGGCCGCCGCAACGCGCTTTTGGGGGCCACAATTATGGTTTCATTTTTTGGCAGCGGCTGGCTGTTGGGTCAAATGTCGCTGGAATGGGGCTACGCAATTGTGTTTGCCATTGGCGCGCTGGGGGCCGTGATGAGCACCTTCCACCTGTGGCGATTGCGCGTTCCGGCCGCACCTCCATTTAAATATCAGCCGGTTCAGGATGAGGCGCAGCCCGGCCGAACGCTGGGGCTGGCCGGGACTGTACCCCATCGGCTGGGCGTGGCGCTGCGCCTGTGGCTGCACTGGCCGCCAAAAAAAATCTCGGTGGCCCAGATTTCCGGCCGCTACTGGAAAATGATGAGCGCCTACTTTTTGTTCCATTTTGCCCAACTGCTGCCGGGGGCGCTGTTCCCGGTATTTTGGGTGCGCGAGGCCCGGCTCACTGACGGCGAAATTAGCTGGGTTAACGCCCTGTTTTATCTGGTAATGCTGCTGACCTCGCCGCTGTTAGCGCCGCTGACCAAAAAATTGGGAAACCATCACCTGAACGTGGGCGGCGCAATTTTGCTGGGTTCCTACCCCTTGCTCACCGGGCTGGCCGCAGACATTACCCTGCTGCTGGTGGCGGCGGTTTTGGGCGGCGCGGCCTGGGCCATTTTGAGCGGAGCGCTGGTTAACCGGCTGCTGGAATTTATTCCCGCCGACCAGCGGTCGTCGCACCTGGCGCTATATAATATGTCGTTGAATCTGGCTACACTGGGGGGGATGATGCTGGGGCCGGTACTGGCCGGCGCATTTGGGCTGCGAGAGGCGCTGCTGATCATTGCCGGCCTGCGGGTTATGAGCGGGCTGGCGCTGTCTCGCTGGGGTTGATGTGGTTCTGGATTTCCTGCCACAATTGCCGGTAGTAGTCGGCGGCCGGTGAGTTGGGCGCAAAGGCCGCTACCGGCTCGCGCTGCGCGCTCATCTGCTCCACCACCGGCAGGTAGGGTACCGGATGGCGCAGCAACCCGGCAAACTGGCGGTAGGCTGCGGCAGCGGTGCGCTTTTGCCACCTGTCCCGCAAATCGACCATCGAGAAGAAGGGCAGCACCCGCGCCGGATCAAAATCGCGCTGGTCAAGAAAATCCAGCAACTGCTCCAACGTGCGGACGGCCAGCGTGGTGGGCGTTACCGGCACAACCAGATAGGCGGCCGCGTTAAAAATATTTTCGGCCAGAATGTTGATGGTTGGCGGGCAATCCAAAAAAACAAGATCATAGCCGGTGGTCAGCGATGCCAGCGCTTTGTGCAGTTGAAAGCGCGGCCGGCTGAGTTTGTCAAAATTGATGTCCAAATTGCGGTGCGTAAAATCGGCCGGCAGCAAATCCAGGTTGTCGTAATCGGTGCCTTTGATGCTGCGCTCGATGGGATCGCCGGTTTGCACCAGGCCGCGCGCCTTTTTTTTGAGTTTGGGTTTTACCCGAAAGAAAAACGTAGTGGCGCTTTGCGGATCGAGATCACAAATGAGGGTGCTGGCGCCGCCCTGCGCCGCCAAATAGGCCAGATTGACCGCCGTAGTAGTTTTGCCCACCCCGCCCTTGTTGCTGTAAACCGCCAGCGTGATCATCCCGTTCCCCCGTCTGGCGCTGCGGCCAACAGCGATTTGAACAGCTTTTTGTTTTCTGCCGAGGCAAAGCCGGTGAATGTTTTGGCAAACTCGCTTTTAACCTGAGCGCGTTTCTGGTCCAGCGTGGCCACCAGCCCGCCGATGGCCAGCAGCGTGTGGCGCGAGCGGGCGTCGGCGGCGGGTAACTCATCGGCCAGATGGAGCAGGTAGGCCTCCTGCACGCACAGATCGTTAAAATCACCCAGGTTGTCCTGCAACTTTTTGAGCTGTTTCACCAGCGCGCCAATGGTATCGGCCGGGAAGAGGCTGGCAAAAAACTCCAGCAAATAACGCAGCTTTTTGCACTCAATCCGCAGGGCGTGGAGTTGTTCGTCCTGCGTATTTTTTAGAATTTTCCGGCCAAAACGGGTAACGCGACGGTAGCGCTTTTTCAATCTGCGCCGGGCCAGATCGATGACCGGTTGGCCGGCGTGGGGCGCTTCAGCCGCCTCGTTGCCCGGCTGGTCAAGAAAAACCTGCCAGTCGTGCAGGGTTTGGGCGTAGGTTTCGCTGTTGAGCAGATCAACCACCCGGGCCAGCGCCGCCGCCCGCTTTTCCCGCAGGTAGTCAAACAGCGGGGTAATGTCTTCACGCAGCATCTCCGGCAGCATAGCCCGATAGTGCGCCGCATCCAGCAAATAAACATCCAGATCGCGCAGATCATTGGTGGTGCGGGCAATATCGCCAAACTCCCGCCGGAACCGGTCCGATGCGTCAGCCGGGAGTACGCCTTTTAACTGCGACAACACCGCTCGCGTGCGCCGGATGGCTACCCGAAAATCGTGCAGAAATTCGGTATCGATGTCCTGCTTTATCCCCGCCTCGTTCTGCCGGATGACCGGCAGCACATGCCCCAAAATGGCTTTGGCCGCCTCGTCTGAGCGCGCGGCTGACGGAAGCTGCACATCCAGCCGGGTGGAATAGTCGCCCGGCGTTTGGCCGGCCTGCTCCAACGCCAGCAACAGCATATCCGGCTGCTCAACGGCCTCCAGCCCAAGATCGGGCAGCGCCGCCGCCAGCTTTTCGGCCGGGCCGGGATAGCCCCGCACCGGCAGCAGCCACAGCTGCGGCCACGAGCCGTTGTCATTGGGTTGTTCCGGCCGGAACAGCTTTTCAAAGGCCAGCCGCACCACCGTTTTTTGATCCCGATTTAAAATGGCAAACACCTCTGTTTGCACCTGCACACTGGCCCGCGGCAGTAGCGCCCGCATTTCTATTACCGGCGCCAGCAGCAACTTGAGCGGCCCAGGGGGCAGATCGGCGGCAAATTTGGGCGCGGGCAGGCCGGCCTGCTGATGAATAATTTGGTGGCTGTTGAGTTTGCGCAGGCAAAGCGCATCATCGCGGCAGTAAGCTACCAGCGATTTGTGGTACAGCCGCCAGTCAAAGGTGTCAATAAAAGTCAGCCGCCGGGTCATAGTTTTGGGGGTTGACACCAAAAATTCCTGGCTCAAATCAGAGATAAGCTGGGTTGGGGTGACGCTGCTGGGCAAATAGAACGATTGCGGACCAGACATATTGCTCCTCGTCTCGGTTGACAGCCCGGCGCGGGCGGGTGGCAGGAGTTGGCCTGGTTGGATTATAGGGGGATTTAACTTTGGCGGCAAACTTGGCGGCAGCCGTGCCGCCGTGCTACAATGGGCCTCAAACTCAGAGGAATAATCAACTGATTATGCGAAAAAACATTATTATCGGCGTGGCCGGCGGGACGGCATCGGGCAAAACCACCGTCTCCCAAAAAATCCTGGAAACGGTGGGAGCCAATAACCTGGCCTATCTTGAGCACGATTCGTACTACCGGGATTTGAGCCATTTGCCGTGGGAAAAGCGGCAGGAGTTTAATTTTGACCACCCCGACTCGCTGGAAAACGAGCTGTTGATCAGCCACCTGAAAAGCCTGCTGCAAGGCCAGCCGGTACAGGTACCGGTGTATGATTTTGCCCAGTACATCCGCACCGATGATCTGCGGCTGGTGGAACCGCGCCGGGTGATTTTGGTGGAAGGGATTTTGATTTTTGTCGATCAGGCGCTGCGCGAACTGATGGACATAAAAATATTTGTCGATACACCGGCCGATTTGCGCTTTATCCGCCGGCTCAGACGCGACGTGCTGGAACGCGGCCGCACGGTGAACCACGTCATCGAGCAATATTTAGACACAGTGCGGCCCATGCACCTGGAATTTGTGGAACCCAGCAAACGCTACGCCGATGTGGTGCTATCCTACCCGGAAGTGACCAAGGTGATGGATTTTATCAAAACAATGGCCGAACTGACCCGGCTGGACGACATCAGTTGACTCGCCTATTTTGCCGGCTCTTTGACAACGACCGGCAAAAATAGCTGGTTGGGCCGCTCGGCCTCTTTGGCCAGTATGTGAGCGGTGTGTTTGAGCAGAATAGGCAGGAACACGCGTCCGTTGCCGGCCAGAGGGGTTGAGATTGACGAACTGCCCAGCGCGTTGTATTCCACCACAAGTGTGGCTTCATTCCCATTGCCGGCGGCTCTATCCCAGATGGTAGACGTTCCGCTGGCCCCCGTACCGTTCAGAATTACCCCATAGTTGGTGTACGTTCCGCTTACCCAACCCTGCACCAAAGCGGTCAGGCTGATCACCTGCTGCCCGCTCACATCCGGGCTGTAACTGCCCCACACCATACCGGAGTCGTAATCGCCGCCGGGCGTGGCCCAGGGCGTATTCCAAGTGACACTCGATTCCACCCAATCGGTGATAACCCGATAAATGTTAATGGTGTGGCCGGTTTGGGTATTATTGACCGTAACAACCAGACTGGCGCTGATGACCGTGCTGGTGGTCGGGACGCCGGTCAGATCAAATTTTAGCAGCGCTCTCATTCGGCCGCCGCCCTGCGGGTCAATTTGCATTTCTGTGTCACCGGCAAAGTTACTGGTGGGGTTGTTGTAGTCAATCCAGCTATCGCCGCTGGTGGTCAGCGTTAGCCCCGCCGTATCATCATCAATGATCGTGCCCTCGGCCGTGCCAACGTTGATCACCGCGTTGACCGGCGCCGACAGAACGACTACAAATGTTTCATCGGCCTCATCAACCGTATCGCCGTTAATAACCACGGTAAAGGTTTGCACCAGCGTGCCCGCCGGGAAATTGAGCGTGCCGCTGGCGGCCAGGTAATCGCTGCCGGCGGTAGTGGTGTTATCGACGGTGGTGTAATTGACGGACACCGGATTGGGGCTGGCCGAAGACAGCGTAACGGTAAAAACAGCGTTGGTGGTGCCGCTGTCGCCTTCGATGACCGTAGTGGTCAACACCGAAATCCCCGGCAGCGTTGGCGTAATGGTGACACTGGCCGCGTTATTGGCCGGCGTCAGATCGCTCTGCGGGGCGGTGATGACGGCGCTGTTGATAATTGGCGCGCCCGAGGTTGACGGCGTCACCCGGGCGGTAATGGTTAATCTGGCGCTGCCGCCGGCCGGCAGGCCGCCAATAGCCCACACACCGCTGCCGGTCTGGTAGCTGCCCTGCGTGGTAGCCGATGACACGTAAGTAACGCTCAGCGGCAGGGTATCGGTGACAACAGTGGTGGTAGCGGCAAACGGCCCATTATTTACGGCGGTCAGTGTGTAGGTAATCACATCATCGACAATGGGGCTGGCCGTGTTGACTGTTTTGCTCAGACCCAGATCGGCGCCGGCCGGCACATAATAAACGCGCAGCGTTGGCCGCTCGGCCGGTACGGTGTGGTCGAGGCTTCTAAAGGTGATAGTTTCGGTTTTGTCGGTGGTGGTAGCGCGCAGCAAAAAGCCGTAATTCGCCGCCGCGCCATCCAGCCAGCTTTGAACCAAACTGGTAACCGGGATAATCTGGTGAATATTATTGGTGCTGCCGGTGGGGAAACTGGCCACCACGGTTGGATCAAAATCGCCGCCGGGCGTGGCCCAGGGTATGCCGGCCGTGCGTTCATTCCAGGTTACCTCCAACTGAGTCCAGTCGGCCAGCGCCCGATGGATTTTGACCGTTTGGCTATCGCGGCCGTCGGTCTGGAACAGGTCCAACGTGGCGCTGATGATTCGGCTGCCGGGCGGAATGCTGCCGAGATCAAACCAGATCAGACTGTTTCTTTCGGCAAACTCCTTGGGCCGCACGTTAAGGCTGGTATCCGCGCCTTTGTTCTGGTTGGGGCTATCGCGCTGAATCCAGGAGTCTTTTTGGGCGGTCAATTGCACCAGTTGGGCCGCGGGCAGGTTGTCGTCGTCAAGAATAGTGCCCATCCCCTGCCCATCGGCGATGGTTGCGCCGGAGGGATTGGACAGATTGACAAAGAAGGTTTCGTCAACTTCCGGCTGTACATCGCTGTTGACCGTAACGGTGAGGGTGCGTGTTTGCACACCGGGCGGAAAAACCAGGCCGGTGGTTGGCACGTTCACAAAATCGACGCCGCCGGTTGCGCTGCCGCTGGCCGTGGCGTAATCCACATTTATTGCCACCGCACTGGTAACCGACAGCGTTACCGTAAATATAGCATCTACCGTGCCGCTGTTGCCTTCGGTAACGGTTGCATCGCTAATGGAGAGGGCCGGATTCAGGCTGTATCGCATGCACAACTGCGGCCGGTCGCTGGCGGTGGCGGTTTGGTTGCTGCGGAAGCGGGTTGAGCCGCTCGGGCCAGTAGCGCGCAACAGCAGCCCGTAATTAGTGCCGCTCACCCAACTGGCCGCAGCGCTGGTTACGTCAATTTGCCGCAAGCCGACCTGCGGTGCAAAACTGGCCACCACAGTTGGATCAAAATCACCGCCGGGTGTGGTCCACGGCACACTGTCGATGCGGTTAAGCCAGGTGGCCTGGATTTCGTCCCAACTGTTGGTGAGTTGATGCACTGTTACCGTTTGGCCGCTGACGGCGCGGTCTTCGTACAGAGACAGCGTAGCAGACAGCACCGTGCTGCCGGTGGGGATGGGGTTCAAATTAAAAACGATCAGACTCCGCCGCTCATCGGCGGGGTCCGGGTCAACCTCAAAGGTAGCGTCGGTGCCGTAATTTTTGGTTGATTCGTTACTTTTGCCACGGAAAAAGGTATCCTTTACCGGGTTGAAACATTGGACGAGCAGCGCCGGATCGTTGTCATCATTGATAATTGTACCGGCGGCGTGGTCATTAATCAGGCCGGCGTTGATCGGATTGGAAAGCGTAACCAGAAATACTTCATCGGCTTCTTCCTGCGTATCACCGTTGACCTGAACCGTTACTGTTTGCACGGTGGTGCCGGGCGGAAAATTGAGCGTGCCGCTGATGGGGTTGTAATCGTTGTTGGCCAGGGTAGCGGTGCCATCGGCGGTGGCGTAGTTCACGGCAACGGGCTGGCTGCTGGCCGATGACAGAGTAACGGTGAACACAGCCGCAACCGGGCCGCTGTCGCCCTCGGTGACGGTTACGGGGTTGATTGAAAGGCCGTACTGCGAGGTTGAGCTGGCAGAGCCGCTGTTGTTGGCCGGGAACAGGTCTGGTTCGCTGGCAGCAGCGGTAGCCGTATTGACCACCGTCGCGGCGATTGCCGGCGTAACGACAATGGTTACCACGGCCGGGCCGCGATTGAGCACCACATTATCCAGCCCCTCTGTATCGACCAGGGTGATATATTCACCCCGAATGCGCAGGTCGGTCAGGTTTGAGAGCACGCTCAACAACTCGGCCGAGGTGGGCGGCTGGCCATCGGCTTTGTCAACCCAGTTGGCGGGCGCTAATGGAATACGGTAGTGCGTCCAGGTAGAGGCGGGTGTGGCTACATTCGCCGCCAGAGTCAGCCCGCCGCCGGTCATCACTACGCCATCCAGCGGGAACCCCAACCCCAGACCGGCGATCAGCCGCAAATCAAACTCCAGCGAACCGAGATAGGCCGCTGCCTGATTACCCCGGAATTTAGCCGGAGCCACAAAATACCAGCCCGTGGTGATCAGCCCATCCACCGCGTAAATGTAACCGCCCGGGTTGCCGCCCGTTCCCGAATACGAGGGGATGGGGTTGCCTACGGCATCAACGGTTGTGGCCCAGCCATCGTTGTTGGTATCAAAGGTACTGCTGGCCAGAGGAGTAGAAATAAGCGGCAGGCTGCCCAAATTGCAGGTGACAACGCCGGCCGACTCGCTGCAACTGCCCTGGCTGGCCGTAACCGAACCAAAATTGACCCCTGCCGGCAGGGTATCGGTGACCAGCACATTGGTGGCGGTGACCGGTCCGGTATTGGTAATCAACAGGGTGTAAGTAAGCGGCTGGCCCACAATGACCGGCTCGGGCTGGGCAGTTTTGCTGAGCTGCACGTCGGCCGGAATGTTGGCGCTGGTGGTAATGGTAGCGCTGTTGGCGGCCGGACCGGGGTCGGCAGTGGTGCCGGTCAGCGCCGCCGTGTTGGTCAGCACGCCGACAAAACCGGGGTCAACCGATACCGTCAGAGTCAATATCCGGCTTGCTCCGCTGGCCAGGCTACCCAGCGGGTAGGTGTAAACCCGGTTAGCCGAAACAGTCTGCCAGGCCACCGAACCGCCGCTAAAGGTTACGCTCAACGGCAGAGTTTCGGTAACCACCACGCCATTCGCCGCCGACGGCCCGTTGTTGGTAATAACCAGGGTGTAGGTGAGCGGCTGGCCGGCAATGGCCGGTGCAGGGCTGCCCGATTTGGAAATGGCCAGGTCGGCCCGGGTGACGACGGTACTCACCGCCGTTGCGCTGTTGTTACCCGTCAGCGGGTCAGCCGCGCCGCCGGTCACTACGGCCGTGTTGGTAATTGGCCCGCCGGCCAGGGCGCTGTCAACCGTGGCGCTCAAAATGATGGTTTGGCTGCTGCCAACCGGTGCGGCCCCCAGATTCCAGCTCACCGTTTGCCCGGCCAGGCCGGTCGGCGAGGGTGTTGCGCCCACCAGCGTCAGGCTCAGCGGCAGCGTGTCGGTCAGCGCCACTCCCGGCGCGTCGCTCGGCCCGGCGTTGGTCAGCGTCAGCGTGTAAGTGATGATCTCGCCCGCCACCACCGGCTCCGGTGCGGCACTCTTGCTGATCAGCAGATCGGCTTCAACCGCCACAGTGGTAGTGACGGCGGCGGTATTGTTGCCGCTGGCCACATCTGTCTCGGTACCGCTCACCACAGCGGTATTGGCCAGGCTGCCGCTTACACCGCTGCCAACGGTAACCACCACCGTGCGGCTGATGCTGCTGCCCATCGGCACAGCCCCCAGCGTACAGGTTACCACCCCGCTTGACTGGCCGCACCCCGCCGCCGATGCAACGGTTACCCCCGCCGGCAGAGTATCGCTGATCACCACCCCATTGGCCGTAGATGGCCCGCCATTGGTGATGGTTAGCGTGTAAGTCAACAAGTTGCCCGCCACCACCGGCTCCGGCGACGCCGCCTTTTGCAGCGCCAGATCAATCGCAGCAACGACCGCCGTCACGGCGCTGGCGCTGTTGCCGGCCGGGTTGGGGTCGGGAGTGGCGCTGGTTACACTTACCGTGTTGGTCAACAGCCCACGATACGCGCTGTCAACCGTGGCGCTCAAAATAACGGTTTGACTGCTGCCGGCCGGCGCGGTTCCCAGATTCCAACTTACCGTTTGCCCGGCCTGGCCGGTCGGCGAGGGCGTCGCGCCCACCAGCGTCAAACTCAGCGGCAGCGTGTCGGTCAGCGCCACTCCCGGCGCGTCGCTCGGCCCGGCGTTGGTGATCGTCAGCGTGTAGGTGATGACTTCGCCCGCCGCCACCGGCTCCGGTGCGGCACTCTTGCTGATCTGCAGATCGGCTTCAACCGCCACAGTAGTGGTGACGGCGGCAGTATTGTTGCCCGTCAACGGGTCAGCCGTGCCGCCGGTCACTACGGCCGTGTTGGTAATTGGCCCGCCGGCCAGGGCGCTGTCAACCGTGGCGCTCAAAATGATGGTTTGACTGCTGCCAACCGGTGCGGCCCCCAGATTCCAGCTCACCGTTTGTCCGGCCTGGCCGGTCGGCGAGGGTGTTGCGCCCACCAGCGTCAGGCTCAGCGGCAGCGTATCGGTCACTACCACTCCCGGCGCGTCGCTCGGCCCGGCGTTGGTGATCGTCAGCGTGTAAGTGATGATCTCGCCCGCCACTACCGGATCCGGCATTGCACTTTTGCTGATCTGCAAATCGGCTTCAACCGCCACGGTAGTGGTGACGGCGGCAGTATTGTTGGCCGCCAGTGGATCAGCCGCGCCGCCGGTCACTACGGCCGTGTTGGTGATTGGCCCGCCGGCCAGGGCGCTGTCAACCGTGGCGCTCAAAATGATGGTTTGACTGCTGCCGGCCGGTGCGGCCCCCAGATTCCAGCTCACCGTTTGTCCGGCCTGGCCGGTCGGCGAGGGCGTCGCGCCCACCAGCGTCAGACTCAGCGGCAGCGTATCGGTCACTACTACCCCCGGCGCGTCGCTCGGCCCGGCGTTAGTGATCGTCAGCATGTAAGTGATGATCTCGCCCGCCACTACCGGCTCCGGCAATGCACTCTTGCTGATCTGCAAATCGGCTTCAACCGCCACGGTAGTGGTGACGGCGGCGGTATTGTTGGCCGCAAGCAAATCGGTGGCCGCGCTGACGGTCACTACGGCCGTGTTGGTGATCGGCCCGCCGGCCAGGGCGCTGTCAACCCCAACCACAACCGTTATCACCCCGGTTGCGCCCTGGCCCAACCCCGGCAAAAGCCAATCGAGCTGCCGGCCACTCTGGCCGCTGGTGATCGGATCAACGGAGATCACGGCCACCCCGGCCGGCAGGGTATCACTGATGGCCACGGTTTGCGCATCCGATGGGCCGTTGTTGGTCACGGTCAGCGTGTAAGTGATGACCTCGCCGGCCACCACCGGTTCCGGGCTGCCGGATTTAACAAGGCTCAAGTCAGTTTCAACGGTGACAGCGGTGGTCATTACCGCCGTATTATTCGCGGAAGCCGGGTCGGGTTGATCCCCGCCGACAACCGCCGTGTTAACCAGTTGGCCGGTGGTACCGGCAGCCACCGTAACCCCAACCGTGTGACTTACGGCGCTGCCGCGGCTCAGGTTGCCCACCGGGCAGGTGACCAGCCCGGCGCTTTCGGTGCAGCCAGCGCTGGAAAGCGCCGGGTTGAACACCACGCCACCCGGCAGGGTATCGGTAACGAGCACACCGCTGGCCAACGATGGCCCGGCGTTGGTGATCGTTAGCGTGTAAGTTAGCAGTTCACCCGCCGCCACCGGCTCCGGCGACGCACTTTTGCTGATCAGCAGATCGGCCCGGGTGGTGACAGTGCTGGCCACCGCGGCGCTGTTGTTGCCTGCCAGCGGGTCAAACGTGGGGCTGCTGGCCACCGCCGTGTTGGTGATTGGCCCGCCGGCCAGGGCGCTGTCAACTGTGGCGCTCAAAATGATGGTTTGGCTACTGCCGGCCGGCGCGGTCCCCAGATCCCAGCTCACCGTTTGCCCGGCCTGATTGGTCGGCGAGGGCGTCGCGCCCGCCAGCGTCAGGCTCAGCGGCAGCGTGTCGGTCAGCACCACTCCCGGCGCGTCGCTCGGACCGGCGTTGGTCACCGTTAGCGTGTAAGTGATGACCTCGCCCGCCACCACCGGCTCCGGTAACGCACTCTTGCTCAGGCTGATGTCGGCCACCGGAACCGGCGTGGTGGCTACAGTGGCATCGTCATCATCCCCGTTGCTGTTATCACCGGGGGTCGAGTCGGGGTCGGCGGCCAGCGAGCTTTGCACCTGCGCGGTGTTGGTGTACACCCCGGAAGCGTTGACCGCGACCGCCAACGTGAGAGTCACGGTGCTGTTTACACCTATTGTGCCAATTGACCAGGTGCCGGAAGCGCCGCTGTAACTGCCGGCAGTGGGCAACGCAGACGCCAGAGTGTAGCCGCCCGGCAGCGGATCAGAAACGGTCACCCCGGCGGCGTCAGACGGGCCGCTGTTGCTCACCGTCACAGTAAAGACAATGGTATCGCCAACGTTGGGCGCAGCGTTGGACACGCTTTTCGTCAGCGCCAGATCGGCCACGGCATTGACCAGTGTCGATTCCAGCGCAGTGTTATTGGCCGGCGCCGGGTCGGCTTCTGCCCCGGCCACCAGCGCCTGGTTGCTGATGGAACCGCTCACGCCAGTCCCCACGGTAACCACTATCGTGCGTTGAACCCCCGCTCCCGACGGCAGCGAGCCGGGAATATTGCAAACAAGGTTGCCACCGGCCAGCCCACAACCCGGCGCAGCGGCAACGGCTACCCCGGCCGGCAGAGTATCGGTGATGGCCACGCCGCTGGCCGTTGATGGCCCGTAGTTGGTCACTGCCAGAGTGTAGGTAAGCAACTGGCCAGCCACCACCGGATCCGGGTTGTCAGATTTGGTAAGGGCCAGATCGGCAACTTTGTTGATGCCGGTGGGTTGGGTGGCGCTGTTATTGGCCGGGGTTGGGTCGGGTTCGGCGGCGGTGGCGGTGGCGGTGTTAAAAATTGTCGAGCCATCTACCAGCCCGGAGGCAGCATCGACCGCCACTGTGATCACCCGGTTACTCCCCGGCGACAGTGTGCCCAAGTTGCAGGTTAACACGCCGGCCGAGTGCAGACAACCGGGAGTCGCCGCCCGAAAGGTTGTACTCGCCGAGAGGGTATCGGTGAGCACCACACCGGTGGCGAGGCTGGGGCCGGCGTTGGCAACGGTGAGGGTGTAGGTTAACACGCTGCCGGCCACAATAGGATCGGCCGAGTCCGTTTTGGTGAGCTGCACATCGGCCTGGGAATCAACCAGCGTGACTGCGGTAGCGGTATTGTTGGCCACATTGGTGTCAAACTCGCGGGCAGAAACGGCGGCGGTGTTGGTAAGCGTGCCGGTTGTGGCCGGGTCAACATTAACAACAATAGTAACCGTGGCCACACTGCCGCCCGCCACCGTGCCCAAATTGCACAAAACGGGGCTGTCGCCGCTGCAACCGCTCCCCTGGCTGGACGCAGCCGAAACCAAACTGACACCCGGCGGCAAGGTGTCAGTCAATATCACATTAGTGGCGTTATTTGGGCCGCTGTTGCTCATCGTCAGGGTGTAAGTGAGCCGGTTACCGGCGGTGATCGGATTGGGCGAAGCAGACAAATTGAGCGCCAGGTTGGCCTGTGGTGTGGCCGTGGGTTTTGGTTCGGGGTGTGATGGACTGGTTGGCGGCGGGCTGGTTGGCGGCACGCTGGTCGGTGGCGGGCTGGGAGGCGGCAGGCTGGTGGGCGCGGCAGTTGGCGGGGGCAACACCGGCGCCCGGGTAGGAACGGGCAGCGGTACAGTGGGCGCGGGTGACGGCACAGCGAGGGTGGGGATGGCGATGGCCGTTAACGTGGGTAGCGGTTTATCTGTTGGCTGGGCTGGATTTGGGCCAGCCGGCGGCTGGCTCGGTGTGGGGGTGGGCGTGGGCGTGTTGGGGTTGAGGGCCACCGCCTTGGGCAATTGGCCACCGCAATTAATCACCAGCCGCGGGCCAACCGGCAGAGACTCGCCAAACGAATTTTGATTCTGGTCGGTAATCACTTCGCGGCTGTAGTAAGTTACCAGAAAATCCGCGCCGGGCCGGGGCGCGACTGTTAACCCCACATTAGCTAACCGGCCAGACAACCAGTCGCGGACAATATCGGTAACATCCCAGGCGTGAACGCTATCGGCCAAAACCAACGGGGTATTGTACGGCATGCCTGAGGCCGGCTGATTGGCCCAGTTGGTGTCTATCTCTGAAAAAGGCTGGTTCAACCCGGCCAGGCTGAGCGCGTTAGGCGGCAGCGAACCGGTAACCTGCTCCACGTCCATTTCCAGCCGGGCGCTGTGAATTAACGTGTTGTTAGAGATAACGTCATTCAGTGGGAAATAGAGCAGCAGTTGTTTGCGTTGCCCGCCCGCCTGCCCCAGTTGGAGCAGCGGCTCTTCGCCGTGAAAAACGGCCGGGTCAGCGGAGTCGATCCAGCTATCCTGGCCGGCATACACAAAATGAATACCCTGACAACTAAAAAACGCCGGCGTTACTGTAGGAACCGGCGTAAGCAGTTTGGACTCAAGGACTGACTGGCGATCCTGCAAATCTGCGGCGTTTGGCTCGCGGTCTCTGATTGCCGCCCAAATAATCCCCATGTTAACCGCCGGCACCGGCGTAATCCGGGGATCGGGCGAGTAATCGGCCTGGAGCCGGGAATGCAGATTAACCGGGATAAAATCAAAGCGTTGGCCGGGTTGGTCCTGAAAAAACAACAGCGAGGCCAGCAGCCCCACACCAAACAAGGCCAGCAAAACCAAACCCAGGCCCCAGCGAGGCCCCTGTTTTTTCTTTTGCTGTGTTGTGAAATTAAACACTATTTACCAACCTGCATATTCCACACAAAACCTCTAACGCAGAAACCCGGCTAGGTGACCACTTTACTTTTGCTTTCGGCGGAGAGCAGGCGGTACACAATCAGTTGTTCCACTTTACCTTTGATGTTGTGCGCGCCCATTGACTCGAGTTGAAAATCGTGGTGTTTCTCCCGCAGAGCAAACAATGTATGCTGACTGATCACAGCGATACTTTCCTCGCCAAATTGCCGGGTTAAACTTTCTAACCGGGCTGTAGCATTGACGGTATCGCCAATAATGGTGTAATGCAACCGGTCGGCGCTGCCCAACGCGCCGGCGGTGACCGGGCCGGTGTTCACACCGACGCCCGTTTTAAAAGGAGGCTCGCCGCGTTTGGCGCGGCGCACATTGAGCCGGTTCACGGCGTCGATCAAATCGAGGGCTGCCTGGCAACCGCGCTGGGCGCTTTCCTGCGCGGGCAGCGGCCGCGGCAAAATCCCAAAGAAAGCCAGCATGGCGTCGCCTTCAAACTTGCTGACCACCCCGCCGTAGTCATTAACAATCGGCACCAATTCCTCAAAATATTCGTTGAGCCAGGTCATAACCGTGCTGGGGTTTTCGGCTTCGGCGATGGTAGTAAAGCCCCGAATATCGGTCATCAACACGGTGGCCATCACTTCCTGGCCTTCCAAATTAACATCCCCGGTAGCAAAGCCCTGCCGCAGTTGCTCTCTCACCTCCGGCGAAACCGTGCGACCCAGCAAATCACGATAGACCGAGCCTTCTTTCAACCCGGCCACCATTTCATTGAACGAATGAGCCAGCACGCCCACTTCATCATTGCCCGATGCATCAATCTGCACATCCAGATTGCCCCTGGCCACCTCCGCCGAAGCAGCCACCATTTTTAACAGCGGCCGGCTAATTCTGTTGGCCACGTAAACGCCCAAAAATATTACCAGCAAAATAGCAATGGTGGTCAGCGCAAAAATCTGGATGCGCGTAATCTGGCCGGGCCGTACCAAAAACGTCTCGGCCAGGGCCACCCCGATGAGGCCCAGATCATTGGCCGTGGGTGAAGCGGGCGAAACCGCGGCGCTGCTCAACTCCCACGGGCCAACGATTTCGCTATAATTGATGCTGGCAACCTGGGTTGACCGCACCAGGCTCGACTCATCCTGGCGTGATAACACATCCGTTACCGACTCCGGCTCCAGCACCAATTCGGTGGGGTCCAGCGCCGGCAGCGTCGATTCCATCGGCTGTCCGGCCAGGGTGTAAATAGTAACGTGAGAAAGCGTGTCGCTTCTTACCTGTCTCACCAGCGTTCTGAGCGACTTGCCAATTAAAATAACTCCGGCCAAATTGCCGGATTCATCGTAAATGGGGCCGGAAACGTACAGGTAATCGCCCCACGGGGCCTGGGCCAGGCCGGCAAATTTGTCCTGATTCTGGCCGTTTTGCTGCTGGAGCACACGCTGCACAAACTTCCATTGGGAAAAAACTGTCTCGCCCCGATTGGTGGTGTAATCTTCGGCGGTGCTGCCGGAAATGTGTCGCAGCGATAACAGGCTGGTGCCCTGCGGGTCCAGAATTTCTACGGCTTCTTCACGATAGTTGACCGCCAGCGGCAATACAATCTCGCGCAGGCCTTCGGCATCGCCGGCGCTAACGGCCTGCGGAATCCCGTTGGTGTACGAAATCAGCCGCAGGGTATCCAACAGCCGGTCCTCTTCGTTGATCATCCAATCGTTGGCCAGTTTGCCGGCTTCGATGAGCTGGTTGGTAAATCGTTCTTCAACCGTATCCAGCACAATTCGGTTAACCACGTAGGCGGCGGCAATAGCCAACACCAGCGCCAGGATAACATAGGGGATGGTGATTTTGGCGCGAACCGGAACTTTGATATTGGGGAGAATCGCCTTAAATTTTGTGTCTTCAATAATAGGCGAGTCCCCCTCCAGATCACGGATAGCCTGTTCCAGGCCGGCTCTGGTAAAGGGGGTTCTTAAAAATATTTGGGGGCCAAACTCTCTTTTTATTTGCGACTCCCGTTGGGGGTCGGGGTAACTGCTGGTAAAGATAAATTTGGTGGCCGGCAAATCCCGTTTGAGGGAGAGGATCAGCTCCTGCCAACCTTCGCTGAGCAGCCGCGAATCAACAACAACCAGCCCCGGTTCGTGTTGCTTAATGATTGACTGCGCCTCTGATACAGACCGGGCCGCCCAAACCTCATCATCCAATTCGGTAAAAAAACTGCTCAGTTGTTCAGAAAGTTTTGGGTCGGATTGCAACACAAGAACTTGTAGCCACATAGTTGGTGCCTCTGACACAGTAAATTAATGAGGCCGATGATTGAAAGGCGGCAGCGACCTTAGCTTTTATTATATCAAAGAAATCGTTATTATTGTGAGAAATTTAATAGGCATATCATCCTATTAAATCGGCTTAAGCAGGGTTTTCTTGAGTTACTACCTTTGCACTTTATAAATCAGAACACAGATTTCGCAGATTTACACAGATTTTCTTTAAAATTATTGGCTTCATCTGTGTTTTCTGTGTAAATCTGTGTCCTGTTTTGGGCGAAGTCTGAAAAGCGCAAACATAGTGTTGAGTTTTTTGCAGAAAGCAAGCCTTAAAAGGGGGGAAACAGCCAACTAGTCTGATGAGGGCTGACCCTGGTGGCCAATGCGCGCCTGCCGCACCAGCCGCTTTAAACGAGAGGCCAGCATATTATGCGGGATCGGTTTTACCAGATAATCGTCGGCTCCATCGTTGAGCGCCTGCATCACCCCGGCCGAATCGACGGCGGCGGAAAGCATTAATATAGGGCCTTCATAAAAAGTTCTGAGCTGGCGGCACACTTCCCAGCCACTCATTTCTGGCATCATCAAATCAAGCACAATAACATCCGGAGTGAGGCTGCGCGTGGCTTCAATGCCCTGCGGCCCGTTTGCCGCCACATGCACAATAAAACCTTCCAAGGTGAGGGCTTGCCGGTAAAGCTGGGTTAAGGTGGGATCATCATCGATAAGCAACACTATTATTTGCATCACCGTTCTCCCTTCTGCAACCACTTACAACTCAATTGTAAAAATTGAACCGGTAGGTTGATTTTCTGTCACCGCTATCCGCCCGCCGTGCGCTTCAACCACCATCCGGCAAAATACCAACCCCAGGCCAATTTGCGAGTCACCCTCTTTTTTCAGAGAGACGACCTCGTATTTTTCAAAAATGCGCTCGCGGTTTTCAGGGGCAATACCGGGACCTTCGTCAACCACCTGAAGACAGATTTTGGCCGCAGCTTCCGGCTCCGGCTGAACGGGCAGCGTTTCGAGCCGCACAACAATTTTGCCCTGCGGGCTTGAAAATTTTATAGCGTTGGAGATAAGGTTATCCAGCACCCGCCGAAACAGGTTGGCATCAACCGCCAGCCGCGGCCCATCCGCCGGCAGTTGCACCACCAATTCGCACCGTTTGAGGCGAGCAATGATCTGCTGCTCGGTAACCACTTCGTTGATGAGCTGGTTAACATCCTGGTCGGTCCGGTACAAAATCATCTCTCCGGCATCTTCCATTTTGGCCACCATGAGCATATCGTTGAGAAACGAGTTCAGCCGGCGGGCGTGCGAGTAGATTTTGTTCACATCCTCGGTGTCCTCCGCCGACAACGAGCCTTTGGTTTGCAGCAAATTACTGTAACCAATAATCGCCGTTATCGGGCTGCGCATATCGTGGACAATCATATGCGCCAGGTCCTCCCGCAATTTCAGAGCGCGCTGAAGTTCATCGTATTGATGTTTGATGCGCAGCAACGACCGAACCCGCGCTTTCAACTCAACATCGCTAACCGGTTTGGTTAAAAAATCGTCTGCGCGGGCTTCAAAGCCCTGCTCCAAATCCTCGTTGCTGCCCAAAGCAGTGACCAGAATAACGGGAATATGCTGCCGGCGGACATCTGTTTTAATACGCCGGCAAATGGTGTACCCGTCCATACCGGGCAGCATCACATCGAGCAAAATAATATCGACCGGATTGGCATCGAGATAGGCAAACGTCTCCGGCCCGTTCTCTGCAAAGGCCAATATGTAACCCTCTCTGGCCAAAAAACCCTCAATAATATCGCGAGCCATCGGCTCGTCATCAACAATTAATATCGTTGACATTAGCGGGGTCCTCCTGCTTATTTCTTCATCGGTGAGTCAAATTCAGGTAGTGATCAATTGTTTGCAGTAATCGGGTTGGGCTGATCGGCTTGCTCATGTGCTCGTTAGCCCCGGCAGCCAGCGACCGTTCCCGGTCGCCGGGCATGGCCAGCGCAGTTAAAGCAATGATGGGAATTTTGGCCAGCGTGGGGCTGGTACGAATTGTGCGGGTGGCCTCCAGCCCGTCCATACCGGGCATTTGAATATCCATCAGAATAATATCTGGGATTTGCTCTCGCGCGCGTTGCACGGCCTCTTTGCCGTTGCGAGCAATCACAACCTGATGCCCCTGTGCCTGTAGAAAATCCAGAAGCATATGGATGTTTTCTTCATTATCATCTGCCAGCAAAATCAGCGCCGGCCCGGATTGCGATTTTTGGCTGTCGCTGCCGGCAGCCATCACCAGCGCCCGTTCAGCGGGCGCGGCAGAATCGGGGGGCAGGCCGGGCCGCACATAAGGCAGCGACACCGTAAACCGGCTGCCCTGGCCCACCGTGCTGTCCAAAGACACACTCCCGCCGTGGAGTTCGGTCATCCGTGATACCAGCGACAGCCCCAGGCCGGTGCCGGCGTACTGCCGCGACAGGCTGCTATCTAACTGCACAAACGGTTGAAACAGCTTGCGCATATCGTCCTGTGCAATGCCAATCCCGGTATCCCACACACAAAAATGAACGGTTTCCTGCCGGTCATCGTCGCTCACTTCAATGCCAATTTTGCCTCCTTCCCGCGTAAATTTGATGGCGTTGCTCAGCAGGTTGACCAAAATTTGTTTGAGCCGGCGTTCGTCGGCGTCCAGCACGGTTTTTGAATTATGAAACCGGGTTGACACCTGTATCCGTTTTTTATGGGCCAGTTGTTTTACCAGCCGCAAACTGGCCATGCATACCGCCTCAATCACCACCGGCTGGATTTCCAGTTCAACCTTGCCTGCCTCAATTTTTGACAGGTCCAAAATATCGTTGATCAGGTCCAGCAGATGCCGCCCGCTCTCTTCGATATTGCTGGCGTATTTTTTCTGTTTCTCGTTGACTGCCCCAAAAACCTCTGTTTTTAAAATTTCAGATGAGCCGATAATTGTGTTGAGCGGGGTGCGCAGCTCGTGGCTCATGCCGGCCAAAAATTCATCTTTCAGGCGCGAAGCCCGGGCCAGTTCGGCGTTGGCTTTGCTCAGCTCGGCGGTGCGCTCCTGCACCCGCTGAGCCAGCATGGCCCGTTCCTGTTGCAGCGCCGATTCCGCCCGCTGCCGTTCTTCAATTTCGTGCTGCGCCTGCTCAAATAACTGGGCATTTTCAATGGCGCTGGCAGCCTGGTTGGCCAGCAGCCGGGTCATAGAAATTTCCTGGTAGGTAAATTCCCGCTCTGTCCGGCTGTCTTCCAGTTTTACCAGCCCCAGCACTCGCCGCTGAAAAACCATTGGCAGCATCAGCAGCGTTTTGATCCCGACCTGCCGCATGTAAGCCAGTTCAAACGGATCAACCCCAAACCGGCTAATGGTCATCTGCTCCGGAATTTGCTCCTCCAGCACCGATCGGGTGAGCGGATAGCCGGCCAAATCAAGCCGCTCTGGCACGAGCAGGGGCCGCCACCAGCCTTCGGGGCCAAACTGGGCAATTTTGGTGATGTGATCTTCGGTTTCCTGCCATTCAAAAATCACGCATCGTTCCACGCCAACCAGCCGGGTCATTTCCTGAGCCACGGTATCCAGCACATACCGCAGGTCAAGCCGGGAAGTAATGGCCGCCCCCGCCGATTGCAAAATGGTCAGTTCGCGGTTGCGCTGGGCAATTTCCGCCTCGGCAATTTTTCTTTCGCTGATGTCGTGAATGAGTAACTGGGCAAACGGTGTGTTGTCGAGTTGCAACGGAATACCCACCAATTCGACATAAATTTCAACCTGGTTGGCTCCCACCAACTTCTGTTCAATCGGAGCGGGGTTGTTCCCCGCCCAAATCTTGCTCAGCCAGCGGGTAACGGCGGCCTGTTGTTCGCCGGGAAAAAACCCGGTAATTGATATATCGGCAAGCTGCTCGGCAGAGTTTATGCCCAACAACGTAATTCCGGCCGGGTTGACAAAATTAATATTGGCCATTCTGTCAACCAGCGCAATACCATCCGGCGACAACGCCACCAACTGCCGGTACAAAGTCTCGCTCTGGGTGAAGGTTGCTGTGGCGAGTTGCCGGCTCGCGGGCGGGGGAGCAAATTCAGCGGGGGGCGGACCAGGCGGGGGTTGTTGGCTGCCGGCCAATGGCTTGGCGGGTGACGGCAAAATCCGCAGCGCGCGCCAGGCAAAGAGTTCGCCGGTGGCTAACAGAGCAGCTCCTAAAATCAGCCAGCCGGTCGCTGTGAGGCGTGCTCCAAAAATTGCACTCACGGCGGCAAACAGCAGCAGCGCCAACATCGGAAAGGCTACGCCCAGCCAAACCAACAGACGTTTTTGGAAACCACCCATATTTTTCAAACTGCAATCCTCAATCCTGGCCTCTGTCTCTCGGTCAATATATTCAAGTGTATAGACACATGGTAAATCAAATCTACCCGATTACCAAATGATACATAGCTGCCTCAAAACAAAATCAGCCCTCTACCAACCGGCCGCCGGGTTTAATTTCTTATTCCCCCGGCCAATGGTACAATACCTTCATCACAAACGGACAACCCAAACCCGAATTACGAATTACGAATTACGAATTACGAATTACGAATTACGAATTACGGATGGCGAATAAATAAATCTGCAAAACTATGAACAAACTCCCCTTTGACGCGATTATTTTTGACCACGACGGCACGCTCATCGATACCGAAACGCCGGATTTTGAAGCCTGCCAGATATTGTGCCGCGAACACGGTCTCGAACTGTCGGTGGAGCAGTGGGCCGCCAGCGTCGTTGGCCGGATGGAAGGCTATAACCAGTTGTTTGACGACCTGCTGGCCCGGCACGGTAAAAATCATCTCACCCGCGACGACCTGTTTCGGCGCATCCGCCAGTTGTGGCCCATTACGCTCGAAAACACCCAACTGATGCCCGGCGTTGAAACGTTGCTGCCCCAGTTACGTACAGAAGGATACCGGCTGGCCGTGGCCACCGCATCTGACCGGCCGTGGGCCACCCGCTGGCTGACAAAATTCAACCTGCTACCCTATTTTGAAACCCTGTCTACCGGCGATGACGTGGCCAACAACAAACCTGCGCCGGATGTTTATCTGCACGCCGCCGGGCAACTTGCCGTTTCGCCGCGGCGCTGCCTGGTTTTTGAGGACTCACTGGTGGGCGTGCAGGCGGCCAAAGCCGCCGGAATGACCGTTGTCGCCGTGCCCACCCACGTTACCCGCAGCCTGGATTTCAGCCTGTCTGACCGGGTAATTGCCGGGCTGGAACACGTTACTGCCAGTTGGATTGCAAACCTGGGATAAAGGAGGAGGCCATGCCAAACTATTTTGAAACCGCATCCCTGCCGCTGACCGCCGCTAATTTTGATTATTTTCGGCTGCCGCCGGAAAAATGGCCGCTGCTGCTGGCCCGGCTGGCCCAACTGGGGTTGAGCCACCTCATCCTGCCCGTGCCGTGGAGTTTTCACCAGTTGCAGCCAGATTCCATCGATCTGGACGGCGCTACCGACCCGCGCCGCAACCTGACCCTGCTGCTCAAACTGTGCGCCGGCACAGGTTTTCGCTGCGTGCTGCGCACCGGGCCAACCCTGCCCCAAACCGGCCTGCTCAACGATGGCCTGCCGCTGTGGCTGTCGGCCGCCGCGCCGGAGCAAATTGAAACCGAAACCGGCCGCTGGCTGGCGGCGCTGGCCAAATCGCTGGTCAAACTCCAGTGGCCCGCCGGCCCGCTGGCGGCGCTGTGGCTCAACTTGCCGGCCAACGCCACCCCCACCGGCTACAGCCCGCAGCTAACCCAGGTGAAATGGCCCATCTGGCTGCGCAAACGCTACCAGAGCATCGACGCGCTCAACGAGGCTTACAACACCGGCTACCGCACCGTCAGCGACGTGGAATTTCCGCAGCGCTGGTCAGACCCGCCCACCCCGCTGCAAACCGATGCCCGCGCCTTTTTGGACGAAACCGAACACACCCGCCAAAACCAGTTCCAGCAGGCGCTCGCCGATGCCGGCTGGCAAACGCCGGTTCACCCGTTTGACTCCCTGCCGGACATCAAACCACTGGCCGGTCCCATCCACATCGATCCCTGCCCGCCCGATATTTGCCGCGGCCTGTCGTGGGCCGATGACGCCCCCCTCGCCGCCGATGGCGCGCCCCGCGAGTCGTTTTGGGCCACCCGCCTGCAATTGTGGCAGGCGGCGCTGCCCGCCGCAACACAAGCCGATGCCGTATTGCTGGCCGGGCTTGACGGCGGCGGCTGGGTTATCCCCGGCCCAACCGGCGAGCAAAAAATCGATCTACCCGCCGGGGCCAAACCGGCCGCTTTCCGGCTCAACCTCGATGGCAGCCTGGCCGCCGAGCCGCCGCAGATCGCGCGCGGCAAACTTCGCGCCGATTTTCGGGCCGCCGGCGAAACCGGCCCGGCCGATTCGATTTTCTATTTGGCCGACCCGGCCGCGCTGCTCGCCGGGCCGCTGGCCGATCACCTGCGCCGGCTGCTGGCGGCGCAGCGGCTGGCGCTGGTCTGGAGTGCCGCGCAAACCAAAAAGCTGAGCGAAGCGCTCACCGCCAGCCCGGCCGATGGCCAGCCATCGCCCCAGCCCACCGCCGGCGTCACCCCCTACACCATCGCCGAGGCGCGGCGTGGGCTGAGCCGGGCCGAAAGCGCGCTCAAAAAAGCAGCCGCCTCGATTGGCGGGCTGGAGGCCGGTTTCGGCGTTATTTTGGGCAAAAGCGAAAGCGCCCCGCCCCGCCCCGCCGCCGAAGGCGTTGCCGTGACCGCCGCCATTTTTGATCCCGCCGCGCAGCCGGCGCTGGCGCAACTGGGCCGCGATTGCGCCGCGTTGGTGGGCCAGATGAAATCGGCGGCGGATTCGCTGCAACAAACTCTGGCCCAACCCTTTACCGTGGAGCAGTACCGGCAGGCGCAGCAAACCGCGGTCAGCACCGCCCGGGCCAGCCTGGAGACGCTGCTCAACGTCATCGAACAACTCCGGCTTGACATCGCCGCCGACAGCCTGCCGCTTGTGGCCTGGCGGCTGCACGATCAGGCTCAAACCAGCGCCGAAACGCTGCGCTGGGGTGTGCTGCGCCGCTAGGGGGCTTCACTTTTATGGCCGAACACGTTCAAACCCAGTCGCCCGCGCTGGCCCGCATTGGCCGCTTTTTTGAGGCGTTGGGCCGCGGGCTGGCCCGCCACTGGCTCACGGTAGCCAACGGCGCGGTTTTGATTTACGTCGGCCTGCCGTTTGTGGCCCCGCTGCTGCTGGCGGCCGGGTTTTCCTCGGCGGCCAACGCCATTTACCGGCTGTACAGCCTGGCCTGCCACCAACTGCCTTCGCGGGCTTTTTACGTGGCCGGCGAACAGGTGGCCATCTGCCAGCGTGATGTGGCCATTTATGTGTCGATGCTGGTGGGCGGACTGCTGTTTGGCCTGCTGCGGCAGCGACTCAACCCGCTGCGACCGGGCTGGTATCTGCTGCTGATTTTGCCAATGGCGTTTGACGGCGGCACGCAGCTTGTCTCGGAATTGAACCAGTATGTGCCGCTGGCTGTTTTTTGGGGGCTGGGGTTAATTGCAGTGGCGGGGCTGGCTGTGGCGCTGCGGCGGCGCGGCCGGTTGAGCTGGTTATGGCTGCCGGTGTTTGTTGCGGGGTTGCTGGGCCTGCTCTACCTGCAATTTCTTGGCCCGTACCAAAGCGACCTGCTCCGCCGAACAGCAACCGGCGCGCTGTTTGGCTTCAGCACCGTCTGGCTGGTGTACCCTCATTTGGAAGAGGCGCTAACCGACGTAATTCGTAAAACGTAAAACGTCAGCAATTCCCAGTTTGCCAAAATTGCGCCATTTTGAGGGCTAATTCACACTCAGTTTTCAATGTTTTACCCCTCCCCCTACCCCCTGAGGGGAAAATGTTAATAGGGCTGTGGTTTTTGGCCGCGAAGCGGCCAAAAACCACAGCCGATACTTAATCCCCCTCTCCCAATGGGAGAGGGGGGCAGGGGAGTGAGGGCCATACTGGGAATTATTGAAAAATCGCAAATTGCGTTGCGTAAAACATCATTCGCCATATCCTATAACGGAAAAGGAGACTCTAATTATGACCGTTGATTTTGGCCTGTCGCTGCCAGCCGGCCCGCCCAAAGGGCAACTCGATAAATTTTTAACGGATATGGATGCCGTGCTGCCCCATCTGAAAGGGCGTTTCAAAAGCCTGTGGATGACCGACCACTTTTTTTGGGGCGATGCGCCCACCCACGAAGCCTGGACGGTGATTGCCTTTGTGGCCGCGCGTTGGCCCCAGTTTGATATTGGGCCGATGGTGCTGGGGCAGAGCTATCGCAACCCGGCGCTGCTGGCCAAAATGGCGGCCACCTTGCAAACTCTGAGCCACGGCCGCTTTATTATGGCCATTGGCGCCGGCTGGAAAGAGGACGAATACCATGCCTACGGGTATCCCTACCCCAGCCCCGGCGTTCGGGTTGAACAATTGGAAGACTCACTGGAAATCATCACCCGGCTGTGGCGCGAGCCGGGCCAGGTCACCTATTTGGGCAAACACTACTCCATTACCAACGCCTACTGCGAACCCAAACCCGACCCCGTACCGCCGATCATTGTTGGCGGCGGCGGCAGCAAAACCATGCGGCTGGCCGCCAAATTTGCCGATTGGTGGAATCTACCCGATGCCAATTTTGCCGATTACAACGCCAAAGTTGACATTTTACGCCAGCAGTGTGACTCGGTGGGGCGAGATCCGGCCAATTTGCGACTAACCTGGTTTGGCCGGATGGCGCTGGGCCGCACGGACGCCGAAGCCCGGCAGCGCGGCGGTCGCTGGACCAACCAGAACGCGCTGGCCGGCACACCGGCGCAGGTGGTGGAGCAGTTGCAGCAGTTCATCGATTTGGGCGTGGACTATTTTATGATCGAAGTGCTCGGCGTGGACCAGCCCGGCGTGCGGGCTATGCTGCTTGAGGAAGTGCTGCCACAGGTGCAGCAAATTTAATAGCGACGTTGGGCGCGGCAAAACTGCGCCCAACGTCACCAAAAATCCCCCCTAATTTGAAACCACAATCAGCACGTACAGCGGGTAATCACCCCGGCTGCCAAAGGTAACGCCATCCGGGCTTTGCAGCAGCCAGTCGCTTTGATAGCTGCCGGACTCCTGCGGCGCGGTAAAATTAACCGAAACTTCAACCTCGCCGCCCGGCTCAACCAGTTGCGGCAGCGGCACATTGGCCGCCGCGCCCATCTGCTCGCCGCCGGAGAAGATCAGCCGGTACTCCGGCCCCCAGGTGCAGTTGCCGCTGTTTTGCACCCGCCATGTTTTTACAAAAGCTTCGCCCGGCGTTACCGCGGTGTTGTCGGGGATGGTCACATCGGCCACAAACTCGGCGGCGTTTTCGCACGCGGCCGCCGGCGCGGAATTGGGCAGCGGCTGCGGCCGGCCGGATTCAAAACTCCAGCCAAAATCGGCGGTTTGATAGCCGTTTTCGGGCAGCGTGACCGAGGCCCGGCCCTGCCCGTCATCGGGGTAGGTAAAGGCGCCGGCCTGCAATACCGCCGAATTCTGCATCAACGCCGGATTGATCGACAGGCAGTAGCTGCCGGCTTGCAACCCGGTGAACAGAAAAGTACCGCTGGCATCGGTGACGGCGCTGCCAATCCCCGGCCCACCGGCCGCGCACTCGCCGGAGTTGAGCTGCACCTCGATGCCGGCCAGCCGCTGCTCGGTAGCGTCAAACGCGCCGTCAGGCTGATACGCGCCGCCGGCATCGGCCACGCAGCCCGGGCCGGGCGCGCCATCGGCCTGCGTCACGCAGTCATCCTGCCAGACAACGCCACTGATAGTGCCGCCCACCAGTTCCGGCGACGGCGGCGGTTGGACCGGTTTATTATCGAGGGCCAGGGCAAAGGTGCTACTGACCGTGTTGGCGCTGGACACATTCACCGTGTAAGTGCCGGCCGGCAGGCCGACCACGTCCAACGCCACGGTGTGATCGAATGGCTGCCGCTGCTCGGCGCACATCACATCGGTTTGGCGCACGGTAGAAACGGCAATATCAAACGACGTGCCGTTGTTGGCCTGGTTAACCTGATCCAGGAGCGTACAGGCGTTGGGCAGCGATCCCCGAATGAGCACCTGCACCTGCACCGGAAACGACTCTAAAATGACCACCTCCACCGACTCGATCTGGGCTTCGCGGCCGGGCTGAACTGCCTGCGCCTGGAGCGCCGCATCCGGGGCATTGCTCAGCGGTGGCAGCGCTGTTTGCGCGTCGGGCGGCAACTGATCGGGTTCGGAGCTGCCGCTGCACGCCGCCAGCAGCACGCCAAAAACCAACGCCATCAAAATTATGATTTTTTTAGCCATAGCTCTCTCCTCTAATTATAGGAATCAGGAGTCAGGAGTTAGGAGTTAGTGAAATGCTCAGAAGCCGCGACTCTGCCATTTGTAACCCCCCACTCGCACACTTTCATTGGCGCGAAATTCATCTTAATTGACTATGTCAAGTCTATCGCAAAAAAAGAGGGATTGCAATTTCTGTTTGACCCCATAGCGCGAGTATGCTAGAGTGATACCATACGGCCAGAAGCGGAGGTAAACAATGAACGATCTGCTCGATCTATACGAAAAACCTGCACCCAAAAATGCTTGCATGCTGGCCGGCTGGCGGCAGTGGGCCGATGCCGGCTCCATTTCTTCCGGCTTGCCGCGCTATCTGGTTGAGCAGACCGGCGCCAGAAAAATTGGCGAGATCCGGCCCAACGGCCTTTACCTGTTTCAATTTCCCGGCACGCATCATTACCTGCGGCCAGAAATCAAGCTCGAAGACGGCTACCGGGCCGAACTGCGGGTGAAGAAAAACGAGATTTTTTACGCCGGCAACAGCGACGACGGGTTGTTCATTTTTTTGGGCGATGAGCCGCACCTCAATGTAGACCAGTACGCCGCCGCCTTTTTTGATATGATTGAAACGCTCAACATCAAACGGGTGGGCGGTGTTGGCGGGGTGTACGGCTCGATGCCGTACGATAAAGACCGAGAAGTGTCGTGCGCTTACAGCCTGCTCCGGCTCAAAGACGAGCTGGCTCAATACGCTGTTAGATTTTCCAATTACGAAGGCGGGGCCACCATTGGTTCTTACATGCTGGATGAGGCCGAAAAACGCGATCTGGAATTTTTTGTGTTTTACGCCTTTGTGCCCGCCTACGATCTGTCGCAGCTATCCAATATGCTGCAAGGTATGCGCATTGAAAATGATTACAAAGCCTGGTACGATTTGATGAACCGGTTCAACCACATGTTCAACCTGACCCTCGATCTCTCTGACCTGGCCCAAAAAAGCGAGGATTTGACCGCGTCGATGGTCGCCAAAATCAACGAGCTGGAAAAGAAAGCGCCGGGCGTTAAAGTAAAAGAGTACATGGACGCCCTGTCAAAGCGGTTTGAGGAGCAATCATTTATGCCGCTTGACGACGTGTGGGAACGGGAGCTGGGTGATATACTGGAAGACCTGGACGAATAAAAAAACGCGTCCGCGGGCGCGTTTTTTGTTGGCTTACTGTTCCTGAAAAACAAACTCAACTTTGGCCGTAAAATCATCGGCCACCGAAAACAAATTGGCAAAGTTGGGCGGCTCAAAGCCAAAATCGGTCATTTTGAGCTGCGTTGTGGCCACACCGGAAATAACGCCGCCCTCCAGTTTGGCCGTCACCTCAAACACAGCCGGGCGAGTCACCTCCCGAATGGTGATGTCGCCATTGGCCTGAAACGTTACTTCCTGCCCTTCAGTGTAGGCCGCCGGCCCGTTTTCAATGGAGGTGAGGGTGAACGTGGCCAGCGGATAGGTGTTTGACTCCAGATTGGCCTGACGGATGCGGTTATCCCGGCGAGATTGATTGCTGGTGAGCGATTGCAAATTCACCGTAAACTGGCTGCTCATCACCGGCTGGGTTGGGTTGGCCAAATCAAGCTGCATCTGGCCGGTCACTTCCTGAGTGCTGCCAACGGTATCCACCAACCCCGGCTGAATCCCCAGCGCATCCAGCGCCCCGCCAAAAAATTCCTCGGCCACAATGTAGCTGGCCCGGCTCTGCTCCGGGACCACGGCAAACGTCCGTACCGAGCTGACCGGTTCGGCCGGCTGGCTGGCCGGCTCCGAGGTTGGCTCAACGGCAATCTCAGCCGGCGGCGGCGCGGCCGTTGGCGGCTCCGGCGTGGCCGTTGGCGGCGGCTCGGTAGGCGGGAGTTCGGTGGGGGCTTGCTGGGCCGCCGGAACCGGGGTAACGGTGGGTGGGGCCGGGGTTTCGCCGGGGCTGCAAGCGGCCAGAACAAGATTTAATACAAACAATAGCAGGACAAATTGTTTCATCACAGCATCTCCTCTTTTTTCTCATCAAGTTGTCTGGGTGAGTGGCTTTTGTTGATGAACGGCCCATTTCAATCGACGCTGGTGAACGGCGCACATCGCCCCCATCATAAAAACTAAAAATGAGATTCCGATGAAATTTTTACCGCGCCCCGGCGGTGTGATTGAATTATCCGGCCCGCCCAGCTACAATCTTCACGGACAAGCAGGGTAGACCCGCGTATTTTATCCGCCAAATCGTCTGTTTTGAGTAATTTGGGTATAATATGTATCGATTTTGTCTGCCGCCGGGTAATCGTTGCCTGCGGGTTGGGCGAATGTTTGGAACGTGATTTCAAATTTGGGTGTACCATGTCAACAACCAAAAAGTGGGCCATCAACATTGTTATTTTGATTGTAGCCACCGTGATTATGCTGGCGGTGGCAGAAGCGGGTATGCGCTGGTGGGATGGCTACCGGCTGTCAACCATCGAGCTGGACCAGGGCGTTAACCAGGCGCCGCTGGACAAATAACAAATTTCAAGGGAAATTTATGCGACTGTTTTTTGGTGGACTCGTGTTGAGTGTGCTGTTGCTGCTGGCAGCCGGCCGGCCGCCGCTGGCGGGGGCGTCGCTGCACCCGCAGGCCGTTGCCTGCGCCGAAATTTACACCGTGCAGGCCAACGACTGGCTGAGCAAGGTTGCCGAAAAATTTCTGGGCGACATCTACGCTTTCCCGGCCATCATTACGGCCACCAACCAACAGCACTTAGTTGACGCCTCGTTCCCGCAGATTGTCAACCCCGATGTGATTGAAACCGGCTGGCAGTTGTGCATCCCGGCCGCCCCTCAAGCCGAAGTCATCATCGCCGCAAGCCCGCCGGTAGAGGCCGCGCCGCCCCCGCCCCAGCCCAACGGCGTTCCGCCGGAATACACGCTGGACACCTTTTTGCAGGAGCACACTTTTAGCCCGGAGGTTAAGCCGCAGTGGGTGGCCTCAACCCCGGAAAAAATAAAAAAATACCCGGTGTCCGCCGAGATGCAAACCATCGACGATACGTACGGCTACCGGGCCAACTACCTGTGGAACGAAAATTTGGGGGATGACTACTTTTTGTACGGGGGGATTTTCAGCAAAGTGCCGCCGCAGGTGCGAGTTTACCGCGCGCCGTGGGGGTCGGTGCTGCCGCGTTACCGTTACCCGCCCAACGTTACCCTGCCCACCGGCCTCACCACCAACCAGTTTGGCTGGCGTGGCCCGCAAATCGACCTGCGCAAGCCGGCCAATACTATCCGCATTGCGGCCGTGGGAGCCAGCACCACCGTCGGTGGCCATTCGCTGGCCCATTCCTACCCGGAATTTTTGCAGAATTGGCTCAACATTTGGGCCAAAGAAAACGGCTACAAGGTTAATTTTGAGGTGATCAACGCCGGGCGCGAGGGGTTAAACTCCAACGATCTGGTTAAAGTGGTGGAATACGAACTGCTGCCAATGGACATCGATTACATCATTTACTACGAAGGTTCCAACCAGTTCCACCCCGAAACGGTTGTCAGCTTTCCGCCGGAATTTACAATGGGCAAACCGCCCGCCGGGCTGGTGCCCAACCTCAACAACGTCGAGTCCGATGACAAATCGATTTTGGATGTGCTCAGCGAATATTCGGCCATTGCCGCCCGGGCGCGCTCGATTGTGGAAATGTTTTTGGTCACCGGCAAAGAGCCGCCCAAACCGGAGCAAACCTTCTTTTTGCCGGACGGCCAGAACGAAATGAAACCCGACCGCGCCCACACCGGTGACGCGCTCGACCTGCGCCGGATTCAAAACGATCTCGACGCCATCCGCGAGCAGGCCGAAGCCAACAACGTAAAAATGGTGATGACCACCTTTAACTGGTTTGTTTACCCCGGCATGGTGCTCGATCCCCAGCGCCACCGCAACCTGTATAGCTACATCAACCGCGTGCAGTGGCCCATTACCTATGAAAATATGCGCCGCGCCGCCGATTACCAGAATCGCGTTTTTATGCGTTGGGCCGCCGATAACCGCGTGCCGCTCATCGACGTAGCCGGGCAAATGCCCAAACAGCCAGACCTGTTTGACGATGCCATTCACAACACTTATTTGGGCAGCCGCATCCGGGCCTGGACGGTGTTTGAAGGGTTGGCGCCCATGCTCAAACAGGATATCGAGCGCGGGGTGCTGCCCCGGCCGGCACGCTACGACACCACCGAACACCCCTACATCAAAAACGATGATTACATCCGCACCCTGCCGGTGCAAAATTAGCCACAAAAAAAGCGGCGGTTTCAAAATTATGAAACCGCCGCCCTCCGAGCCAACTGCTACCGCAAAAATCTAAAGTAGCGCCAGTCAGATTTGGGACCGTCGCCCGCGGTTGAGCTGGTAGCCCACACCCGCCACCGTCCCGGATTGGCCCCCACAAAGTTATCCATAGTGTAGGTGGTAGCGGCCATCCCCTGGCTGCGGGTGAAACTTTGCCACGAAATCCCGCCGTACCATTCAATTTCAATATTGTACGTAACCGTGCCCGGCGCGGACACTCCGGACCAAACAAAGGTGACTTCGCGCGGGTAATAATCAAACTCTTTGTTGTTATCCGGCGACACCTGCGCCGGCACCGGCACTGTGCCGCCACCGCCCACCGCTACCGACACGGTAAATTCCTGCACGGAGTCATCCTGCTTTTGCACCTTGAGCACGTGCGTGGTCACGCCAACGGGATCACATACCTGCCGGGTACCTTCGTCGCCCACGCCCGGCGAGCCATCGACCCAATATGCCTTCACGTTTTTTACCTGCCAGCGCAGGATGGTACATTCGCCGGGGTTGAGGCTGTTGTTATCTACAGTAAAGCTGATGTTGGCCGGCGGCAGCGCGGTAGCCGATGGCGTAACGGTAGGAATGTTGGTGGCCGTTGCCGGAGGCGGCGGCGTAAACGTGGCCGTGGGCGGC
Source organism: Anaerolineae bacterium (assembly GCA_022071955.1). Classification (GTDB taxonomy): domain Bacteria; phylum Chloroflexota; class Anaerolineae; order 4572-78; family J111; genus J095. The sequence goes on from JAJVIM010000012.1 coordinate 142,636, forward strand.
AATGGCGGCGGCGCGATAAAAGGCAGATTCAGCGCCTGCTCGTTGGGCTGCACGTAATTGGCCGCTACCCAGCCGGGTGTGCCGCTACCCGGCGGAAAAATAATCTGCCACCAGCCGCCATCCGGGCTGCGGCCCAACGGCTGTATAATCTGGCCATCGGCCAGCACACCGCGCACGCCGTACACAGTGCCCGGCCCTTCGCGCACGTTCACCCCGGCCAGCGCTCGCAGCGAGGGCTGCGGCGTGGCGGTGGGGCCGGCCACTACCGCCGTGGCAGTTGCCGTTGGCAGCGTGTCAACACTTTGGCTGGTGGGCACAATGACCGGCGTCGATGTGGCTGAAGGGACAACCTCGATGACCGCCGTAGCCGGCGACGGAGAGGCCTGATCGGGCGCGGCGTTGGCCACAATAGTTACCAGCGTGGTTCGGTTTTGCTGGTTGGCGGCGTTAAAAGCCCGCACTTCCAGCACGTGATTGCCGGGAATGGTGGGCGTCCAGGGGATATTCAGCAGCAGCACCGGCTCGCCGCCCGGCTGCTGGCTGGACTGCTGGCTGACCAGAGTGCCATCGGCCCACAGTTCAATGCGCACCACTCCCTGCTGGTCAGAGGCGGTGGCCTGCACCGAAATGGGCACGTTTACCGGCACCTCGACGCCGTTGGGCGGCGAAACAATGGTCACTGCCGGGGCGTTGACCGCGGCCAGCCGGGACGACGCCCGGAAATACCAAAAGGCCGCGCCAGCCAACACAAAAATCAGCAGAGCCAGCAGCAGCCCGCCAATCAGCACCCACAATGTGGTGTTAGAAGGTTGAGCCGGGGCCGGCGCAGCAACCTGTGGCGCTGGGGCATAGGCCGCCGCCGGCATGGGCTGTGGCGACACAATAGGCTGCGCCGCCGGGGGCAGTCCCAGTACCGCCAGCGTCGAGGCGCCAATTTCTATTTTGTCTGCCGGCGACACCACATGCGGGCCGGAAATTGGCACGCCGTTAACCAGGGTGCCGTTGGCGCTGCCCAAATCTTCCATCAGCAACTGCCCGGTACGCCAGAAAAACCGGGTATGCCGGCGTGAAACCTCGCGGTCTTCCAGCACAATATCGCATTCCGGCGCCCGGCCAACAATCTGGCTGGGCTTATCCAGCAAAAAACTATGCCCGCTCCACGGCCCGGCCTCTACCACCAACCGGACCATCCGTTGCGTGCCTTCAATTATGGTTGGGCCGCCGTCATCATAATTTTTGCCAGCCATTGCATCTCCCTCTAAAAATAGGAGTCAGGAGTCAGGAATTAGGAATTAGGAATTAGGAATTAGGAATTAGGAATTAGGAGTTAGGGGACTCCCGGCCTGATTTTATAATTTGTCATTCGTGTGGCGAGTTGCGGGTGGCGGGTTCAAGGTGGCAGAGGCGCAATTCGCTGACTCGCTGATTCGTTCATTCGCCACACCTGCACTGCGCGCAGGCGCAAGTGCTCGCAATTCGCAATTCGTGATTCGCCCGGCTTATTCGGGCGCGAGGGCGTGGTTTTTCAAATCTTCCAGCGACACAAATTCAAGTACGGAAATGTGAGAGGCTTCCAGATCGATGGGCGGGGCCATCCCGGCATTGAACGCCTCAACCCAGCGCGAAACACAGATACACCATTTGTCGCCGGGATTGAGGCCGGGAAAGTTGAACATAGGCATTGGCGTGATCAAATCGTTGCCCATTTCCTGCGAAAACCGCAAAAACTCGGCAGTCATTTGGGCGCACACGGTATGCATGCCCATGTCGTCGGCGCCGGTGTTGCAGCAACCATCGCGGTAAAAACCGGTCAGCGGCTGGCGCGAGCAATCTTTTAATTCACCGCCCAATACGTTTTTTACTCTGTTCATCCGACTCTCCTTCAGTTTATGGACTGTTCTCATTTTAAACGGAGAAGCGGCGCGTGGCAATATGGGGCTAAATATGTGGGGGATTGAGACTGGTTGGCCAGATAAACGCCGACGGCCGGGCAAGCACAAGCCAGCCCGGCCGCGGCGGTGGTCAATTTTAAAAATCAACGCCGAGGCGGTACGGACTAATAAGCCGCATACCAGCCTGCCTGCAACTGCGGCAGCAGTCCGGCGGCAACGCGCTCCGGCCAGGGTGTGGCCCGATAATTAGCAATATCAACCAAAATGCGCAGCCGGCTCACGGCGATGGTTTGCAGATAGTGCTCGCGCTCGGTGGCGTCCGGCAGAAGCATGGCTTCCTGCCACACGGCCCGGCCGGCCAAAAAGCCGCTGGCCCCGGCCTCGCAGGCAATTTCAACCTGCCGCTGGAACGTGGCAAAATCGACGCCGGCGCTCAGCAGCACCCACGGCACGCCGGCCGTGGCGGTAATCTGGCGGCACACGTCGAGCATTTTCTGCTCGTCTTTTTCGTAGTCCGGTTCGGTGGGGAACTCCAGCTTGAGCACATCAACGCCCAGCGGAGCCAGCCGGCGCACCGTTTCGAGCACAATTTCCGGCTTGCGGGCGGCAAATTCGGGGTCACTTTTCTTTTGGCCGGGTCGCAGGGCGTAACTCATCGGTTCCAGCAAAAAGGCGATGTCGTGCCGGCGGCATTCCTCGGCCACCTGCTGCACAATCTCTTCCTGCCGGCCGGCAATGGGCGCTTCGGGATGGTACAGCACCAGCAGTTTTACCGCCGACGCGCCCAGCCGTTTGATGGCTTCCACGCTCCAACCGTCTTGCAAAACCGTCACTCGCCCCTCGGCGGTGCTTTCGTAGCCGGATTGCTCGCGAGCCACCAAAATGCCCACCGAGCCGGGCACCACGCCGCGGGCCAGCATCGGCCCCACGCTGTAAATGGGATCGTACAACAGCGCGCTGGAGTGGGGCGCGAGCGCCCGGGTGAGCCGCTCTTTTTCCTCTACCACCACCTCCCACGGCAGCGAGTCGCCGCCGCGCAACTGGCGCAGCATCTTTTCCAGCGTGCCGCGATGGTCCAGCGCGCTGATGGTGAAAATTCCGTTGTCGTTGGCAATTTGCTGCAACCCGCGCAGCTTGCCTAAAGTTAAAGTGGTCATTTTTTATTTATCCTGTTCCATACAAATTTGGCTCGATTGTAGGCCACTTACCACAATTTGTCAAAATTTTACCAATAACAACCAGATATTGGGAATTTTTGACAATTTTCAATAACATCGGTATACTGGGCAGCACGTGAACCGTGTTGCGTGTTCCGTTGAAAAAGACGAGTTTTACGCAACGGTAGCGCCACACCTAACCGTGGTCGAAAAAATTTGGACAGGATTATCAGGATTTTATTTTACATAATCGTATAAATCTTGTTAATTCTATCTATTTTTTGGGCAAGATAATGCACAAACTTGAACGCAAAGCCAAAATTTTAGAAATCCTGGCCCTGCGCGGCTACTGCGCCACCGAAGAACTGGCCGGCAGTCTGGACATCAGCCAGACCACCCTCTACCGCGACATCAAAGAGCTGGAAGAGGCCGGAGCGATTGAACGGCAGTACGGCGGCATCGGCCTGCCGCGCCGGTTTATCACCAATGTCGATTTCAAGGTGCGCGAAACGGCCAACATCGCCGCCAAAGAAGCCATCGCCGCCCGCGCCATTCGCCTGATTGAGCCGGGCGATTCGCTGTTTTTGGATACCGGCACCACCTGCCTGATCCTGGCTCGCCAACTGCGTGAATGCAAAATTCCCAACCTGACCGTGATCACCAACTCCTGCCGGCTGGTGCTGATGCTGGAAGACACGCCGGATTGCCGCGTTATTTGCACCGGCGGCGTCCATTTGAAAACTCTCGATGTGCTGGTTGGCTCGCCGGCCGAGGAGTTTGTGCAAAGCCTCCATCCCAGAAAATATTTCATCGCCGCGGCCAGCGTATCGGCCCAGGGTTGCGCCGATACCGAACCGGCCGAAGTGAAATTGAAGCAGTTGGTTGCCCGGCAGGCGCAGCAGCGTATTGTTTTGGCCGATCACACCAAGTTTGACCTGCTGGCCACCTTCCAAACCATCAAAACCGCCGACATCGACATTTTTGTGACCGACGCACTTACCCCGGCTGAAAAACTGGCCCCGCTGGCCGATGTTGGGGTGCAGATTATCCGCGCCGCAGAACAGAGAGGGTGACAGGCCTGCGCTAAATCACCAACAATGAAATTTGGAGTAGGGGCGGTTCGCGAACCGCCCCTACCGCTCGCAACTCGCAATTTGCTATTTTAACCGGTCGGGAGACCCTTCGCTTTGCTCAGGGCCTGCCCCGCGTGATGTTGGCGGGGTGACACAATTGAGCACACCCTAATTCCTGACCCCTGACTCCTGAATCCTATTTTCACCGGAGACTGCCTATGAAACGGATTGCCATTTTAGTCAGCGGCGGCGACGCGCCCGGCGTCAACGCCGCCATCGAAGCGGCGGCCCGCTGGCTGGCCGCCCACCACGCCGAAGCCTGGGGCGTGCGCGGCGGTTTTGCCGGGCTGCTGGCCGGCAAACTGGAACCGCTCACACCGAGCGCCGTGGCCGGCATTGGCGCGCGCGGCGGGGTGCTGTTTGGTACCTCCCGCGAGCGCGTGCTCGGCGAGCCGGATGCCCCGGAACGGCTGCACCGGGTTTGGGCCGATAACCGGCTCGATGGCCTGCTGGTGCTCGGCGGCGACGGCACTATCCGCCAGGCTACAAAAATTGTATACGAGTGGGGTTACCCGCTCATCGCCCTGCCCTGCACCATCGACAACGATGTGCCGCTCACCGAGCGCAGCCTGGGCCACGACAGCGCCAGCAACCGCGCCCTGCCGCTGATCGACGCCATCCGCGACACCGCCAGCGCCCTGCCGGGCCGGCTGTTTGTGGTTGAAACGCTCGGCGGCAGCACCGGCCATCTGGCCATTGCCGTGGCGTTTGCCGCCCAGGCCGATGCCGTGGCCGTGCCGGAAATCAAGGCCGATGCAGTGGCGGTGGGCCGCAAACTGGCCGCGGCGGTTGAGCAGCGCGGCTACGGGCTGGCCGTGGCCTGCGAAGGCATTGGCCGCATGGCCGATTTTTGTGATGCCGTTGCCGCTGCCGCCGGTTATCGGGTGCGGCTCACCGCGTTGGGGCACACTCAGCGGGGCGGCCCGCCCTCCGCCGCCGACCGCGAACTGGCCCGCGTTTGGGCCGAGTTGGGCGCGGCGGAACTGCTGGCCGGCGCGGGCGGGCAAATGCTGGCCTGGCAAGCTGGCGCTATCGGCACGGTGCCGCTGCCCGATGTGTTTGCTGCTCCGCCCAAAGCCATTAACCGGCAGTGGTATGAGCAAATCAATGAGTAATGCGCGATGTTGGATTTTAGATTTTGGATTTACGAATTGCGGGTGGCGAGTGGCGAGTGCGAGGTGAGGGGTGAGGAGTAAGCGAACTGCGAATGAACGAGTCAGTGGATCAGCGAGTCAGCGAATTGCGACTCTGCGTCCCTGCGACTTTGCGCCCTTACGAACAACGAATGACGGAACCCGCTACCCGCCACTCGCCACACGCAACACGAATGACGAATTACAAAATCAGGCCAGGAGCCTCCTGATTCCTGATTCCTGACCCCTGAATCCTACTTTAAAGGAGCAATAATGAAACCCGTATCAGCAACTATTTTAAACCAACTGTGGCTGGATTTTGACGCCCGCGAGGACCGCCTGCGTGAAGTGGTGGCCGAGCGGCTGGCCCAAAACCCACCACCCCAACTCGATGATGCCGTGGTGGCCAGCTACTTTTTCGCCTTTCGCCAGCAAACGCTAACGGCAGCCGTCGCCGAAATCAGCTACCACGCCACCAGCGGCATCAAAAACCCGCCGCCCGGCTCGCTGCTGGAAGAATGTTCGGCCACCGCGGCCGGCATCGACCCGTTTGACGCCAGCGAGCGCATCGGCCTGCTGCACATCGCCTTCCCGCTGAAAATGCTGCTGCAACCCGACGGCCATCTGACCTCGGTGGATTTGCTGCACACCGCGGCGTCGGCTGTCATTTTTGATATGTACGAAAATATGGACGCCCGGCTGCTGCGGCTGGAAATCCCGGAGCGAGTGCTGCGCACCTTTCCCGGCCCGGCCCACGGGCCGCACGGCCTGCGCCAACTGACCGGCTTTGCCCCCGACCAGCCGGCCTTTGGCACCATTCTCAAACCCACGGCCGGCATCACCCCGGACGATGTGGAATTTTTGGTGGGACAGGCCGCGCCCAACCCGCTGTTTATGTTTATCAAAGAGGACGAAAATCTGTACCCCAACCTGGATTACTCGCCGGTGGCCGAGCGCACCCGCCGGGCAATGGCCGCCATTGAGCGCGCCCGTGAGCAACGCGGCGGGCTGGGGCTGATTTTTGCGCCGCACATTACCGGCGCGCCGCACGAAATTCTGGACAGCGTTCACGCCGCGCTCGACGCCGGAGCCACCGGGCTGATGTTCAGCGAGACCTTTGCCGGCGGCATCGTGCGCATGGTCCGCGAGGCGACCAAAGAGCGGGCGCAGCCGCCGGCGCTGTACGGCCACAACGCCGGCATTGGGGTGAAAACGCGCGGCATCTGGCGGGAGGTGATTGATTTTCTGGCCCGGCTCGATGGGATTGACTTCCGGCAGACGGCGCCGCTCAAGTCCGGCGCGCCCTTCATTCGGCCCTATGGCGCGGAATGGCTGGCCTCGGAGCAGGCGCTGAGCCAGCCGCTGCCCGGTATTAACCCAACGATGATTACCCGCGCCGGCGGGCTGGATCAGGGCAACATCGGCCTGAATCTGGCCGACGTGGCCGCGCGCGGCCTGACGCCCAATGTGCTGTTTTTGGCCGGTTCGGCCATCAACTCGGTGAAAAATGAGGCCGGCAAAGCCGACCCGCGGGTGGGCGCGGCGGCGATGCAGGAAGCGGTGGAGGTGTATCGCTCCGGGGAGTTGGCCGGCGTGCCGCTGGAAGAGTACGTGCCCGCGCTCAAAGATGTGGCCGCCCGGCGCGGGCTGGCGGCGCTGAAGCGGGCGCTGGCGCAGCGCTACCCGGCATAAGTGGTTTTACTCAAGGAATTTGGAGAAGAGGGGGTATTGGGGGACACCCCCCAAGCCCCCCGGCCTGCGGCGCTTATTCCCAATATCGAGGCAGAATCTATTTCACGTAAAAGATCACCGCCGCCCACGGTTGGATAATTTCGCCGCTGTGATTGTGGGTTACCGATAACCCCAGCAGCAGCGGCTCGGCCAGAAATTCAGTAACAAGTTTATCCAGCGTTTCAAAATCGCGCCGGAGCTGCCAGGTCAGTTCCGGCGTTTGTCTGTGGTGCAACACCACAAACAAACGGTTGCCGGTGTGATAACGTCCCTGCATCGATTGGTGGGCATACTGCCACCGGGCCAGATGGTGCCGGTTTTGCCAGGCGAATTTGAGGCTCTCCGGGTAGGCCCGGGGAAAACGGCTCACCTTTAAATCAAAGGGCAGGCCGCGCAGGTAAAAATCGATGGTGCGATGTTTGGCGTTTTCTTCGGGCTGCACGTCCGGGTGGGCCAAAAACATCTGCAAAATCTGGTTGTGGGTGTGGTGATTGTACCAGCGCCGAATGGCGTAATTTTCAATTAGTGCGACATCCAGCCCGTTGGCCGCGGCCACGGCGCTGGCCTGCCGCTGCACGCCGCGCAGGGTTTTGACCCGGTAGACAAAGTTGCTCAGCCTGTCCCAGGCGTCGCCCTGCGGACGGCCCCACGGCGGCAAGTCGGTCACTTTGCCCAGCTCGTGGCGGATGAGGTTGAAATCGCTCATTTTTTGGGCTTAAAAAAGAGAATGACGTATTCGTGTTTGAAAATGTAGTAACCCCCGGCCAGCGCCCGATAGCGCCACAGGTTGGCCGTGCGCCCCTTGCCCTTCTCGTTACCTTCGATATTTTTAACAATGATGGCTTTGGTTTTAAAGCCGACCCGGTTCATGCGCTCCATGCACCAAAAGCCGAGCGGCACCAACTCACCCCGGTCGTACTTGTCACCGATGACCAGCGCGGCAAAGCGGCCGGGGGCCAGCAGCTCAAACCCGTGGCGGGCCACGGCTTCAAAGCCGGCCAAAAATGCCTCGGTGGTGCTGGCGTTGGAGAGGTCGGCGGACTGGTCGGAAAATTTGATAATGTCGGCGTAGGGGGGATGGAGCATCAGCAGGTGAGCGTGTTCCGCGCCCAGCGAACCCAACGCGCCGGAGACCTGCGGCACAATCTCCGGGCTGGCGCTGTCACCTTGCAGCAGATGAATCCGCGAACCCAACTGGCCGGGATCGATTTTACCGGCCACGTAATCGACCAGATCGGCCTTTAATTCCACGCCGATGCAGCGCCGCCCCAGCCGCGCGGCCTCGATGGCGCTGGTGCCGGAGCCTAAAAACAGGTCGAGCACGATGTCATCTTTTTTGGTGTAGCGGGTAAAAATCTGGGTGGCAATCTGTGGGATGAAATTGCCGTGGTAATCGAGCTTGTGGCCGTCGCCGCTGGCCCGGCTGTCATACAGCCACAGCGAGTCGGTTTTTACGTCCGGGTAATCGCGCCAGCGGCTCAGGTCGATGTCGCTCCAGGGTTTGGTTTGGGGGGCTTCGTCATCGGTCATAGCCCCGGATTATAACCGAGGTTGGCCATTTGAAAAAGTCTCGGCGCGGCGGGCCAGCGTTTGGCGCACGGCGGTGGTGTCGGCGGCGCTGGCCTGAGTCAATTTGTAGTAGCACCAGCCGGCGGGAATGAAAAGCAGTTGAAACACGGCCAGCCCGACCACATAATTGAGCGGCGCGGCCAGATAGGGCGATAGCGCATCGACGACGAGGCCGGTTAGCCCGCTGCCCAGCGCCGCCCCCAGGCCAATGGCGATGGTTAAAAAACCGACCGCCGTGCCGCGATGTTCGGGCAAATTGACATCGGTTAAAATGGCGTTGCGGTTGGGAATATCGGCCGAGGCCAGCGCCCAGGCCAGCAGCGCCAGCACAAAGGCGGTCAACACCCACGGGTTGATGACGATGCTGACCAGCGTGGCCAGCGCCACCGGCGCAATTTCGCCGGCCGCCGGCAACGCCAGCCCGCGCAACGGAATAAAGAGCGCCGCAATCTGAAACGGCACCGAGGCGATGGTACCGAGCATGGCCAGCCGCGCCCGCCCGCCGAGTTGTCGCCGCTGCCAGCGGTCGCCCAAAAAGCCGGCCAGCACGGTAAAATTGAAGCCGGTTTGCAACAGCAGCGACAACAAATTGCCCGACATTGTAGCCACTTCAAGGCCGTAGCCCACCTGCTCCACCCGGGCAATGAACAGCCGGGGCAGCCACACCAGCGCGCCGTAGGCCACGGTGGCAAACAGCGCCACCAGCATCAACCACACATTGGAACGCCGGGTAATAATAGAGCGCACATCCGCCCAGTGAATGCGATAGTTGTACGTTTCGCCGGCGGCAAATACACCGGCCAGTTCCGGCTCGGCCCGGCCGCGCGAGGGTTCAAAGGCAAACAGGTACAGCCCCGCGATCAGCAGCCCGGCGCTGCCGATGACAAAAAAAGGCAGCGGCCAGTGGCTCGCGCCCAAAAAGCCGCCCAGCAGCACGCCCAGCCCACCGCCGCCGCCCTGAGCCAATCCCCACAGGCTCATGGCCAGCCCGCGCCGGGCCGGCGGCGTGAAATCGCTGACCAAACTGAAACTCACCGAGGCAATACAACCGATGCCCACCGCGGTGAGCAACTGCCACACCAAAACCTGCGCGTAACTGGTAGCCAACCCGGTCAGCAGCATGGCCGTGCTCCAGATGAGCGTGCCGCCAATTAACAACCATTTGCGGCTGCTGCGGTCGCCCCAGTAACCCCAGCCAACCGCCGTGAGCGACAGCACCAAAATGGTCAGCGAGGTGATCAACCCCAACGCCGACTCGCTCACGCCCAAATCGAGGGCCATCACCGCGTACAGGGGCGGAAACGCGGCCCGGGCCATGTTGTCCAGCGAGGCGAGCACAATAAATACGACCACGGTATAAAATTTGTGGGCGTCGCTGCCCCACCAGCGCGGCTGGTTTCGCAGTGAAATTTCCATCAATCTGACTCGGGGTTCAATATTCCAGCGGCTCGTCGGGCAGCACAAAATCGATGGCTGGCAGTTGGGCCACGCAGCCGCCGGCGGGCGCGGCGGCAGGGTTGGCCAAAAACTCGGCCAGCAGTTCGTCCGGGCAGCCGGTGGTAGAGGTGACCGAGTGACCAAAGCCGGGCAGTTCAAACAGGTATGCGTGACTCAACGTTTTGGCGGCGGCGCGGCCCCAATCGGGCGGGGTGATGGGGTCGAACTGGCCCGTTAAAATCAGGGTCGGCACATCGCTGGACACCGGCTCATTTTCCCGCGGGTCGGCCTTGCCCGCGCCCCACATGTGGCAAAGATCAAACATTCCGGCCGTGGTGCCCTGCAACAACGGCTGGAGCGAGGGCGGAACCTGGGCAGCGAACACGGTTTCAATGGCCGGCTCATCGCTAAAGGCGTATTCATCGTGGCAGATCACCGAATTGTACATGCCTTCGCTATCGCTGCGGTCCGGCTCGGCGCCGTCAACGGGCGGCTCTTCCAGATAGGCAAAGGCTTCGTCAAAAACATAGTTGTAAGTGGAAAAATCACCGTTCGCCACTTCGGCGATGGTGCGGGGCAGGTAGGGGATGAGGTAATCCAAATACAGGGCCTCGATGAGTGTGTCGGCCAGGTCGTCGCCGTAAAACTGACCGGTGTCGAACTGGCCAGGGTGGTCGTTCCAGGCGGTCACTGTGTCAAAAAAGAGGGCTTCCAGGTTGGGGTAGGCGGCGGCGCAATCGGGGGTGGCGGCGCAGGTGGCAAACAGCAGGCGCAGCGCCCGCACGTGAGCCAGCGCGCTGTCGGCGGCAAAATCCACCGCTGGCGGAAAGGGCGAATCGAGCACCACGCTGCGCAGGCCGTCCGGGTGGTCGCGCATTACCGCCAGCGCCAGCCGGGTGCCGTACGATACGCCCAGCAAATTGACCTGCGAGTAGCCCAGCGCCCGGCGCAAAGCAGCGATGTCGGCGGCGTTTTCGGCAGTATTGTAGGCGGCTAAATCGATGCCTTCCGCCCGCAACCGGCGCTGGCATGCCGCGTCGGGGTTGGCCAGCGACTCGTTAAAATATTCCGGACAGTCCAGCGAGGGGCGGGAGTAACCGGTACCGCGCTGGTCGATAAAAATCACATCCCGGTTTTGGTGGAAGGGGTAGGTCCGCCAGCCGTCGATGTCGCTGCTGAGGCTGACCAGGGCGCTGCCGCCCGGCCCGCCTTCCAAATAGATCACCGGGTCCGGCAGGGCGGGCGGTTCGGCGGGGCGCAAAATGGCCACGGCCAGTTCGATGGTTGGCGAGTCGGCCCGGCTGCGGTTTTCCGGCACGGTCAGCCAGCCGCAATCGATGCGGGCATCGCTGCCAGTGGGGGCAAACGGGCAGTCTGCCGGGCGAAAGGCCGGCGCCTCGGCCGGCAGGGTTGGTGTGACTGGCGGCTCGGTGGGCGCGGGGTTGGCCGGAGCAAGCTGGGCCAGCCCGCAACCGAGCAGAGTAACCGCTAAAAAAGTGACTGAAAGCAGGGTGTTGCGCATAATGGCAGGTAGGGTAGCACCACTTTTAACTGGGGTAAAATCGCTCCCGCGATTTTACCCCGGCCAGAATGAAAATTGCACTTTTTTTACCCCTCCCCCCAACCCCCTCCCCAAATTGGGGAGGGGGAGATTTGATTGAGTTTGTGCTTTTCGGTGGCTTTGCCACCGAAAAGCACAAACAAAAAACATCGTTCCACCCTCTCCCACGAGTGGGAGAGGGTGGCCAGGGGGGTGAGGGCTGAATAGCAGATCAGTTAACTTAGCCAAGTTTGAAAAAACCAGCCGCGTAAGGGCAAATGAGAGAGGAATGAGGGTATACACCCGTGAGTTATATTCAATTATACCGGCAATTTGAAGTGCGCCACAAATTCGGCCAGCGGCAGGGTGTTGAGCACGTTGGCGGCGGTGGCCCAGCCACGGTTGGCCGTGGCCACGCCAAAATGCAGGTTGTCAAAATCGTGGGTGTGATGGGCATCGCAATTGATGATCAACTTTACACCCAGTTCGATGGCCCGGCGGGCGTGGGCATCGTTCAAATCGAGCCGTTCCGGGGCGGCGTTGATTTCCAGCGCGGTGCCCGTGGCCGCCGCCGCCCGAAAAACCGCTTCCATATCAAAATCGCCGGCTTCGCGGCGGGGCAGCAGCCGCCCGCTGGGATGGCCAATCAATTTAACGTGCGGGTTGTTGATAGCGTTGAGCATGCGCCGGGTGAGAGTGTCGCGGTCCTGGCGCAGGCCGGTATGCACCGAGGCCACCACAAAATCAAGCTCGGCCAGCACGTCATCGGCAAAATCCAGCGAGCCATCGGCTTTGATTTCCATTTCTGTGCCCTGCCACAGTTTGATGCCTGGCAGGCGGGCCTGCACCTCGTCCAACTCGCGGCGCTGCTGGCGCAATCGCTCCGGGGTGAGGCCGTTGGCCACGCCCAAACTCTGCGAGTGATCGGTGATGGCCAGATATTTGTAGCCGCGGGCCAGCGCCGCCCGGGCCATTTCTTCGATGCTGTGCTGGCCGTCGCTCCAGGTAGAGTGGCAGTGAACTTCGCCGCGAATCTGGTCGGTAACCAACGGGGTGGGCAGCTCGCCGCGCAGCGCGGCTTCAATTTCGCCGCGAGCTTCGCGCAGGTGGGGCGGAATGTAGGCCAGCCCCAAAAACTGGTACAGTGCGGCTTCATCGGCAAAAACAAGCTGTTCGCCGTCGCTTTCACGGGTGAGGGCGTACTCGTTAAGGCTGAAGCCTTTTTTCTGGGCCAGTTCGCGCAGTTTGACGTTGTGGTTGAGGCTGCCGGAAAAATATTGCAGCGCCGTGCCCCAGCGTTCCGGCTCCAAACAGCGCAAATCGGCCTGCATGCCGTTGCTCAGCCGCACCGATGTTTTGGTTTCGCCGGCGGCAATCACCTCCGATACTTCCGGCAGGGTTTTGAAAGCGGCCATAATGGGCGCGGGGTCGCTGGTGGCGGCCAAAAAATCAAGGTCGCCGATGGTTTCACGCATGCGGCGCAGGCTGCCGGCGGTCTCTACTTTTTGAGTTTGGGGCAGCGCCCGCAACGCGGCGAGTACCCGCTGAGCCAGCGGCCAGGCCACACCCAGATGCACCCGGTCGGTTTGGCGGCGGGCCAGCGCCTCAATGCTGGCCAAAATGCGGGCTTCGCTTTTTTCACCCATGCGCGGCAGGCTGCGCAGTTGGCCCTGCTCGGCGGCGGCTTTAACCTGGGCCACGGTGGTAATGTTCAATTCCTGCCACATTAATTTGGCCAGTTTGGGGCCAACATCGGGGATGGCCAGCACATCAACCAGACTCTCCGGCACCTCGGCCACCAGCCGGTTCCAGAAACCCAGCTCGCCGGTGGAAAACAGCTCGTCAATTTTTTCGGCGATGGCCTGGCCAATACCTTCGATCCGTTTGAGGTCCTGCCCCGATTGCCAGACATCGAATAAATCCTGGCCCAAACTTGTAATGCTATCGGCGGCTTTGCGGTAGGCCAGTATTTTAAACCGATTTTCGCCCTTTATTTCCAACAGATCGCCAATTTTGGCAAATACATCCGCAACCTGTTTGTTGTTTAAACGCGCCATCGCTTATCCCCTGTGGTAACGCTGTTTATTGACGTTAAATAAAATTTGCAATTTTCAAAGGCTGGAGTAACATGCCTGCCATATTGAGCGCCGGTTGGCGCCTGGCCTGCAATTTGGGAACAATTGCAAGTTGGTTATATTTGTCGCTACGTTTCAGTAAGCAGGAAGGAGCAAGCGCTTTATGGATATCGTGCTGCTGAGGCATCGAATCTCAGACACGTTGACCAGTTTAGTTGGCAAACTTACCGAAACTGAAGGGGACGCGGCCCCCCAGAACCCAATGGATGTGCTACATCAGGAAATTTGCCAACTTGAGCAATCCATTGTTGAAATCGCTACCCGCCCCAGCCGTGTCATCAGACCCCCCAAACCCATCACCGAACAACAAAAGATAATTGATTTGGCCGGTTAACTTATAAATTTATTGTGGAACTGTTCCCAAAAATAAATCCCACCCAAAATTATGCGGTGGGATTTGTTTTTGAGCCACCCGCGCCTAATTTTTTTTGGTAGCAATGGTGTACCCCCGGCGAGGAATAGTGATGAGTACTTCGGGGCGGGAGGGGTTAACCTCAATTTTTTCTCGCAGATTTTTGATATGCATGCGCACCAGATCCTGGCTGCCTGTTTCGGGGGGATAATCCCACACTTCTTCTAACAGGCGGTTGCTGGTAAAAACTTCGCCGGGATGGGTCATTAAATGGTAAAGCAGCTCAAATTCCACCGGGGTCAGCGTTGCTTCTTTTTGGCCGGTTGAAATTTTGAACGTTTCTTTATCCAGAACTACGTTGTTAACTTTGACAGCATTTTTTGAAACAGACAGAGTTTTAGGCCGCGCCCGGCGCAAAATCGCTTCGATCCGTAATTGCAGTTCCTCTAAATTAAAGGGCTTGGTCAGGTAATCATCGGCGCCGGCTCTAAACCCCTCAACACGATCTTCCGGCTGGCCCAGAGCCGTCAAAAACAAAATCGGGATATCGGCCATAGTTGGATCGGCCCGCAACTGACGGCACGTGTCGATACCGTTCAGGCCGGGCATTACCACATCCAGCACAATCAAATCGGGCCGGTGTTTGACTGCCTCTTTGATAGCGGCAATACCGCTGTGAACAACCACCACCTGAAAATTTCGCCGCAGGGCGTTCTCAATGGATTTAGACACTTCAAGATCATCGTCAACCACAAGAATACGTGGCAAACTTTTTTCGGCTGCCAAACTTCTGCCCATTGTATAAAGCCTGTCTGCTAACTCTGGAAGTTGAACTATTATATCACAAGCCCCAACCTGAGCCAACCCGCCGCAAATAATCGCAACTGTTAAATGACTGGCGCGTACAGTAAGCAGTATCTCAAAAAAAACGAACCTTTCCAATTTGTCAAAAATTAACTTATTTTTAATTTAGCCGATGTAATATCCAAGGAAGTTCGACAGCAATAACCCTTTAAAAGTTGTTGACATTCGAACAAAAGTGCGATAAAATAAAGGTAACTGGTATACACTGGTATACTTATCAACAGCAAGAGTAAGAGGCAAAACACAATTTCCTTGTACACCTCAGGCAAAATGAGAGAAAATGCATCTGGATAAGCAGCACCCCAGGCCCGTTTATTTGCAGTTAAAAGATTTACTGCAACAGCAAATTGAACAGGGTTACTATTTCTCTCACCAGCAACTGCCATCTGAACGAGATCTGTGCCAACTCCACAACCTCAGCAGAATGACGGTGCGCAAGGCCTTAAAAGCACTCATCAACGACGGTTACGCTTATGCGCGGGCGGGAAAAGGCACTTTTGTAAGTGATTTAGCGGGCAAAGCGTCTAAGAGTCGACCGGGTGCGTCAAAAATTCCAGGCCTGAGCGATTGGCATTCAACCCAACCACAATACTGGCAAAAATTAATAGACCCGCTGCTTTCGTTTGATTGTGTAGGGACAGAAGTGGTGATCAGCGAGATGCTGGCGGTTCACTCTCTTGAAATCGTGGCCAGCAAGTTGTTCCCGGAAATTATCAAATATCTGGAACAACAGTGGCAGGCCGGACACATTTGTTTACCGGCTCACAACTTTGCCATCACCACCCTTCGTTCGCAATTGATTGCGATGGTGAATGCCGCATCGATGGCCAGGTATAACCCCAAAATTTTGCTGGGGTGCGCGCCGGGAGATCAACATGAAATTGGATTGTTGTTGCTGGCCCTGAGCTTACGGCGGCGCGGTTTTCAGGTGATTTATATGGGGCCTAACCTGACTCCAGAAGAATTTCACCAGATCATCGAAACAGGCCAGCCCGCCCTCATTTGCCTGTCGGCCGCAACAGAAGTGGCAGCGGACAGCTTAAAAGCATTAGCCAGCAGATGTGTGGCAGAGAAATCGGTAAAAATAACACCTAACGGAACACTGGAAACCTTTAAACCGTGGTTAACATTTGGCGGTGTGGCATTTAGCCAAAACCCAAACCGGATTGCGGAAATACCCGGCATCTATCTGGGAAATTCAATAGAGGACGCCGTCAATTTTATCGAACACCTGGTTTTACCGCCAGGCCAGTCAACCTTAACAACCCGTATGCAGCCTGATTTGAGGCAAACCAGCCATGCTTGATTATGGGGTAGACCTGCCAATATTTCCGTTAAATACCGTTCTTTTTCCGGGGATGATGTTACCCCTGCACATTTTTGAAGACCGGTACAAAATAATGGTCAAAGATTGTTTAGACAGCGACAACATTTTTGGGGTGGTTTTGGCCAAAAACAGACAGGCAGTTACGCCAAATGTGGCCAATATCTTTGTCGATGATATTTTTGCCGTGGGCACAACCGCCCATATCACGGCCGTGGAGCGGCTCAAAGATGACCGGATGAATTTGATCACCATTGGCCAGGAAAGATTTGTGCTCAAAGGCATCCGGCCCAGCCAGGCCGATTACCTGATTGGCACGGTTGACCCGCTGCCGTTAAAAATGTCAGCGGGTAATCCCGTCATTAACGCCCTGACCGGCCAGTTAAGGCTAAAGGTTGAACAATATATTCAGCAACTGGCCGACGCTTCCGGTGAGGAATTTTCTGCGGAAAACCTGCCGGATGACCCCGAGTCGCTGGCCTATCTGGCCGGAACAGCCTTACAAGGCCCGCTGATAGACAAACAGCAACTTCTGGCCGTAAATTCGCTGGATCAACTGGTTACGCAATCGGTGAGCGTGCTGGACAAAGAAAACAAAATTTTGGCGTATATGCTGAATGCTTACAGCGTCCATCAAAAAATTAAGCGGCTTCCATTTATCGATTATTCACTCAACTGAGATGATGACCACAACCCGAATTTGCACCCGGTTGTGGTTAGCGGTGTAGTAAAGCGGAACAAAACTAAAAAAGGTGAGAAAATTATGGCAACAACCTGGGCACCAGACGAAGCTCTGTTTAGGCTAAGTATTGCAAACCTGGCCGCGACAGCTCCGGTTTCCCCAAAAGAAGAGAAGCGCCTGATCAATGTGATGATCAAGGGCAAAGATGCCAGAAAACGACTGATCAGAGACAAGGCCATGCCCGATACCCAACGGCAGGCGATGGAAAAACTGGTCAGAGACGGTCAAGACGCCCGCAAAATGCTGATCCAGGCCAACGGCCGCCTGGTAATCAGCATTGCCAGTAAATATACCGGCCACGGCTTGAGCCTGGCCGAGCTTTCTCAGGAAGGCGTGCTCGGCCTGATCCGGGCCATCGACAAGTTTGACACCAGTAAAGGCGTGCGCCTGAGCACTTACGCCAGCTACTGGATCAGGCAAAGCGTTAGCCGGGCCGTAGCCGTGCAAACGCGGGTTATCCGGCTGCCGGTGCACAAAGTAGACCATCTGGGCAAAATCAGAAAAGTGATGGGCCAGCTCACCCAACAGCTTGGCCGCGTTCCGGAGTTGGAAGAAATTGCCGCGCTCACCGGTGACGACCCGCAGCAAATTCACGAACTGCTGCAGGATGGCCAGGAAACCCTGAGCCTTGAAGAACCGGTGGGCGAGGATGGCGCCACCCTGGCCGATTTTGTGGAAAACGACCTGACTCAGGCGCTGGAAGATCAGGTCGACTCGACGCTGCTGGAAAACGAAATCCGGCAGGCGCTCTCCGGCTTAACCGCCCGCGAGAGCCGCATTGTCGAGCTGCGCTACGGCCTGCGCGATGGCCAGCCGCTCACGCTGCAAGATGTGGCCGAGCGCTTTGGCCTAACCCGCGAGCGCATCCGCCAGATTGAAAAAGAGGCGCTGGCCAAACTGCGGCGGCCGCATCACGCCAGCCGGCTGATGGGCTTCGTCAACTAAACAATCAAATTTCAATAGAAAAAGCCCCGGCGATAACGCGTCGGGGCTTTTTTGTTGACCGGTAGATTTTTTAGCGCAGCCGCGCCGAGATAGCGGCCGTGCCCAAAAAGAGGAGCAACCCCGGTGAAATGGCTCCCCAAATGCCGTTGGCCATTAACCCCACAAGCAAAAACGGCAGCGTCGCCGCTATCAAACAGCCAATGACCACGTGCCGCAAATAGCGGGAGCGACGCTTTTTTACGCCCCAGCGCACTGCTTCGGCGATGAAGCCGGCAACAATGGGGGCCACAAAAAAGCCAATAAGCAGCACAAAAAAGCCAAAACCGCTCAAAATGGTAGTAAACAACCCGGCCACCACCAGCGACAGCGGAAACGCAATTACCGCAGCGATGATGTAATCCATATTTGTGCCGGAATAATATTTGTTTTCCTGCTCGCGGATGCACTCCGGGCAGCGAAATCCAACCGGTGTGCGCACGGCGCAGCGGGGGCAAATAGGCCGGCCGCACTTGTTGCAGCGCAAACTGGTTTCAACCTCCGGGTGGCGATAACAAAACGCCGGGCTGCCGTCCATTTTGATAGCCGGGTGCAAACTTTCTGTGGCCACTACCCGCTCTTCCTGGGCCGCCAGTTTCGTTTCGATCATTTGCAGGCCGGCTTTGGCATCAACATTGTCCGGGTTCAGTTCAAGCACCCGGTTAAAGCACTTTTTTTTGTACTCCAGCGAATCCACCACGCCGGCCAGCGCCAGCCAGGCCTCGATGTTGTCCGGGTCTTGTTGTGTGGCCCGGGTCAACAACCGCCGCGCCTCAGACAGATCGCCCACTCGGGCCGCCGTTTGCCCTTGCTGGACCAAATCTTTTGTGATGTCACTCATCAGTTTCAACGTTCCTTCAAGTTGTTACTAACCAGGTTCAAGATTAATTTACCAACGATTTCTAAATTTCAAGTGAATTTCAACGCAAGCCGGTGGGCCGGCTATCGTTTGCCGGTTTGATACCCCAGCCGGCGCATCAGCGTTCGGTAGAAATAATTTTTTTCCTGCAAACGCACAAATCGCCCCACCGATGGCCCGGCGCTCATCACAATTTCGTCGTCATTGGCCAGCTCAACCTCATATTGGCCGTCAACTGTCAGCGCGGCCGTGTGATCGGTGGAAATTTGCACGCACACCGTTACGCCCTTGGACAGCACCAGCCCCCGGTCTAAACTGAGGTGCGCGGCCAGCGGGATCAACAAAAAATTTTCCAGCTCCGGCGGTAAAATGGGGCCGCCCGCCGCCAGCGCATAGGCCGTTGAACCGGTAGAAGTGGCCACAATCAGCCCGTCGGCGGTATAGGTGGTTAAATAACCGCCATCGATGTAGGTGGCCAGGCGGATGACCCGGGCCAGTTGCGCCCGGCTGATGACCACTTCGTTGAGCGCCTCGTACACGCCTACGGACTGGCCCTGGCGCTGGTGCTCGGCGTGAACCATCAGCCGCTCTTCAATCCAGCAGTTGCCGGCCATGGTTTGCTCCACCGCGAGCGGCCATTCGGCGGGCTGAGCTTCGCTCAAAAAACCCAGCCGGCCCATATTGACGCCCAAAATTGGAATGCGGTACGGCGCGGCCAGCCGGGCCGCGCGCAACATCGAACCATCACCGCCGAGCACAATCAGCAAATCGGACGAGGCCACCGGCTCGCGAATGGCGGCTTCATCCCACACCGAACTGACCCAGCCCGACGCGCCGCGGCTTTCGACGGCCTCAAAAATTTCGGCGGCCATCACCCGCGATTCGGCCAGCTTGGGGTGGTACAGCAGCCCCACCCGCTTAAACGCCGGCTCAGGAATGTGCGCTGGCGCGGACATCAGGCCAATCTTTCGGCCAGCCAGGCCGGGAGTTGGGCCAGCGCCACCGTAGTTTGCCGGCTGTCGCTGAGGGCGCGCACCGTGGCCTGCCCGGCTTTGATCTCGTCTTCACCCAAAATGACGGCGTACGCGGCTTCGGCGCGGTTGGCCGCTTTGAGTTGCGCCTTCAGGCTGCGGTCGCCGGGGGTAAGCTGCACGCCAATGCCGGCGCTGTGCAGCTCAACAACCAGCTTGAGCGCGGCCACTTTGGCCGCTTCGCCCAAATAAGAGACCGTCACTTTGGGCAGCGGCTCGGCCGGCGGCTCGATCCCCAAATGGCGCAGAGCGATGACGTAGCGCTCGATACCGGAGCCAAAACCGATGCCCGGCGTGGGCCGCCCGCCCACTTCTTCAACCAGGCCATCGTAGCGGCCGCCACCGCAAATGGTATCCTGGCTACCCAGGCCATCGGCTTTAATTTCAAACACGGTTTTGGTGTAATAATCCAGCCCGCGCACAATTTTGTGATCGACCACGTAGGGCCGCTCCAGCGCATCGAGATAGCGTTTGAGCCGGGCAAAGTGATCGTCGCACTCGGCGCACAGGTGCTCGGTGATGCGCGGCGCGTTTTCCAGCAGGGACTGGGTGGCCGCTTCTTTGCTGTCTAAAATGCGCAGCGGATTTTTTTGCAGCCGCATCTGATCATCGGGCGGGAGCTGGGCGGAAAATTGGCTAAAATATTCAACCAGTTTTTGCACGTACTGCGGCTTGCAATTGGGGCAACCGGTGGAATTGATGTACAACCGCAGGCCAAAAAAGCCCAAATTGGTGAACAGATGCCAGGCCACGTTGATCACTTCCACATCCACGGCCGGGTCCTGCTCGCCGATGACCTCGATATCAAACTGGCTGTGTTGGCGATAGCGCCCGGCCTGCGGCCGCTCGTGCCGAAACAGCGGGCCAACCGTCCACAGGCGCAGCGGCGCGGGCAGGGTGTGCAGCCCGTTTTCCACAAAAGCGCGCATAATTCCGGCGGTAAATTCCGGCCGCAGGGCCAACTGCTCGCCGTCGCGGTCGTCAAAAATGTACATTTCTTTTTCGACAATGTCGGTGCCTTCGCCGACGCCGCGCACAAACAGGCTGGCCTGTTCCAGCAGCGGGGTATCGATGCGCCGGTAGCCAAAGAGGTCGGCGGTTTCCTGAATTTTGCTCAAAATGAAGCGCCAGTAGGGCTGGTCGTCAAATAACACATCGCGCATGCCGGTGACGCGTTGATACTTGCTCAAGGTGACTCTTCTCCTTGCCGGGGTAGTTTTGAATGGGGATTATAGCTTAATTTGAGGGGGTTGTCTAAGTAGCGGACAAAGTGAGTTGAGTGAGTTTTAAGTTTTGAGGTTTAAGTTTTAAGTTTTAAGTTTTGGGTTCGTGTTGCGTAAAAAACGCGCTGCAAACGGAACACGCAACACGTAACACGTTGTAAGAAAATTTGTGGCGAAAAACTAAAGACACTAACACCATTCGTCGCTCGTCATTCGTCCTTGGTCCTATTTGACTCAGCGCATGGCCGGTGTTATTTTTCACCTATGCGTTACATCATCTTCTCAGACATCCACAACCACACTACCGCATTGCAGCAAATTCTGGCCGACGCGCAGCGCCACAGCCCGGACGCTTTTTATTGCCTGGGAGATGTGGGCACTGATGCCAGCGTCGAGGTGGTGCGCTCGGCCAATATCCCCACCGTATTTGGCAACTGGGAAGTTTCAAACTGGCGGTACCTGTCGCCGGACAACCAGCAGTGGGCGCTGGCCCTGCCGCCGCTGCTGCAATTCTCGGAGATGTGGCTGGCCCACGCCGCGCCGGTATGGTCGCCAAAAATCAAATCGCTGGCCGATTTGCTGGCCAATCCGCAGGTGCGGCGCAACGGCAAGCTGTTCCCGTACCTGGATTTTGAAGAAGACTATCTGTGGCAATCGATTGGGTTGTTGTTTGACGCCGGGGTGCCGTTGTTGTTTCACGGCCACACCCATCGCCAGTTGGCTTGGCGGTTTACCCGCACCAACAAACTGCTGCGCGAATACAAACCCGTTTTTCAACTGGCAGAAAACGAAACTTACGTGGTGGGCGTGGGCAGCGTTGGCCGTCCGCAGGATGGGCCGGGCGCGTCGTATGTGGTTTACGACAGCGATACCCGGACGGTAGAATTTTGCCGGGTAGTATAAAAAACGTGGCAATAAAAAACGGGCCGGGGCGACAGTTTTGTCGCCCCGGCCCGTTTTGTTTTGGAGTTACCGCGTGGCGATTTGGATTTGGGGCGCGGCCTGCGGTTGAGGCCCGCCCTGGCCCTGGAATTTTTCGCGGAGTTTTTGGGCGGCGATGGCCCCCAGCGTTTGCAGGTTTTTCGCTACGTCTTCGCGGCCCTGGCGCTGGGCTTCTTCGATGTTGGCTTGCAACAGAAAGAAGAAGGCATCGTTGATTTGATCCAGCTTCTTTTCGATGGTGGTCACCGGCTGTTTTGATTCGATGATTTCCTGCAACAGTTTGCCGGCTTTTTCCAGTTCGGCCCGGTTGGCCGCTTCGAGCTTTTCTTTGGTTTCCAATACTTTGGCCCGCAACTCCCGGAGCGACTGGGCGGTTTTTTGGTCGCCGCTGGCAGCCAGTTTATCGATTTTACCGGTCAGGGTTTGGAAAAAGCTGTAATCGAGCAAACCAAAACCGGCAACCACCAGCTCTTCAAATTCCCGGGGGGTGGCAGCGGCCTGCAATCGTTCCAGCATTTCTTCCTGGTTTTTGAGCACCACAATGCCCAGCTCTTTATCAATTTCGGCGACAATTTCTTTGCCTTTGGAACTCCAGCGGCTGATGAGCATGCGCAGGGTGAAAAAGGATTCGGCCTGAGACTGGTCACCCATCATTTGGGCGGACTGCATGTAGGCGGTGAGAATCTCAAAAAACTGCCGGTCGAGTTTGTCATCGTTGGCGCGCACTTTTTCTTTGAGCGCTTTTTCATCGGGCGCCTTGAAAAATTCTTCCAGCAATTTCATGCGTTCTTCCTGAGCCTGGAGCATTTCTTCGGTAATGCCATCGGCTTCAAGAACTGCTTTGAGCAGGTTTTCCAGAGTTAGAAAGCTTTTGGGGTTAAGCAGATAAAATTTTTGCTGCTCTTTGGGCAGGCTGTTAAACAATTTGTTGGTGAGGTCACCAATAATTTTTTCCTGCGTACTGCCCAGCAAATTAAGCTGATCTGGCACGTGAACAAAAGCCAGCTCTTTTTCCAAATCATAATAAAGCAGCGGTACACTGGCCGCACCGGTAAACCCGCACTGGGGACATTGAATGAGATTGAGCTGCCCCTGCAAAAAGGCTTCTTTCATTGCATAATCCTGCCCATTGATCACATTCTGAATGGGCGCGGTAAATTGAGCCCGGCAGTTGGGGCAGGTTACCGGCGAAACTTGTTGAACAGCCATAATTAACAACAACCTTTCTTTACTTTTTGTAACGCTAAAACGCGTATCTTACCTGTGGCAGGGTTAAATGTCAACAAAAAACCGCCACCCCCTGCGGCGTGGCGGTTGTAGCTTTTAGCCCGGTTGGTTAATCGCGGAAGAAGGACTCAATATCTTCCTGGTCTTCTTCCGAGGGCAGAGTTTCTAAAAAGCTGATCCGGTGCCACGGAAACAACACCCGGCTGGCTTCGCGATCAATGTAAACCACCGGCTTGCCGTCTCGCGCCCGAACATTGGTAAAGGTGACGTAATTGGCCCGCGGGTCTGGCATTGCCTCAATTTCGCCAACAATCGCATCGCCGCCAGAAACGTGAATAATCACTGTGATCGACACTTGGCATCTCCTTTGTTCCCACTATTGAAATTCTGCATCAATGCATATCTACTTCGATGAGCAGTTTGCCCAGTTGAAGCTGGTCGCCGTGGCGCAGCACTTCTGGCAAATAGGGAGCCAGCCGTTTGCTGTTGATAAATGTGCCGTTGATGCTGCCCAGGTCTTCAACCACCACGGTGCCTTCGCGTTTGAGAATGCGGGCGTGCCGCCGGGAAACGCCTTTTTCCAGGCCGTTATCGTTGGTCAAATCAATTTCAGGGAAAACATCGCTGGCAGGGTCAAGCCGGCCCATGTGGATAGCTTTGTTGAGCGTGGTTTCAATTTCCCGGCCGCTTTCGGCAATTTTTAGCCGGATGGTCAGTGGCCCGGTGCCTTTGATAAGCGGATTAGATTCGCTGTCTTCTTCCTCCTCGCCCACCCAGCCAATTTCGTCGGTTCCCAACGGGTCAGTGCCGCGGCGATCATCCTCCAGCAGATAGGTGCCACATTCGCTGCAAAAAAGAGTGTTGGCGACGTGAGTTGTTCCACAAAAAGGGCACTTTATCACGGCTTAATCTCCTTCGGTAAAATGGATAAACTTCGAGTTCCATATTTGATTTTTTTCCGGCCTTCGGCAGACAGAGCGCCGGTTCTGGCCAATCGGCCCGCTTCCAGCAACGCGGCGCGAGCCAGATCGGTTTCGCCCAGGTTGAGCAAGCGGGTGGCCATAGTTTCCAGACGCTGCGTAGCCGAACTAACATTACCGGTCTCCAGGTCTTCCATTGCTTTTTCCTGCATTTTAAAGATGGCTAACTTGCCCAACGCCGTGACAATGGTTGACGGGATTTCGCCGCTGGCCTGGGGGCCATCAAAAAAATTAACCGCAATATCAACCCATTCCCAACTGCGGCGGTTAGACTGGCTGGGAACATCGCCATCAATTGTTAAGCGCATCAGGCGGCGCTCTTCGACGATGGGGTGTGATTGCACTCTAAATTCCATCAAAATGGTTTTGGCGTTGCCGGTACCCAACGGGCCAAGAATGGCTTTATCGGCGCGAACTTCAAGCCGGTGAATATGCGGTGTAATGTGAAATCCCTCGTGGAATTTTACGCCCGCGTTGGGGTTGATGTTCATTGACAATTCGCGGGCAACCACCGTACTCAATTCGCGAATGGTCTCTTTAAAGATGTCCACAATTTTCCGGGGCGAGTCAATATACACCGATGTACCGCCCGAAGATGAAGCCATCTGGTCCAGCAAATTTTCGTTCCAATCAGACCCCACCCCCATTGTTGTCAGGCTGATCTGGTTGTGGCCGGACCATTCGGCTTTTTCCAGGCAACCCTGTTCGTCACCGTAGGTCTGCCCATCGGTAAGCAAAATGAGGTGATTAACCGATGTTTTGCTTCGGTTTTTCTCAATTTCACGCAGGCCGGCCGTTAGCCCTTGCAACATTTCTGTGCCACCGCTGGGCTGAATGGTGCTGACAATAGATTTGGCCATCGCCCGGTCCATGCCGGTTTGGTTAGACAGAATCACCTCGGCCCGGTCGCTGAACACCACCACACTGAGCGAGTCGTGGGGGTTGAGCCGGTCGATGATCTGGCGCGTTCCTTCTTTAACCTGCTGCAAGCGCATGCCCTGCATCGAGGTGCTGCGGTCGAGCACCAGGCACAGGTTTAACGGCAACCGGGATGTTGGCAAATCTGTGGCGGGGCTAATATCCAGCAGCACATAAATGGCCTGCTCTTCAACATTGGTCATCAGCGTTTTGTGGCTGATTAATGCCCGCATCGAAAGCGACGACGAGCGGTCTTGCCCGCCAGCCTCACGCATCCGGTCGTAGGAGCGCCGCTGGTCCGGGTCGCCTAAAACCTCGTAGGCTTCCTGAATATCTTTGAAGGTTTCTGCCGCTGCCGGGTCTTTGTTGACATCAGGGTGATGCTGCCGAACCAAAACCCGGTAAGACTTCCTGATCTGGTCTTCAGTAGCGGTATTATCAACCTGTAATATACGGTAATAATCTTTTTCGGTTTGCATAAGAGCTGCTTTCAAAGATTATCGGTTTGAAAAAGCGCAGGAAGTCAGGTGTCCAGCCCCATCGAAACAACAATCGCGGTGATATTATCGCGGCCGCCTTGCGCATTAGCCGCCGCAATTAATTCATTACAGGCAGCCTGCGGCGAAGCGGCGCTATCCAGGATTGATTTGATGGTACTATCGTCAATCATACCCCACAAGCCATCACTGCACAATAACAGCGATGATCCGGGCGGCAAATGCTGAATTCGGGTATCAACGTCAATCGACTCACCCTGACCAATAGCCCGATAGAGCACGCTCTGGGCTTGCTGGACTTCTTCGGCAGACTGGCCCATTTGCTCAAGTTTTTTGGCCAGCGAGTGATCTTCGGTAATTTGTTTGAGCGCGCCCTGCTTTAAAACATAGGCCCGCGAATCGCCAACGTGAGCAATATAGGCGTTGTTGCCCATCACCAGCGCCAGCACAATGGTGGTCCCGCCCTCCGGCACCTGTTTGATAACGGCTTTGTTGGCCTGTTCAACGGCCACTTGCAGCGCCTCATTCAACGGACGGTTGTCGGCGCTTTTATCGCTTGAAAGGAACGGCAGGTAAACATCTTTTAGCAGGCTGCTGGCCGCCACTCGGGCCGCCAGAGCGCTGGCCAATTCACCTTTTTGATGTCCGCCCATACCGTCGGCTACAATAAACAGGCCAAACGGCTCAAGCCCCAGATCGTGCTGCAAATGAGAAACCACTATTTGCAGCGAGTCTTCGTTGCGTTCCCGCTTTTGGCCCACATCAGAAGTGTACCCCACGTGAAGCCCGGCCGGAAGCTGGCCAAGTTTGCCCGGGGTGAGGGTTGCGTCTGGATTTGAGGTTTGCGCCGGCAAATTTACTTCGTCCATAGATGTGTCTGGTTGCAAAAAAAGACGCTTTAAAAATCTCACCGCTGGCAAAGGCTGTTTTTCAACAGCCGGTCAAAATTAATGCTAGGCAGGGAGCGCATATACATAATGATCGGTAGAACCAATGTAAACCACGCCATCTTTCACCTGGGGTGATGATGGCACCGGCCCGCCGGTTTTAAATTTCCACCGGATTTTTCTGTCTTTCCGGCTAATGCTGATCACTTCGCCGTTTGAAGTGCCAAAATAAATGGCGTCATCGGTAACGGCCGGCGTGGACACAATTTGAGATTCGGCATCAAATTTCCACTGCACCCGCCCGGTTTTGGCATCGATGGCGTACAGGTGTTTGTCAACGCCGCCAACGTAAACCGTACCGTCAATCACCACCGGGCTGGAGATCACCACCTGGCCGGTCCGCACCCGCCAGACCGAATACCCCGATTTAGCCTCGAGACCATAAACATTGCGGTCGCTGGAACCGATGATCACCAGGTCTTTGTAAACGGTGGGGCTGGAAGTTACCCCCCGGTTGGTTCGGAATTTCCAACGGGACGCGCCCGACGACAGATCGACGGCGTAAACGTGGCCATCTTCTGACCCTACATAAACCAACTCATCGCCCAGGGCCGGGGTAGAGCGGATGGGGCCGATGGCCTCAAAACGCCAGATCACCCGCCCGGTTTGGGCGTTAACCGCGTACAGCCGGTTGTCATCAGAGCCAAAAAAGGCGTGATCAAATTCAACCGTGGCCGATGACCGAATCCGGCCTTCGGTGGGGCAGGTCCACATCAACCGGCCCGAGGTGGTAATAGCGTAGACCACCCTGTCTTCCGAGCCAAAAATTATTGAGTCCTTGTACACAAACGGTTTGGTGGCCAGGCCGGCATCTGTGGCATATTTCCACTGAAATTCGCCGGTTTTTATATCGAGGGCGTAAATGTTGTTATCGTAAACCGGTACGTACAGCCGGTTTTTATCAACAGTCACCGAGCCGCGCACCTCGTCCTCAACCTTGAACTTCCAAACCGGCAAAATCGAGTCAGCCAGATCGTCCTCGGCCTCATCGGCGTAGCCTGGCATAGGCGGATAGCCCGGGTAGGGCTGCCCGGCATATTGAGGCGGGTATTGGGGCGGCGGGTAACCCGGCGGGTATTGGTAACCCGGCGGATACTGGTAACCCGGCGGCGGCGGATAAGCGGGCTGCTGCGCCGGCGGCTGCGCTCTGGACGCGGGATCGGTCAGCACGGTAGTTGAATTGGGTTTGGATGGCAATACCTGCGTGCTGGCCGAGGCCGAAGGTGGCGGCGCCTGTTTTTTGAGCGCCGCTTCCAGCGCATCTTTAAACGCATGCGCCGATTGAAAGCGCTTTTCCGGTTCGTATTCCAGCGCCCGCATAATGGCCTTGTCTGCGGCTTCTGTGAGCGCGGGGTTGAGCAGGCGCGGCGCTTCTTCGTGAAAAGTAAAAGGCGGCTCAAGGCGCGGGTCGCGTTTGGTGAGCAGGTGGTGCAAGGTAGCCCCCAGGGCGTAAATATCGCCGCGAGGGTCAACAATGCCTTTGTACTGCTCCGGCGGCGAATACCCCTCTGTGCCAATCATGGTGCCTTTCTGGCCGGAGTCAAACGCTTTGGCAATGCCAAAATCAATCACCGCGATTTTGTTGTTATCGCGCAGCATAATGTTAGAAGGCTTGAGGTCTCTGAAAATGATGGGCGGTTCCTGGCTGTGCAGGTAGATCAGCACATCGCACACCTGAATTGCCCAATCCAAAACAATTTCCTCTTTTAACATTCCCTGGGTGCCTTCCAGCACTTCTTCCAGGTTTTGGCCCTCAACAAATTCCATGACCACATAGCTGCGAACGGATTCGGTGAAGAAATCATAAATTTGGGGGATGCCGGGGTGCCGCAACTGCACCAGCAGATTGGCCTCGCGCATAAAACTTTGTACCGCCAGCCGACGCACGTGCGGGTCGGGCGTGGTGCTGATCATTTCTTTGAGGGCACACCATCTGGCAATTCCGGTAAAACGAAGGTCTTGCGCCAGATAAACGGCCCCCATGCCGCCGACGCCCAGCACCTTTTTTATTTCGTACCGGCTCTGCAATACGGCTCCTTTGGGCAGAATATTTTCATCATATCCGCCGCCATCAGAACCATAATTTTCTAGACGATGTGTCTCAATTGCCACAATCCACTCCTAAATATTATCCGAAATTAATTATATCGTCACCTATGCCTAAATGCAATCGTACTTAAGGTGGAGGCTGCCCCTAAAAGCATGTAACGCCCTGTTCCTTTGTTTTCAATGGGTAATTTTGTGGGTAATAAACGCAGCAAGTGTTGTATCCAAGCAGATTATACTATATCCCCTTTACTTACGTCAACAACCATTTGGATTGCGCAGCAAACTGACAAACGTAACGTCTTCACTCATCATTCTTTTGAAATAGTTGGGATCAGTGCAACGAAGGCGAAAATGTTAAATCAAATCCATCTCTTGGGCGCGGGCCACAGCCTGGGTGCGGCTGTTAACATCGAGCTTGCGGTAGATGTTGATGGTGTGGGTTTTGGCGGTTCCCACCGTAATAAACAACTTTTCGGCAATTTCCCGGTTGGAGTAGCCCTCGGCTACCAATTGCAGCACCTCTAATTCACGGTCGCTGAGGGGTTCGATGAGCAGACTCTGGGCCGCCGGTTTGGGCGGCGCGAGCGCCGGGCCGGCCGGAGCCGGGGCTTCCGGTTGAGGTAGATTCAGGCAGGCGCCGATCAATTTATCCAGGTAGCGCGGGTTTAGTCCCACCGCCCGGTTTTTGAGTTGCTGCAACAGGTTGGCCATTGCCCGGCCTTCATCGGCAAAAATGCGAACGAAGCCGCCCGGTTCGGCCAGCGCCACCGCTCCGGCCAACGTTGATAGCGCCGCTTCAATGTCGCCCTGCGCCTGCCGCAACAAGGCTTCCACAATAAAAATCTCTACCAGCCGGCCATTGCGGCCGGTAGCCTGAGCGGCTGTTTTGAGCCGATCTATGATTTGTTCGGCAGGTTCAAACTGTTCCTGGGCCATAAAAATCCGGGCCAGCGTCAGATATTCGCCGGGGAGGTGGAAGTGATGGTCAATGCGCGAGTCAAGCAGGTTGTCCAGCAGCAGGGTACTGGTTTGCCCCCACTGCGCCGCCGCAGCCAGGTTGCCCTGGGCCAGCCACAGCCGGGCCTGCACCGCCGCAACCCAGAGCATCACCGGCGAGGTTGGTGATGTCAGCTCGGTAGCTTGTTGAATGGCATCGAGCGCGCCGGCAATGTCGCCTTCGGCCTGCAAAATGCGGGCCAGCACCAGGTAGGCAATGGCCAGATTTCCGCCCAGTATGTTCACCTGCTGCTTTAAATCAACCGCAATGGTCAACAGGCGTTTGGCTTCTTCCAGATTGTTCCATTCCCGGTTCAGCTCGGCCAGTTCAATGTAGGTCCAGCGGGCTGCCGGAAATGGGGACGCCTGTTCCGCGTTTTTTTGTTCAACCAGATTAATGGCTCGCGAGTAATATTCGGCGGCGCGCTGAAGTTTGCCCTGTTCTTCCTGCAGGCGGGCCAGATTGCTGAGCACCGTCAGCGAAATAATGATCTTGTTGGTGGGCAGGCTGATGGCCAATGCCTGCTCCAGCGCGGCGCTGGCCTGATCCAGCTTGCCCAGCGCTTCGTAACCGTTGCCCAGCGTCATATAAATGATGCTGCGAGCAGTGGCGCTGTTGGGAGTATCGGTGGGCAGTTTTTCGAGCGCCTGTTCGCACAATGCCACCGCCTCTTCGGTCCGGTTTTTCTGGCTACCCACCAGCATCGCCCGCATAGCCGCAGCTTCGCCCTGCATATTTTCAATGGCCCGAGCATCCCAACCCTGGCTCCGGTCTGGGTCGTTGACATCCATGCCGGCCAGCACCGTTTCTGCGGCGGTAAGGTATTTGTCAACCTCATCCCACTGAAACAACATCACCGCCGACCAGCCTTTGCCCAGACCCAGCCGGGGTCGCTCCAAAATCAGCGCCTCCGGCAGCCGGTCTAACCAGCCGCTGACAATAACCACCTCACCGCCAACCAGCAAGTCGATAATTACCGACTCAATCAGGCGCATCGCTTCGGTGGTGTCGCCGGCGTCAAGGGCGTGGTTGATGGCCTCGCTGGTAAAGCCCTGGCTGGCGTACCAGCGGCAGGCCCGGCGATGAAGCTCAATTTGCAGGCCGGGGTCCACAGTTTGCCGCAGGTGCGCGCTCAAAAAATCGGCAAACAGGTGGTGGTAGCGATACCAGCGCCGGTGGCTGTCGAGCGGAATAACAAACAGGTTGGCCTGATCCAGATACTCCAAAATTTCCTGGCTGGCCGCACCGGGGCCGGGCACAGCCTGACTACCGGCAGTTGCCGGGCCGGTGGCCAGGCCATTTGTTCGGCCCAGCATGGCATCACACAACGGGCCGTTCAATCGGTTTAAAATTGAGGTGTGCAGCAAAAAGGTGCGGATGTGGGACGGCTGCTGGGCCAGCACCTCTTCTGCCAGGTAATCGATGATGTAGCGATGGCTGCCGGTAAAGGCTTTCACAAAGCTTGGCGCGTCGCTGCGGCCCTGCATAGACAGGGCGGCCAGTTGCAGCCCGGCAATCCAGCCTTCCGTGCGGCCTTCCAGCGCGGCCATCTCGTCCGGCGACAATTCGAGATTCATGATCTGGTTTAAAAAGATGGCGGCCTCGGCGGGGGTAAAGCGCAGGTCGGCATCGCGCAGTTCCACAAGCTGGTTGCGCACCCGCAGCCGGGTGAGCGGTAAAGGCGGGTCGCTGCGGCTGGTGATCATCAAATGGAGTTGGGGCGGCAGATGATCCAGAAAAAAGGTGAGGCCGTGGTGAATCTGGTCGCTTTCAATCAAATGGTAGTCGTCGAGCACCAGCACCAGCTTGTCCGCACTGCCGGCCATGGCGTTGATCAGCACTGTTAAAATTTCTTCGATGGGCGGCGCTTGCGGTTCGGTGAGCAGCGAGAGGGCGTCCGCGCCGACGTTGGGCTGGGCCATATCCAGGGCAGCAATGGCGTAGTGCCAAAAACGCACGGGGTCGTTATCGTTTTGGTCTACCGAGAACCAGGCCACACGAGCAGCCTGCTGCTGGTGCATGTTGGCCCAGGCGCTGAGTAACGTGGTTTTGCCAAAGCCGGGCGGCGCAGAAATAAGCGTCAGCTTGCGCTGCAAGCCGTCATCAAGCTGGCGCACCAAATGCGGCCGGCCGACCAATCGGGGCCGGGCGGGAGGGATATACAGTTTTGTTTTGAGCAGGGTCGCTGGCACGGTAATCCCCTAAAAAGCGCTGATATTCATTATAATTAACCTGAGGCTTTCTGGCTAGACTCAATTTTTGGTTGGCCGTTTGATCAGCAGAGCCACCACAGCAATTGTCAGCGGCACAACCAACAACCCGCTGATAACCGGCGCGTAGCTCCCCCAATGGTCCATGCTCAGCCCCAGAGCATACGGCCCCAGCGAGGTTGCGCCAATAACGCCGATCATCGTTGCGCCGCGAATAGCGCCCAGGTGCAGCCGGCCAAAATACTTGGCCCACACCGTCGAATCCATTACTCTGAAAACCCCGCTGACCAGCCCTTGCAGCGCCGCGTATAAAAAAGCCTGCCCCGGCGTCGACATCACCTGCACCATGATCATGGTTGCCGCCAGCAGCAGCATGGTCAGCGCCAGCAACAGCCGGGCCGAATACCTGTCGAGCAGGCGGCCCATGCCCAGATTGCTGATGATCGAAAACAGGGCGATGACGTTGAACGCGATCAGGGCCGTATCGCGGCCCATGCCGCGCACCTCAAACAGCGAAATCTGATGGAACACCAGCCCGGCTAAAATCATCGTCATTGTTGACAGCGCTACAGCGAAAATCCAAAAAGCGCCGGTGCGGCGGGCTTCGGCCAGCGTCCAGTTTTCTTCGGCGGCCAGCGACAGCGGCGAGGGGCCGGGCGCCGGCGCATCGCCATCGGGCCGGAGGCCGTACTGTTCGGGGCGGTCTTTAAACAAAAACCAGCCCACCGGCAGCATCACCAGCCAAACCAGCCCGCCCAGCGCGGTCCAGGCATCGCGCCAGCCAAAATGGCCAATCAAAAACTGGGTCAGCCACGGAAAAATCAGCAGGCCGATGGGCAGGCTGAGGCCAGAGATGCCCATCACCAGCCCGCGCCGCCGGATAAACCACTGAGCAATCACGTTGTTGCTGACCAGTTGCAGCGAGCCAAAGCCAAAAAAACGCAGCGCCAACATGGCGGCAAACGCGGCCAACGCCCCCTGAACCCAGCTCATCCACCAACTGGCCAGCCCCAGCCCCAGCACCACCAGCACTACCATCCGGCGCGAGCCGTAGCGATCGACCAGCCGGCCGGTAACCGGCAGCAGCAGCGAGGCGGTGAGCGTGGCCAGCCCGTATGTGAGCGACATATTGGCTCGCGAAATCCCCAGATCGGCGATGAGATAATCAATAAAAATGCTGACGGTAAAGGTTTGGCTGGGGCCCATCATCACCGTGCCCAGCGTGCCTACCGCCAAAATAACCCAGCCGTAATAAAATGGCAGCGCGTTGATCAGCCGGCTGTTTTTAACCGCGGTTATGCCAGCCACTTAACCTCGTCACCCACCGCAATTTCGCCGTCATCGAGCACTTCACCAAACGCGCCGCCGCCCCAGCCATCGCCCAGCGATTCGCGCAGGCCGGACAGAGCTTCGTCCATCACTTCGCACGGCCGGGTTTCGCCGTAAATGCGCACCCGGCAGCCGCCAATTTGCAGCACCTGGCCGCGGGTATCCGCCAGTTTGATGCCGCTGACCATCAAGTTGGCCCGCCGCGCCGCCGGGTCCAGATCGGCGCCCATAGCGGCCATCACGGTGTCCCACTTTTCGCGCTCTATGATGGTCACCTGTCGTTTGCCGCCCTGATTGGCGTTGCCCACCAGCCCCGCGCCCGCCTTGAGCGTGGCTCGCTGCTGCGGGTCCATTGGCCCGGCTTTCATTCGTTTTAGCCAGATGGCTTCAAGTTTGCCCATTGTGTTTTCCCTCCGGTTAAATCATAAAAAAAGATTATAGCCGCATCCGGTCAAATTTTAAATTCCGCCGGGATTGACACAGCCCGGCCTTCGTGTTACACTTTTGGCTACTAAAGCAGTGCGCCAGACGAGTAAGCGGATCGCTGCGTGCCAGAGAGAGACAGCCGCCGGCTGCAAGCTGTCTTCACCCGGCCCCGCCCAAAACCCCTGGCAAGCGCACCCCCCAACGCCCACCGGCCAGTATGGGGTGACGGCTGGCTCCGTTATCGGCCTCAACGAGCGTTGCCCTGCAAACCGGGCAGCGAAATTTGAGTGGAACCGCGTGGAACGTTTTCCTTCGCCTCAAAACGAGCGAAGGATTTTTTATTTTTGGAGGCAATAATGAAATCAAGTGAACTTGAAAAAGACGAGTTGTACAAGCTGCGCCACAGCGCCGCCCACGTCATGGCCCAGGCGGTGCAGGAAATGTACCCCGATGTCAGGCTGGGCATCGGCCCGCCCATTGATACCGGCTTTTACTACGATTTTGATCTGGGCAAAGACAGCAGCGGCAAACCCCGCACCTTTACCCCGGACGATCTGGCCGCCATTGAAAAACGGATGCGCCAGATTATCGGCGGCAAGCACGCCTTTCAGTACCGCGAGGTCAGCGCCGATGAGGCCCGCGCGCTGTTCAAAGACCAGCCCTACAAAATAGAGCTGATCAACGGGCTGGCGCAGGGCGGCATCGATGAGTACGGCAACGAAACCGACGAAAAGCCGGTCATCAGCACCTACCGGCAGGACTCGTTTGAGGATTTGTGCCGCGGCCCGCATGTGGAGCACACCGGCAAAATCCCGTCGGACGGGTTTAAATTGATGACGGTGGCCGGGGCGTACTGGCGCGGCGACGAGCACAACCCGATGCTTCAGCGCATTTACGGCACGGCCTGGCCCAACAAAAAAGCGCTGCAACAACACCTGGACATGCTGGAAGAAGCCAAAAAACGCGATCACCGCAAGCTGGGCAAAGAGCTTGAAATTTTTGCCTTTGACGAAGAGGTTGGCCCCGGCCTGCCGCTGTGGCTGCCCAACGGCGGCATCATCATTGAAGAGCTGGAAAAGCTGGCCAAAGAACAGGAAGAAGCGCACGGTTACAGCCGCGTCCGCAGCCCGCACCTCACCAAAGAAGACCTGTTTATCCGCAGCGGCCACCTGCCCTATTACGAGGAAAGCATGTACCCGCCCATGGAAATGGAAGGCGTGCGCTACTTCATCAAGCCGATGAACTGCCCTTTCCACCACAAAATATTTGCCGCCACGCCGCATAGTTACCGCGACCTGCCGGTAAAACTGGCCGAATATGGCACCTGCTATCGCTTTGAAAAATCCGGCGAGCTGTTTGGGCTGATGCGTGTCCGCTCCATGCAAATGAACGACGCCCACATCTACTGCTCGGAGGAGCAGTTTGAGGCCGAATTCATCGACGTGATTGATATGTATCTGGAATACTTTAAAATCTTCCAGATTGACCAGTACGTGATGCGCTTCAGCACCCACCACAAAAAAGGGCTGGGCAAAAAATATGTAGACAACGAAACGTTGTGGCTTAAAACCGAAGAAATGGTGCGCCGGGCAATGGTCAACAACAACGTGCCTTACATCGAAGTGCCGGACGAAGCCGCCTTTTACGGTCCCAAAATCGATGTCCAAATTTGGAGCGCCATTGGCCGCGAGTTTACCCTGGCCACCAATCAGGTTGATTTTGCCGTGCCGGCCCGCTTCAATCTGTCGTACGTCAGTTCTGCTGGCGAGCACGAAACGCCGCTGTGCATTCATCGCGCCCCGCTCAGCACCCACGAGCGCATGATCGGCTTTTTGATTGAGCACTACGCCGGCAAATTCCCGGTTTGGCTCAGCCCGGAACAGGCGCGGGTTATCCCCATCACCGATACCCACAACGACTACGCGGTGCAGTTGCAAAAACGGCTGCGCGCCGCCGGCATCCGCGCCAGCGCCGATTTGGGCACGGACCGCATGAACGCCAAAATCCGGCAGGCGCAGTTGATGCAGGTGCCCTATCAACTGGTGATTGGCGATCAGGAAATTGAAAATGAAACGGTGGCCCTGCGCCGGCGCGACAACAGCCGCCAAAACGGCCTGCCCGTGGCCGAGTTCATTGCGCAGGTTAAAGAGAAGATTGCCAGCCGCTCCCCGGAGTTGTAGGCTGCGGTTTGGCGAATGAAAAAACGGGGCACGCGCCGAGCGCGTGCCCCGTTTTTAACTCACCCGCCGGCCACCTTTGAGCGTGGCCTGCAAAGCGGCCAATTCATCCCACCGGCTGGCGGCGGCCAGAGCGGCCTGCTCCGGCCACGTATCCGGCCTGGCCAGCCGATGACCGGCTGCCTGCAAAATCTGGCTGATCTGCTCCGGGCTGGCGGCGGCCAACTGGGCATAAGTGGTTAGCCCGGCCTCGGTGAGCCAGCCCGAAATTTTGGGGCCGATGCCTTCAATTTTGGTCAGGTCATCCCCGGCAGACGGTCGGGTTGCCCCGCGCAACCGGCGCGGCGGCCTGGTTTCAGTGACGGCGGGCGCCGGCTCCTCTGCCACTGCTGCCGCGAGCGGTTCACCGGTGCGGCGGGCAGACGGGGCCGGCCGCGGCGGTTCGGCTCTTTTTACCGGCCGGCGCGCCGGCGGCGCGGGCTGCTCTTCTTTTTTCAGCCAGCGCGCGGCCACCATAATTGTGCCAACGCCGGCGGCCATCCCCAGCAGCAGCCAAAAGGCCGCTTTCTCACCGGCTTTTGAACCGGCCCGGCGGCATTTTTGAACACCGAAAACTTTCATAGTTTGTGTCCTTTCCAATTTTAACGACTATCGGCTCATTCCACCCCGAGCGCGGCCAGCACCTGCGCGTTGTGTTCCTTGGGTTTCACTTTGCGGAAAATCTGCTCAATGGTTCCATCCGCACCGATCAAAAAACTGGTGCGCTCGGCGCCCCAATACTTGCGCCCGTACATTGATTTTTCAACCCAAACGCCGTATTTTTCGGCCACCTCGTGATTTTCATCGGCCAGCAGCATAAACGGCAGATTTTCCTTGGTTTTGAACTGGGCCTGTTTTTTAACCGGGTCCGGGCTGATGCCAATCACCACCACCCCGGCGTTTTGGTATTTGGCGATGTCATCACGCAAATCCTGGGCTTGCAGGGTGCAGCCGCTGGTCATCGCCTTGGGGTAAAAGTAAAGCAACACCCGCTGGCCGCGGAAATCGGACAGTTTGACCGGCTGGCCGGTATCGTCGCGCAAAGCAAAATCAGGGGCAGCATCTTTTTCGTTGAGCATTATTTCCTCCAAAAATTAATTCATTCGTCATCAATCAGCATGGCCAGAGTTAGAAATCCCAAAATGTAACCCAAATAATTGGGTTGCAAAAAGCGCGAAACGTAAAAGAAGGCGGCCAGCAGCACGCAGTAGGCGTACAACATCGTGCCGAGCGTGTTAACACGCGCCTGCCGCCACAACAGCGCCGCCAGCAGCGGCAGCGTGACCAGCGCACCGGGAATGATGAACGGCCAGTACTCAAAACGGTCGGTCACCCAACCGAGGGCCAGCACATAATTGCTGGCGCCCCAGCCCCAAATCTGGTAGCCGGTTGGCCCCAGCCCCGCCGACCAGCGCCAGACGTCATCGTACATGGCGGCCGGATTCCACACCAGCCACGGGCCGATGACCAACAGCGCCGTCACCGGCAGCGTCCAGC
This sequence comes from Anaerolineae bacterium, assembly GCA_022071955.1. Taxonomy (GTDB): domain Bacteria; phylum Chloroflexota; class Anaerolineae; order 4572-78; family J111; genus J095. Next base: position 179,974 of record JAJVIM010000012.1, read on the forward strand.
CCCGGCGCAGCAGCGTGAGCAGTTGCATTTTCCAGGTAGACGGCGGCGGGATGAGCGCGCCGCCCCACCGGTCGCGCAGCAAAAACAGCAGCCAAAACGGAGCCAGAAACCAGGCTGTGGGCTTGCTGGCGCAGGCCAGCCCAAAGGCCATCGAACCGAGCAGCGGTCGCTCCCGGCGCAGCAGCCACAACCCCAGCACTACCCAGGCCAGCACAAACGGGTCGTTTTCACCAAAAATAAGGCTGACACCCAGGATCGGGTTCAGGCCGATGAGCGCCACGGCCATACGCTGTTCCGCGTGGCCGGCCACCAGTTTTTGGCTGAGCGCCAGCGTGAGCGCAAAGAGCAGCAGGTAGACAAATCGTTCATCGAACCAGCCCAATGTGGCCTGAGCCAGCAGGTAGACCGGCGTGGAAAAGACAAATGTCCAGGGCAGGTAGGGGTAGTGGTACAGGGCGGTGCGGTACTCGGAAAAACCCCACTCGGCCATGGGGGTATTGACGTAATCTTCAACGTAGGGGTTGCGGCCGCTCAAAAAATAGGAGATGGTGGCTTCGGTTTGGATGACGCCGCCATCGTGGGCGTAGCTGGCCGGGCCGCGCAGGTGGCGCAAATCGATGAGCAGCAGCGTTTTGCCAAACACCAGCAGCCCGATGATGCCGTAAATCAGCCCCAGTTTCCAGCGATGGCTGCTCCGGCTGTCGCGGCTGAAAAAATCCAGCCCCAGGTAGACAACCAGCAGGCCAATGGCCGTGACAATCAACAGCATGCTGACCGGATCAGTTTCCGGGTGGGCCAGCAAATCCAGGCTCCAGCCGGGCCACCAGCCTTCCACCAGCCGGCGCACATCTTCGTGGCGCTGCGGCAACACGGTATCGGCCAGCGTGTCAATCCGAATGCGGGCCAGGACCAGAACCATTAAAATGAGGGCGTCTAAGGATTTCTTCACCGGCCTCTCTCAAGGCTCAATTATACCACGAGGCCACATGTTGGAGAAACCGTTGAACACCGCTATAAATTCAACACAAAACGGGCTATATTAAAGTAAATGAACAAACCGGTGGCATCGACGAGGGTGCTCATGGCCGGGCCGGAAATCACCGTGGGGTCGATGTTGATGCGGTGGGCAATCAGCGGTAGCAACGAGCCGGCGCTGGTGGACCAAACAACAATGCCAAAAATTGAGGCGGCTACAGTCACCGCCACAGACAGATCGGCGATCCAGAAGTAGACCAGAGTTAGCGCCGCCAGCCCCATCAGCACTCCCATCACCGCGCCCACGCTTAACTCGTGGAGCCACACCCGCCAAATATCAACCCATTCCACATCGCCCACGGCCAGAGCGCGGATGATGGTGGAGGTGGTTTGCGAGCCGGCGTTACCGCCGGTGCCAATGAGCATGGGGATAAAAATTGAAAGCACCACCACCGACCCCAAAATCGATTGGTAGGCATCCATCACACCGGCGGTAAGGGTGGCCGTGCCAAACAGCAAAAACAGCCAGCCAATCCGCTTGCGGGTAATGGCAAAAATGCTGGTATCGAGGTAGGCGCGGTCCAGCGGCTCGGAACCGCCCAGCCGCTGAATGTCCTCGCTGGCTTCGGCCTGGATGACGTCAACCAAATCATCAATGGTGATTACGCCCAGCAGATGCATATTTTCGTCAACCACCGGCAGGGCCAGCAGGTCGTAGCGCTGCATCAAATCGGCGCAGTCCTCCTGGTCGGTGTCGGCGGACACGTACACCACATCAGATTCCATAATTTTGGCCACGGGCGTGCTGGGTGCGGCCACAATCAGTTGGCGCAGATTGACCACGCCGGCCAGCCGTTTGAGCCGGTCGGTGACAAAGAGGTAGTAGATGGTTTCTTCATCGGGACGCCACATGCGAATCGCGGCAATGGCCTGAGCGCAGGTCATGCGTCGCTGCAAAGCGATGAAGGATGAGGTCATCAACCCGCCCGCGGTATCGTCGGGGTAGGCAATGAGCGGTTTAATTTGATGCGCCGCTTCAAGTTGCGCCAAAATAGCATCGGCCTGCCGCGGATCAAGATCGTCCAGCAGGTCGGCCGCTTCATCAGGTTCCATTTCGTTGACAATGCGCACCAGCGTTGTCAGCGGCAGTTGCACAGCTATTTCGGCGGCATCTTCGTCGTATAATTCTTCAAAAATGTCAGCCGCGTCGGCCGGGTTGAGCTTGGGCAGCAGGACAGCCTGTTCATCTTCGTCCAATTCCCAAAAGATGTCGGCCTGGTCGGCCGGCCTGAGAGACTCGATGATTGCTGAGGCTGAGGTGAGGTCATTTGCTTCGAGGGCGGCGCGAATCTGCGCCAGCACGTCTTCAAGGATTACCTGCTCCATAGAACACCTCCGAGTAATCTCCCCGGAAGCAGCTCTATGGCTTAGCTAACCGGGGTTAAAATATTTGGTTAGCACAAAAATGGAGTAGGGACGTCAATTGTCCCTTACGACTGGGCAAAGATCCTGCGTCGTCCAACATATCACCTTTCGATTTTGCCAGAATTGTCGCGTTCACAATAGCCCATTTTAAGGGCAGAACCAGACTTTGTCAAAGAACAGCAGAAACCCCCGGCATTGACAAATTGTGCATTTTTAATAATATCAGTCTCAGGAGGCAAAAGAGTGCAACAGCCACACGGCCCCTGGTTTGAGTCGACACACGTTTATCAGGCTCTACTTGAAGCCGCCCCCGACGCAATTGTTGTGGTCGATGCTGCCGGTACAATTGTGCTGGTCAACAGCCAGACTGAACGGCTGTTTGGCTACACGTCCGCCGAATTATTGGGCCAGCCGGTAGAAATACTCATTCCTCCCGGCCAGCAGCAAACCCACGCAGCGCACGTACAAAATTACGGCGAACACCCCCGCCCCCGGCCTATGGGCGCTCAATTAGACCTGCACGGCTGTCGCAAAGATGGCTCAACCTTTCCGGCAGAAATCAGTTTAAGCCCGTTAACCACCAGCCACGGCGTTATTGTGATGAGCGCCATCAGAGATGTTACCGCCCAGAAAAAAATACAATTAGCTCTACGCGAAGCCCACGAACACCTTGAAGCAAAAGTAAAGGAACGTACCGCCGAGTTGGAAGCGCGCAACGCCGAATTGAATGCCTTTGCCCACACCGTGGCCCACGATCTAAAAAATCCGCTGACAATTATGGTCGGTTTGGCCGACACCCTGCGCAGTTACCACGCCAGCCTCAGCACCGAAGAGATGGAACAATATCTAACCGCCATTGCCCGAGATGGCCGCAAAATGAACAATATCATCGATGAACTGCTGGTTTTGGCCAGTGTTGGCCAAACCAAAGCCCGCACGGATGTGATTGATATGGGGCTGGTTATTGATGAATCTATCCGGCGGCTGGAATACAAAATTGAAGAAACCCACGCCGAGTTGATTGTGCCCGAAAACTGGCCGGCGGCGGTGGGGCACGGCTCCTGGCTGGAATCGGTGTGGGTCAATTATATGAGTAACGCCATTAAATACGGCGGCCAGCCACCACGAGTGGAGTTGGGTGCAACGCCGCTGGCCGATGGCCACATTAAATTTTGGGTCCGCGACAACGGCTCCGGGCTGTCGGCAGACGAACAAACCCGCCTGTTCAAGGAATTTACCCGGCTAGGCAATTACAAACGGGTAGAAGGCCACGGGGTGGGGTTATCAATTGTGCGGCGAATTGTTGAAACATTGGGCGGCCGGGTAGGCGTTGAAAGCCAGGCCGGCCAGGGCAGCACCTTCTTTTTTACTTTGCCCGGCAGCAATAACTCGCAGGAATAAACAGCGATGCGCCCGGTCATTCGCCACTTTTGGCTGCTAGTTGGACTTGTCTTTTGGGCGGCCGGCTGCGCGCCCCCTACTCCACCGCCAACCTCAACTCCGCCGGCGACACCCGCCGCGCAAATCCAACCCACCGCCACACCCAGCCCAACGCTAACGCCGATGCCCAGCGCCACGCCAACTCGCCCGCCTCTGCCCACCGACACGCCCTCAATTGTGACAATCACCGTTTGGGAAAATCTGCCGCCGCCGCAAGCCGAACAACTGGCCCGCGACATCACCGCCTTCGGCGGCCAGTTTTCCCAGTATGCCGTCGAGCTGACTCATTTTGACACGCCGGAAGATTTTCTGGCGGCAACCCGCGACAACCCGGCCGATTTTGACGTGGTGCTGGCCACACCGATGCTGCTGGCCCGGCTGGTAGCGCAACGCCAGCTCGCGCCGATGTCAGATTTTTTCCCGCCTGCTTTTCTGGATGAGTTTGCGGCTGTTACCCTGCTGGGGGCAACGCAAAACGAGCAAGTGTGGGGCCTGCCGGAAACCGCCGGCTTCCATTTGCTGCTGTTTTACAACAAATCGCTGGTCGATACCCCGCCCGTCACCACCGCCGATCTGGCCGAGCAGGCCAAAACGCTCACCAGCGGCACCCAGTGGGGCCTGGGCATTAACAGTTTTGAACCGCTCTGGCTGGTGCCGTGGCTCACGCCGTTTGGCGGCTGGCTGATTAATGCCGATGACCAGCCAACGCTAAACACACCGGCAATGGTGCAGGCGCTTGAATTGGTGCAGGGCTGGCAAACTCCGCCCAACGCCGTTGCGCCGGTGGCCACCTACGATGAAATGCAAAGCAAATTTGTGGCCGGAAATGTGGCTTTGATGATCAACGGTGACTGGGCCGTTGGCGAACTGCGCACCAGCCCGGAGCTAAACTGGGGCGTGGCTCCGCTGCCGGCCGTCGGCAGCGCCGATGACAACCAGCCGGCGGCGTCACTGGTGCTGGCCAAATATTGGGCTATCAGCCGCAGCGCCACCGCCGAGCGCGCGCTGGCCGCATCGGCATTTGTGGATTTTGTAACCCGGCCCGACCGCCAACTGGCCTGGGCCGCCAAATTTGGCACGCTGCCCACCCGCCGCGATGCGCTCAACGACCCGCTCATCGTGAACGACGCCGTGCGCCGGGTGAGCGCCGCGCAACTGCTGGCCGGGCAATCCCTCCCACTGGGCATCGATGCCAACGTACTGCTCGATGCGATGCGCGGCCCTTTGCAGCAAGTACTGGCCGGCCAACTTTCACCGGCCAAAGCCGCCGAGCAAATGCAAGCCAACCTGGAAAGTCAATAATTACGGGCTGGAGCCGGCCAGATCAATGACGTGATCGGCCAGGTTTTCAAAACCGGAATCGGTGGCGCGATAGACCACAATCTGCACCGCGTCCGGGGTAACGCCGGCGGGCAGCGCCGGCGCGTACACATCCCGCACCACCACGCCCGGCTGCCAGCGGCTGGTGGGATACAGCCCCCACACCGGCTGGTGATCCTGAATCACCGCCTCGCCGGTGGCGGTAACCGCCTGCCCCTGCACCAACGGCCGCACCGAAACCGTAAAATCGGCGGTTGGCGGCAGCGCGGCCTGCCAGTACAGCGCGATTTGCCAGCCGGCAGCGCTGTCACCCTGTTCCCAACCGAGCAAATTAATCTGCCCGTCAAAATCCAAATTTGATGGCTGAGCCTGCGGCGGCAATCGGGTTGGCGGTTCGGCGGGCAGGGCGATGAGCTGCACCCCGGCCGCCTGCGGAAAACGGCCGGCCAGGTTAGGACTATCGGGCGCGGTGGCCGCCCGGCGGGTGATGTACAAATTCTGCGGGCCGGCGAGCGGCGTTCCGGCCTCAACCGGAGTCAGGCCGGGCGCGGCGGCCCACACCGAAACTAAATATTGCAACGCCACCCGCTCCTCAAAATCGGCGGCAATGAGCGCCGGCAGGCTTGGCCGGTCGGCCAGAATAGCCCAGCCCGGCTGCAGGCCGGTGTCGCCGGGCAAATTGCGCTGGTTGGCCCGGGGCCAGTTGCGGCTTATCTGCGCCAGCAGCAATCCCAGCAGCAAAACCGCCAGCACGGCATCAACATAACGCAGCGCGTGAAAACCGGCCCTCGCCCGGTGCCGTGCCGCCCGGCTCAGCGCCGCCAGCAGCGCCCCAAAACCAATGGTAAAAATGGGGTAGGCCGGAATAATCACCTGAAACCAGTTGCCAAAGCGGTAACCGGCGCAAAAAATCGCATAAATAACCAACGTACTGGCCAAAAAAATGGCCCGTCGCCGGCCCAAAAAAACCAGCCCGAGCAGCCCGCCAATAAAAACCAGCAGAGTCAACTCGCGCCACATCAGGCCGGGGAACTCGGCAGTAAACAGGTGGGTCAGGCTCAGGCCGGGCGCCAGTTCATCGCGCCCCTGCTGAATGGTGATAAACTGCACAAACCAGGCCCAGGCCGAGGGCCATTGCCCCTGGCCACGCCATTCCGGGTGCTGCGCTCCACGCACAAAAATATAGGCGTAGGCCAGCAGCGGCAGCATGGCCGCCGCCACCGCTTGCAGCACTAACCGAGGTTGCTTGAAATAGCGTGTTAAATACCAGCCATCACCGTCATATTTAAAAAAGATGAACCACAGCAGCGGCGGCAAAATAAACAGAGTGGTGACCATGTTGGCCAGCATGCTGCCGCTCACAGCGGCCAGACCCAGCAGGGTGGCATTGCGCGGCTGCTCGTCCCACTTGAGGGCCAGCCAGATGAGCAGCAAAGTTTGAAACGTGGCGCTGGTGTACTGTTCGGTGGTAACGCTGTAGTACCAAAAAAAATAGGTGACGGCGTGAAAAGCGGTGAGCAACGCCGCCAGCAGCCAACGATTGGCCGTAACGCGCAGCAGAATTAAATACAACAGTAGCAGTGAGGCCAGTCCCCACAGAGTGGAATAAAACGACAGCACCTGAATGGGGTTGAGCAGCAGTGACAACGGCCCGCGGGCGGCGTGAAACCACAGCCAGCCGCCCATGGTGTACAGCGGGTAGCCGGGCGCGTTGCTGGGCCGGGCTTCAACCTGGGCGTACTGGTGGGTAATTAAATCGCCGCCCAACAGTTCATCCGGCCGAAAACCGTTGTCCAGCGTGGCTAAATATAACAGGGCCGCGGCCAGCAGTACCAGCACACCAGCCCAAAATGAGGGTGAAACTGAACGAATTTTCATGCAGCAGACGGCACGCTAAAATAAAAATCTACTATAGGGCAGCCGTGAGTCTTTGTCAAACACCTTTGTTTTGACAGATTGTGCAGGTACGATTACCATATAAATCATTGTTTTTTCGGTTATTTGGAAATGAGGGCAATTTGTCGTCGCAAGCTACATCCGCGCCAGAGGTTCCATCAACCCGCACCCGGTTACGCAACTGGTTGAGTATTTTGCTGACGGCCGGCGGCCTGGGGCTAATGGCCTGGGGCGGCTGGATGGTTGTGCAGCAGTGGATTGAAGCCAGCCAGCCGCCGCCGGCACGCATTGTTGAAGTATCCCTGGCCGATCTGGAAGCAACCCCCAGTCCCGTTCCACCGACCAACACGCCGGTTCCCACCGCAACGAGAGCCTCGGCGGGCGATACGCTGACCCGGCCCGCCCCCGTTGCCGCATCTGTGGCCGAACCAACACCCGCGCTGGCTAAAATTGCCCCGACTCAGGAAGAACCGGCCGCCGCGCCCGCCGACTCCAGCGGATCGCTGGCCGATAATCCGCTGCCGGTGATAGAAACAGCCCCTACCCCTGCCGCGGCAGGGCAGCCGGCCACCCTGCAGATTGCCAACTCAGAACGTGCGCCGCTCACCCGGATTGTGGCCGAAAGCATCAAGCTGGATGCACCGGTCATCGAGGTTGGCTGGGAAGTGGTCATACAAAACAGCGTGCCGGTAAATGTTTGGAAAGTAGCCGATTACGCTGCCGGCTGGCACAAAAACTCACTGTTGCCCGGCGAGGGGGGCAACGTGGTACTATCCGGGCATCATAACATCAATGGCGAAGTGTTTCGCTACATTGTTGATCTGGAACCGGGTGACATTGTAACGCTGATCGATGCCGCCGGCCAGAGCTACGCCTACGCCGTTGAAGACAAATTCATTGTAAAGGACAAAGGCGAACCGGAAGCGGTCCGGCGGGCCAACGCCCGCTGGATTGGCCCGTTTAACGACGAGCGGCTCACGCTGGTCACCTGTTGGCCCTACAATAACAACACCCACCGGGTTATTGTTATTGCCAAACCGGTTACCCCGTAACAAATTTACCAATACCGATGCACTTTTCTCACTCCACTCAAATCTGGGAGCAGTTTCCCCAGCTTGTGCCGGGGCTGTTGGTAGTTCACCACATCAACCCCAACGTTGCTGTTGAAGCCCGGCTGGCCCCATTTTTTCAGCGCGCCCGCCAGCGATTGAGCCAGCAAACCGAATCTGAAATGCCAGAAGTTGCCGCCTGGCGGCGCGCCTACTCGCAGATGGGGCTGAAACCCACCAAATACCGCTCGGCGAGCGAGGCGCTGCTGCGCCGCTTCAAACGCGAAGACTCGCTGCCGCAGCTACACCCCCTGGTCGATTTGTGCAATGCGGTGTCGCTGGCGTACAGCCTGCCCATCGCCGTGTTTGATTTGGATCAGGTTGACTCGTTTTTAGAAGTGCGTCACGCCGACGGCAGCGAAACGTATCTGTCGTTTGACGGCGAAAACGAACAGCCGGCCCCTCAGGAAGTTATTTTTGCCGATGCGGCCAATCACGTTCACGCCCGGCGCTGGACCTTCCGGCAGAGCCGGCAGTCAACGGTATCGGCCCAAACCCGGCGGGTACTGATTGTCAGCGAGGGGCTGCACGACTCGGCGGAGGCCGATATTGCCGCGCTCATCAACGAATTGGCCGGGCATATTGCCGAGGTGTGGCAGCCGGCCCAGCAACAAACCATTTTATCGGCGGCCAATCCCCGCCTGGATTTTGCCTGAAATGATTAGCACCAAAACCTTCGGAGCGTCCAAAAATATTAAGGTACTGGTGGCCGAGGATGATCCGCTGGTGAGCAATTTGGTCACCGATTTGCTGAATAATTTGGGCTACACCGTGGTGGGGCAGGCTTTGAACGGGCGGCAGGCTGTGGCGCTGGCGCAATCGCTCCGGCCAGCAGTCATTGTGATGGATATTTCGATGCCGGAGCTTGACGGCATTGAAGCGGCTCAAGAAATCACAGAAATTTGCCCAACCCCGGTTGTCATTTTAACCGCATATGAGGCCGCCGAAACCGTGGAACATGCCTCGGCGGCCGGGGTGGCGGGTTACGTGGTAAAACCCCCCAGAGGCCGGGAACTGGACCGGGCTATTACCATTGCCCTGGCCCGGTTTGACGACCTGATGCAATTGCGGCGACTAAATCAAAAACTGGCCGAATCATTGCAGCAGATAAAAACACTGTCCGGGCTGCTGCCCATTTGCAAAAGCTGCAAAAAAATCAGAGACGACCAGGGGTACTGGCAGCAGGTAGAAGTATACGTGCAACAACACAGTCAGGCCCGGTTTACGCACGGCCTGTGCCGGGATTGCGCCCGGCTGCTTTACCCCGATCTGGATCTTTAACTACCCCGGTTTTTGCCCCACCGCAATCAGCGACGTGCCCACCGGCAAATTTACCGCCCGCATCAGCCCGGCCTCAATTTTGCCCACCTGCGTTAGCACGGAATTAACCAGCGGCGAGGCCGGCTCCATTTCAACCTGGTATTCATCCTGGCTAACGTGGTGCGAGGCCAACTCTTTTTTGGCATCGGTGGTCCGGCGCAGCAGCAGCAGTGTGGCCGCCAGCGGAAAGATAAAAAAGTTATTATAGGTGATGCGCACCACGTTGAAACCGGTTTGGGTGAGTTTTTGGCGCAATTCGGCGGCCGTGTAGCGACGTACGTGGGCATTGAGATCATCGTTGTGAGTCCACAGCCACATAAACGCCGGCACGGTGATGACCATGTGGCCGCCCGGTTTTAAAAGCCGATAGCTGTCGGCCAAAACCGCCAGATCATCCCGGGTGTGCTCAATCACATCGAGCGTCGTCACGGCGTCAAAAGTATTGTCGGCAAAGGGCATGGGTTGGGTGGCGTCAAACTGTTCCACATCAAAACCACGCTCGCGAGCCTTTTTCACGGGCCGAGGGTCTATTTCCAGGCCTTTAACCCGGCCGTACCGGCTCAAATCAAGAATCATGTTGCCGGCGCCGCAGCCAACATCCAGCAGCGAAAAATCCGGTTTTTGGGGCAGCAGTGGCTCCAAAACCGCGTTCAAAGCCCGGGTTCGGCTGGCAAACCACCAGTGGCTCAAAACTTTTTGCAGGTCCTCGTCCAGGTGAGTCAAATTGTCCATTTAGTTACCCCATTCGGTTAATTTGAGTAAAACATTTGGTCTAAAACCGCAGAAATACAAAAGCCCGCGCTGCCACAGCCGGGCTTTTTGTTACTCTGGTAACAAAGCAATAATACTTCAAACTGGCCGTCCTCACAAATTTGGTTAACCGCCAGCCCCCGCCGGGTTAACAAAGTATTAATCTGATTTTGTTAAATTAAGGCACAATTGGGCGAGCTAAAAGTGAATAGTATCGAGAGGAGATTGCTAAATGGACCGAATTTATGTGATGGAGTTGGCCAGATCGTTTCAGGTGGGTGAAATCAGCCGCCGGGTATTTTTGAAAAAGGCCACACTGGCGCTGGGCAGCGTAACCACGGCCAATTTGCTGTTGGCCGCGTGTAACAGTAACAGTTCGCCGGCCACCAACCCGCCGCCGGTGATCGATAAGAGCGCCTCCAACGCCGAACCGGCCGGCGAAACCGCCACCGGGCTGGCCACCGAAATGGTTGAATACGAGGACTCCGACGGCGAAAAGCTGATGGGCTATTTGGCCCGGCCGGCCGGCAACGAAGCAAAACCGGCGGTGGTTGTTATTCAGGAATGGTGGGGGCTTGATGACCACATCAAAGATGTGGCGCGCCGCTTTGCCGAACAGGGTTACGTGGCGTTGGCCCCGGACCTGTATCACGGCGCGGTCGCTACGGAACCGGATGAGGCGCGCAAACTGGTGATGGAGCTGGACATGGCCGAGGCAGTCAAAGAAATTCAGCGCGGCATTGATTTTTTGCAGGCCCAGGCTTACGTGGCCGGACCAAAAGTGGGTATTGTTGGTTTTTGCATGGGCGGCGGGCTGGTCCTGCAAACAGCGTTAGCCGAAGATGATCTGGCTGCGGGCGTGGTGTTTTACGGCCGGCCACTGGAACCGGATCAGGCCAAGCAGGTTAAAGCGCCCATTCTGGGGTTGTATGGCCGCAATGACCAGGGCATCCCGGTGGATGCCGTGGAAGCGATGCATGCCGCGTTTAACGAAGCCACTATTCAAAACGAAGTCCATATTTACGACGGCGCCGGGCACGCCTTTTTTAACAACACCCGCGATAGCTACAACCAGCAGGCGGCTTCCGATGCCTGGCAGCGCGCGCTAACCTGGTTTGGCGAGCGCCTGCCGGCCACGTAAGTAAGGATTTTGGTGTTAATTAAAAACAAATATCCGGCCCAATTGGGCCGGATATTTGTTTTTAAGGGCCATATTCTATTCGTTGAACAGTTCACCGACAGAGATACCGAGATGGATGCGGCGAATCACCTCGGCCAGCAGCGGCGCAACCGACAGCCGGGTAAACTTGGCAAACTGCTTTTCCGGCGGCAGGTGGATGGTGTTGGTAGCCACCACCTCTTTTACCGGCGCGGCGGTGAGCCGCTCGACGGCCGGGCCGGATAGAACCGCGTGGGTGACGCAGGCGTAAATATCGCCCGCGCCTTCCTGTTTGAGAAAATTCATGGCCTCAACCATTGTCCCGGCCGTATCAATTTCATCATCAAAAATAATGCAGTTTTTGCCCTTTACATCGCCGATGATATTGAGCGCCTGCGCCTTGCTGCCGTCCGGTCTTTGCGTACGCCGCTTCTCAATGACGGCCAGCGGCAAATCGAGCCGCTGGGCAAAGTTGCGCGAGCGCTTGGTTGCACCGATGTCGCCGGCCACAACCACACCGTTCTGAATTTTTTTATTGCGCATGTAATCACTGAGCAGGTAAAACGCGGTCAGCTCATCAACCTGAATGTTGAAAAAACCCTGAATCTGGCCGGCGTGCAGGTCGATGGTTAAAAAGCGGTCGGCGCCGGCCACAATAATGAGATCGGCCACCAGCCGGGCGGTAATGGGCACCCGTGGCTGGTCTTTTTTGTCGGTGCGGCCGTAGCCGTAGTAAGGCACTACCGCCGTAATCCGCCCCGCCGAGTCACGCTTGGCCGTATCGATCATAATGAGCAGTTCCATCAGGTTATCGTTAACGGTAACCATTTGTCCCCGCTCATCATAAGACATGGCAATCGGCTGGATGATGAACACATCTTTACCGCGCACGCTGGTTTTGAGGCGGCAAAAAATGTTCTGATTGGAAAATTTAAACACATCGGCCGGGCACATCGGCACGGCCAATTCGCGGCTGATTTCTTCCGCTAACTCACGATTACCGTTTCCGGTAAAAAGGGCAATCTCGCCGTACATCACGTTGTCTCCCCAATCGTTACTACAGGTTTTTTAAGGCGACAATTAAACGGTCAACATCGTCCTTGATGTTATAATGGGCCAACCCAACTCTCACCATCCCGCCCGCGCTCTCCAACCCCAGCAGGGTAGTCACACCCATAGCGTAGTAGTTGCCGTCCCACACAAAAATATTGTGGTCGCCCAGGTAAGCCGCCACCTGCTGCGGGCTGTAGCCTTCAACAGTAAAAGCGATGGTGGGGCAGCGCTCGGCAAAATCCTGAAGATCGGTAATGCCGTACAGGGTGAGTTTGGGCACAGTTTGGAGTTGCTCGATGAGGTAAGTGAACAGGTTGCGCTCGAAAACGGTGATGGCCTTCATGGCCTGCTTCAAAGCCTTGCGCCGGCCCTCAAACTGAGGGTAGTCGGCGGCAAACTGGCTGCCGTACTCCTGCCCCAACGCGGCCAGGTAGTTGACGGCGGCGGTTGTGCCGGCCAGCCCCTCAAAATTGAGCATGCCGGTTTCAAACTTGTGCGAAATATCCGGCGGCGCGGCGGCGACCTGGTAGCGCGGCAGCTTTTCGAGCAGGCTTTGCCGGCCCCACAATACGCCCACATGCGGCCCAAAAAATTTGTACACTGAACAGACTAAAAAGTCGCAGCCCAGCGCCTGCACATCGATGGGGCCGTGCGGCGCGTAGTGAACGGCATCGACGTACAGCAGCGCGCCCACGTTGCGGGCCAGCGCCGCAATTTTGGGGATGGGGTTAATGGTGCCAATGGCATTTGAAGCCAGGCCGACGGCCACCAGTTTGGTTTTATCCGTTAACAACGAGGCCAGATGCTCCAGGTCGAGCCGGAAGGTTTCGACATCAAAACGGGCCTGTTTGACCAGCACGCCCTGTTCTTCCAGCGCCTGCCACGAAGAAACGTTGGCGTAGTGATCGAGCCAGGTAACCACAATTTCGTCGCCGGGCTGGAGTGTTTTGCCAATGACGCGGCTCATGCTAAAGGTGAGTGTGGTCATATTTGGCCCAAAAATAATTTCCTGGGGCGACGGCGCGTTCAAGAAATCGGCCATGGCCTGCCGGGCCTGCTGCACGGTTTCTTCGCAGCGACGGCCGAAAATAAAGTTTTCGTTGGCCAGCGAGTTGGCGGTAGCGTATTGGTGAGCGACGGCGTCGATGACTTGCCGGGGGACTTGCGTGCCGGCCGGGCCATCAAAAAAGACAAACGGGCGCCCCTGGTCGTCAACTTCTTGCAAGGCCGGAAACTGGGCGCGAAGGGGAGAGAGGTCAATAGGTTGATCGGTCATCAGTAAAGTCTCCAGTGAATTTAAGTACAGAGCCGGGTTCTGAGTTTAGATGATATACCCCTAAATTGCAAAACCTGCACCGATTAAAGCAGAGGTGCAGGTTTTGGGTGGGAAGCATCGATGCAAGGCCCGGCAACTACAAATCCCGGGCGTAGTGAGCCGCGCCCAGCAGGGCCGGCTTTTGGTTGAGGATAACATACACCGGTATCTGGGCCAGCATATCAGAAAAACGGCCTTTTCTGACAAAAGCGGCCATAAAGGTACCATCTTTGAGTTTGGGCAATATTTTAGGCGGGATGCCGCCGCCAAGGTACACACCGCCCAAAGCCATCACCTTTAAAGCCAGGTTGCTGGCTTCTGCACCCAAAATCGAAACAAAAGCGTTGAGGGTTTGAATGCACAATTCGCTGTCGCGCTTGAGGCCGGCCTGCACAATGATCGGTGTTGGGTCTGCGGCCTGTTCGATGGCCTTTTTAATGTGCTCGGCCTCTTCGGCGTATTTGTTTTCTTTCAAATAGGCGTAAATATTGGGGATGCCCAGCCCGCCAGAACAAACGCGCTCGTAGCTAACGTGGCTATATTTTTCCAGCAGGCTTCTGAGCAGGCCTATTTCAAACAGCGAGTTGGGCGCAAAACTGGCGTGACCGCCTTCTGAGGGCACCATATGGTAGGCGTTGTCGTGATAAAAAAGGATCGCCTCGCCCAGGCCGGTGCCGGGGGCAATCACGGCTTTGTTTTTGTCGGTGGGCCGGTTGGAAATATCGCCGTTAAGTGCGGCCAAATCTCGCGCCGGCAGGTTAGGAACGGCGTAGGCGATGGCTTCCAGATCGTTGAGGAGCCGGGCCTGGTTAAACTTAAAAGTTTCACGCAGCGTTTTTTCTGAAATACGCCACGGTAAGTTGGTAATCTGGGCTTCGCCATCAACCACCGGGCCGGCCACACCAAACACGGCTTTGGTAATGGTTACCTGGGTGTTGGCTAAAAATATCTGGATGATACTTTCCAGGCTGGGGTGATCGGCGCTCTTAAAGGTGCTTTGAAATTCGGGTTCAACCTCTCCGGTATCCGATACGATAGCCAGATCGGTTTTGGTACCGCCAATATCGCCAATAAGTAACATGGTTGCTTCTCTTTAATTTAGAATTTTTTGGGTTGCCGCCGGCGGCCATCTATCTATTTTGCCGGCGTTTAATAAACTCAAACTGGCTATCGATAACCGGCTCTTTTTCACCGCGGGGCACGGGGATGTAAGAGCCATCGGCCCGCAGCAGGCGGGCATTGACATTATCTTTGGTGGAAACTTCCAAAATGTCCATCAATTCTTGCTGAAGTTCCGGCTCTTCGATGGGAAAAAGGGTTTCAATGCGACGGTCAAGGTTGCGTTGCATAAGGTCAGCCGAACCAATGTAAAAGTCGGGCGCGCCGCCGTTTTGGAAATAATAAATGCGGGTGTGCTCCAAAAACCGGCCAACAACGCTGGTAACGCGAATATTTTCGCTGAGATTGGGGATACCGGGACGCAGCCCACACAAACTGCGCACCAGCAGTTCTATCTGCACGCCGGCCATCGAGGCCTGATAAAGCTGCTGGATAAATCTGGGGTCGATCAGGGCGTTCATTTTGAAAATGAGTTTAGCCGGTTTGCCTTTTTTGGCCCATTTTATTTCCCGCTCAATAAGCGCCGCAAAATTCTTGCGCAGGCTATCGGGCGCGACCAGAAATTTGTTGTAGCTGTCTTTTTTGGAGTAGCCGGTTAGCGCATTAAACAGATCCGAGGCATCAGCGCCAAATTCCGGTTTGCAGGTCATCAACCCCAGGTCGGAGTAGATTTTGGCGGTTGACGCGTTATAGTTGCCGGTTCCCAAATGGACATAACGGCGAATGGTATCCTCGTCGCGGCGTACAATCAGGCAAATTTTGCTGTGGGTTTTCAAGCTCATAAAACCGTAGACCACATGCACGCCTTCGCGTTCAAGGGCTTTGGCCCAACCGATATTGCTTTCTTCGTCAAACCGGGCTTTGAGTTCAACCAGCGCCGAAACCTGCTTGCCGTTTTCGCTGGCTTCCAGCAGCGCCTCAACCACCGGCGAATTGGTGCCGGCCCGGTACAAGGTTTGTTTAATGGCAATCACTTTTGGATCGTGAGCGGCAGCTTTTAGCAGGTCAACCACCGGCAAAAACGAGTCGTAGGGATGGTAAAGCAGAATGTCCTTTTCTCTGATGGCGTCAAAAATCTCTTCGCGGCGAGACAATTTGCGCAGCCGGGGATGAAGCGACGGCACATAGGGCGGGTCTTTCAAATCGGGCCGGTCGATGTTGAGCAGGCTCATTAAGCCGCTCAAGCCCAGCGGGGATTCGCTCTCAAAAATTTCGTCGGGGGAAACGCTCAGGTTTTTGGCCAGCAACTGCCGGATATGTTCGGGGGTGTTTTTGCCCACGGTCAACCGCACTACAAAACCAAAGCGACGCCGGCGCACGGTGGCTTCGATGGCTTCCAGCAGATCGCTGGCTTCGTTGGCTTCAATTTCAAGGTCGGCGTTGCGGGTAATACGGAAGTGATGCGACTCAACAATCTCGTAACCGGGGAACAGTTCGGTAAGGTTGTTGGCAATCAAATCCTCCAACCACACAAATCGAAACACGCGACGGTTATCACCTCTGGCCCGTTTAATGGGGATAAGCCGGGGCAGCGCGTTGGGCACTTTGATGCGGGCAAAATGCTGCTGCCCGGATCCGGGGTCGCGAACAATAACCGCCAGGTTGAGGCTGAGGCTGGAAATGTGCGGAAATGGCCGGCCGGGGTCAACCGCCAGCGGGGTGAGCACCGGGAATATCTCACGCTTAAAATATTCGTTGATGGCTTCCTGCTGAGACCGGCCTAATTCTTTGTAACTGTGCAGAAAAATACCGGCATCGGTCAACTTTGCCCGCAGTTCGGCAAAGCAGCGGTTCATAACTTTAAGGTTGGTCCGAACCTTTTTTTGGATTGCCCGCAGTTGCTCGGTTGGGGTAAGGCCATCTGAGGGGATAGTGTTGACGCCAGCGGCCACCTGCTGCATCAACCCGGCCACCCGGATCATAAAAAACTCATCCATATTTGAACTGTAGATGGCCAAAAATTTAACCCGCTCCAGCAGAGGATGACGCTCTTTTTGCGCTTCTTCAAGCACGCGCCAGTTGAATTCGAGCAGGCTTAACTCGCGGTTAATAAAAAGCGCCGGGTCATCAAGGTCATACGCCGTCCCTGGCGACAAAACCGTTTGTTTGGTTGGATCGGTGGTCTGTGCAACAATTGCGGGTTGCAACGACATACCTCACTCCCTGTTCAGTTGTAAATCCGTTGCTTACGCCAGGCTGGAGGCGTAATTGTTAACCCTGTCAATCAGATCGGTCAGAATCAGGCTTTTGGAGATGAGTTCTTCGGCGCCGGCATCGAGCGCGCGTTTTGCTTGATCGCCTTTGATATAGGCTGATAACACCAAAATCGGGATGGATTTGGTGGTATTATTGGCTTTTATTCTTTCAATAGCCGTAGCTCCGTCAATGCCAGGCATCATCAAATCCATAATGATTACTGCCGGTTTGTGCTCTATGGCCATTTGAATACCTTTTTGGCCATCCGCCGCTTCCAGTACCTGGTGTCCGGCGCGGGTTAAAGCTAAACGAAGAAGCATCAGTTGAGTAGGCTCGTCGTCAACGCAAAGTATTGTTGCCATAGGCTTAGAACTCCGGTGATTGGTGTGCTGGGGTAATACATCCTAGATTATACCACTATTATTGTTTCAGACAATAGAGGCCAAAAAGATTTACCAGGACGATACGCGGATTTTAACACAACTATAAAATTTGGGGAATACCAAGCGCAGGCGTTGGGCAAAAAGAAGCCACGGATCGAGGGGAGTCGACCCGTGGCAGCCTTTAGCGCAGACGAAAGGAAACGCAAAAATTACGGGTTATTCGGGGTTAAAGAGCTGAATCACGTAAAAATAGGCACCCTGCGGGTCCTGAAGGATGGCAAACCGGCCAACGCCTGCCGCATCAGAGGGCGGCATTTGCAACTTGCCGCCCAAAGCGGTTGCTCTTTCTACGGCGGCATCGCAATTTTCAACGGCAAAGTACACAGCCCAGTTTGGTGGCACCTCGCCCCACTCCGGCTGAATTTTCATCATACCGGCGTTGCTGCGTTCACCAACCGTGAAAACGTGGTACACCATCCCGCCCATATCGTTGGCGCTGTGCCCCCAGCCCAGCAATTTGGTGTAAAATTCGGCGGCTTTGTCCGGGTCGTGGGTCATCAATTCGTTCCAGCTCAGCGAGCCGGGTTCGTTGCAAATATCGGCCCCAATATGGTTGCCCGGCTGCCATAACCCCACCATCGCCCCGGTTGGGTCCTGGATAACGGCCATGCGGCCGCTGTCCATTACATCCATCACCGGCATCACCACCGTCCCGCCCAATTCGGCCACTTTGCCGGCCACGGCATCGACATTATCCACAGAAACGTACGAAGCCCAATAGGGCGGCATGCCCTGCTGGCCCGGGTCTTGCTGGTACAACGCGGCCGTATTTTTACCATTTTTTTGCAGCATGGTGTAGACCATGCCCTCGCTAACCGGTATGTCAACAAACGACACCCCGAGTAATTCGGTGTAGAACTTTTTGGCTCCCGCCGCATCTGTTGTGGCCAGGTCCACCCAACAAAAAGTTCCATGCGGATAACTCTTAAATTCGGTCACAGTAGCCCCCTTTATTTGTAATTTTTATAAGGAATGGATTAACTGTTACAGTATAGAACAAGTGTTCGATTTTGTCAAATTAAATTTTCTTTACACCCTTTCTACCCACCGATACACCTTTTGGGGGATGACGGTATACCGGGTTGACCGTTACAATACAAACAATGACGGCACCAGGAAACTTTTGATCGCCGCCAACGTACAGCAACACAGGCATTAAACAAGGAGAGATCGATGAACCAGGAACCGATTATCCAGGTTAAAGATGTAGTCAAAAACTTTAAAGTTGGCGACAGCGAAGTCAACATCCTCAAAGGGATTTCATTTGATGTTAATCAGGGCGAGTTTGTGTCGATTGTGGGGCCATCGGGCAACGGCAAATCGACCCTGCTGAATATGATCACCGGCATCGACCGGCCCAGCGGCGGCGAAATTACCGTTACCGGCGAGCTGGTGACCAAAATGAGCGAAAACCGGCTGGCTGCCTGGCGCGGCGAAAAAGTGGGCATCATCTTTCAGTTTTTCCAGATGCTGCCGGCGCTGAGCCTGCTGCAAAACGTAATTTTGCCGATGGATTTTGCCGGCAAATATTCCGCCAAAGAGCGCCGCGAACGGGCTATGGATTTGCTGGAGCTGGTGGGGCTGGCCGACCAGGCCGATAAACTGCCCAGCATGGTTTCCGGCGGGCAGCAGCAGCGGGCGGCGATCGCCCGGGCGCTGGCCAACGACCCGCCACTGCTGGTGGGCGACGAACCGACCGGCAACCTGGACTCGCGCACGGCCGGCGATGTATTCGATCTGTTCTCAAAACTGGTTGAATCTGGCAAAACCATGCTGATGGTTACCCACGACAAAGACCTGGCCGAACGGGTGCCGCGCCGCATTGAAATTACCAACGGCCGCATTACCCGTGATGAAATATTAACCAACTGGGCGCAGCCGGCGGCTGTACCGCATTGGGCCACGGCTGCCTGATTTGTAGTTTAGGGGAGGAAAATGATGCAAGGAAGCACTGAATTAACTTTTCCACTGTGGGGCGTATGGCACAATACCATCCCCACCGCCAATACCGACCAAAAACGGGACCGGAGCGACAACGCCGCCGCCGAAACCCGCCAAACCGAAACTGCCGACTCCGGCCGGCGGCGAAACTGGTCGGGCCTCTACCGGATTATCGATCTGGCCGGATAAACGGCCTCACTCAACCTACTATTCACTAGACCACCTGCGGGTGGTCTTTTTTTGTTCATCGCATCTCAGCCGGGCGCTTAATTACGACGAGTGTCATATTAAAAAGGTGACAATTGTCAGTGTTATTGCCGCCTTGATCGTGCTATAGTGAGTGTGCAAGAGAAAATCGGTTTACGCCGATTTCAGGCCAAAATCCCCATCAAAGATGAATTTAGCAAAGGAGCAAATATTATGACTACAACCATTGATATTACGTTGGACCAGGCCATGGCGGTGGTTCAGGCCGCACGCCAAAAGGCAGAAGAGCAAGGCACCTTAATGGATATCGCCGTGGTTGATGCCGGAGCCAACTTAAAAGCGTTTGTTCGGATGGATGATGCGTTTCTGGGCAGCATCGACATTTCCATCAAAAAAGCCAAAACGGCCCGCTTTTTCAATATGCCCACCGGTGACCTGGGAAAATTAGCCCAGCCCGGCGAGCCTTTGTATCATATTGAATTTTCAAATGAAGGGTTGATCACCTTTGCCGGCGGGTTGCCTCTCAAAAATAAACAGGGAGTTATTATCGGCGGCATCGGCGTGAGCGGCAGCAGCGTTGAAAACGACCACGACGTGGCTTCAGCCGGCGCAGAAGCATTGCTTAAGTAACCCTGCCCCCAACTACGCTCAGCACAAGTATCAGTAATAGCGAAGAATCTCCAGTTTGGTTTAATCAATGCCCAAACCGGGGATTCTTCGCTCAAAATGCCTCAACTGTGTAGCTTCTGAATCTAACAAATAGGTGGCGGCTAAACTATTGCTAAACTGACTGTCACACGGAGTTTTTTTGAGAGCAGCTTCGGTCACAATCAGGCTGACAATTAAAGTTGCCGGTTGATGGGTCGGAGTGCCAACCGTTTTCACCGGCTAATTTCCGGTGACGTTTGTTACTGGAGGCCCAATATGAAGAAGACAGGGATTGTGCTGGTTTCGCTTGGATTAACCACTGCCGTTATCCTGTTTCTGGCTGGCCCCACCATTACAATCGATCAACATCTAGCCCCGGTTAATCTACCTGAAGACCTTGACCTTTACCTGGCTGAGTCGGAGGCTCAATTTTTAGACCTGACCCCCAATACGGAGAAAATCATTGTCTGGGCTAATGCAGCCAAAACCAAAACGCCGCTGGCCATTGTCTATTTGCATGGGTACTCGGCCACGCGGCAAGAGGCGGTGCCGCTGTGTGACAATATCGCAGCCAGCCTTGACGCCAATCTTTTTTATACCCGTTTAACCGGGCACGGACGGCCTGGACCGGCTTTAGCCAAAGCTACGGTTAATGACTGGCTGAACGATACCGTCGAAGCGGTGGAGATTGGGAAACGCCTGGGTGACAGGGTGATTGTGATTGGAACTTCAACCGGAGGCGCCCTGGCAACCTGGCACGCGCAACAAGCCGATAATGAAGCGGTATTGGCCTATATTTTGATGTCGCCAAACTTTGGAACAAAGGATTGGAGCGGGGAAGCCCTAACCTGGCCTTGGTCCGGGCAATTTGTGCCTTTGATTGTGGGGCCAGAATATCGATGGAAACCGCTCAATTCCAAACACGCTTACTATTGGACAAGGGATTATCCCTCAACCGCCTTGATCCAAATGATGGGCCTGGTAAAGTTTGTTCGTGGGTCCAGGCTTGAAAATATCGAAAAACCGGTCTTGGTCATCTATTCACCCAACGACACTGTGGTGAGTCCACGGGCCACCGAGAAAGCCTATCAAAGATTTGGCTCTGCCATCAAACAGATTGTGCCCCGCCCAAACAGCGAAAATCCGGAACATCACCTGCTGGCGGGCGATATTCTGGCTCCGGGCGATACAGAGGCTATTGCAAACATCATGTTAGATTTTATAACACAGCTACAATAGGGGGTGACCAATCATCCATCATTGATGCAGAAGAGAAAGCGCACATAAAATGTTAGAAACAACCACATCCAATGATTTACTGGGAGCAACTGCTCACTGGACGGCCGGTGTCCGGGCTATGGAAAATGAACGCGAGGATCGCCTTTTTGCTGACCCGTGGGCGGCGGCTCTGGCCGGGCAGGTGGGCGCAGCGTGGATTGAGCACCGATCGGCCGAGAGCGTAGTCCCGATAGTCATCCGCACCCGCTATTTTGATGATTTTCTGCAACGCATCACCGGCGGAGAGGGGATTCAGCAGGTGGTGTTGCTGGCCGCCGGGCTGGATACGCGCGCCTTTCGGCTCAACTGGCCCGAAAAAATCCGGCTGTTTGAGCTGGATCAAGCTGCGGTTTTGGCCTACAAGGAGCAAATTCTCCGTTCGGCCAACGGCCAGCCGGGCTGCGAGCGGCAGGCCATCGGCGTGGATTTAACCTCGCCCTGGCAAGAGCCTCTGCTCAAAAGTGGGTTCAACCCGGCACAGCCTTCGCTCTGGTTGCTGGAGGGGTTTCTGTTTTATCTCCCCAACGAGGTAATTGCACAAATACTTGATGCGGTAACAGATTTGGCGGCAGCGGGGAGTTGGTTGGGTTTTGATATTATCAACAGCGTGATGCTAACCTTTCCGCTGACCAAACAATGGGTTGAAATGCAGGCCAAAGCCGGCGCACCCTGGATTGGCACAATGGATGACCCGGTTGAATTTTTGGCGGCACGCGGCTGGCGGGCGGGCCTGACCCAAGCGGGAGCGGAAGATGCCAGTTATGGCCGCTGGCCGTTTCCGGTTATCCCAACGACAATGCCGGGGATGCCGCACAACTGGTACGTAACGGCGACAAAAATATTACCGTAACCGGCATATGCGTTAGTGTCTTTAGTTTTTCGCCAAAAATTTTCTTACGACATGTCACGTGTTGCGTGTTCCGTTTGCAACGCGTTTTTTACGCAACACGCAATACACGCAGGCCAGCAGGTGGCGAAAAATCTGTGACGCTAACCACATACTATAACCACGGTGTCAGGCAACGTATTGCCGGGGAGTTGGCCGGGCAGCGTTTCCATAATTACCAACGGCGAGAGCGCGAGTCGCAGAGTTGCAGGGACGCAAATTGCGACTCTGCGCTCTCGCAACACTGTTACCCTTCCAGCAGCATGGCCTCTGGGTCTTCCATCAATTCTTTGATGCGCACCAAAAATTGCACGGCCTCGCGCCCATCGACAATGCGGTGATCGTAGCTGAGCGCCACGTACATCATCGGCCGGATGGCAATTTCATCGCCCACCACCACCGGCCGTTTTTCAATTTTGTGTAGCCCCAAAATGCCCACCTGCGGCGGGTTGAGAATCGGCGTGCTGAGCAGCGAGCCGAATACGCCGCCGTTGGTAATGGTAAACGTGCCGCCGCGCAAATCCTCCAGCGACAGGCTGTTGTTTTGGGCGCGCTGGCCAAAATCTTTGATGGCGGTTTCAATTTGGGCAAAGGTCATGCGGTCGGCGTTGCGCAGCACCGGCACTACCAGCCCTTCGGCCGCGCCCACGGCAATGCCGATGTCGAAATAATGTTTGGTGACAATGTCGTCGCCATCAATTTCGGCGTTCAGCTCCGGGAAGGCTTTGAGCGCGCCGATGGCCGCTTTGGTAAAGAACGACATAAAGCCCAGTTTGACGTTGTGCCGCTTCACAAAATCATCCTGGCGGCGCTGGCGCAAATTCATCACCGCGCTCATGTCGATCTCGTTGAAGGTGGTGAGCATGGCCGTGGTGTGTTGCGCCTCCAGCAGCCGTTGGGCGATGGTGCGGCGGCGGCGGCTCATCTTTTGCCGCGTTTCCGGCCGTTCCGGCGCGGCTGGTGTGGACAGCCCCGGCGTTTTGGGGGCGGGCGGCGGCGGCTGTTTTTGTTGTTGCAAATAATCTTCCACGTCGCCGCGGGTAATGCGGCCGCTGCCGCTCACCTGCGCCAGATCAACGGCGTGTTCTGCGGCCACCCGTTTGGCTACGGGCGTGGCTTTGCCGTCGGTTGCTTTTGGCTGCTCGGCGGCTTTTTCTTTTTCGACCGGTTTTTCTTTTGCGCCTGCGCCCGCTTTCGAGGGCTTTTCTTTTTTGGGCCGCGGTTCGATGTCATCGCCTTCGCCCTCTTCAATCAGGCCGAGCACATCGCCAACCTGCACGTCCTCGCCGGTTTGGCGCTCAATTTTGGCCAGCACGCCGCTGGTTTCCGCCGCAACCTCAAGGTTGACTTTGTCGGTTTCCAGTTCAACCAGCGCCTCGCCGGCTTTCACCCGGTCGCCTTCTTTTTTTAACCACTCGCCAACGGTGGCCTCAATCACCGATTCCCCGGCCTCGGGCACAAGAATTTTGGTGGGCATTTGTCTCTTCTCCTGCAAAAATAGTTTCTCAATTGTCACTCTGAGCGACCACAGGAAGCGAAGAGTCTCAGAGACTCTTACCCTAAAGGGCACAGGTCGCTTTGCTCAGGGTGACATTTTTAGTCGTTCCCGCGTACGGGCATCCTTGTTGCTTTGCCGCCGGAACTGTCGCGCACTTATTTATCGAGTTTAAACACAGACTCAACCAGCGCTTTTTGGTTGGCGTGGTGCCAGGCCGATGATCCTTCGGCGGGGCTGGACCAGCGCGGGCGCGTTACTCCAATCAGCGGCCAGCGGCCGGCGATCAGTTTTTGCAATTGCGGTTTAAACTGCCGCCACGCGCCCATATTGCGCGGCTCTTCCTGCGCCCACACCACCCGGCGCAGGTTGGGGTAGCCTTCCAGTACCGGCAGCAGCGCTTCTGGCAACAGCGGGTAAAGCTGCTCAATGCGGGCAATGGCCACACCGGGATTATCTTTTCGGTATTCGCTGCTGACCAGATCGGCGTAGATTTTGCCGCTGCACAGCACCAGTTGCTCCACTTTATCGGGCTGCTGCTGCGCTTCGGCGTCGTCAATCACCGGCTGCCAGCGGCCTTCGGCCAGCTCCTGCAGCGACGAAGCCGTGAGCGGGTGGCGCAGCAGGCTTTTGGGGGTAAACACAATCAGCGGCAGGGGATCGGTTTCCAGCAGTAGCGCCTGCCGCCGCAGCAGGTGAAAATATTGGGCAGCGGTGGTGCAGTTGGCCACACGCATATTAATTTCGGCGGCGGATTCCAAAAAGCGCTCCAGCCGGCCGGTGGAGTGGTCCGGCCCGGCGCCCTCAAAACCGTGCGGCAGCAACAGCACCAGCGAGGGCGTTTGCCCCCATTTGGCCCGGCCGGAGACCACAAATTCATCCAGAATGGCCTGCGCCCCGTTCACAAAATCGCCGTACTGGGCTTCCCACAGCACCAGCCGGCTGGGTTCCTGAATATTGTAGCCGTATTCAAAACCCACGGCCGCGTTTTCCGATAGCGGGCTGTTGCGAATTTCAAACGCGGCCCGCGCCTGCGGCAGATTTTGCAGCGGTACAAACGGGCGGCCGGTTTCGGCGTGGTGCAGCACGGCATGCCGATGGCTGAAGGTGCCGCGCTCCACATCCTCGCCGGTGAGCCGGATGGCAATGCCCTCTTCCAAAATAGAGGCCAGCGCCAGCGCCTCGGCGGTAGTCCAGTCGATGCTGCGCTCGGTCGGGTCGGCCAGCATTTCGGCCTGCTTTTTGAGGGTGCGGGCCAGTTTGGGGTGCGGGCTAAAGCCATCGGGCAGCGCCCCCAGCGAGCGGTGCAGCGCCTGCAAGCGTTCGGCCGGGACGGCGGTGTTCACCCGCTTGGCCAGGCCCGGTTCCGGTTTTTCCAGATTTGGCTCGGGCAGGTCTTCTTCCGGCTGTAAGGCATCGAGCACATCCTGCAAATGGTCCATCTGTTTTTGCAGCAGCGCCTCGGGCCGGCCGGCCTGTAATACGCTGCGCTCAACCAGCGCGCTGCCCCACTGCTCGCGCACGGTGGGTTGTTTATCGACAAGCTGATAAATGACCGGCTGGGTAAAGCGCGGTTCGTCGCCCTCGTTGTGGCCGTATCGGCGGTAGCCAATCAGGTCGATGACGAAATCTTTGGAGAACTCCTGCTGGTAGGCAAAGGCCAGCATGGCCACTTCCAAACAGGCTTCCGGGTCATCGGCGTTAACGTGAACGACGGGAATTTTAAAGCCCTTGGCCAGATCGCTGGCGTAAAGCGTGCTGCGGCTGGCGCGCGGGTTGGCAGTGAAGCCAATCTGGTTGTTGGCGATGAGGTGGATGGTGCCGCCCACGCGATAACCGGGCAGGCGGTACATGTTGAGCGTTTCGGCCACAATGCCCTGCCCCGGAAACGAGGCGTCGCCGTGGATGAGCACCGGCAGCGACAGCATCGGGTCGAATACGGGCGGGCCGGGCTGATCGACTTTGGAGCCGGCGGCGCGGGCCATGCCGGCCACAATGGGGTTAACGTGTTCCAAATGGCTGGGGTTGGGAGCCATGCTGACCACCAGCCGGTTTTCGTCGCCGTTGCGCACGGCCCGCAGCGCCCCGGCGTGATATTTCACGTCACCGGTGAAGCCCAAATATTGCGACACCGTGACCAGCCGGGCGACCGGGTCTTTAAACTCGGCCAGAATTTGGGCGTAGGGTTTGCGCAGCACATGGGCCAGCACGTTCAGTCGGCCGCGGTGGGCCATGCCGATGAGAAAGGCCCGGATTTTGGAATCGGCCGCCGCACCGATGATTTCGGTGAGCATAGGCACCATCATATCCAGCCCTTCAATGGAGAAGCGGGTTTTGCCGGGGAAGGTGCGCTGCAAAAAGCGTTCAAACGCCTCAACCTGGGTGAGCTGCTCCAGCAGGGCAATTTGCTGGCTGCTGTTATACACCGGCCTAAACTGGCGCGACTCGGCGGCGTGGCGCAGCCACTGCCGTTCGGCGGGTTCGCGGATGTGGTCGTAATCGTAGCCGATGGTGGTTGAGTAAATCCGGCGCAGCGCGGTCACGGCCTCGAGCGCGTTGGCGGCGCGGGCGGCGGCCGGCCCACCGATGACGCTGGCCGGGAGCTGGCGCAGCAGGTCGGCGGTGAGGCCGTGGTAATCCTCGGCCAGGGCCGGGTCACCGGGCGGCGGCGTACCGAGCGGGTCCAGCCGGGCGGCCAGATGGCCGTATTCGCGGATGGCCTGCCCCAAATTGACCGCGCCCATAATGGCCGCCGGATCAACGCCAATTTCCGGCGCGGATACGGCCAGCGCCGGCTGGCCGTTGGCCGGCGGCGTCCACTGCTCAAAATAGGCGCGGGTGGCGGCGTCAACCGCGTTGGGATTCTGTTGGTACTGCTCGTACAGCTCTAAAATGTAGGCCGCGTTAGGGCCGTGAAAATCTTTGAGTGGATTCATAGGGCTATGTTTTTACAATTGGCAAAAATTCACTAACAGTTAGCAGGGACATGCTAATGAGGATTGAGATGCTGTCAAAATTATGTGGGAAGGTTTAGGGTTGCCCTCATCCCCCCGGCCCCCTTCTCCCGGCGGGAGAAGGGGGAGAATTGAGCGTGTGCCGGGGGTGCGGCGACGCCGCACCCCCGGCACACGCAACCTGGCCTGTTGCTCAAAATTTGGGTGCGCGAGCAGACATGGCCCCTTAACCTACTTTATTATCACCGGCAGAAAAGTTTGCCGGCACTGGTCGGCGAAAGTGAGCGTGTAATTAGCAATGATGGTGGTGGAGAGAAACCCGGTCACTTTAACGTAATAGGTGCCGGCCGGCAGCGATTTGCCCCCGCAACGGTAAATGGCCGAGAACAGGTTGGAAGGATAGCTAATATCATCGTTATAGTCCAGTTGGGTCAAACTGTTGTTATACAGCCACATTTGGGTATCGCCGCCGACGCCGGAGGTGCGCACAATGACCGGTTTGGGGCTGGCCAACGTAAACTTAACCCAGTCTGCATCGCCGGCCGGATAAATGGAATGCTGCTGGGCCACGCCGGCAGTGATGGTTTTGGCCTGGGCCGAACTGTCGTCCACTTCGTAGTTGTCCTGGCATTTTTGCGCGGTCAGCAGCAGCGAGTAGGCGTTGATCACGTTATTGTTGCCGTACTCATCCACTTTGGCGTAGTAGGTGCCGGCGGGCAGTGGATTGGTTGCGCAACTGCGGGTAATCCGTGAGAAAAAGTTGCCATCGAGCAGGTTGATGTCGTCATTGAAATTGAGCTGGCTTAAGCTGCTGTTGTACAGCCACAGCCGGGTGTCGTCGCCGGGCGAGCCGTCTGTTTCCAAAATGATGGCCGAATCGGCGGCCAGGGTGAACTTAACCCAATCCTGGTCGGTGGCCGGGTAAATACTGTGGGTTTGGGCTGTCCCGGCGGTGATGGGCTTGGCCTGGGCACTGCTGTTGTCCGGCTCGTAGCTGTCGCCGCTGGTGGGGTTGCAGGTAACCGGCACCACAAATGAGGCCGACCACGGCCCGCCGTTGCCGGCGGTAATGGCCAGATTAAATTGCAGCAGCGTGCCATCGGGCGTGTTGGCATCGATTTTTAGATCAAAGTCATTGGTGTTGGCCGCCGTGCCGCCGCCGGGAATATCGGGGTAGGCGCTGCTGGTGTTGAACAGAATAGTGACGTAAGGCGAGCCGGTGCTGATGGTGGCGTTGACCCCGCTGGCGGTGGTGCCGCCCTGGTTTCTGAGCGTTACAAAAGTTTCGATGGTTTCGCCGCACTCAGCAATGCCGTTGTTGTTGCCGCTGCTTTCGTTGAGCGAGTCGTCATCGATGGTGTTGCTGTTGTAAACCAGCGGCCCCACAGCCGGCGTGGTCCCGCCGCTCTGCCGAAAGTTGGCCACAGTGAAGGCCGTGTTGTTGAGCGTTTGGTGGTTATCGGCGGGCTGGGCCGAGCCGATGGGCGCACCGAGCGGCGCGCCATTGTAGCTGAGGTTGGGGTTAGACCAATACGGCAGCCGGGTACAGTTAAACCCACTGTTTGAACAGACGGTGTTGTAGGCCATAATAGTGCGCCAGCGGTTGGTGGTGTTCACATAACCGTGGGCGTAGCTGTAGGGCGTGGTGCCGCTATCTACCGCCCAATCGTGGCGAGCGCCCATATTGTGGCCCAGTTCGTGGCCAAAGCTGTAATAGCCGGTAGCGCAGTCTCGGGCGGTCACACTAAAGCCGCTACTGGCAAAAGTGGTTGATACGCCGGTCATTAAAAAAGCGATGCCGCAAAAGCCGCCGCCATTTTCCACAATCAGGGCCACCAGATCGGCTTTGGCGCTGTCGCGCAAGGCGTGCAGGTTGTCCATGTAACCGTCGCTGGTGCTTTTTAGCCGGTTCAGATCGGTTTCGATGTTGCCGCTTTCGGCGTAGCTCACCTCGGAGGTGCCCACCAACCGCAGCCGCTGGTTGATACCGCTGTTGGCGTAAGACTGGTTGGTTTCGGTAACGGCCAGGTTGATCAGGTTTTGCATGGCGGGGGTGCCGCCGGCCGCCTGGCGGGTGATGGCCGTGTAGGCCACCAGCACATCAATCTGCGAGCCGTCATCGGCGGCGGCCTGGATGGGGGCCGGGTTTTCCGGCAGGTCAACGGGGATGGGGGTATCGCCGGGGTAGGCCGACTGGTCAATTTCAACCACGGCGTGGGTATTGCCGCCCAGGTAGCGCACCCCGTAAAACGCGCCCGGCACGGCGATGTTGCCGGCCATTTGCCCCTGATTGACCACCAGCACCACCTGGCTGGGTTCGATGCCCTGCACCCGGCCAATCCAGGCCAGGCCGCCATCCGGCTGCGGCTCAATGGTGTCCAGCACGGCGATATACTGTACGTTGTCAAACAGGTTCAGGCTGATAACGTCGGCCACCTGCGGCGCGCCGCCGCTCACCGATACCCCGCCACCGCCGCCCACCTGGTTTAAATCGATGGTGACCGGCCGGCTGCGGATGACGCCCCGGTCCGGCGGTACGGATTGAACGCTCACCCCGGCGGCGTCGCTAAACAGACCCGGCCGCTTCTCTTTTTGCGGCGGCGGCGCGGCGGCCACCGATCCCAGCAGCAAAACAAAAACAACGGCGGCCAGCACCGCCACCAATACAGATTTTGTTCCCACTGTTCCCCCCTCGCATAATCTCGACGTCAAAAAAAATTATCTCGACGAGAAAAAAATTTTTGACGTCGAGAAAAGTTGCGCGGCAGCCGGCCGGTGAAGCCGCGGCTGGCATTGGGATTCTAGCTGGTTTTTGGCAGGGGGCAAAGCGAGAGAGAAAAAAGGTGGGATGCGGCGGCATCGTCCCCGCACCCCACCTTAAACCTACGCATAGGCCAAACTTTCGCGGACGCTGATGCGGGTGGCGTTGCGGGCCGGCATCAGCGAAGCCAGCACGGCAATGGCCGCCACCATCGCCAGCCAAACGGCCATGGCCGGGGTGCTGTACTGGTAATCCAGAGCAATATCAAACATAGCCCGGCCCATCAGTGCGGCCAGTGGCTGGCCCAGCGCCCAGCTCAGCGGCACGGCCACCAGCCAGCTCAGCACCCCTTGCAGCACACCCTCTAAAACGAGCATGCCCATAATCACCGGCGTTTTGGCCCCGATGGCCCGCAGCACGCCAATTTCTTTGGTGCGCTCGGTCACGCTGATCGACAGGCTGCCCATCAGCCCAATCCCGCCGACAATGGCCATAATCACCGCCAGCCCCATCAGCATGGGAATGTATTGGGCAAAAAAGTTGTCAAAAAAACTCTTTTCCTCGTAAATGGTTTGGGTGTCGGCCACATCCCAGCCGCGCCGTTCAAACAGCTCTTTCAGTTCTTTGGTAACGGCGGCAGCCGAGGCCGCGTTGCGGCGGTTTACCTGCACCAGCAGATCGCGGCCGGCGTTGTATTTGGGCGTGGCCTGAAAAATAGCCTGCTCGGCGGCGTAAATGTTATCGGGGACCGGCACCACGCTCACCTGCCGGTAAAAGCCGATGACCTGCCACTGCGGCTTGCCCATGTCACCCAGGTTGAGGGTAACAGTCTCACCCAAATGAATGTTGTTGTCGAGGGCGGTTTCTTCGTTCATAACGATGACCCGGCCATCGCCCGGCCGGAGCCAGCGGCCGGCCACAATTTTGGGCACGTACATCCGGCTGTTTTCCGGCACGCCGATGAGCCGCGCCCCCACGCCGGCTTCTTTGGTGCGCTGCCCGGCTTTTAGCAGCGAGGCCGGCTCGCTGAAGCGCAGCTCGGTGCTGACGACACCCTCAACCCGCCCGGCCATCGGTTCCACGCGACTGCGGCGCTGGATGTCTTCAAAAGTGAGGCGCGTTTGGTAGCCGCGCCGGGCCAGCTCGTTATCAACGGTCAAAGTGATCGACGCGGAGAGAGTCATCACCATTAAAAAGAGCGTGCCGGCGGTAATCAGCACCAGTTGGGTAAGGCCCAGCCGGCCTTTGCGCCGAAACATATTGCTCAGGGCCATGGCCTGCGGCGGGGGCAAAAAACGCGCGCCCAGGCGCTCAACCAGCCGGTCGAGCGGGTTGCCGCCAAAATTGCCGCCGATGCCGTAGCTGGCAATCGCCTCGCGCACGGTGATGAGTGCGCCGCGCAGTACCGGAATGAGCGCCGCCACCAGCGGCACGCCCACAGCGGCGGCGGCCTGCATCAGCAGCGCCGAGCGGGAAACTTCAAAGGTGCTGTGGTCGATGTTGAAAATATTGAGGAAATAGGTAGCGGCGCTGTAGGCTACCCACGCCCCCAGCGGCAGCGACACCAGCAGGGCCAGCAGCCCGTACGCCAGCACGCCGGTGAGATAAATTTTAATGATGGTGGGCATACCGCCGCCGAGCGCCTTCATCACCCCAATCTGGTTGGTTTGTTCGGTGATGAGCGCCGACAGAGTGTTGTACACCAGCACCACGCTCATAAACAGCGAGACCACCGCCAGCAGTTGCAGCACCAGATTGAGGCCATCAAAAAACTTTTTGGCCCAGTGCTCATCGGGTTTGTTGTAGTAAGTTATGCCCACCCCCACGCCCTCTTTGCCCAGCCGGTCTTTGATTTCGCTGGCCACGCGGCGGGCCAGCTCGTCGCTGTAGGGCGAAACCTGTACCAGCAGTTGGTTGTATTCACCGGCGGGGATACCAAAGCGCTCCAGCCCTTCGGCGCTCACAAAAAAGCGGGGGTCATCGCCAAAATCGGGCGAGGTCATAAAATGGTGACGAATGCGGCCGGTTACAGGCAGGGCGCGGTCGGCGCCGTCCAGCTCAAAAATCACCTCGTCGCCCAGGTGCAGGCCCAGATAATCAAAGGCGCGGATGTCGATGCCGATGTTGTTGCGGTGCGGCCAGTCGCCGCCCTTGAGCAGCAGCAGGTTAAATTTTTGGGCGTCGTAGTCGGCCCGCATTTCCAGCTCGGCCGGCTGCCAGTCGTC
Source organism: Anaerolineae bacterium (assembly GCA_022071955.1). Lineage (GTDB taxonomy): Bacteria > Chloroflexota > Anaerolineae > 4572-78 > J111 > J095. The sequence goes on from JAJVIM010000012.1 coordinate 211,889, forward strand.
GGCGGGGTGGAGTTTGTAGCGCACCGGCACACTGTTTTGCACTTCAACATCCACCACCCCCTCGATTTTTTTGAGGCGGTCGGCGGTGTCTTCGGTGATGCGGTCTTGCAGCACCATCATCAGGTTGGCCGGGTGAATGGATTGGTGGACGCGGTTGAGGTTGGGGATGAGCTGATCGATCATCCCCAAAATAGCCCCCAGGGCAAACACCCCGGCGGCGATGCTCAGCACCGCCAGCAGGGTGCGGATTTTGTGATGCCACAGATCGGCCCAAACTTTGTTCCAGATAACGCTCATTGGTTTACCCCCGTTTTTACTGGTCACTGTAAATCACAACAGTTTTATTTAACCAGTCAACCGGGTAGAGCGTCATCTACCAAATGGTAGATTGTCAAGACCAACAGTAAAAGATTTTAAGGATTCTTCCCTCGCATCGGTCAGCTCGCAGCCGGCCAGCACCCCGCGCCAGTTGCGGCTGCGTTACCCTGCCGGCTTGATATTCTGGTTAACGTGGAAAAGGTTTTGCGAATCATATTTGGCTTTAACCTGGGCCAGACGGGTGTAATTGCCGCCGTATGCAGCTTTTACCTGTTCTTCCCCTTCGTCCATAATCATATTTACATAGCCGCCCCCAGCCGAGAAGGGATGCATAGCCAGCCAGTAATCCCTGGCCCAGGCGATCATCCGCTCGTTATTTTGTGGGTCGGGATCAACGCCAACAATAACCTGGGCAAAATTGGCGTTGCGATAACCCCAGGCCGTGTCCTGCGCCCCCACCCGGCCCGCCGCGCCATTGATGGGATAGATGTGCATGGTTGATTGCATGGTGGGCAATTGGGCTCCATATTTAACGTGCAGATCGATCATTTTGTCGTCATATTTATTGAAGAAATCCGCCCGCCAATACCATTGCAGACCCGCCGGATACAGGGCATCGAACATGCCTTGCAGCACCGGGAAGGGAATTGGGCCGGCAAAATCAATGGCCGGGGGGCCAAACTGGCGGATGGGTTTGAAGGCGGCTTCGGCGGTTTCCAGCGCGCCGGTGTAACACCAAACCACGGCGCACATTTTTTGCAGATGATACTGTTCGGGGAAGGGAGCCGCCGGCGGCACGGTCACAAAACCAAACCAGCCGTTCATCTCGTCGGGCGCATTGAGTATGAAATTTTGCCAGAATTTGATTAAATCGGCGGCCCTGTCCAGCGGCCACAGTATCGGCCCACCATAAACGGTGTGAGTCGGCTGCCCTTTGAACAGAAACGAAGTGACCACGCCAAAATTGCCGCCGCCGCCACGCACGGCCCAAAAGAGATCGGCGTTCTCTGTAGCGCTGGCGGTGACAAAGCGGCCATCGGCCAGAACCATATCGACGCTCAGGAAATTATCGATGGTCAGACCATATTTGCGTGAGAGATAACCAATACCGCCGCCGAGCGCCAGCCCGCCCACGCCTGTGCTGGAGAGAAACCCGGACGGCACCGCCAGTCCAAAGGGGTGGGTGGCGTGATCAACATCTCCCCAAACACAACCGCCTTCTACCCGGACGGTGTTGTTGGCCGGATCAACCCGGATTCCCCGCATCCGCGATAAATCAATAACCAGGCCGTCATCGCAGGTGCCAAAACCCGGCCCATTATGGCTGCCGCCCCGCACAGCCACGGGCAGGTGGTTATTGCGGCCAAAATTAACGGCACTGATAACATCGGCCGCATCAACACACCGGGCAATAAGCGCCGGGTGTTTGTCGATCATGGCATTGTAAACCTTGCGCGCCTCATTGTAAGCCGAGTCGCCGGGTAAAATCAGGTCGCCGCGCAACTGAGTACGGAATTCATCAACTTGCTGTTGAGCTAACATTTTTATCTCCTTTTGTCTAAAAAATATTGGGTTAATCCAGACTGCCGGCAGGACTGTGTTGGTGAAGATACTTTACCAAAGGAGGCGTTAGCCAAACGTTAGTTTTGTCGTTAGTAACGGAAAGTTTTTTGAGGAAAAAAAATGGCTTATAGCTGGGCCATTAACGCCTGAGCCGTTTGCAGATCGGGGGTATCAAAGCCTTCGGTGAACCAGGCATAAACCGGAGCCAGAAGATGTTTGGCTGCCAATGGACGGCCATTAGCTTGCCACAGCCGGGCCAGGCTGGTGGCGGCCCGCAATTCAAGCGATTTCACCCGTTGGGCCCGGGCTATTTCAAGGGCGCGTTGGAACGCTGTTTCAACATTGCCGGAGTTTGTGCTTTGCGCCCACAACAGTTCGCCGCGGAGCCGGTAGATTTCCGCATCCCACCAATGCTCATCATTTTGCCGAGACTCGGCCAGCGCCAGGTCTACGGCGTTTAGTCCTTCCTCAAAATGCCCGGCTTTGAGGCTTGCCTGAGCTAAAAAGGAGAAGTAAACGGGCAATCTGATGCGCGCCCCGGTTTTGGTAAACACGCTGATCGAACGGCGTAATTCGGCCAGATGCTCCGTGTCAGGCTGTTGTTCCGCCCGGGCAAACCGGACCAGGATATTGGCCCAGGCGCGATAATACGGCGCTTTGTACTCATCTGTCAGCGCATATGCCTCTTCGGCGACGGCGCGAAAGGTTTCTCTGCCAGCACACCAGGCTTGCAGCATGGCCAGATAGGTGATGGCCAGGGCCTGATTGAAGGGCTGGGCAAATTCGCGGGCAAACTTAATGGCTTCCTGAGCGTGACGAAGCGCCAACTGGGGATACCCCAAACACCACACGGCGTGGGCATTCCAGGCTAAGCCATGCACCAGATAGTTCAAGCCTTGCGATTCTTGCAGGTCGCGGATACGTTTGTCATCGCGCACGGTGACAATCTTTTCAAACAATTTTCTGGCTTCAACCATCTGCCCCATCAGCAGTTTGGCACCTGTCAGATAAATTTCGGCAAATGGGGGTGGAGTGAGTTGGGCCTGCCTGAAAAGCTCGTCTGCCCGGGCGTTGGCCCGTTCAACTTCTTTGTAACGCGCCTGAACCACATAGAGCGTTTGCAGACCAAACAAAGTACGAAGACGCTGTTCAACTGTGCCAACCTTGTCGCTCAAAATCACAACCCGGTTCAGTACCTGCTCTTCTTCCCGCGAGGCCCAACCTTTGCTGATGCGGTACAATGTTGCCAGTTCCAACTGCACCGCCAGTTCCTGAATATCTCGTTTGGTGTTTGCCGGTAGTCGCGCCAACAATTCTAATCCGCGGGTATAGAGGGTGATGGCCTCTTCATTGGCGTACACATTGGCGGCAACGGAACCGGCCCGCTGATAGTAGGGGATAGCCTGTTCAAACAAGCCAGCCTGTTCATAATGCGCTGCCACCTGCGGGCTGACAGAGTCAAGATCATCTGCATTGAGGGCTTCAAGCGCCTGGGCAATGCGGCGATGAAGCAAACGACGTTGGGGGGTGCTGGTTTCAGCGTAGGCTACTTCACGCAATTTGTCGTGGGTAAAGTCGAACACATTGACGCTTTGCTCGTGGACGATGCGTCTTTGCCATAATTCATCAAGGGCGCGAACGATGGTCTCCTCGTTTTCACGTCCGGTGAGCACCAGCAGGCCAAGCGTAAAGGCGCGTCCAGTGGCTGCCCCAATCTCGGCCACTTTGCGGGCCGTTGGAGAGAGTTGGGTCAGCCGCCCGGCAATCACCGCCTGAACCCGGGGGGGCAGGATCGACGAATGAGGAGACACGGAGGTCATTAACGCAGTGAGGTCTGAGGGAACAATTTGGGACAGGCCCGCCCGGACAGTCTCAACAACGAAAAGCGGGTTGCCTTCGGTTTCACGGTACAAACGAACAGTGGCCATATCATCCAGGGTGTGGCCCTGAACCTGGGCCGCCAGTTTGGCCGTTTCCGCGGCATCAAGCGCAGAAAGTTCGATGACGGTAATCCGATTTTCAACCTGTAACTGCCGGGCCAATACGGAAAGAGGGTGATCAGATGGCGATTCTTCGCCGCGGGCTGTGCCCAAAACAAGCAGGGCGTGGCGCGGCCCAAAACGCAACAGAAAATGAAGCCACTCCAGCGTTTCCTGATCGCACCAGTGCAAGTCGTCAATCCACAGCAGTAGCGGAGGCGCTGCCGCCAGCACGCCCCGCGCCAGCGCCTCAAAAAAACGCTGTCGCCGGCCATATTCGGTAATCGGTTCGGGCCGGGTCAGGTTGGGGTAGTCATTTAAAAGTTCAGGCAGCAACCGGACTATTTCTGTCAGCCAAATGGAAGAGAGCGAGGCCAAATGCGGGCGCAAAGCATCACTGCGCAACCATTCGGTAACAGGCGCCAGAGACAGGCGTCCCTCTGCACCATAAGAACGCGTGTGGGCGGCGGCAAAACCCTGTTGTGCGGCCCAATTGAACAACTCCTCCGCCAGACGCGATTTGCCAATACCCGCCTCGCCGGTGATCAGGGCAAGATGCGCGCCGCTGCTCGCCGCGTGCCGCCAAACCGTTTGCAGCCGTTGCCATTCTGCCTGCCTCCCTACCAGCTTTAACGACTCTGCGCCGGGTGAGGTATCAGAATCAAGGCGGACGAACCGGGCCGGCTGCTGCCGCAAACGGTCATACGCTGCCTTAAGGGCATTGCCCGGTTCAGCGCCCAACTCCCGCCGGAGAGTTTCAACGGCGGTCTGGTAAACGTGCCGCGCACCGGCATAATCGTCATTAAGACCATGCAATCGCATCAACGCCAAATACACAGTTTCATCCAGCGGATTAAGCTGGTGCAAATGCTGGGCGGTTTGAAGCGCAGCACTGTAATCGCGCTGCGTTTCAAGAACGTGCATCAGTTTTTGGCAGGCGGCGTGGTAATTTTGCTGCTGGCGCCCGCGCTCCGGGATAATCCAATCATCGTAGCAGCCCGGCAGCAGGTCCCCTTGATAGTATGAGCACGCCTGTTCCAACATCTGCCGAACGGTGCCGGTATCGCCCTGCTGTTCGGCGGCATCTGCTTTTTGCAGAGTGCGTTCAAAACGGTGTACATCAATAACTTGCCCGTCGTCCGTTTTCCAATAAACCGTATTGGCATTGATTTCCAGAAACCGCTTTGGGGATGGCAGCGCGTGACGAAGCTGAAATAAGAACTGGCGCAAATTATTACGAGCCTGCGCTTCTGTTGTGTCGGGCCAAAGGAGAAAGGCAAAATGCTGGCGCAATTGGGGAATATCAGCGTGCAAAATTAAATAGGCGAGGCATGACTGCAACCGCGCGGAATTTACGCCCGTAACCGGTTGGTCATTATAAATAAGGTTAAATCCCCCCAACAGTTGGACGCCCAAAACAGGGTGTGCCATAAGATAACCTTTCAACTATCGCGTATATTATTATAGGGGATTTTTGAAAAAATGACGAGGGCAAAATCCGGGAGTATATTCAAAATAAATGAAAAGTGATAAAACAGGCGATGGCGCACCCCGAATTATTGCCGGAGTTTTTTGGTTAATAACGCCGCGCAGGCTATTTTATCATGCGTCAGGGATTACAGGAGGGATGCCGATGAAGCCGCTTTACCGCCAGTTGCTCGCCGGATTATTGGCCCTAATTTTGCTGCGACCGCTGCCCGTGTGGGCCGATGGGCCAACCCTCGGTGGCTGCCCGCTGTTCCCGGTCGATAACATCTGGAACACGCCCATCGACCAACTGCCGGTAGACGCCAGCTCCAGCGCTTACATCACGTCTATCGGCGCGACTACCCGCCTGCACGCCGATTTTGGCGCCGGCGAATGGCCGCCCGGCTCCGGCAGTAAAATTGGCATCCCCTTTGTAGTGGTGCCCGCCAGCCAGCCGTTGGTCGCCATCACCAGCTTTTTGTACGCCAGCCAGAGCGACCCCGGCCCCTACCCCATCCCGCCCAACGCGCCCATCGAAGGTGCGCCCAGCACCAGCGGCGACCGGCACGTGCTGGTGCTGCGCCAGGGCGAATGCAAATTGTACGAACTGTACCGGGCCTTCCCCAACGGCAATGGCACCTGGCGCGGCGATTCCGGGGCGGTTTTCACCCTGACCGGCCACACCCTGCGCCCGGATGGCTGGACCTCGGCCGATGCCGCCGGCCTGCCCATTCTGCCCGGTTTGGCCCGTTACGACGAAGTGTTAGCCGGCGAGATCAAGCACGCCCTGCGCTTTACCGCGCCCCAAACCCGGCGGGGCTACGTTTGGCCGGCCCGTCATTTTGCCTCCAGCAATACCAGCGCCGCCCTGCCACCGATGGGCCAACGCTTCCGGCTCAAAGCCAGCTTTGTGATTGACAACAGCTTTTCGCCGCAGGGGCGGGTACTGCTGCGGGCCATGCAGAAGTACGGGCTGATCCTGGCCGACAACGGCTCGGCCTGGTACATCTCCGGCGCGCCGGATGAGCGCTGGGACAACGATGCTCTGACCGCCGATTTCAATCGGGTGCGGGGCAGCGATTTTGAGGCGGTTAATGTTTCCAGCTTGCAGATATCCGCCAACTCCGGGCAGGTGGTCGGCTTTGGGCTGGCCGTTACCCCGGCCGGGCGGGCTGTTAACCCCGGAGCCAGTGTGCCCTTCACCCTGACCGTCAGTTACAACGGCAGTTTCAGCCAGCCGGTCGCCCTGACTGCGGTGGTCAGCCCGGCGCTGCCGCTGCAATTGCAGCCAACCGGCGTCAGCACCACAGGCAGCGCCGTCGTCACGTTGACCGACACCCACTCCGGCCAATTGCTGCCGGGGGTGTGGCACACCCTGTGGCTAACGGCCACCGGCGGCGGGTTGACCCGAACCGCACAAACCTGGCTGCTGGTCGGCGGCAGCCGGGTTTATTTACCGCTGCTGCTCAAACCCTGAGCCGTCCCGGCTCCCGGCCGTTATTCGGCCAGGTCCGTTAAAGTTCCTCACTTCAGCACCACTGGCAGAAAAACCCGCGCGGCGTCGCCGCCGGTGGTCACCGTCACCGGGCTGCTGGCCGGGCCGATTTGACCCAGCGCGTCGTAGGCCGCCACCGTTACCCGCCACTGGCCGGCCGTGGGCAGCAGCAAACTGGCCGCGTTGCCAATGCCCACATTCACCGTCGTAATCGCCCCACCGCCCAGCGGTTGGTAGCTCAGCCGATACCCCCACAAGTCCGGCTCGCTGTTTTCCGCCCAATGCAGCGGCACCGTTGGCCCGCTGGCCAAACCGCCGGTTAGCCCCGTCGGCGCGGCGGGGAGCGCGTAGGCAATAGCCCCCTGCGTCTGGATAAAGCCGCCATCGGTGTTGGGTTGGGTGGAACAGCTCGCCCCGCCGCCAAACAACACTGCCAGTATCCCGGCGTCGGTCAAGTCGCGGACGTGACTAAAGGCATAGGCCGGACGGTTGTCCCGATAATGCTGGCAGGTGTTGGCCAAACTCATATTACCGCTGGGCACCTGCCACAGGATCAGCCGTTTGCCGCTGGCCACCGAAAGGGCGTTGGCCCACAACACGGCCCGCGACGGTCGCGGCAGCGTTTGGTTGGCGGTGTCCCACCACGGGCGCGGCGGGTTGCATTCAGTGGGATGGTTGCAGCCGGAATCCCGGTCGCTCCACTCCACAAAGTAAAGGTCGGCCGCGGCCCCACCCATTGCCCCCATAAAAGCGGCAGTCGATTGGGCCAGCCCGGCCACGTCGGCGACGGGCACGGTGTTGGCATCCAGATTGGTGGCCCACATGCTGGCGTGCGGCGCAACCAGCGCGTTGGGCGCGCTCTGGTGGATAACATCGACCACCCGCCGGCCAAAGCCGCGCAGATCGTTGGGGTAGCCGCCAATATTCAGCGCCACCGGGTAGTTAGCCGGGCTGTCGGGCTGCGGCTGGCCGTCGATGTAATTTTTCTGCTGCATAAAGCCGTAAAAGTCCGGTTCAAGCTGAAAGATGATCGGCTGGCTGCCTTTGGCCTGATTGGCCGCCGCGGCAATAGCGGCCAGATAGTTGCCGACCGCCGTACTATTTTGTAGCTTGGCCGCGTAACAGATGGCGCTTTCGTCAGTGCAGCCGGGCGTCAGCCCCAGCATCATGTAAACGGAGATAACCGGGATGTAGCCTTTGTTCCAGGCCTGCTGGGCAAAACGGGCCACAAAATTGCCACCCCAGCCGTTGACATACCAATCATAAGTGATATATTGATACACGTACTGCCACGGCACGCCGCTGTTCACCTGCCAGTCCGCGCCGGGCGTTTCGTTCCATTGGTTGGTGCCCCAGGCCGGGCCGGCCGGCAGCGCAGCGGGAACCGAACCGCCGGGCGGTTGAAGAATAACCAGCGCTCCGGTCCGGGCCGTGCTGGTGTGGTTGGCCTGATCGCGGGCAGTCAGGGTCAGCTTCACCTCGCCGGCAGACGTACCGGGCGCAACGGTAACCACTACCCCGAAAACGCCGTCGTTGGCCGGGCCGTCGTTGTGGCGGCCGTCGTCCATCAGGGCGATGGTACCCCGGCCCAACGGCGCGCCATCAAGCGTGACGCCGGTGATGTCGCCGCTGCCCTGCGGGTCGCTGACCGCAGCTTTGATTACCACCCCGCTCACGCCATCGGCGCGCACGGCGCTGCGCTGAAGGGTGACCGCGCCAAAGACCGGCCCGTTTGGGTCGGCGGCATCGCTAAAGGCAATGTCATCGATGTAAAATGTGGGCTGGCTGCCGCCGCTGGTATCCTGCCAGACCAGGCCGGTGATGGTGCTGTTGGCCGCGCCCAGATTGGCCAGCGAGACCTGCACCTCGCTCCAGGTGTTGGCGGCGGGCGCGGGCAATGTTACCGCCGGGCCGTTGCCACCGCCAGCCAGTTCGGCGTACAGTTGAAGCTGCTGCCCGCCACTGCTGCCACCGTGCAGGTAAAAGCGCAGTTTGGTGAAACCGCCGGTTTCAAAGCCGCCGGGACAGGCCAGATACAGGCCCTGCCAGCCGCCGGTGTAGGTAACAGCGATGCTGGCGCTGCCGCTGTGGGTGGGGCTGGCCGCACTCAGATTGACCGTGGCCCACGACCAGTTAACCCAGCCACCGGCCAGCGCATCGGTATACAATGTGGTGGTGAGCGCCCGGGCCGGATCGGCAAGCCCGAGCAGCGCCAGCAATCCCAACCACAATAGCCATCGTCCTTGTTTCATTACGCACCTCCCGCACAGACTTAGTTGATTGATCTCCCTTATTTGAGTCTGCTGCCGGCGGCAAAGGTTATGGGAGCGGGCCGCCATCGAAGCAGGAATTTTAAGGATGAGCCGGCTGGGTTAATTACCGGTTTGGCCGGCCAGGCGCGGCGAAATCGCCAGAGAAGACAGCCCAGTGGTCAAGGGCCAGCCTCAAATCTTTTGTGAAAGAAAAGGCAAAATGAAGATCACTATTTTTGCGGCGGGGTCACGTGGCGATATCCAGCCCTGCCTCGCTCTGGGACAGGGGTTGCAACGGGCCGGGTATCGGGCCAGTCTGGCCGCGCCGGAAGACTTTGCCGGTTTTGTGGGCGACCACGGGCTGGGTTTTTATCCTCTGGGTGGGGATGTCCAGCAGATTATGGCCAGCGACACCGGCCGGAATTTTATGGAGAGCGGCGGGGCCAATCCGCTCAAATCAATTCGGGCCATGCGGACAATGATCGGCCCCATCGTCCGGCGAATGACCGATGATGCGTACGCCGCCTGCCGGGAGGCGCAGGCCTTGATCTGTTTGGGCGTCTTTTTCCCCTTCGGCCAGTCCATCGCCGAAGCCCTGCACATCCCCATCATCAATATTGAACCGACGCCGCTGCTGCCCACGCGCGCCTTCCCCGCGCCATCGTGGCCCATCCAGCGCAGCCTGGGCGGCTGGCCCAACGCCCTGTCGGGGCTGGCGATGCTGCAAGTGATCTGGCTGTGGTATCGCCCCTTTGTGAATGATTTCCGGCAACGGCTGGGATTGCCGCCGCGCAGCGCCGCCGGTTTCTATCGCCAATTCCGGTCAACCCCCATGTTGAGCGCCTACAGCCCCAGCCTCATTCCGCACCCGACCGACTGGCCGGACAGCGTCCACGTGACCGGTTATTTTTTTCTGGACAGCCAAACCGACTGGCAGCCATCGCCTGCGCTGCAAGCCTTTTTGGACGCCGGTGATCCGCCGGTCTATTTCGGCTTTGGCAGCATGGCCGGCCGCAACCCCGAACAGTTGGCCGAGCTTATTTTGGACGCGCTGGCCAAAAGCGGCCAACGGGGGGTGCTGCTCACCGGCTGGGGCGGCCTGCGCGCCGGACAGGTACCGGACACGGTGTTTGTGCTGGACTCGGCGCCCCACAGTTGGCTGTTTCCGCGGATGGCAGCGGTGGTGCATCACGGCGGGGCCGGAACCACCGCCGAAGGCCTGCGCGCCGGCGTGCCAACGGTAATTATCCCGTTTGTGTTTGACCAGCCTTTTTGGGGCGCGCGGATTAAAGCGCTGGGTCTGGGGCCGGACCCCATCCCCCGCAAAAAGCTGACCGCTGAGCGGCTGGCCGACGCCATTAGCCGGGCGGTGTCAGACGATCCGATGCGGCAACGGGCCAGGTTGTGCGGCGAGGCCATTCGGGTGGAAGATGGCGTTGGCGGCGCGGTGGACATCGTCAAACAAAAACTTGGCGCACCGGAGACGGTGGAAAGCGAGCAAACCCAATGAAAACGACCTACGAGGTTCAGCCCTACCCCAGAACCCGGCTGCTGATGGTTGACGGCGGGCGGTTGGGCCGCCAGAAACATTTGGTGCACGGGTTGGTCGAGTTTGATATTACCCCGGCCCGGGCCGCCCTGCGCCAGCACAAAACCCAAACGGGCGAAGCCCTGTCCTTCTCGGCGTTTTTTCTGGCCTGCCTGGGCCAGGCCATCGACGCCGACAGGCAGATGCACGCCTATCGCGACTGGCGCAACCGGCTGATTATTTTTGACGACGTGGATGTGAATATGTTGTTTGAGGTGGAGGTGGACGGCCAAAAAACCATCCGGCCGCATATTCTCCGCGGAGTGAACCACCGCAGCATCCGCGAGATTCACGAAGAAATCCGCGCTTTTCAGAAACAGCACCAAAACAGCCAGGAATCGAAATTCATCGACGGGTTTGTGCGGCTGCCCGGTTTTGTCCGGCGGCTATTTCTGCGGTCGCTGTTCAGCAATCCGCAACGGCTCAAGGAATATTACGGCACGGTGCTGGTTACCTCGCTGGGGATGTTTGGCAGCGGCAGCGGCTGGGGTATTCCGGTGTCAAACCACACCCTGCAACTGACGCTGGGCGGCATCTGCGAAAAACCGGGGGTGGTCAACCATCAAGTGGAAGTGCGCCAGTATATGAGCGTCACCATCAGTTTTGACCACGATATTATCGATGGCGCTCCGGCGGCGCGTTTCATTCAGCGGTTGAAAAAACTGATTGAGGGGGCTGATAGCCTCAACCTGATAGCGAAAGAAACGTTGGAAAACTGTGAACCAGCCGGCAACAAAGACGGCAGGTAACGAACAGAAGAGGCAACCCACCCGCTTGAAATTCAGCCATCGGCCCGCTATAATGAAATTATCACTATTTGCTGAATCCCCCGTGTCAAATGGTTTTTTCGATTAATGGCCTTACCTCCCCCGTTTTGACCCATAACCCTAACAAAAAATCTCAATACAAACGATGGTTGGTTAGAATGAGGGGGTAAATGTTAAACTCAAATCAACGGTATATCTATTTGCGGTTAATTTGGCTGCCGGTCATTGCCATCTGCACCGCCGGCTTGTTGGCCGCGATAGAGGTGAGGCTGGCACTCGCTCAGGGAGGCGTCGCCAGCCCCCCCAAACCGCCGCCAGTGGTTATCCCGGAAACCATTTCTTTTTCACAAGACTCCGCAGTAACCCACCAGCCCTTTCAACTCACTTTGACGAGTTTGGCAGGCGGCACTATCCGCTACTCAACCAATGGCTCCCTGCCAATTGCCGACAGTACGCCGTATACCAGCCCGATTACGATTGCCACGCCCACGGTTATCAGGGCACAGGTATTTGATAACAACGGCACTCCCATTGGTAACCCTGTGACCAAATCCTATATCATCGCCAATTACGATCAAACCATTCCGGTTATCTCCATTGTCACCGATTGGACCTACTTAAACGAGTTGCACAATTATCCTGCGGGTCGGGGCAAAGAGTGGGAACGCCCCATCAATCTGGAATACTTTGCTCCGGGAGGGCAGCTTCAATTTAACGTTAAGGCCGGCATCAGAATTCACGGCCACTTCTCCCGGTTGTACAGCCCCAAAAAATCTTACCGCCTCTACTTTCGCAAAGAGTACGGCGGGCCGGGTAAACTCGAGTATCCTCTATTTGACGACACCCCCGTAACCAGGTTTGATAAACTTGTCCTGCGCGGCGGCTTTAACGATTCGTTTGTAGCACGCGGTATTCCCGGCGTTTCAAAAACCCGCTACCTGCAAGCCAAATACATCAGCGATCAGGTGGTGCGTGATCTGCACCGGGATATGGGCCAGCCGATTGCCCACGGCGACTGGGTGCTGCTCTACTTAAACGGCCAATTTTGGGGCCTGTATAACCTGACCGAAAGAATTGACACCGACTTTCTGCAATCCTATTCCGATGAAGATTCACAGTGGGACGTTATTTCTAAAGACACCGGTTGGGATGAAAAAGGGAATTGGTACAATATAGAAGTGGCGAACGAGGGCAATTACGGCGGCTGGCTGGATAACCAGAACTGGGTGGGCAGCGCCGACTTTACCAATCCGGGCAATATTGGCGAGTTGGAATGGCGGGTTGATATCGAGAATGTCTTCTCCTATATGTTTTTGGAAGCCTACGCGGAACATGCCACCGGTTGGCCCGGCCAAAACTGGATTGTCTATCAGCGCACCGACCCCGGCGCCGATATCAATGGCAATGAGCGCAAATGGCGAATGATGGTCTGGGATGCCGAAGACACCTTTGGCGGCGGAGTAGATGGCCGCATGGACATAGATACCATCCCCCGGGTTTACAGCCCGCACGATAGCATCACCCGGATTTTAGAGAAACCGTTTATTGGTTACTGCGGTTACAAACACAAGTTTGTTGATCGCGCCCGGGAGTATCTTGGGGTAGAAAACAAGTACGGTAAGCCCGATAGTGAAATTGGCCAATTATCCAAAGCGCGGGTCAAAGCCGAAATCAATAAACAGGCGTCCATTGTCAGGCCATTTATCCAGATGGAAACGGACCGTTGGGCGCCGGATTTACCCGGCGTGGCAATTTTTGAGCAGAACATTGCCAATATGTTGACTTTTGTTGATGTGCGGCAGGATGTCATACTGCATCATTTGGACATTTTAAGGTATCAAACATTTACTGAGTGCAAATAAAGATTCAGCATCAGCAATCAATGCACATCATCCAACTCCGGCAACAGCACCACACTCTCCTGTTCATTCGGATCGGTCCGGGCCAGCACCGCCGTGCAAGCCTGGCTATCACTGGGATTGTACGGTAAATGCGGCACGCCCGCCGGAATATACACGTAATCCCCGGCTTTACAAACTAAATGTTCGGCCAGGTTCGCCCCATACCACATCCCCGCCTCCCCGCTGATGACGTAAATCGCGGTTTCATGGTTTTCGTGAAGGTGAGCTTTGGCCCGTCCACCGGGCGGAATTGTTAATAAGTGCATACAAATGCCCTGCGCGCCGCAATTCTCCGCCGAGACTCCGGCAAAATAGGTGAATGCCTGCTTGCCGATGTAGGTTTCACCCGGGTGGATTACCGCACAGGTGGGTTTTGGTTGGTCTGCCATCATGCACCATCCTCGCTATGTTGACTAAAATACACCACAATTTTTATAGCCCGCGGCCTGTCAATCTGCAAAATCTATCAAGCTGCTCCCCAACTGAAACAGATATTTTAACGAGAAGAGAGTCAAGCCACTGACAATGAGAACTGCCCCAACACACAAACGGCATAAGCTCCATTTTTGACAGAGCCAATAATCAGAATGAGAGCGACGGGCAGATTGAAAAACAACCCTGTCACCAAACCGGGGCAGCAAACTCACTCAGGCCATTGACACTGGCGATCAAAATGTCCCGGACCCCACGCTGCTGTAAGTCGGTGACCACACTCAGCCAGAAATTGGCCCTATCCGCCCCAGCGCCAACCCAGCGGTTGGTGTCTCGTGTATCTGCCTCTGCTTACTCATTGCCTGCTCCTTTTTTGATTATGTCATTTTATCACAGGCGTCTTATTTACACACTTTAGTTTACATTCTCGGGTAACTCGCGAAACCATTTCTCCTCCTGTTTTCGGACCAGATTGGTTCTATTTTACCCGTTTTTAACCATTTTTTCGTAAGCCCTAAATTATCAGTTGCATCATCGCCTGTGTTATCCAGTTGTGCTCGGTAACGGTGTTTCACAGGCGGCCCAACAAATCGCTCAAGGCGACTTGCTATCGCGGCGGTTATCGGCCACAATTGGCGGCAACGTTATGGGTAAGTGTGTCACACTTTGCCCACCCGCAGGCGCTTTAGCTCAAGCGTTAGCTTGCGGGTAACCGCGGGGTGACAATGCTCCTCAGTGTCCCTTTTGGATGGTCAAGAGCGATGAATATTGATCGTCAACTATGGTGGATTACTAATGAATGATCAAAATCAAATGGAACGGACGGATACCCCCAAACGTCGAGGCCGGGGTTGTATTCTCTGGCTGAGTCGGATGATGGTTTTATGCCTGGGGTTAACGCTGGCAGGGGCTATTTATGAGTCGGCGGCAGAAGCCGCTGATGTGCGGGCTTATCCGCCGCCCGGTCAAATGGTAGACGTGGGCGGCTATCGTTTGCACATAAACTGCATGGGTAGCGGCAGCCCCACGGTGGTGATTGATGCCGGCTGGGGCGATTGGTCTGCAAAGTGGAGTTGGGTGCAGCCGGAAGTGGCCAAGACCACGCGGGTCTGTACTTATGATCGAGCGGGGATGGGCTATAGCGAGGCTGGTCCGCTACCGCGAAATGCCCGGCAATTCGCACAAGAATTGCACACCTTGCTTCATCAAGCCAATATTCCGGGGCCTTATGTGCTGGTCGGGCACTCGCTGGGCGGTTTACCGGTGCGCGTGTTTGTTCACGACTATGCGACAGAAGTTGACGGGGTTGTGCTGATCGAATCGATGAGCCCTGCCCAATTTTCGCAATCTCCGACCGACACAAAGCCACAGACGACCTCACAATCGAGTGGTTTTTCTATTCCCTTTGTGTTGGCGCGTATCGGATTAGTGCGTTTATTCGCCGGGCCGCTCGGTTTCAAGCCAGCTTTGCCGCCGGAGGTACAGCAAGCCTTTACAGCTTTCTCGGTGACGCCGCGATCCATTCAAGCGTGGGCGGACGAAGGCGCGGCTATGCCAGAAAGCGGAGCTCAGGCACGAGTTGTGACGACCTTCGGTGATTTGCCCCTGATCGTTCTGTCGCGCGGTCTGGATCAGCAGCCAGATTGGCAGGCGATGCAGGCCGAATTGCTCCAATTGTCATCCAATAGTCAACAATTGATTGCCGATAAGAGCGACCACAACATCGAAATTGACCAACCAGAGGCTGCGGTCGTGGCGATTGTGAAGATGGTAGAGCAGCTTCGCTAGCGGTCAGGAAGGTGTTTATGCACTGGAGCACCTAACATCAAAATACGGGCGAATTGCTGCGCTTGCGGTTTTTGAAAGTTGGTTTGGTATCAATCATTTGGGTGATTGGGATTAACTTTGTTCACCCGTAACCGCCTGATTGGCGGCGTTGGGCGGCAAATATAGGAGACAATATGCAACCGAAAGAACTGAAAGAAACCTTCGATCAGCAGGCATCAGGCTACGATAAACAATCAGCAAAGATTGCGCCAATACACGATGGGCTTCACTTTCTCCTTGAGGCAGTCTTTTCTGCCATGCCGACCGAAGCGAGAGTTTTGTGTGTGGGTGTTGGTACCGGCGCAGAATTGATTCATCTTGCCCAGAAGTTTCCCCTGTGGAAATTTACCGCAGTTGATCCATCGGGAGCGATGCTCGAAGTATGTCGTGCTAAAACGGAGGAAATGGGCTTTGTTGAGCGCTGTCATTTCCATGAAGGTTATGTAGAATCGCTTCCCGTCAAAGATGCGTACGACGCGGCCACTTGTTTTCTGGTTTCACAGTTCATTCTTGAGCAAGAAGCCCGCTCTGCTTTTTTTAATGGCATTGCCCAGCGACTTAAGCCCGGAGGAATCCTGGCCAGCTCTGATTTGGCCTCAGATGTGGGCTCAATAGTTTACAAAGAACTCCTTAAGGATTGGTTGTATATGACGACGGCTGGGGAGGCTACATCAGAAAGGCTAGAGCAAATGCGAGTTACATACGACAAACATGTTTCGATTCTGCCGCCAATGACAGTTGCCGCGATAATTGAAGCTGGTGGCTTTGAAACGCCGGTACAGTTTTTCCAGGCAGGCCTTATTCACGCCTGGCATTCCAGGCGGGCATCAAGTGTCGATGGTTAATATTACCCAGTCTCCACGGGGAGGCTACGCACTGGGGTGAGCGTGCTTATCATCGACCCGTAAGATACAAGCCGTTGGGTTGAAATCCGGGGGAAAGTCATCGGAATGACGGCGAAGAATGCCGAAGCCCACGCCGACCGGCTGACCCACCACTACACCGGCCAGCAGCATTTTTATGGCGATATCTACCCGGTTGACCAGCGGGCCAAAGAGCACCGGGTCATTGTGCTCTTTGAGCCGGTGAAAATAGCGCGGGACGCCATCTTCCGCTGACGCCCCGCCCGGGTGGGGCGCGCCTGCTGAGCCAGAAGTCGTTCAGGGCCGGCGCCGGCTATTCCCCCAAATATCACTATCTCCTTGAAAATAAGAATAAAGATGAAGGCGGAAGGATGAAACAACCGCTCACCTTACTGAAAACGGTGATTACGCCGCCTCTGTTTTGCCCAGCGCGGGTGGCCAGCCGTTGTCAAAATTGTAGTAGAAGTCCTGCAACGGCAGCCGGAAATCCTCCACATCCCGCCGCACCGAGGCCGGCTCTTCACCCTCCACCAGCACCCGCGCCATAAATCCGGCGATGGTAGCCATATCGGCTTCCATTAGACCCAGCCGGGTAATCTCGATGGTGCCCAGCCGCAGCCCGCTGGGCCGGTCCCAATCCGCCGGTTTGTCGCCCGGAATCAGGTTTTTGTTGGCGATCAGGTTGGCTTCGGCCAGGCGATGGGCCACCTCCAACCCGCCGCCAAACTGCCGCACGTTGGCGATGACCTGATGGCTGCGGGTGAAGCCGCGCGCTTCGGCCAGCACCGGGATGCCTCGCTCGGCCAGCGCCCGGCCCAACGCCTGCGCGTTTTTGACAATTTGGGCCATATACACCGCACCGTATTCAATCATTTCCGCCGCTGCCACGGCCAGCGCCGCCACCCGGTTAACCTGATGGGTGGCCACCAGCACCGGGAAGATGGCCTCGGTCAGCGGCTGGGTCAGGGCCGGGTCGTTCCACAGGATCATCCCGCTTTGCGGGCCGCTGAAGGTTTTACCGGCCGAACCGGTCAGCACCACCGCGCCCTCGTTGAGCGGATCCTGAAACTGCCCGCCGGCAATCAGCCCGGCCTGGTGCGCCCCGTCGAAGATAAACTTGCCGCCCCACTCGGCGATGATGTCGCTCATCTGCTGCACCGGCAGCGGAAAAAGAGTCATCGACATCCCCATCACCACCAGCTTGGGCTTAACCTGCCGCGCCAGCCGGGCAAAAGCATCGAGATCAACTTCCAGTTCGACCGGGTCAAACGGCACATCAACAATGTTCAGGCCGCGCGTGCCGGCCGGGCCGTCGAGCCGGTTGCTGGAATGGCCGCCAAAAGGCTGGGCGGCAGTCATCACCGTGTCGCCGGGCTGACTGAGGGCGTGGTACACGGTCAGGTTGCCGAGCATACTGCCCATCAGCCGGTGGTCGGCGTAGCGGCAGCGGAAGGCGGTTTTGAGCAGTTCCACGCACAGGGCTTCCACCTCGTCGATGTGCCGGGTGCCGGCAAACCAGCGGTTGACCCGGCCAATGTGGCCTTCGGCGGCGCGGGTGCCGATTTCGCTGGCCAGCAGCGCCCGCACGGTGGGGCTGGTCGGCGCTTCCGGGGCCAGCAGGTTGATGCAGCGCCGGCCACGCCATTCTTCATTGCGGGTAACGGCCTCTATCACGGCCTGCGCCCAGGCGCGGGGCGACTCGGTGGCGTCCATAATCGCCCGGGCCTGGGCCAGAATGGTTGGGTCGTGCACTTCAAAGTTAGCTGCGGGGTGCTGTTCCATTGTTCCTCCAATTTTAGCCGATAAACAACAGGGTTTAATTCCGTAGAAGTTACGCAGTTAAAGATGAAATGTCAAGTCCCTGGCACTTGAACAACGAGGATTGCCGGGGACGTTACCTTTAACAGAGCCGAGGCGAAGGGGCGTTAGCCAGATGGCCTCGAAACGCCCCATCGGCGTTGAGCGCCCGCAGCACGCGTTGAGCAACCGTAACTTTGAATATTTTTGGCGGGATTTTAATCCTAAAATTTTGGCCGCTTAAAATAAAAAAAGCTGCTGATTTCTCAGCAGCGGTTGTAAGTTACATTGACGGGAGCGACGGGACTTGAACCCGCGATCTCCGGCTTGACAGGCCGGCGTGTTAACCACTACACCACGCCCCCAAATGTTTTTGCATTGTAAACGCGCTTGCCGTTTTTGGCAAACACACTCACGCAAACTGGGAGACCAGGATTCGAACCTGGATATACGGCTCCAAAGGCCGCTGTCCTACCATTAGACGATCTCCCAAAATTGGTAAGGTGCCGAGGCCCAGACTTGAACTGGGGACCCTTTGATTTTCAGTCAAATGCTCTACCAACTGAGCTACCTCGGCAGGTAATGCCGCTGCCCAAACGTACCATCTTTAGCAACTTTTTGGGCCAAGCAGGTTCAAATTGAACGTGCGCTAGTATAGCATAGTGTCTATTGCCGGTCAAATTCAATCCTTATTTGGGTGCATTTCAGTTTGGGGGCAAAATTTTTGTGGCTCATCGGGATTTCAGAGGGTGACAACATGTTGCGCTGTGATGGCTACTTTGGGCGGCCGTTAAAGTGGCAGCCAAACTGTAAACCGGCTGCCCCGGTCAACTTCACTTTCTACCTGAATTTGCCCGCCGTGAGCCACCACCAGATCACGGGCAATGTTCAACCCCAGCCCCATTCCCTGCGGAAACCGGCTGCCTCTTTTGCCCCGATACAGCGGCTCAAAAATATGAGCCTGCTCCTCGGCGGAGATGCCGGGGCCGGTATCTGCCACACAAATCCAAAGCTGACCGTTCTTCTGGCCGGCCGTTATCTGAACCGCGCCAGACTCCAGGGTGTACTTGATGGCATTGCTCACCAGGTTGCCCACCACCTGGGCCAAACGGTCGGCGTCTGCGTTTACCACCGGCAGATCGGCCGGCAGGGTTACCTGCCATTGCAGCCCCTTGGCAACTGCCGCCTGCTGCCATGATACCAGCATTTGCGGCAGCCAGGTGTTTAAATCAACCGGCTGCCGATTTAGTTCTAACGTGCCCAATACCTGGCCGTGCAACTGGGCCAAATCATCCAACAGCCGTTCCAGATGGACAACCGCGCGTTCCACGCCCGTCAGCAATTCCTGGCGCGTGGATTTTTTGTCGCCAGAACGGCCCAGCAGCGCCCAAATGGCCGAATGAACTGCCCCCAGCGAACGCCCCAGCTCATGCACCAGATTGGCCAGCAGTTGGCGCCGCGCCTCTTCCAGGCCGCGCAATCGCTCTACCAGAGAATTGACCGCGTGCAGCAACAGCCGAATTTCTTCCGGGCCGTGTTCGATGCGCACCGCGGTCAGGTCGCCGCGAGTGAGGTTGTAAACGGCCAGCGTCACCTGGCGCAGCGGTCGTTCCATATTTAAGGCCAGCAGCAGGCCAACCAATACGCCCACACCCAGCCCAAACGCCAGAATACTGATAATCAGATAGCGCACCTGCAAAAATAAATCCTGCACGCTGGCCAGTTGATGGCTCAGGCGGATAACGCCCAATACCCGCCCATCTGCGGCTTTGACCGGGTACAATACATCGGCGATTTCCGTTTGCATAAAGCGGCTGTAGGTGGTACGCACGCTTTGTTGGCCCTGCAACGCTTTGGGCAGCGCCGGATGAGCCAAAGGCTGCCCCAGACGGTCGGCATCGGTAGACACGTTAGAGGCCAACAGCAGGCCGTCGGCGTTTATCAGTTCAATACGGGGCAAGCTCTGGCTTTGAATGCTGTTGACAAATGCCTGGGCTTCGGTTGGGTTTTGCCACAACGTGGGGCTGCCATCGCTTAAACGAGCAATTAACTGCGCCTGACCGGTCAGTTCATTGGCCAGTACCGGCAGCAGAATGTTGGTTTCCAGTACGTAGATGAGGGCAATTCCGATGACCGGCAGCACGAGCAATACCGGCAGAACGTGGCTCAAAATCAGACGGTGGCGGAGTGTGCGCAACATCAATCAGTTTGGGGTACTAATTTATAGCCAACACCCCGGACAGTTACAATCCGTTTTGGATTTTTGGAGTCGGTTTCCAGCTTTTGGCGCAGCGAACGGATATGCACATACACTATCTGGGGTTCGCCCACGTATTCCGCGCCCCACACCCGGTTCAACAGCTCGTCCACAGAAATAACGTGGCCGGGATTAAGCGCCAGTGTATGCAACAACGCAAACTCCAGCGGCGATAGCTCAACCGGCAAACCGGCAACCGTAACCGTGTGGGCAGCCGGGTTAATGGTTAAGTCGCCGGTTTGCAGCGTATCAGGCTGGGCCGGCGCGCCCGGGTCTGTTCTTTCTACGCGGCGCAGCAGGGCTTTGATCCGCGCCAGCAGCACGCTCAAATTAAAAGGCTTGGTTACGTAATCGTCGGCGCCTAATTCCAGCCCCAACGCCTGGTCAAGTTCGCGGCGGCGGGCCGTGAGAAAAATCACCGGGATGCCCGGCTGCGCAGAATCCGGGGTGATCTGCTGAAGTTTTCGGAGCGCGTCCAGCCCGTCCATACCGGGCAAGCCAATATCCAGCAGAATCAATTCAGGAGGGTCACGCCGCACAATCTCCATTGCCGTTTCGGCGTTGCTGGCTGTGCTGGCGCGATAACCCGCCTCTTCCAGATTGAGCGCCAGGCTGCGCCGCAACAGCTCATCGTCATCAACTAACAGAATATGCGCGGTCATAAAATCCGTTAACTCCGGTGGAAGAGAGATTTATCAACCCGTGATTATACTCCCAATATTCAATTTTGCCGAACACGCCGGGTTTATTGGCCAGCGACTACAGCCGGAGGCAAACTTTATTTACTCTTCCTCGGGGTTAACTATGGGTTTCAACAGGGGATAGAGACGGCGGTAAACCGAAAAGCGCCGGTCGTAAGCGGCGGATTGACCGGGGTGCGGCTCAACCCGCCGGGCAAAGGCCACCGTGCGGGCCACGGCGGTGGCAAAATCGGGGTACACCCCCGCCCCGACGCCGGCCAGCAGCGCCGCGCCCAGGCAGGCGGCTTCGGTAACGCGGGGCACGCGTAGCGGGGTCTGGCAGATATCGGCCTTGAGTTGCAGCCACAAATTGCTGCGCGCCCCGCCGCCCACGGCATGCAACTCGGTGATAGCCACGCCGGCCTGGCGCAGCAGGTCAAGATTTACCCGCAGTTCAAAGGTTAGCCCTTCAACAAGGGCTTTGGCAATGCTGGCGGGGGTATCGGCAAAGGTCAGCCCCAAAATGGCCCCTTTGGAGCGCGTATCCAGCCACGGCGTGCCGCTGCCGGCAAAGTGGGGCAGCACCAGCAGCCCGGTGGGGCCGGCGGGCGCGCCGGCCAGAATCAGGTCGTAGGCGTCGGCGGCGGACTGGCGGGCCTGTTCCAGCTCCCATTTGCACAGCGTATCGCGGAACCAGCGCAGCAGCAGCCCGCCGCTGTGGTTAAGCGTCATCGCCAAAAAGAGGCCGGGCGCGGCGTGGCGGTACACCGAAATGCCGCCATCGCGCAGCGCCGGAGCCAGCGCCGGCGAGTCCATGGCCACTTCCACCACCTCGGCGGTGCCGGTGGAAACCATCGCCAGCCCCGGTTTGATCACCCCGCTGCCCAGCGCGGCGCAAGCCTGATCGTGGCCGCCGCTCACCAGCGCCGGCGGGGTCGATAGCCCCAGCTCGGCGGCCAGTTCCGGGCGGAGCCGGTCCACCACCCCGCCCTGCGGCGGGGCCAGCCGGGCCAGCCGGGCCGCGTCAATATTACAGGCCGACAGGATGTCTTCGGCCCAGCCGCCCGCCCGCAGATCGTACAGTTGGGTGCGCGAGGCCAGGCAGTGGCTGATGACCGCCGCACCGCCCAGCCGCCGCAGGAAAAAATCCTCAACCAGCAAAAACTGGTGCGCTGAGCGCCACACTTCGGCTTCATTTTTTTGCAGCCAGAGCAGTTTGGGCAGGGTGTTGATGGTGTGCAGCGGCATGCCGGTGCGGTTAAACAGATTCTCCGCGCCAAAGGTTTGGGCCAGCCATTCGTTTTCGGCGATGGTGCGGGTGTCCATGCCCAAAATGGCCGGGCGGAGCGCCCGCCCGGCGGCATCGACCGGCACCACGGCCTCGCCGTGGCAGGAGATGGCCAGCGCCAGCGGCGGATCGTTTTGCACCTGCGTTACCGCCGCCCGCAGCGAGTCCCAGGCCAGCCGCCACACCTGCTCGGCGTCCTGCTCGGCCCAGGTGGGGTGGGGCGTGCTGATGCCGTACTCCCGCGCGGCCTGGCCCAAAATCTGGCCGTCTTCATTAAAGACAATGGCTTTGCAGCCGGTGGTGCCAATATCCAGTCCGATCAGTGACATAGATTTTCTCCGTTCAGGGTTGCACAATCACTTTCAGGCCGTCGCCACTGGCGGCGGTTTCAAAGGCAGCGGCCACCTCGTCCAGCGACATGGTGTGGGTGATCAGCTTTTCGGCGGGGATGAGCTTGCGGCTGAGCATATCCAGCGCCATTTCGTGGGTGGTGGGATGGTACGAAAACGCGCCAACCACCTCAACTTCGCCGTAGTGGATTTTGTTGCTGTCCAGCGAGGCCATCGGGTTGGCTTTGGGCAGCCCGCCAAACAGAACCACCCGGCCCGCCTTGCGCACCGCCTCAACCGCCTGCGTTTGGGTGGCGGCAATGGGGTTGGCGCAGACCACAATGTGCGCGCCCAGCCCGCCGGTCAGCTCGCGGGTGGCGGCCACCACATCCTCATTAAACGGGTCGATGAGCGCCGCCGGGCCAAAGCGTTGGGCCACCTCGCGCCGGGTGGCGCTGGGTTCGGAGACAAACACCGCCGCGCCGCGGGCTTTGGCCACGGCAATGTGCAGGCAGCCAATTGGCCCCGCGCCCATCACCAGCACCGAATGCTCCGGGCTGGTGCCGGCGGCGTTGTGCGCGCTCAACACCGATGACAGCGTTTCGGCCAGCGCGCCTTCGGCAAAGGACATGCCGGCGGGCATTTTATTGACAATGCCGTTGGCCAGCAGCTCGCCGGAGAGCAGTACCTTTTCGGCAAAACCGCCGTTGTAACCGGGGGTGATGCCCAGCAGCCGCAGGTTGTCGCACAGGTTAAATTTGCCGCGGCGGCAGTAGTAGCAGTGGCCGCAGTGGATGTCGGGGGCAATGGCCAGCCGGTCGCCGGGGCGATAGCGGGTTACGTTTTTTCCCACT
The DNA here is from genome assembly GCA_022071955.1 of Anaerolineae bacterium. Taxonomy (GTDB): domain Bacteria; phylum Chloroflexota; class Anaerolineae; order 4572-78; family J111; genus J095. The sequence continues at coordinate 235,546 of JAJVIM010000012.1, forward strand.
TCCAGCACCGTGCCGGCCAGTTCGTGGCCCTGCACCAGATGGTCAACGCCGGCGGGCGGCCCTTCGCGCCAGCGGCGCAGGTCGCTACCGCAGACGCCGCAGGCTTCGGTTTTGAGAATCAGGCCGTCGTCCGGGGCTACCGGGTCGGGCACGGTGCGTAGTTCGATGGTTTGGGGGCCAACTAAAAATGCAGATTTCATAACGAGTCCTCTTTTTTCTATTTTCTTACCAGTTCGGAGGTTGCGCCGGCGGGGTGGGTTTGCACCAGCGTGGCCAGGTCAAAGCCGCGCATGCGTTTGGCCACCAGCGTCAGCGCGTCGCCCACCGCGCCGTTGGCCAGCGAGCTGCCAAAGGGCAGCACGCCTTCGCCTTCGCCCTGCGGGCCGGGGCGGATGACCACCACCACATCGGCCAGCCGGCCCAACTCCGAATCCGGCTCCCACGTCCAGGCGATGACTTTGCCGCCGCGCTGCTGGGCCACGCGGGCAAACTGGTTCAGCTCGGCGCTTTTGCCGGCTTTGGATAGCACAATCAGCACGTCGCCGGGGGCCACCGCCGCCGACGGCCCGTGCAGGGCTTCGGCGGAGCTGATGTAAAAGGCGCGCATGCCGCAGGTTGAGAGCAGGTGGGCGGTGCGCCGGGCAATGGCGCCGGAGGTGCCGGCCCCGGTCACGTAGACGCAGCCGGAGCAGGCGCTCACCAGCTCAACCGCGGCCACAAACGCGCCGTCAAGCTGGTCGGCAATATCAATGATGACCTGGCCTTCGGCCCGGATCATTTGTTTGGCTTGTTCTAAAATTTCTTCGGGGGACATAATTTCTCCGTGGATATCAAATTGAGTCTCTGTTTAGCCGCCTGCCCCTTCCGCAGCGGCGACCCGCTCGGTGCGGATGTTGCGGCGGCGCAGTTTGGCCAGTTGGGTGTTGCGCACCGCGTCTAAAAAGACGGCAAAAAAGATGATGCCGGCGGTGATAAGCGGCTGGAGGTAAAGGTCAACCTTGGCAAAAATCAGGCCGGCCTGGATCATCTGGATGAGTACCGCGCCGATCATGGTGCCGGGCAGCACCGACCCGACGCCGCCAAACAGGCTGGTGCCGCCCAGCACGGCGGCGGCGATGGCGTCAAACTCTTTGCCTTCGCCAAAGGCCGGGGTGACAATGCCCATTTGCCCCACCGAAACATAACCGCCCAGCGCGGCCAGCAGCCCGCAGATAATGTAAACCGTGGCCAGCACGCGGTCGGTGTTGATGCCGGCTTTTTTGGCCGCTTCCACATCGTTGCCCACGGCGTAAATCTGGCGGCCCAGCGGCGTCATATTCAAGAAGATGTGGGCCAGCACCACCACCACCAGAAACACCACAATTGGCAGGGGGATCAGCCCAAACAGGTCGGTGGTGCGCAGTTTGAGCACCTCCGGTGGGTAGGGCACGGTGACTGACTGGCTGAAAAACAGCGAGATACCGCGTCCGGCGGTGAGGGTAGCCAGCGTAACCACAAAGGGGATGATTTTGAGCTTGGTGATGAAAAAGGCGTTGATGCCGCCAAACAGCATGCCCACGGCCAAACAGGCCAGAAACGCCAGCACCGGGTGCAAGTGGAAATTTTTCATCAGCATGCCGGCGGTGAGCGCCGAAATGTACATATTTGACCCCACCGACAGGTCGATGCCGGCGGTGAGCAGCACAAAGGTGATGCCCACGGCCACAATGCCAATGAACGAAGCCTGCTTCACAATGTTCTCAAAGCTTTGCATGGAGAAGAAGCGCGGCGCCAGCACGCCAAAAATCACAAACACCAGAATAAACAGATTGATGGTGGTATTTTGCAGGGCAAACAACACAAATTTATTGTTTCCGCTTGTTTTCATAATGCGCCATTCTCCTCTCTAAAGGCCGCTCGCAAAATGCGTTCCTGGTCAAATTCGGGGCGGGTAAAGCTGGCCTGGACTTCGCCGTTGCTCATCACCAAAATCCGGTCGCACACGCCGGTGAGTTCTTCAATTTCAGATGAAATAAACAGCACGCCGGTTCCCTGCGCGGCCAGATCGTTGATAATGCTGTAGATTTCGTATTTAGCGCCCACGTCAACGCCGCGGGTGGGTTCATCAATAATCAACACAGACGGTTTACTCAGCAACCATTTACCGATGACGGTTTTTTGCTGGTTGCCGCCGCTCAGGCTTTTTACCGGCTGGGTTTCGAGATTGGCGCTTTTGATTTTGAGCGTTTTGCCCACTTCGCCCACAGCCCGGTACAGGCGCGATTTGTTGATGAGTTTTACATTGGGCGTGGCGTAATCGCGCAGCGACACCAGCCCGATGTTTTCGGCAATGGAAATGTCCATCAGCAGCCCTTCGTCGCGGCGGTCTTCGGTCACAAAGGCCATGCCGCCGGCAATACTGCCGTAGGGCGAGGGCTTTTGGTGTGGCCGGCCATCGACCAGAATCTGGCCGCGCTCGTAGCTGTCCAGCCCAAACAGAATCCGGGCCATTTCGCTGCGGCCAGACCCCATCAGCCCAAACACGCCCAAAATTTCGCCCTTGTGCAGGTCAAAGGAAATGTCCTGAATAATGCCCGGCTGGGACAGGTCGCGGATTTCCAGCGCCTTTTCGGCCAGCGGCGGCGAGGTGCGTTCCGGGTAAAGCTGCTCAATGCTGCGGCCCACCATCATCGAAATCATCCGGTCGATGGTAAATTCGGCTTTGGGGCTAACATCCACCAGTTCGCCATCGCGCAGCACGGCAATCTGGTCAACCAGATTGAGCACATCCTGCAAAATGTGCGAAATGTAAATCATCGTTTTGCCGCTGTCTCGCAGCCGGTTCATCAGCGCAAACAGGCGCTCGGTTTCGCGGGCGGTCAGCGAGGTGGTCGGTTCGTCAAAAATGATGAGCTGGGCGTCAAAGCTGAGCGCCTTGGCAATTTCTACCAGTTGCCGCTCGCCGGGCGAGAGCTTTTCTACCAGCGTGTCCGGCGATACATCCAGATCAACCGCGGCCAGCATGTCGCGGGCCTTGTCGCGCATCAGCTTTTTGTTGAGCAGCGGCACCCAGCCCAGCCGGGGAAAGCCATCGATAAACATATTTTCGGCGATGCTCAGGTTGGTAAACAGGTTGAGTTCCTGGTGGATAAAGGCGATGGCCGCCGCGGTAGCCTCGCCGGGATTGCGCGGGGTGTACGGCTGGCCGTTCAGTTTGATGCGCCCGCTGTCGGGGAAGACCACGCCGCCGACCAGGTTCATGAGCGTGCTTTTGCCCGCGCCGTTTTCGCCAATCAGCCCCAGCACCTGGCCGCGAGGCAGGCCCAGGCTGATATCGGTGAGCACCTGCACGCCAAAAAAGCTCTTGTTAATGTGTTCAAATTCCAGAATAAAATTGTTCATGGCTGCCATCCTTTAACTTCTGGCCAAAATGCGGGTGCGGGTCACGTCGAACAGGGCCGCCAGCAAAATCACCGAGCCTTTAACAATCATCACGGTGAAATAACTCAGGTTGAGCAGGTTGAGGCTGTTATCCAGCAGCACAAAAAACAGCACGCCGAACACCGTCCACACAATTTTGCCTTTGCCGCCAAACAGGCTTGTCCCGCCGATCACCGTCGCGCCGATTACGTCCAGCAGCAGGGTAGCGCCCAGCGTGGGGCGTCCCGCTTCAAGCCGGGCCGAGTACAGCACCGACCCCACCGCCGCAAACGCGCCGCTAAGCATGTAGGCCAGGATGATAACTCGCGTAACCGGCACGCCGGAGACCACCGCGGTGCGGGTGTTGGTGCCAATGGCGTACAGCCAGCGGCCAAACACGGTGCGGCTCAGCGCAATGTGGGCCACAATGGCCAGCCCGCCCACAATAAACAGCGAGTAGGGAATAAACGAGATTTGCCCCTGGCCGATAACCTTGTAAGCCGCCGGCAGGTGGATAATGTTTTCTGACTTGGTGAGGTAAATGGCAAAGGCGCTAAAAAACATCATCGACACCAGCGTGACCATAAAGGGCGGCATTTTCCAGCGGGCAATGGACGTGCCGTTGAAAAAGCCGATCATGGCCCCCACCAGCAGCATCACAATGATGGCCACCGGCACCGAGAGCACGCTGCCGGCCAGCGGGCCGCCCTGTTCGGTGAGCAGCACGCCCCACAGCGGGCTTTTTTCAAACAGCACCGGGTCTACCTGGGTGGTGATGACCACCGCGCCCACCACGCTCACCAGCGCCATAATCGAGGGCTGCGACAGGTCGATGCCGGCGATGATCAGCACAAAGGTTTGGCCAATGGCCACGGCCAGCAGCGGCCACATGTTTGAAAAGATGTTGCCCAGATTTTGGGCGCTGGCAATCCTCGGCACTACCGGCCACAGCACCACAAAGTAAATGATGCTCAGGTAGAGAACAAAGTATTCGGACAGGAGGAGTCGCCGCAAGAACTGTTTGATGTTGGCCCAGAAATCTACCTGGGTTGCCTTTTTGCCGTTTAACTGAATTGTTTGGGTCTTTTTCACGTCCAATTCCATTGTTGCCTGCGCTTTTACGCTAAATTTTCGGGGTGGGCGGGGCAGCGGTTACGTGGCCGCTGCCCCGCCGGGTAACACGGCTAAATCATCTGTCGCTTACGGGTTAAAGGTTCGGTCCAGGCTTTCGCCGTCGTTATCAACCACCAGTTTGCAGCCCCACATATCGTTGGCTTTCTCTTCCCAGTTGGCCTGGGTCAGGGCAAAGCCGGGGTCGTCCATCCAGTTTTCCGGGGTCTGTTCGCCTTTGTTGATGGCATCCAGCATGGCGGCCATAATGGTTTCGGCCTCAAAGAAGAGGTCCTGGACCCCGGTGGCGTCCACAAAGCCTTCGCGCATCAGCCGGCAGGCCGTCGAGTCGCCGTCCAGGCCGCCCATAATGATGTGGTTGGGATCGCCCACCGGTTGCCAGCGGCCCAGCGGCTCCAGCACCGACTGGATCATCGGGTACATAAAGTCTGACGAGGTGAAGATGAAGTCCACTTCGGGATTGGCTTGCATGGCCGCTTCCAGGTTGGCCAGGGCGGTGGCCCCATCCCATTTGGTCGGCACTTCGATGACTTCATTGAACAGGTCGGGGTTGGCTTCGATGACGTTGTAGAAGCCCTGCCGCCGGCCCACCGCGTTCGGGTCGCCCAGGTCACCGACCATAATCAGCGGCGTCACTTTGCGGCCCAGCTTTTTGGCTTCGGCGGCCATATGTTCCACCGCTTTCTGGGTGATGGCTTCGTTGTTGGCCACAATGACCAGGGTGGGATTGGAGTCGTTGGCCGGCGGGCGGTTGAACACACCGATGGGGATGCCGGCTTTGTTGGCTTCACCGACAATCGTCACCGCGCTTTCGCCATCCTGCGGGATGATGATGATGCCGTCCGCGCCCTGGGCAATGCAGTCTTTCACCTGCTCAAGCTGCTTGTTGGCGTCTTCGTTGGCGTTGCGCTCAATCACGCTCACGCCCAAACCACTCAGCGTTTCCACAATGGCCTTGTGCCCGGCCACCCAGAACTCGGTTTCCAAATCCTGGTAGGCAAAGCAGATCGTCGTGTCTTCGCTCACCGGGGCCATTTCGGCTTTTTCTTCAGCCGCGGGCGCGGCCTGTTGTTGGGCTTGCGGCTCGGCCGGTTTTTCTTCGGCGGGGGCCGTTGTATCTGGTTGGGCGCTGCCACAGGCCGCCAGCACCACGGTCAAAATTACTAATAGTGCCAAATATTTAAAGATCCTCACTGAAATTCCTCCTTCTTTGGACGTTGGTGTAAAATTAACATTGATGTGGTAGCTCGCCGGGCTACTGCTGATGCGCCACCCGTCCGCAGGCCAATGGGGTACGGGTGGCGTGTTTTTTTGGCAAAAGCGTTCCTCCTTTGCGGGTGCTGTCTCACTTACCGGTGGACGTACAAATCCCAGCCCAGGTAAGAAGAGATGGCTTCTTCCAGCACGTTGGCGTAATGGCCGCGAGTCATGGCCACGTGGTGCTCAAACCCGTTTTTGCACAGATATTTGAGCAAGTGTTGCAGGTTGTTCACCCGGCACACCGCCGAGCCGCCCTGGATGGTGTTGGGGTCGTCGGTAAAGTCGCCTTCACCCAGGTACGATTTGATCAGGCCCAGTCCGTCATCGGTGGACATACGGAAGTAGGTCATCGGCCCGCCTTTTACCTGCCCCTTGATCGCGCCAAAGGCGTTGTCCGCGCCCACCTGCGCGCCAATCACATCCAGGTTAGAGATTTCCACTTCCTGCCCCATAAAACTGCGGGGGAAGTTGGAACAGTGGGTGTTGATGCACATATCGCGGTTGGCGGCAAAGTTGTTGTTCCAGTCCAGAAAGCCGGGCGGGTTGCCGGAGGCCAGCAGTAGCGCCACCATCGACACCACCCCGGCCACGTCCACTTCGCAGGCGCTGGGCATATTCTTTTCGCCCATCATGCTCATGGTCAGGCAGGTGGCGCAGCCGTAATTCAACTGCACCGAGGTCCAGCATTGAATGGCGCTGGCGTCGCATTCGTTGGCGGCCATCCAGTTTTCCACCGCCACCGACCAGGCCGCCTGTTTCATCACATTTTCATCGCGGATGGTGGCCGGGATGCGACCGTAAGCCCGGATCTCCTCGATTTTTTGGGGCACTGCCGCCGGTTTTTGGCGCACAATGCGGTTGGCGTCGGCAATGATTTCGCTCAGGTCAACCGTAACCACGGTGATGCCGGTGGCTTGCAGCAGCTTTTCGCTGTAGCGGCAGGTGTGGAACGGCGCGGGCCGCGCCCCGATGGCCCCCACGCGTAGATTGCGCAGCCCCTTGACCACCCGGCAAACGCGGGCAAAATAATCAAGGTCGGCGGCAAATTCCGGGCTGTTGATGGCGCAGGTGTGGGTGCTGGTATCGGTAAAGGGGATGCCAAACTGGTACAGGTTGCTGCACACCGAAAGCTTGCCGCAGAAGGCGTCGCGCCGTTCTTTGACGCCCAGCTTCATGGGGTCTTCGTCGTCGCAGGCCTGCACCAGCACCGGCACGTTCAGTTTGGCCATATCCAGGGTGTGGACCACGCCCAGTTCATCGCCAAAGTTGGGCAAAATCACCACCACACCGTCAATTTCGTCCCGATGTTTTTTGAACAGCTCGGCGCAGATTTTGGCGTCGTTGTAGGTTTCAATCGCGCCGTTGGGGGTGGCGTCCGCCGGGGGGATCACATAGTTGTAGCCCAGCGCCTCGAGTTTGGCCAGCAAATCCTGGCGGCCCTGCACGGCCAGTTCGGCATTGAAGAACCCACGGGTGCCCACAATCAAGCCAAAGGTGGGTTTCTTCTCCATTATTTTCATCTTCAAACTGCTCCTTTCAACTTTGAATGGAATTACGGAATAAACACAGCTTTGAGTACTTTGCCTTCCAGGGCGAGCGCCGCGCCGGTTTTAAACTCGGCCAGCGGGAAGCGGTGGCTGACCAGTTTATCTACCGGCACCCGACCGGAGGTGATGAGCTTCATGGCCAGGTAAAAATGGCGCGGCGCAAAAATGGTGGCACCAATGAGATGCAGCGCGTTGTAATGCACCAGATTCATATCCACGCCGGGCTTGCTGCTGTCTTTGGGCAGGCCGCCAAACAGCAGAATGCGCCCGCCCTTGCGAGCCATTTCTGCGGCCTGTACCTGGGCCGCCGGCGCGGGCGTGGCGGTGATGATGACATCCGCGCCCTTGCCGCCGGTGAGCCGGCGCACTTCCTGCACCAGATCAACTTTGGCCGCGTTGATGGCCGCATCCGGGGCAAAGGCCGCGGCCAGTTCCAGCCGCTCGTCCACAATATCGGCTACAAACACTTTATCCGCGCCGCGCGCCCGGGCCAGGCTGAGGTGAATGCAGCCAATTGGCCCGGTGCCGATGATCACCACCGTATCGCCCAGCCCTACCTGCCCTTTTTCCTGGGCGTTGATGCAGCTCGAAATCGGCTCGGCGATGGCGGCAAAGGCGGGGTCCAGCCCGTCCGGCACCGGCTGAATAGCCCCCAGCCGGATAGCTTCCGCCGGAATGGGCATCTGCTCGGCCAGGCCGCCGGGCCAGGACTGGGCAATCTCGCGGTAATTTTCGCACAGTTCGTACTCACCATTGCGGCAAAAATCGCACGCGCCGCAAAAAACCGGCGGCCCCACGGCAATGGCATCGCCCTTTTGCCACGGGCCGCTGTAGCCGGGGCCAAGTTCGGCCACGGTGCCGGCTACCTCGTGGCCAATGGTCCACGGGAAGGTGACTTTGCGGTGGCCGCTGCGCAGGGTGCGCAGATCGCTGCCGCACAGGCCGCAGGCTTGCACAGTGAGCAGCAGGCCGCCGGCGGGCGGGTTGGGCGCGGGCACGGTTTCTACCCCAAATTCCAGCGGGGCGCGGACAACAACCGCCTGCATCAACGCGCTCATGAGCGGCTCACTCCCAGCATGTCGTCCTGCATTTGCCGCATTTTATAAACCAGGGTGGACGTATCCGGGGCAAAGTTGGCGGTGGTCAGCATTTCGCCGCGGGGGATGTCTTGCAGAACGGTGCCGTGACCGGCCAGCCCCATCGGGATGCCGCGCAGTTCGGCGGCTTCTTCATATTTATAGATGCGGTTGAAAAAGTCGTAACCGCCGATGTCGTCCACGGTTTCGCCGGCTTTCAGATCGCGCTTGGCAATGGCCACCACTTCGGACACCAGTTTTTTGGGCGCCAGCGTGGCTTCGCCGTAGATGACCGCTTCGGCAATGGACAGCGGCGTTTCAATGCTGCACAGGTGGTAGGGGCGCAGCAGGGTGTAGTAGGGGCCGTCGCCCATCGAATAGAACTTCATATCCTGCACAATGCGCGGGTCTTCTGTGGCGATGACGGCAAAGACGCCGGGCGCAACTTTGCCCACGGTAAAATCAACGCAGCCGCGCCGGCTCAAAATGCCGCCGTCCGCCTGGGGGATGAACACTTTGTTCAGGTCGGGCACGTCAACTTTGGGGGCGTGGGTGCCGGGCACGTCGGGTACCAGCCCGGTGGCGTTAGACATAGCCGCCAGCTCGACCATGGTTTTGGTGCCGTCTTTGAACGCGGCCAGCATTTTGGGGTTCATGTGCCTGCTTTCGGCTTCGGCGCGGCAGGTATCGGGGGTGGCGTAGTAGTCGATGGGGTTGTTTTTGCCTTTGCCCAGGCAGACCACCTCAAAACCCAGCGTGGTGGCAAAGTTGTACAGGGTTTTGCACACGCCCGGCTCATCGCCCATAGCGGCGGTGTAAACGCAGCCGGTTTTTTGGGCCAGCCGGTGCAAAAACAGGCCCACGGTTACATCGGTCTCTACGTTAAGCATAACCACGTGCTTTTTGTTGAGAATGCTCTTCCAGGCCACGCGCGCGCCCACTTCGGTTACGCCGGTGGCTTCTACCAGAGCGTCAACCAGGTCCAGTTGCGGCAGCAGCAGCGCGTCTTCGGTGACAATATATTTGCCGCGGGCCAGCGCGTCCTGCGCTTCGCCTTCGTTGTTGGTCACGCAGATGTTATCCTGGCTCACGCCCATACTTTTTAAGGCGTTGATGGGGCGGCTGGGCACAATATCGGCAATGGCCACGGTTTCCATGCCGGCCATCTGGCGGGTAATGTGCATCATCCCCGAGCCTTCCTGGCCGCAGCCCACCAGCCCCACTCTGATGGGATTGCCGGCTGCTTCTCGTTTCAACAAATGTTCATTTAATTCCATGTAGTAACGACTCCTCTTGGTGATGGGTGTCTAAAAAAACAAGACTTTTGTGAGAGCCGTTTGAAGCAGGCAGGCCTGTTATGTTATAATAAAACAGGCAGAGCTGGCTGCGAACAGGCTCAATTTTGTAGCTAAACGCGTGGCGCGCTTTGTCAAAGTTTCCGCAGGAGATACCCCGGGACCGGCCAAAGTCAAAGGGGTGTCTCCTTTTTTTATGGGTGCTGAGCGCAATGAGTTACACCTTGTTTCTCAATGTTGCCAATGTTTTAAAATCCTCCTTTACGTGCTGGTACAGTTGTTTGTACAGGGCAAAATATTCCTGATAACGGGCGTGATTTTGGGGGTTGGGTTCGATGGGGTCAACATACTCCACCCACGCTTTGGCCACCGAAAAATCTTTAAACACGCCGGTTGCCACCCCGGCCAAAATGGCGTCGCCAAAGGGCGCGCCGGTGCGGCGTTTAACCAGCACAATCGGCACATTGAAGACATCGCAAATAATTTGCCGCCACAGGCTGCTCACCGCGCCGCCTTCGTTCAGCACCAGCGGGAAGTTGATGTTTAAGCCGGCTTTTTGAATAAGCTGGAACGAATCATACATGGCGTAGGCCACGGCTTCCATCATGGCCCGCACCACGTGCCCCTTGGTGTGGTTGAGCGACAGCCCAAACAGCACGCCGCGCGCCTGCACATCCCAAATGGGAGTGCGCTCGCCCATCAAATAGGGCAAAATCAGCAGGCCATCGCTGCCCACCGGCGCTTTTTGGGCCTGAAGGTTGAGCAGGTCGTAGCTGGATACGCCCAGCACGCGCTCGGTTTCCACTTCAACCTGAGAAAAGGTATCGCGGATAAAGCGGATCGATTGGCCGCCGGTGGTGGTGGTGGGGATGGTGACAAAGGTGTTGGCCGAATCAACGGTGAAGGCGCAGTGGATCATGGCCCGCCCTACCTCGGAAAAGACAAAATCGGTGTTGCGGTGAACAAGGCCAAAGTTCCCCACTGTGCCCAGGTTACTCATAATATCGCCCGGCTCGGTGATGCCGGCGGCAATGCAACTGGCGTTAAAATCAACCTGCCCGGCGGCCACGGGAATGCCGGCAACCAGCCCGGTTTCGGCGGCGGCGGCGGGCGTTACTTCACCCACAATCGCCTCAGAGGGGTACAGGGCGGGCAGCAGGGCCGGGTCAAGGCCGATGGCGTCCAGCATGGCGGTATCGAATTTCCGCTGGCGGATGTTGTAAGCCACCCCGTAAAAAGCGGCGTTGCCGTAGCACATGGCCGCCTGGCCGGTGAGTTTGAGGGTAATAAAGCCATCGATGGTGAGGGCTTTGTCAATTTGGGCAAAGGTATCGGGCCGGTTGTTCTTTTCCCACAGCAAATTGACCAGGGCGGGGTGATCTTCCAGCCGGTTGCCGGAAAGCTGAAAAATACGCGGCTCGCCGATGGTTTCTTTGAGCCAGGTTACTTCGGCGGTGGCGCGGCGGTCCATTAAATTGTAGGCATTTTGCAGGGGGTTGTGCCGGCTGTCAACCAGCACCAGCGAGGGCAGCGCCGACGAGACCGCCAGCCCGCGGATTTCGGCGGGGTTGATGCCGGCCTGGGCCACGGCCTGTTTGATGAGCCGGCAGGCCGCCTGCCAGTAATTACCGGCGTCGTGCTCGGACCAGCCGGGTTTGTGGTGGATCAGCGGGTACTCCTCAAAAGCAAAGCCCAACACCTGCCCCCGGGTATTGATGACGCACGCTTTAGCGCCGCCGGTGCCGTAATCGAGTCCCAATAAAAAATCAGCCATTGGTATTCCTTTTAATCAGTTTACCGACGCCGCGGCGGCTACTTCTTCTTTTTCCGCCTTAAGTTTCAACGCGGTGCGCTCATCGGTAATCAGCACGTTGATCAACCCGCCGGCCAGCGCCGCGCGGATAACCTCGTACTTTTGCTCGCCGCCCGCCGCGCCGATAATTCGCGGCGCTTTTTTGATTTGCGCCAAATCCAGGCCGACGATGCGGTCGTTGATTTCGTGTTTAATGGCGCAACCGTGGCGGTCAAAAAAGCGCAGGGCAATATCGCCCACCGCGCCCAGTCCTTCAAGTTCTGCCAGCTCATCTGCCGTGAGAATCCCGGACTGCAACACCGCCGAACCTCCGGTGGGCCGGCCAATGCCCAGTAACAGCACATCGGCCCTGGCGGCCAGTTCCAGCGTATCAGAAATCTGGGGGTCAGTTAGCAGCGCATCGCGAACCAGCTTATTGGGCACAATGCCCGGCGAAGCCAGCATACGCGGTTTGGCCCCAAAAATCTGGGCGGTACGCCGGGTCAGGTCGGTGCCGTGGACTTCGGCCTCGGGCCGGCCAAGGCCGCCAATCACCTGCACAATTTTCATTTCGGGCCAGTTTTGGGGGGTTAAATGATCAACCACCGACAGCAGCGTGTTACCCCAGCTAAAGCCTACCACCTCGTGGCCTTGCAGGCAGCGCTGCAAACAATCGGCGGCGGCGGCGCCCAGCTCCTGTAACAAAATCGGCGAGTTGTAACTGGAGGGAGATACAACGACAACTTCGTTGAGGTTGTACAAAACTTCCAAATGGCGTTCCAGCTCGGCGTTGGAGTTTTGAGGAGGCAAAATAGTAATCTGGACAACTTTTTCATCGCGGGCCTGTTGCAGCAGCCGCGATACTTTGATCCGCGAGAGGCCAAACCGGCTGCCAATTTCACCCTGGGTGAGATTGTCCTCGTAGTAGGCCCTGGCAATTTTGTACAACAGATTTTTGTCAGCAGTCGTTGCCATAGTTATCACTTGTTCAAATGTTCAGTAGTGTTCATATGAACAAGCGTATAATAACACGGTTTGTTGACGGTGTCAAGTGCCGAATCGACGATGGCAGGGTGATAGCCCGGAATTGGGTATTGACATTTTTCCCAAATACGTTAAAATCGAACAGAGATTGAGGAAAGGATTTGCCCCATGTTCAACCAGACAAATGCAGTGAAGCCACGCCTGAGCGAAATCGGTTTGTCTGGTTAATGGTCAAACTTTAACATTACAAGCCGTGCTGGCGTGGTGCTGGCGCGGCTTTTTTATTAACCCCATTTTGCCGGGCAAAATTGCCGCGCCTTGTTGGTGCGGCTTTTTTATTGGCAAGAGAGGGCGATATGTTACAGGTAGTTAACGTCACCAAAAATTTTGGCGGGCAGCCCGTGCTGCGGGATGTTTCGTTTATGCTCAACGCCGGCGAGCGGGCCGGCCTGGTAGGGTCAAATGGCAGCGGCAAAAGTACACTGCTGCGCATTATTGCGGGACAGGAACCGGCCGACAGCGGGCAGGTGCAGTTGACCGGTTTCGGGGGGATGGGCTATCTGGCCCAGGCGCTGCCTTTTGCGCCGGAAGAAACCGTGCAACAGGTACTGGACCGGGCAATGGGCGAGCATACCCGCGCCTGGGCTGCCATGCAGCAGGCCGCCGAGCAAATGAGCCAGACCACCGAACCGGCGACATTGGCTCAACTCACCACCGCCTACGCAAAGGCCGAGACGCGCTTTGAGGCGGCCGGCGGGTACGGCCTGCCGGCGGCGCTGGCAGCGGCGCTGTCGGCATTGGAACTGGACAGCGTGCCGCCGGAACTGGCGGTGGCGCATTTGAGCGGCGGGCAAAAAACGCGGCTGGCGTTGGCCGGTTTGCTGGTGCAGCAGCCGCGCCTGCTCTTGCTTGATGAACCCACCAACCACCTCGATCTGGCCGCGCTGGACTGGCTGACAGGCTGGCTGGCCGCGTACGACGGAGCGGTGCTGGTGGTATCGCACGACCGGGCCTGGCTGGATGAGGTCACCACCCGCACGCTGGCGCTGGACCCGGTTAGCCACACCCTGCAAGATTTTGCCGGTAACTACAGCGCCTTTGTCGAACATCAGGCTCAGACGCTTGACCAGCAGTGGCAGGCTTATCAGGCTCAGCAGCAGGAGATAACCCATTTGCGCCACACCGCCCAGCAATTGCGCGGACTGGCCCACTTTCGACGCGGCGGCAAGGCCGATACCAACGATAAATTTGCCAAAGGCTTTTTTGGCAACCGCAGCGCCGGCACAATGGGCCGGGCCAAACAGATTGAACGCCGGCTGGAACATTTGCAGACCGAAGGCCGGCTGGATAAACCGGGCCGGCAGTGGGGCTTGCGACTTGAGTTTGCCGCCGGCGACGACGGAGCGCGGCAGGTGCTGCAACTGACGGACGTGGGGCTGGCCTTTGGCCGACGCTGGCTGCTGCGGCAGATCAACCTGACCGTGACTCACGGCGAGCGCATCGCGCTGGTTGGGCCAAATGGCAGCGGCAAAACCAGCCTGCTGCGGCTGATTGCCGGCCAGCTCAGCCCCACGTCCGGCACGGTGCGGCTGGGCGCGGGGGTGCGGCTGGGCTACATGACCCAGGAGCAGGACACGCTCGACCCGCAGGCGACGCCGTTGACCACGTTACAGGCCGTAGCCGCACTGAACGAAACCGACACCCGCCGCCTGCTGCACCAATTTTTGTTTGCCGGCGACGAGGTGTTTGTGCCGGTGGGGCAGCTCAGTTTTGGCGAACGGGCGCGGCTGATGCTGGCCCGGCTGGTGGTTGAAGGCTGCAACCTGCTGCTGCTGGACGAACCACTGAACCATATGGACCTGACCAGCCGGGAGCGATTTGAGGTGGCGTTGACGCAGTTTGGCGGGACTATCCTCACCGCCGGCCACGACCGCATGTTTATGGAACGGGTGGCAACCGGAATGTGGACCATCGCCGCCGGCGGTATCCGGGTAACGTGACTCTGCGCAAAAGACGCTACGCGGCCCGGCTGGCCAGATAACGGCGCAGCGAGCGCAGCCGCAGGTGAACTTCTCGCCGGAGCAGGGTGTTCATTAGCGGTTCCAAAAAAGGGGCAAGAAAGCGAGGGCGGGCGCGGAAAAAATAGATGTACCGGGCGCGTGACCGGCCGGCGTCGAGAGCGGTGTGCCGGATGGTTGCGGCAAACTCCTCAAAAAAAGGGGGTCGATTGGTGAGCTTTACCGCCGCTACCTGCCCCGGTTCAAACCGAACATATTCGGTTTCCAGCGCCAAAAATGCGCTCCGCCAGGTGCCAACACACCGGGAGCGCACACCGGTTCCGGCGGCGGTTGCGCCGCCGAGCAAGCGCGCTTCACGCAGCATCGAATCCCATTCGAGCCGGCAATCGTAATTATGGATCACATTAAAAACCACGTCGCACGGCGCGTCAAGCTCAATTGACACCATCGCTTTAGGCATGCCCCCCTCCGTTAGCCGCCTGCCGCTCCGCATTGGCTTTGATGCCCCGCAGCAGATATCGCTGGAATAACTTTAAGACAAGCCGCACGGGCAGCCAAAGGCACCAGCCGGCCAGCCCGCCAAGCTCATACTGGCTGGACAGCGACAGGCGCACTCCAACCGGGCCCGGCGTTATCCGGTAAGCGCCTGCTTTCATCCGAAATGGCCCGCCGGCCAGGTCGAGGATGTGCGCTACGCGAAAACCAGGGTCGGGGTGAAACGTAAAGGCGTAGCGCTCAAACGGCTGCCAGTCTGTGATTCTTTGCGAAAAACGCAAGCCGTTGGAAAAATAGGCGGTTCTGACGCCACCCACCCCAGGCTCGGCTACCTGCGCGTGGAGCGGCTTTGGAATACCCAGCAGGGTAAAATACAGCGGGTGCTGAAACGAGGCGATATCGACATTGGTGATGTGCGGCCAAACGGTCTCGGCGGGGGCATTGACCGGTATTGAGTTCTCAATGGTGTGATGTTTGGGGCGCACTTGCCACCTCACGCATTAACGTTGGGCCGGCCGGCAACTATCACAGCGGCCACATTTGGTCAGGTGGAATTATGAAAGGTTCAACGCAGAAAGGCAAGTGTTCCGCCCGCTGCGCCGGATCAGCCCGATTCTTGTCAGGCAGGCATCCGGCTGTTACTGAGCGGTGAGTTGGGCGTCAATTGGGGTAACAGGGCGAATGGAATGAGAGGACGGTTACGCAAGGCCCAAACAGTCGGCCTATTTGGCAAAGTAGTAGCCAGCCCCATATTCGGTGAGGATGTACCGCGGCTCTTTGGGGTCTGCCTCAAGCTTTCGGCGCAGATGAGAAATATACACGTGAACATAATCGCTGCTCTCGCGATATTCCCAGCCCCACACATTTTCCAAAATTTGTTCGATGGTTAACACCTGGTTGGCGTTTTGCACCAGGTACGACAGCAATTTGTATTCGGTGGCGCTCAGTTTGACAGGTTCATTACGCACCAGAATGCGCCGTTTCTCCAAATCAATTGTCAGATAGGTGTCATTGAACGTGGTTTGTTTATTTGTGGGAGACTCCTGGCAGGCCTGCCGCAGACCGGCATTGGCCCTGGCAACCAGCACTTTGGGGCTAAACGGTTTGACAACATAATCCACCGCGCCGCATTCCAGCCCTTTTACAACATCGTGTTCTGACCCCAGCGAGGTGAGCAGAATGATTGGCACGTTAGCCAACCGCCGGATTTGAGTACACACCGCCCAGCCATCCAGTTCGGGCATCATGATGTCAAGAATAATCAAATCGGGGCGATGCTCGTAAAACAAGCGCAGCCCTTCTGCGCCGGTAGTGGCAGAAAATATCTGACACCCCTCGTTGGCAAAGGTAACGCTTATCAACTGGCGCAGATTTGGATCATCATCAATGACCAATATTTTACGATTCAGTAGAAAACTCATCGGGGTTACTCCAAGACGACAATAAATCATCGGCAACCGGCAGGGTAAAACAAAAGGTACTGCCCTGGTTGAGTTGGCTTTCAAACCAAATGCGGCCGCCGTGCAGTTCCACCAGGTTGCGGGTGATATGCAGCCCCAGGCCGGTGCCGGTAGCGCCGGTTAACGTGGCTGTTCCAGCGCGAAAGAAACGGGTAAACAACTTTTCCTGATCTTCTGGCGGAATACCAACCCCGGTGTCTGAAACAACCACCAGCAAATAGCCCTCCTGGTCCGCAACAGAAACCTGCACGGTAACCGAGCCATTTTCCGGGGTATATTTGCTGGCATTGCTGATGAGGTTGGTTAAAATCTGTACGGTTCGGGTGGCATCACACAGGGCCAGGGGCAGATCAGTGGCAATTTTAATGAAAATCTGCTGGTTTTTGGCGTTGAATTGCGGTTTTAGTTCGGCGGCAACGGTTTCTACCAAAGCCGACAGATTCTCCGGTTTCAGAAATAATTCAACCTGACCGGATTCAATTTGGGTTGTGTCGAGCAGATCGTTGGTGATGGTCATCAGACGGCTGGCCCCGTTTCTGGCGGTTTCAATAAACTGCCGCTGCAGCGAAGTGAGCGACTCAACCCGGTCATCAAGTACCAGTTCAAGGTAGCCAAAAACCGTGGCCAGCGGCGTGCGGAGTTCGTGGGCGGCAATTGAAACAAATTGCGATTTCAACGTGTCGAGGCGTTTCAGTTCTGCGTTTATGGCCTTTAGCTGGCGGTTTTGCTGCTCAAGCTGCTCTCGCAGCAGGCCCAATTCATTACGCTGCTGGGTGACCTGCTGCTCCAACATGCCCCATTCTGTGGTGTCTTGCACCAAATACACCAGGCCGATAATCTGCCCCTGTTTGTCAGTGTGGGGCAACACCTCAATGGTTACATAGGCGGTAGCGCCATCGTCCGTATCACGGTTAACCAGCAAAAGCTGCAAATGCGACGCCGTTCCATTTAAAATTTCGGCCAGTTTTCTTTCGCTGCCAAAGAGTTCGGGAACGCACTCCGGCAGTATTTGCCCCTGCCAGTCAGCATAGTGCTCATTACCGGCAAGCCCGCTAACTTCGATGACTCGCAGGTGACGATCGGTAATGGCGTAGGAGATTTTGCCGTTGCTCAGAATTAGTTTTGCCAGATTTGCATCCATAGCCATCACCTACAACAGTACCTGAGCCAGATAACGAAACGCTTGCTCAACGTCCTCGCCGGTTTTGGCGCTGGTGCAAAAGTAGTGGGTGCCAAACAGTGCGCTAAAGGTTTCCAGCTCGTTATCCGACAAAGCGATCTGGTTGACCAGATCTTTTTTGTTACCAACCACAATAACCCTGGCCGCAGGGTTAACCTTAAAAAAATTGTGCGCCTGAACTTCCAGATGCTCCAGAGTTTTGGCGCGGGTGAGATCGCACACCAAAATTGCGGCGTCGGCGCCGCGCAAATAACTACCCTGCACCTGGTTAAATTCCTCACCGCCGGCCAAATCCCAGATCATCATGGTTATCTCATCGAGGCCGTTATTTTGTGACAGGTTCACGGTTTTGCGGCTAACCTTAACCCCAATAGTGCTGATGTATCTGTCATCGTAGCGATTATGAACAAATCGCTGGATCAGGCTGGTTTTGCCTACGGAGTAATCTCCCAGCAGACAGATTTTTTTTCTGTACGAAGCCATAGCCGTTCCTTTCTATCAATCGGCTGAGGTGTTGTTGTGCAATGCTGCGGCGGCAAAACAGCAGCGAGTCTGACGTAAATATGTGGGGGCGGCTACCAACCCAAACCCACGGCTGAACCAGAAAATAACTGCCAGGCCCAAACTCCAGCCAGGCAACTTAACACACCACAAAACATTAAAAAGCCAATCAATCCCATAAAAATCCGTTTTTGTACCGGGCCGAGCTGTTGGCCGGCCTGGTTGCTACCAATTAACGACCGCAGGGCAGGCTCGGCGCCACTTAACGCCGCTACCTCACCATCAAAATTACGGAGGACATCTTCGTGGGCCTGGCTGATTTCAATAACCCGCTCCCGCATTTCAGCCCGAAAGCCGGCGGGCGTGACGCCTTCAACCAGTGCCGCCAGATACACGTGCGTGGCCGGTTCAATCAGGATGCTTTGCTCGCCATATTGAATTTCGTCGAGCTGCCCTTTTTTGCCCTGCCCAAAAGAGTCCTGCACAAAATCCCGAATGGCGGTTAGCATGCTGCCGATCAAATCGGAGTCGGGCGAATTTTCAGGGCGGCTCGACAGGTGAAGCAGGAGGATACCTTTTTGCTGGTGAATGAGGAACAGTTCCGCCACGTGAAACGGCAGGGCATCGCGGAGCGCCAAATCGGTGTCGCGCACGCCGCCTACCCAGGCTCGAAACCGGCGCCACAGCACTGCCGGGTTGAACGAGTTTCGCGCCTGGGCGTCAACCGTTCTGGCCAGGTCGCGCACCGCCTCAGAAACCGCGCGCATTACCAGGCTGCCAATTATGGGGTACAGCGCCTCGATCATCTCTTCGCGGGCATCCCGAATTGTGCGCCGGATGGCCTGGCTCATCACCGGAGAAACAATGGCAATCAGCTTGTCCGGGTCGGTAACGCGCTCCTCAAGCTGCTCAAGCTGCCGGATTTCGGCCTGCATTTCCGCAATCTGCTGGCGATACTGGCCCAAAATAATCTCGCGCAGCGCATCCAACTTGTAGCCGGGTTGCGACGCCAGGCCGGCATCACCCCTAACAACCGGGGCTAACGCATCAGCCTGTGGGGATGTTGCCGTATCCGGCACTACCAGATTATCCTTCATTACCGCTCTGTGCCAACTGACCAATCATTTCCATAACCGAACCGTTATGTTTTAAATTATTGCCAAGCTCAATAAACAATTCGCTCAGAGCCAATCGATCAACTTTTTCGTCCATCAGTTTTTGCGCAGATTCGCGAAATTCCGTGCGCAAGCCATCATCACTTTTGCGCATATCCTGTTGCAACACCTGTAACTTTTTAAGATGATCGGCATCGCGTTCTGCCACTGAGTCAGACAGCCGTTCAAGTTCCTGCCGCATCCGCTCCATATCGTGCTTCATTTGCTGGAAGCGATGTTCGTATTCCCGCATTTGCGAGCCAAACACAATATCACGGATGCGATCTACACCTTGCTGATCCAAATCTCCGGGCTTGGGTGAGTCTGTTTTTTTAGTCATTGATACCTCCTCATTAACCATTTACAGTGCGATATTTGGCAAATAGCCAGGCTTTAACCTGACTATTCTCAGCTTAGCACGATTTGATGTGCAATGATATGCCGCGTGCGTGTGGCCAGGCGCGGCTTTCGTGCAAAAACGTGCAAGCGATCATCAAACCTGTTGCAGAGACTTGATGTTTGGGAAAAGAATCAGCAGTTTGTTTGTCAGTTCAATCCGGCCAAACGGTTTGATCATAAAGGCATCAAAAATCGCCAGATTGTCCAGAATTTTTGCATCGCCAAGATCACTGCCAGACATCCCCATAATGGTGAAGTTTCGCCCCGCCGGTTCCTGCCGCAAACGACGGGCCATCTCGGCGCCGTGCATTTTGGGCATTTCCATATCGGTGATGATGAGTTCGGGTTGATGTGTTAACGCTTTTTGTAATCCCTCCTCGCCGTTGAACGCCAGATAAATATCAGCCTGTGTTCCCCAAATGCGCCGGATCGTTGCAACAATCAAATGAGTCACGACCGGGCTATCTTCAACAATCAGTATTTTTAAGCGTAAGGCCATCTCGTCTCCTCCAAAAAGTTGTGTCATTGGTGGCAACCTATCTTGTTTTCAACAGGTCGCGAATTTCAGCCAGCAGTTTCTCTTCGGTTGTGGGCTCTGGCGGAGCCGCCTGCTCAACTTCTTTTTGTTTGGCTGCTCTTGCCTGCATCTGATTAATGGTGCGAACCGCCAAAAAGATCACAAAGGCGATCAGCACAAAGTTGATAATTGCCTGGATAAAGTTGCCGTACGTTAGTGTGGCCGCCCCAACGTTGAGGGCCAGCTTGGTAAAATCAACACCGCCCAAAATAATGCCAATCAATGGCATCACAATATCGGCGACAAGTGAGCTGACAATGGCGGTAAAGGCCGCGCCAATGATCACTGCTACGGCCAGATCGATGACGTTGCCCCGGCTGATAAAAGCCTGAAACTCTTTTAACATTTGATTCCCCTCTTTTCTGTAAAAAATTAATCTGATTGCCTTTGATTTAGCAGAATATGCCAGCTTTTGCACGCCGGACACTGCCACCAGATTGCCCGCTGGTTTTGAACCTGAATGGTTTTTGCACCCTTTATCCGATCAAAAACGCTGCCGGACGTTGGGCAGGTCACGGTACCCAGTTTTAAATCGGCAGGCGGCGATGATAGGTTGTCAAACCAGCAATTAATCAAAGCAAGACCGCAGCCCATCGTTCTGTTCTCCTCTAAAAACAGTGGGGCAAACTTTCACCCCGGCTAAAAATTCTCGACAACCTTATCGTATCAAGCGATTCCTGAAATGGCCTAAAAATTTCTTAAAAAGTTCTTAAAATTGATGGGCAAAGCAAGGCGAATTTGATTGCGCGGCCGGTTAAGCAGGTCTGCCCGGCGGAATGAAACTGGCCGACTTATTGCCCCCACGTTTGCAGCTCAAACCGATCAACTTCCTGCCCAAGTGAGTCGGTGCAAATCTCAAAGTTGGTGGTACGGCCACTGGGCAACGCTTCCAAAGCACTCTGCCCGGTATCGCTAAAATTGACCACATTATTCTGGGCGTCGTACAGTACCAGCCCCACTTTCAGGTAAGATTCCAGGGCCGCGCCCGGATTGCGCAGTTTGCCCGTAACGCAAATACGCCCGGACTCCACCGAGCGGCGCTGGTTGAGTACCTGAAAATTCTGGCGCAGGTTTTGCTGCCCCGCCGACGCCTCAACGGTTAAATCAAAATTGGCTGCGCTTTTTATACCCGGCACGGTCAGTTTAAACGGAATCTGCCCGCCCTGGGGCAAAACCCCAACTAACCAATCCCCGCGAGTTTCCCCGCCGGCAATCTCCTGCCCGTGAGTATCAAAAAACGCGCCGGTGATCGCCGCCAATTCCTGCGCCGAGCCGGTGTCATTGATCACGTTGCCAACCAGCGTTAATCCGGTTTCGCCGGCAGTGGTGGCCAGACGGATGTTGCTGAATTTCCAGCCATCATTAACCTGGGTGGTCAGGGCAGCGGCCTCGGGCACCAGCGTAGGCCGGGCCGGTTTTGTCACCATCGGAATCGGGGCGCTGGTGGCTTGGGGCCGGGCCGTGGGCGAAGCGGTGGGCGAGGGTGTTGCCGCCGCCGGAGCCTCGCCGCCGGTGATCGCCGCCACGGTGGGCGTTGGCGAAACCGGCACCACGCCCGTTTCATTGGCAGCAACTACCGCGCCGGCCGGATCGGCGGCTGTGGCTGGGCCGGCGGTTTCGGCAGCGGGTTGAGCCGGTTGGGCCGGTTGAGCGGGCGCGGCGGCAATACTGCCGTCGGGTTGGGCGGTGGGGGTGAGCGTGGGCAATGGCGTGCGGGTTAATTGCGGCAAGCGGGCAATATTGGGCTGTCTGGCGGCGCCAAACAGATTGCAGGCCAGGGTGGTAAGTGCCAGCAGCGACAGGGCTACGCCCAGCCACAGCGGCCGGCGGGTAGGGCCGGTATTTTTGGGGCAAACAGACGGGTTAATTGGATGGTGGCTCATAGACTTTTTCTCTTTATTGGCTGACCGGTTGAGGTGATTTTGCCGGGCGGCCGGATTGGCTGTTCCAACCGCCCGGCGAGGTGGGTTCCCCCGGCGGGGTCACTCAACAGTTGGGTTGAGCTGCCCGCCGGAGGAGGGTGAACAGAGGGTTACATACTCTTGGACAGGCGAGACAGGAAGAACTGTTTCAACTGCCCTTTGTCTTTGTGGCCGTAGATGCCAACCACAGCCGTTACCCGTACAGTTGCGCCGGCCGGGATCACCGAAGCCAGTTGGCAGCCGGAGAAATCGACCGAGAGCGTGTCAACCAGGATGGTGGGGGTGGCGGGGTCAAAGGTGCAGCCAGTAACGGCGACATCGGTCCACTGGTTGCCGCCCTTGCTGGTGCGGTACTGAACCTGAATCTCGTAACTGGTGAGCTGCACGTTGTAGCCGCCGCTGCTCATGTTTTTGATATTGAAGCTGCCGCTCAGGTTTTGCTGGCTGAGTGTCCAGTCGCCCCAGCTTACGGCGATACTGCGCCCGTTTTTGGCCGTCACTTCGATGGTGACAGTAGCGGTATCAAAGCCGCCGTTGCCGTCTGAGATGGTGTAGGTAAAGGTGTCGTAGCCGGCAAAGTTTTGGGCCGGGGTGTAGCTAAAGGAGCCGTCCGGGTTCACGGAGACCGTGCCGCCAAAGGCGCTGGTGGCATCAAAGCTGTCAACAAAGATGGTGTCGCCGTCGATGTCGTAGTCGTCATCGCCATGCACCAGCACGCCGTCTGCGGCAGACACGTTCAGGGTGGTGTTCTGGGCGGTGAGGTAGGCATCGTCCAGAGCCACCGGCGCGTCGTTAACCGGGGTCACAGTGATGTTGACCGTGGCGGTGTCGCACAGGCCGGTTTCATCGCAGACCTGATAGGTGAAGCTGTCGTCGCCGTTGAAGTTTTCATTGGGGATGTAGTCAAAGCTGCCATCGCCATTGTCAACCAACTGGCCGTTAGCTGGCGGAGTGAGCACTTCTACGGTAGACGGGTCGAGATCGCCGTCCGGGTCGGTGTCGTTGCCAACCACGTTGAAGGTGGCCTGCGTATCTTCGGCCAGGGTCACGCTGTCGTCATTGGCTACCGGCGGGTCCGGCACCGGGGTCACATTTACAGTGACGGTGGCGGTGTCGCACAGGCCATCGGTGTCACAGACCTGGTAGGTGAAGGTATCACTACCGTTGTAGTCGGGGTCGGGCGTGTAGGTGATGGTGCCATCGGGGTTGACGGTCACTTCACCGTGTTCCGGCTCGCTGACAACAGATACGCTGGTCGGGTCAAGATTATTTTCCGGGTCAGAGTCGTTGCCCAGCACCGGGATGGTTACCGGGCTATCTTCCGGCGTGGTGGCGCTGTCATCGTTGGCCGTGGGCGGGTCGGCGACCGGGTTGATGGTGATATTGACGGTGGCGGTATCGCACAGGCCATCGGTATCGCAAATTTCGTAGGTGAAGCTATCGCTGCCGTTGTAGTTGGGGTCGGGCGTGTAGGTAAAGGTACCGTCGCCGTTGCTTTCAACCGTGCCATGAGCCGCGCCGGTGAGCACGCTGGCGCTGGACGGATCCAGGTTGCCATCGATGTCACTGTCGTTGGCCGAGGCCGGAATGGTAACCGGCGTGTCTTCGTCGGTGGTGGCGCTGTCATCCTCGGCTACCGGCGGGTCGTTGACCGGGTTCACGGTGATGGTCACCGTGGCTTCGGCGCACAGGCCGTCCGGGTCGCAGGCTTCGTAGGTGTAGCTGTCCACACCGTTAAAGTTTTCGTTGGGCGTGTAGCTAAACGAACCGTCAGCGTTCTGGCTCAGTGTGCCGTTGGCCGGGTCGGTCAACAGAGTAACGGTCAGGCTGTCGCCGTCCACGTCGCTGTCGTTGACCAGAATGCCGGGGGGTGACACAGTCAGGGTGGTATCCTCGTCGGTGCTGTAGGCATCGTCTTTGGCCACCGGCGCGTCATTAACCGGGGTCACATTGATGGTGACCGTGGCGGTGTCGCACAGGCCGGTTGTGTCGCAGACTTCATAGGTAAAGCTGTCTTCGCCGTTAAAGTTGGGGGCGGGGGTGTAGGTGATGGAACCATCGGGGTTGATGGTGACTTCACCGTGGGCCGGGCCGTTGACAATGGACACGGTTGACGGGTCCAGGTTGCCGTCCGGGTCGGAGTCGTTATCCAGTACGGGGATGGTTACCGGGCTGTCTTCCGGGGTGGTGGCGCTGTCGTCGCTGGCCGCGGGCGGGTCATCCACCGCGCTGATAAGGATGGTCACGGTGGCGGTGTCGCACAAGCCGTCGGTGTCGCAAATCTGGTAGTCAAAGCTGTCGCTTGGTCCGCTGAAATCCTGGTTAGGGGTGTAGGTAAAGGTGCCGTCGCCGTTGTTGGTAACCGTTCCGTTGGCCGGATCGCTGACCACACTGGCGCTGGACGGATCCAGGTTGCCATCCACGTCACTGTCGTTGGCAGCGGCGTCAATGGTCACGGGTGTGTCTTCGTCGGTGCTTTCGCTGTCATCCACCGCCACGGGCGGATCGTTGACCGGATTCACGGTGATGGTCACGGTGGCGGTGTCGCACAGATCGTCGGTGTCACAGATTTCGTATGTAAAGCTGTCTTCGCCGTTGAAATTCTCGTTGGGGGTGTAGGTGAAGGTGCCGTCGCCGTTGTTGGTGACGCTGCCGTTCGTCTGGCCGCTGACCACACTGGCGCTGGACGGATCCAGGTTGCCATCTACGTCGCTGTCGTTGGCGGCGGCGTTAATGGTAACCGGCGAGTCCTCGTCGGTGGTGGCGCTGTCATCTTCGGCCACGGGCGGGTCATTCACGGCGATCACGTTGATGGTCACTGTGGCGGTGGCGCACAGATCGGTGGCGTCGCAAATCTGGTAGTCAAAGCTGTCGCTGCCGTTGAAGTTTTCGTTGGGGGTGTAGGTGAAGGTGCCATCGCCATTGTTAACGACGGTGCCATTGGCCGGGTCGCTGACTGCGCTGGCGCTGGAGGGAACCAGATCGCCGTCGAGGTCGCTGTCGTTGGCCGCGGCGTTAACGGTAACGGCCGTATCTTCCGGCGTGCTGGCGCTGTCGTCGTTGGCCACGGGCGGGTCGGGAACGGCCACCACGGTGATGGTCACGGTGGCGGTGTCACACAGGCCGTCGGTGTCGCAAATCTGGTAGTCAAAGCTGTCGCTGCCGTTGAAGTTGGTGGCCGGTTCGTAGGTGAAGGTGCCGTCGCCGTTGTTAGTGACGGTGCCGTTGGCCGGGCCGCTGATGACGGTAGCGGTCGTGGGGTCCAGGTTGCCGTCCACGTCGCTGTCGTTGGCGGCAGCGTTAATGTCCACGGCGGTGTTTTCGTCGGTGGTGGCGCTGTCATCGTCGGCCACCGGCGGGTCGTTGACCGGGGTTACGGTAATGTTGATGGTGGCTTCGTCACACAGGCCGTCGGTATCACAGATTTTGTAGGTAAAGCTGTCGGTGCCGGAGAATTCGGGATCGGTGGGCGTGTAGGTAAAGGTGCCGTCGCCGTTGTTGGTAACCGTACCGTTGGCCGGCGAGGTCAAAACGGTGGCGCTGGTGGGGTCCAGATTGTTGTCCACGTCTGTATCATTGGCCGCCGCATTTACGGTAACCGGCGTGCCTTCCGGGGTGGTGGCGCTGTCGTTGTTGGCCACCGGTGGATCGTTGACCGGGGTCACAGTGATAGTGACGGTAGCCTGATCGCACAACCCGTCCAGATCGCAGATTTCATAAACAAAGCTGTCGCTGCCGTTGAAATCGGCGTTGGGGGTGTAGCTGAAGGTGCCGTCGCCATTGTTAATCAGCGAGCCGTTGGCCGGGCCGCTGACCACGCTGGCGCTGGACGCATCCAGGTTGTCGTCGGGGTCGCTGTCGTTGGCCGCAACGTTGATGGATACGGGCGTATCCTCAGGCGTGGTGGCGCTGTCATCGGCAGCAACCGGCGGGCGATTGGGCTGGCCCTCAACAATGACCGTGGCCGTGTCGGCGTCCGTCAAAACAGCGTAGTTGCCGCCAGACAGGCCATTGTTGCCGCTGGCCGTAGCCACATTAACCACCGTGCCGCCGATGCTCAGCGTAACCTGCGCCTCGCCGGTGGCGCTTGCGCCAGAGGCCAGATCGCCCAGGTCGCCCTGCCCGTCAATGTTGGTCAGGCCGCTGAGGGCCACGGTAAAGTCATCGGCGCTGCTGCCAGAGGTACCGTTATCATCCACCACCTTTACGTCAAACAGGTCGGCGGTGCCGGGGTTGCTGACAACGTAACAGTATTTCACGGTGTCACCGGCGGTCACGGTCATCGAGTCAACATCGTCCTGGGTGAAACAAACATTATCAGCGCCGGCCAGAGTTTTGTTCACAACCAGCAAGGGTTCGCCAGCGCCGGCCAGGTCGCCAATCTGCTTAAAGGGGATGGTTTGATTACCGGCGTTGATGGTATCCACCACAGGCGAGATAACCCGGGCGCTGACCAGGTCGCCCTGCAAGTTGCCGGTGGGGTTGCTGCCGGGATCACAGGTGAGCGCGGTATCAATGCGAACGATCACGGTTTCGCCGTCTTCCAGGTCGTCAACCTTAAAGGTGAGGGTCAACCTATCGGCATCGTTGGGGGGAGTGCCAAACACGGTTGAACCGGGCGGGCTAAACGTTTGGCTGATGAGGGTAGCGGTGCTGCCGCCATCGTCCACAATGCCGGTATCGGCGCCAAAGGTGCCCAGGCCGCCGCCGCCACCGTTTTCAACGCTGCCGTAGTTAACGGCCACATTGGTTACAGAGGCGTGGGCCGCACCGGGCTGGCCGGTGGTGTTGGCCAGGAAGCTCAGCTTAATTTCGATGGTCTGGGGGTCGTCGTCGCCATCGCCGCCTACGGTGATGGCGGTGAAGTAGGTAACGGTATCGCCACAGGCAAAGTCGCCGCCTTCCAGCGATTCGACCACGTCATTGGCTTTGCCGATGGTTCCATCGTTATAAGCGCCGCCGCCGGTAGCGTGGTTGTAGGTAAAAGGCGCGGCAGCGGCAAAGTCGATGGAGAAATCACCGCCAGCGGCCAGGGCCGTGTGGCCCGGCAGCACCCCGGCCGGCATTGCCGGCGCAACCATGCTAAACAGAATGGCGATGAGCATCACCAGCGAACGCGGTTTTTCCCATTGGGTACGCCTGGCCCGCCTGAACGGCCGAAAGGCATAGTTCATCAATTGTTGTGTCATAATTTCTTTCCTTTCTTGTAAGATGATTCGGGCTAATTTTTCCCTGTACTGCCAGGTACGCTTCATTCTCGGTTCAATAGGCCCTCCGTTTCAAAACTAAACACTGTGCCGTTACATGTTGGCACCGGCGAAACATACTGCTCCCGGTCTTCATTGACGTCTTCAGCGTAACAAGCGATTCTTGAGATGGCGTAAAAACTTCTTAAAAAGTTCTTAATATTGAAGAGGAATTGGCATAAAAAAAAGGAACCCAAAATGGTTCCTTTTTTTACTCAATTGCCGGTTGGGGCGAGCCTACACCGGGGGTAATTGGCGGGAGCAACTATTTTTTTTCTTGGCCTGAAGGATTTGATTCCGCCGCCTGAAGGATTTGATTCCACCGCCTGAAGGATTGTGGAGCTAATTTTGCGGCGGCGTAAGCCGGTAGCCGACGCCGCGCACGTTCTCCAGACAGCCCATTTCACCCACCTTGTAGCCCAGTTTACGGCGCAGGGTGCGGATGAGTGGCCGCAGCAGGTTGCCGGCCTCAATGTGATCGGTTTGCAAATTGTGCGTAACTTGCACCAGTTCCTGCGGCGAAATCACCTGATCAATGCGCCGGGCCAGGTAAGTGAGCAACTCAAACTCGCGGGCCGATAGTTGCAGCAGTTTGTTATCCAGCCAGGCCCGGTGCTGGGCGGGTTCAATCTTTAGCCGGCCGGCCAAAATCTCTTCTGCCTGGCCGGACGCAGAAATCTGCCCAACGGCCGGCTTTGCCGCGGCTAATTGCTGGGCCCGGCGCAGTTTGCCCTGCACGGTAGCCAGCAAATCTTCAATTTCAATGGGCTTGGTCAGATAATCGTCTACGCCCAGTTCTTTGCCAAAACGAATATCGCTGTCCATCGCCCGGCCGGTCAGAAACAGAAAAGGAATGGTCACCCATTCCTCGTTTTCTCTGACTCGCTCATAGAGCTGGTAGCCGTTCATCCCCGGCATAGCAATATCGGCCAGAATCAAATCGACGGGCTGCGTGGCTAAAATTTTCAGCGCGGTTTGGCCATCACTGGCGGTGAGTACCGTGTAACCATCCATTTCAAGGGCCAGGCCGATATTCTCCAGCAGCTCCGGCTGGTCATCGACCACTAAAATTGAGGCAGTGATTGGGTCAGTTCCGGATTTTTTTACAGGCATGTGCCTCCTCCTGTTTATCCTTTACAACGGCTCCAGTCGAACTGAAAGCGGGTTACCGCCACTTTAATTTATGCATCGGCAACCGGCAGATATATTGCAAATGTGGTTCCGCTGCCCGGCTGCGAAACAACGGCGATGCGGCCCCGGTGCAGCTCGGTGAGTTCTTTAGCGATTGCCAGCCCCAGGCCTGTACCCGGAATTACGCTCTGCGGCTGCACGCGGTAAAATCGCTCAAACAGCCGGGTTAGCTGTTCCGGGGCAATCCCAACGCCGTTATCAACCACCCGCAAACCAACCCATGAACCTTCCGGCAGTTGGTCGCTGCCGGGCCAGGTTGGGTCTGCCGCAAGGTTATCCGCAAATATCCGGCTTTGGCAGCTAATTCGTCCTTCGGCGGGGGTGTATTTGATGGCGTTGTTCAGCAGGTTTCTGACAATTTGCCGCAGTTGGCCGGCGTCGCCCCAAACCGGCAGCGGGCCATTGACCGCTACCATTAACCGGTGTGATTTTTCTTCGGCAAGGGGCCGTTGCCGCTCAATTTCCTCAAGAACCAACCCGGCCAGATCGAGGGAATGCCGTTCCCCGGAAATACGGCCCTGATCCAGCCGGGAGATGTCCAGCACGCCATCGATAAGCTGGTTTAAAGCGCGAGCCTGCTTGCGGATATCCTGAATCATTTTGTGCCGCCGGTCATCATCCAGTTTATCATAAAGTGCATCCAAATTGCCACTGATGAGGGTAATTGTGGCCAGTGGAGTACGCAACTCGTGCGAGGCATTGGAGATAAACTCATCCTGCAGCCGTTTCACCTCTTGCAGCAGCAGCAGCTCATTTTCCTGGCGGCGAGCTTCTTCCTCGGCTTCGCGGCGGCGGGTGCGCTCTTGCAGCAGTTTGCGGTAGCGGTTAAGCCGGATCACCGCCTGTACGCGCGCCCGCAGCTCAACGCGATCAAACGGTTTGGTGATAAAATCATCGGCGCCAGCCTCAATGGCCTCCAGCCGGGCGGCGCGGTCATCCAGCGCAGTAACCATTATAATGGGCACTTCGGCCTGGTCTGGCATAGCTCGCAGGCGACGGCACACTTCAAAGCCATCCATGCCCGGCATCATCACATCCAGCAAAATGACATCGGGGTTAAGTTCGGCTGCCAGAGCCAGCGCCTCCGGGCCGTTAGCGGCAAAAGCCAGATCGTATCCTTCTGTAAACAGCAATGCTTTGAGGGTTTTGCGGCCAACGGGCTCGTCGTCAACAATTAAAACAGTGCCATTAGTGTTCATTTACATAACCTTGCAATTGATTGTTGAATGGGGTGAAATGAGGCACACGCCGCGGCCCATTAAAAACGCCGCGGCCAACTGACCGAGACCCGCTCATAGTCGGTTATATAATCCACAGCCCCAAGCGTTTCTTTTATCCGGTTGGTCTGTTTGAGTATGGTCATTATATCCCTTTCAAATTGACCATTGCGGGAAGGTGCGGACAACAATAATTCGCTCAATCCCGAAACAACGGTGATGGGTTGACTTAACTCGCCAACAAGAGTTTTTATAAGAACCAAAATAGCTTCTACTTCGGGATTGAATGGGTCATCTGTTTGAGGATGATCCACTATGGCCTGCGGCAACTGTTTCATCAAACATCCTCTTTACCAGCGAAGTCTAACGCATTTCCAGAGTTCATGGTATCAAATGAAACAGAAAATGTATATGGTTGTTCCGTGCAGAAAACTGACAACTGCGTGCGATAATGTGCAAACTACGGCCGGTGAACACGGACCAGTTGGGCCCGAATCACTTCCACCAGCCGCTTTAAATTGACCGGCTTGCTCAAATATTCGTTGGCTCCGGCCGCCAGGCAGCGCTCCCGGTCGCCAGACATAGCCAATGCGGTCACGGCAATAATGGGTGTGTTGGCCAGTTGGGGGTCGGCGCGGAGGTGCCGGGTGGCTTCCAGACCGTCCATCTCTGGCATCTGGATGTCCATTAAAATCAAATCCGGCTGCAACACCCGCGCCCGGGTAATGGCTTCGATCCCATTGAGAGCGATTTCAACCCGGTAGCCGGAGCGGGTTAAATAGCGAGAAATGGTTTTGATGTTACTTTCGTTGTCCTCGGCCATCAGAATCAGCGGTTTATCAACCGACGGTTGCGATTCGGGCGGCAGTGGGGGTGCGGGTGGCGCAGCCGCAGCCCCGGCCGTCGATGGCATGTTCGCGGCGTCGGTTTCCTGTTCGGCCCACGGTAAAACAACGGTAAAACGGCTGCCCTGGCCCGGTTCGCTGGTTACAGAAACGCTGCCGTCGTGCAGTTCAACCATACGGTAAACCAGGGCCAGCCCCAAGCCGGTGCCGCCAAACTGCCGCCCCAGACGGCTGTCTAGCTGCACAAATGGCAGAAACAAGCGCTCCATGTCTTCCGGTAAAATGCCGATGCCGGTATCCCACACCGTCAACTGCACAATCTGCTGGGCCTCGTCGCCAATAACCTCCAGCCCCACCTGGCCCCCATCCGGCGTAAATTTTACAGCGTTGCTCAACAGGTTGACCAGAATCTGCTTTAAATAACGCTCGTCGGCCTGCACGTGGGTTACGGTTTCATCCAGAGTGGAAAGCACTTTTATCCGTTTTTTGAGCGCGGAGTGTTTGATGAGCCGCAAACTGGCCTGAGTGACCGACTCAATGGAAACCGAGCTAATTTGCAGCTCCAGTTTGCCGGCTTCTATTTTAGACAGGTCCAAAATATCGTTGATCAGATTGAGCAGGTGCCGGCCACTGTCTTCAACATCGCGCAGGGCATCGAGTTGGTCTGCGTTTAATGGGCCAAAGGTTTGCTCTTGCAGAGCTTCTGACATGCCCAAAATGGCGTTGAGCGGAGTGCGCAGTTCGTGGCTCATGCTGGCCAAAAATTCATCTTTGAGACGCGCGCCGCGCGCCAATTCGGCGTTGGCCACGCTCAGTTCAATGGTCCGGTCGGCCACGCGCTGTTCCAGCTCGGCGGCGTGGTGGCGAACCTGTTTGTAAAGCTGGGCGTTTTCAATGGCAGCCGCCACCGGCGCGGCCATCGAACTGAGCAAGCGCAGGTCTTGCTGGTTAAATACGCCATCTTTCTTGTTGGTTACTTCAATCGCGCCGATGGTTTGGCCCTTGGTTTGCAGCGGCACACACGCCACCGATCGGGTGGTACGCTGGTTGGCCCGGTCTAATTGATCGAAACAGCGGGGGTCGGCGGACACATCGGGCACCAACACCGGTTCGTTGTGTTTTACGCACCAACCCACAATGCCCCGGTCGATGGTGATTCGCTGGCCTTTGATGAAATCCGCTCCAATCCCGGACGCCGTGGCAAACACCAGTTCGGACGAGGTTTTTTCTTTTAAAACCAGCGAGGCCGCCTCGGCTTCCAAAATTTCAATGAGCTGATCGGTGATCACCATCAAAATATCGTCCAGTTCCAGGGTTGAGGTGGCGGCCTGGCTTACGGTGTTCAGCGCCGTCAGCTCTTTAATTTGCTGCTGCGTGGCCTGGTACAACCGGGCGTTTTCAAAGGCGATGGCGGCCTGGTTAGCAAAGGTCAGCGCCAGCCCGGCCTCGCGCTCGGAATAGCAGCCCGGCTCCATCCGGTTCAGGTTCAGTACGCCAATCACCCGGCCCTGCACCATCAGTGGAACGCCCAACCAGCAGCGTATCCCGTCGTCCTCATCCAGATGCAGCCAGCGGGCATCCAGGCTTGTATCGGGAATGATAACCGGCGTGCGTTTCTCAATAACTTCCTGAATGTGGGCAAAGATTTCAAGCCGGGGATTGGAGCCGAAAACCCGAATTGATTGCGCCCCCTGGTTGGCCGCCAGTTCTAACTGGCCGTTATTTAAGAACATCACAGAAGAGTCGTCATAGTTAACCACCCGGGCCAGTTCTTCCAAAATCAGGCGAAGAACCTGTTCGCGGTCGAGGCTGCTGTTGAGAATGGCTGTGGTCTCCTGCAACGTCTCGGTCAGCTTGCGCAGTTCGCGTTCGCTGGCTTCCATTTGTTTGCGTTTGCTAATATCAACAAACATGGCCCGTGTACCAATTATCGTGCCGGCCGAGTCAAGCTCCGGGCTGGCCCGCAGCAGGGTATCAATTACCTGGCCATCTTTGCTCACCAGTTGCCGCTCCTCAACCGTAAATTCGCCGGTGAGGGCCCGCAGGTAACCGCCTTCGGCCAGCTCGTGGCGCGACTCGGCGACATAAAATTCGCGCAGCGGCCGGCCCAAAATTTCCTGATAACTGTAACCCAACATGTTAACAAATAACTGGTTGCAATCCTGAATCGTCGGATTGCCGGCCACGTTTTTAGTAATCACGTACATTGCCGGCGCGTCTTCAAATAAAACGCGGTAACGCTGCTCGAGCCGCTGGCGTTCGGTAATTTCGCGGCGCAGTTCGGCGTTGGCCTGGGCCAACTGTGCCGTACGGACGGTTACCCGCTGCTCAAGTTCTTCGTTCAGTTTGCGCAGCGATTCTTCGGCCTGTTTCAACTCGGTTACGTCGCGCACAATGCCGGTAAAAATGCGGCGGTGGGCCAGTTTTACTTCGCTGATGGCCAGGTAAAGAGGAAAAATGGTGCCATCTTTATGTTGGCCCTCTATTTCACGGCCGGCGCCGATGATTTTAGCCTGGCCGGTGGTCAGGTAACTGGCCAGATAGCCATCGTGCTGGCTGCGATAGGGTTCTGGCATAAGCAGCGACACGTTGCGTCCCACCACTTCGTCGGGCGAGTAGCCAAATATTCTGGCCGCGGCCGGATTAAAAATTTCAATCAAGCCCTGCTCGTCAATAGTGATGATGCCTTCGGCGGCGGTGTCTAAAATGGCGCGGGTTCGCTCCTTGCTTTCCTGCTGTAACGCCCGGGCCTGCTCGCGGGCAGTGATATCGCGGACAAAGGCACTGAACATTACTTCATCGTCAACCACCAGCGGCGTAATGGCCAATTCCACCGGAAATTCGCGGCCGGTTCGGTGCAGCGCCGAGATTTTAATGCGCCGATTCAACATTGGGCCTTCGTCGGTAGCCAGATAGTGGGCCAGGCCGGCCTCGTGGGCGGCGCGATGCTGCGGTGGGATAATGGTTTCAGACAGGCGCTTGCCAACGGCTTCAGCCCGCGACCAGCCAAAGCTGGTTTCGGCCATTTTGTTCCAGCCGGTGATTACCCCACTGGCGTTGATGGTGATTACCGCGTCCAGGGCGTTTTCAACAATGGGATCAATGTTTATCCCCGCCCGGCGCGCCGCGCCAAACTGTTTATCTGTCATTTTTTGCTGCTTCCCTTACAGAGTTTTTGGCCCACGGCAAAACAATGGTAAAGCGGCTGCCCCGGCCCGGCTCGCTTTGCACCTGCACGCTGCCGCTGTGCAGGTGGGCAAGGCGCTGCACCAAAGCCAGCCCCAAACCCGTGCCATCGAACTGGCGCGACAAACGGCTGTCGATCTGCACAAACGGTTGGAACAGCCGCTCCAGGTCTTTGGCGGCAATGCCAATGCCGGTATCCCACACGGTAACCCGCACCACCTGCCCGGTCTCATCGCCAATCACTTCCAGCCCCACCCGGCCACCGGCCGGGGTAAATTTTACGGCATTACTTAACAGGTTAACCAGCATTTGCTTCAGGTGACGTTCGTCGGCGGTTATCTCAACTACTGAGTTGTCAAACGTGGTCACGACTTTTAGATTTTTGTGGCGGGCTTCCGGCAGAACCAGACGCAGGCTGGCCCGGCAAACTGCATCAACCAAAACCGGCTCCAGCTTCAAGTCTAACTGGCCCGCCTGAATTTTTGACAGGTCCAGAATATCACCAATCAAAGCCAGCAGATGCTGGCCGCTTTCGGCAATTTCCTCTACGGCTTCAAGCTGTTCCGGGTTCAACTCGCCCAAAATGCCATCCACCAGCGACTCAGACAACCCCAACACGGCATTGAGCGGGGTGCGCAGCTCGTGGCTCATGGCGGCCAAAAACTCATCTTTCAACCGGTTGGCCTGGGCCAGATCGGCATTGGCGGCGCTAAGTTCTTGGGTGCGCGCTGCCACCCGCTGTTCAAGCTCGTTGTTGAGCGCGCGAATCTCCTGCTCTGCCCGCTTTTGTTCGGTGATGTCCCGGCCTTCGGGCACCAGCAAAATCACCTCACCCCGGTCATTGAACACCGGCTTCAGCGAAAAATCAACGGTGATAACCTGATCTTCGCCGCCCACAACCTGGGTTTGGTAGCGCACAAATTCACCGGCGGCCGCCCGGACAATAGCCGCTTTCAGTTCTGCCCGGGTTTCCGCTGAAAGCGACCACCAGCGCGTTTCCCAAAAGGGGCGCTGCGCAATATCGGCCAGTTGCAGCCCACCAAACTCAAGCGCCGAGCGATTGGCTTCGAGCACAGTTCCATCCGGCTCCAACAGGCCGATAAATTGGAAGGTGTGGTCAAAAATGGCCCGGAAACGCCTTTCGCTGGCCTGCAGGGTGGCTTCAACCTGTTTGCGCTCGGTCAAATCCTCCACCGATGCCAGCAGGCCAATTGCCGCGCCGGCCTCATCTTTGAGCAGCGTGTTAAAAACCCGAACCGGCACCGGGCGGCCGTCGCGGTGCAGCACCTCGGTTTCGTGCCAGCCGGACTGCTGCCCGGCCAAAGCCTCCTGAAAATATTGGCTGTCAGCCTCCCGGCGGTGGGGCAGGCTGAACTCTCTGAAACTTTTGTTGACCAGCTCCTCCAAACTGTAACCAAATACGTCAACAATGGCCTGATTGGCCCGGGTAATGACTCCGTTGGGGTTAACCACCACCACCCCAACCGGCAAATTGTCAAGCAGCAGGCCGGTAAAACGAGCCTGCGAACTGGCCCTGGCCGATTCTTCTTTAAGGGCCTGGCTGCTTTCCTGCTGGCGGTCGGCCAGATATATCAGGTTTATCTCGTTTTCTGCCAGCGCCGCCAAATCCTTGAGCAGCGCCAACTCCTGCGGGCCAAACTGGCGCGACTGCCGGTCGATGACACACAACGTGCCCAGCGGGCTGCCATCGGGCGCGGCTACCGGCTGGCCGGCGTAAAACCGAATGTGCGGTTCGCCGGTGACGAGCGGGTTGTCCCGAAAGCGGTCGTCCTGCCCGGTATCGGCAACCACCAGCGGTTGGGGGTAATCCAATATGGCGTGGGCGCAAAATGAAACTTCGCGGCTGGTTTCGGGGGCGGCCAATCCCTGCCGGGATTTGAACCATTGCCGCTCCGTATCCACCAGGCTAATGAGCACAATTGGCACGTTGAGCAATTTTTGGGCCAGCCGGGTAATTCGGTCAAACCGGTCTT
The DNA here is from genome assembly GCA_022071955.1 of Anaerolineae bacterium. GTDB lineage: Bacteria > Chloroflexota > Anaerolineae > 4572-78 > J111 > J095. The sequence continues at coordinate 271,415 of JAJVIM010000012.1, forward strand.
CCGGCGGGGTATCGAGTATTTTCAGAGCGTGGAGCATGGCTAATCGTTGCGCTTCGTTGGCGGGCAGGGGAGCAGGTTTCATTTGATTCAGGCCTCTTCCGGTGTGCGCAAATGGGTTTCAATAACGTGAAGCAGTTGTTTCAGGCTGATGGGTTTGCTTAAATAGTAGCTGGCTCCGGCCGCCAGGCAGCGCTCGCGATCGCCGGGCATGGCCAGGGCGGTTAAGGCGACGATGGGGGTAGCGGCAAACCGGGCGTTGGCCCGCAGGCGGCGGATAGCTTCCAAACCGTCCATCTCTGGCATCTGGATGTCCATAATAATCAGGGTTGGCGCAGATTCTCTGGCGCGATCAACCGCCTCCACACCGTTGCGGGCAACAATTATGTGATACCCTTTACTTTGCAGATAACGGGAAAACGTTTTGATGTTGGTTTCGTTATCTTCCGCCAGCAAAATTACCGGCCCGGTTTCCGGTGGGGTGGCGGCCGCCGCTGCGGGCACAAATGAGGCAGCCGGCTCGTCTGCGCCGGGCTGGCCATCGGCCGGCGTGGCCGGCGACCACGGCAGCGAAACGGTAAAACGGCTACCCTGCCCGACCTGGCTTTCGGCCGAAACGCTGCCGCCGTGCATTTCAACCAGCCGGTACACCAACGCCAGCCCCAAACCGGTGCCTTCAAACCGGCGCGAGAGCCGGCTATCGAGCTGGACAAAGGGTTTAAAGAGCCGGGTCATGTGTTCCGGGGCAATCCCGATGCCGGTATCCCACACCGTAAATTTGACCTCTTCGGCGGCTTCATCGCTCACAACATCCAGCCCAATTCGCCCGCCGGCCGGAGTAAATTTAACCGCATTGCTCAGCAGGTTTACCAGAATTTGTTTCAGACGGCGTTCATCGGCCCAAATGGCCCCCACCGACTGGTCCAGCGTAGAGACAACTTTCAATTCTTTGGCAAACGCGGCCTGCTTGATCATCCGCAAACTGGCCTGGTACACTCCCTGCAACGATACCGGTTCAAGCGTCAGTTCCATTTTGCCGGCTTCAATTTTAGACAGGTCAAGAATATCGTTGATCAGTTCCAGCAAGTGATGGCCACTGGTCGAGATTTCGTGAACCGAGTCAAGCTGGTCCTCGTTGAGCGGGCCATACACCTGTTCGCTGAGCGATTCTGACATGCCCAAAATGGCGTTGAGCGGGGTGCGCAGTTCGTGGCTCATACTGGCCAAAAATTCATCTTTAAGTTTGGCGGCGCGGGCCAGTTCGGCGTTGGCGCTGCTCAGTTCGGCGGTGCGTTCCGCCACCCGCCGGGCCAGCAAGGCGCGCTCGGCAACCAGGGCGGTTCGAGTGCGTTCCAGTTCCTCGGCGGTCTGTTTGCGGGCCGTCACATCTCGCTGCACCGAGACCCAGTGCGTAACCCAGCCTTTGTCATCTTTGAGGGGCGTAATGGTAAACTCCACCCAAAATTCGCTGCCATCTTTGCGGTAATTAACCAACTCGGCGGCGACCGGCTGCCAGTTTTCCAGCGCATGGCGAATACGGGCCAGTTCGGCGCGGTTGGTGCGCGGCCCCTGTAAAATACGGGGCGTCTGGCCGGCGACTTCCTCGGCGGAGTAGCCGGTGAGCCGGGTAAAGGCTTCGTTAACATACAAAATGCGCGGGCCGGGTGTATTGATGGGCCGCGCTTCGGTGATCACCACCGACTCGGTAGCGTTTGACACCACCGACTGCATGAGCCGCAGTTGTTCTTCGGTGCGGATCCGCTCGGTAATATCCTGCACCAGCGAAGCAAAGGCAATTACCTGGCCATCGGGGTCAACCAGGGGGGTGTTGTACCACTCACAAACAATGGTCTCGCCGGATTTGGTCAGGTTTTCGTTGGTGCTGCGCAGGCCGTCGCGCCGTTCTAACAGCGCCTGCCGTAAATCCTCAAGATGAAGGTGAACGTGCTCCGGCAAAATCAGGTCGGTTACCGGCCGGCCAATTGTTTCCTGGCGAGTATAGCCAAATATCTTTTCCGCGGCCGGGTTCCATTCAACCACGTGCATATCCAGGCTCAGTTCGATGACAGCCAGCGGGGTTTGCTGCACGTGCAGGGCCAGTCGCTGCTCAGATTGGCGCAGGGCCTCTTCCCGCTCGCTCACAACCTGGCGCATTTCCTGAAAAGCGGCCACCAAAATCCCTATTTCGCCCTCGCTCGGCGACAGGGGCGGCAGCGGGGCCGAGGCGTCGCCGGCGGCAAAAGCGTGGGCGGCTTCGGCCAGTTTTCGCACCGGGCGGGTTAACCGCCCGGCCAGCCACAGAGCGGTGCCAAAGGCCAGCGCGCCGGTGAGCAGCACGGCCACCAGCGCCAGATAATAGGACCGCTGAGCCGGAGCGATGACTTCGGTGTGAGAACGCTCAACCACCACGGTCCAGCCAAACTCTACCAGCGAGGCATAGCCGGCATCAAAAAGTTCACCGTCAATTTGATACGCCGTTGTACCGCTGCCCACCAGTTCATTGCGGTTAAACGCGGCTTGCCACGGCCCGGTGCCGGCCTGCTGCATCACCTCGCTGTTGGGGTGCAGCAGCACGTAGCCTTTCGAGTCCAGCACAAAAGCCTGGCCCGCGCCAATCTGCACTTTTCTGACCACCGCCGACAGATCTCGCAGGTTAACGGCGCCGGCCACCACGCCGATGACCTCTCGCTGCGGGTTGCGAATGGGCGCATAAATCAGCAAGATTCGCTGGCCGCTGTTGGGGTCTGAGGTGATCAACCACTGCTGCCGGCCCTGCGTGGCTACCGTGTAAAATGTAGCGGCATCGATGATGGGCTGGCGGTCGGGATGAGAGGAAGCGGTCAGGCGGCCGGCGGTATCCACAATATCCAATGCGTTGAACTGGTCGTTGTGCAAAAAAAGTTCTTTTAAAACCTGGTTCTGCCGGGCCGGCTCCATTGAGACAATACTGGGCAGCGAGGCAATAATATCGGTATCACGCAGTAAACCGGTGAGCTTGATATTCAGCTCACCGGTAATGGCGCTGGCAATGCTGGTTAGCTCCCGCGATGATCGTTCGGCCAGGGCGCTGCGGTCGAGCGTGGCAATTCCCAGCCCAATCAACGCCAGCGGGATAACTGCAATCAGGGTTAACGCCAGCAAAAATTGAAGGTAAATTTTTGAAACACGCGGCCAGGGCATTTTATGGTCTCGCCGGGGACAGGTGCGGTTGCGGCGCGGGCACCAGCCGGCCATCCTGCCACACGGTCATCATATAATCGGCGGCCAGCAGCGCATCGTGCTGCTGAGCGTTAAAGGGTAAATTGTATTCCTTCACCAGTCCATTATACACCTGTAAATGTTCAAGCGCAGCCTGAACATCTGGCCCGGCGGTGGTTCCGGCCTGCCTGATGGCCTGCGCCAGCAGTTGAACGCCATCGTATCCGTGCACCACCCCCACCGGGGCCTGCACATCTTCCGGGTTGCGGGTGCCAAAACGGCGATGGTAGGCCTGCAAAAATTCTTCGGCCCGCGGCGACAGATCGCCAAAGAACGAGTAGGTTTGCAGAGTAAAAATATCGCCGGTGTTTTCCACGCCGGCCAGTTCAGAAAAACGCCCGCCGCTAATACCCCAATGGCTGATGATGGGCACACCCCAGCCCAAAATGGCCCGCCCACGGGCAATGGCCGCGCCTTCGGTGGTGTTGGCCACCATCAGCAACGAGTCGGCGCCGGCATCCTGAAGCACTTTCAATTTGGCGGTCATATCGGTATCGCCCTGGTCAAAACGAGCCACGCTCACGGGTTCAACCCCCAGTTGCGCCAGCCAGTGAGTCAATCCAGCCAGGTTAGCTTCGCCCCAGTCGCTGGTATCCGCGATAATGGCCGGGTACCGGGCGCCGATCACGTCAACCGTGTAGCGGGCTAAAAATTCATCGGCCTGCTCATCGCTCACGGACACGCGAAAGGCGTAATTGGGTGTGCGCCCGTTTTGAGTGATGGTCGTCATCGAGCCCCAGGGATTGATGAGGGGCAGATGCAACTGGTGGATGGTATCTAACTGGGCCACCATAACCGGGCTAAAAATGCCGCCAAATACGGCTACAATTTCCTCCTGTTCAACCAGCTCTTTCAGCGCAGCCACACCGGCGGCGGGGTCGTTTTGCACGTCGCGCGTTACCAGTTCCAGCGGGCGGCCCAATACCCCACCCCCAGCGTTAACTTCGTCCATAGCCAGCAACATCCCGCGCTGAATCGCCTCACCCGATGTGGCCAGCGGGCCAGACAGCGGCGCAATCAGGCCCACCTTGATTGGCTCGCCGGCAGCCGCCTGGCTGCACCCCACCAGCAATCCAAAAAACAGTAGCACCAGTAATAAATTTATCCGTTTGCTCCAGTTCATTGCCAACTCCTGCCTTTAACGGCTTTTCACTTTGATACCGTCAATGGTAGCACAACCGCGGATGAAACTACATACCGCCAGCGTGCAACTCTGGGTGAGTTCCGTGCAAGTTTGTGCAACCCAAAATAGCTCACGTAACGGGCAAAACTGAGTAGTTTATTCGGTTGTTTTATGGGAGATAAACCCAGCTTGCGGCACACCGTCAAAGATGAAGATACGTGGGCCACCCCATCCGCAACAGAACACGAACTTTTTGATTTTAGCCGGCTTTGTTATACTGGGTAAAATATGGGCGCGGGTGAGACGATGAACAGAGATGTGTTCAACAAACTGGGTGACTGGATTTATAACGCGGTCTTGTCGGTGCCGGTCAATGCCAAAATTACCGGTATTGTGCTGCTGCCTGTGCTGATTTTGGGCCTGTCGCTCAATTACTGGATCACCACCGGCCTGTCAGATTGGCTATCTTACCTGCTCACGGATGTTCGGGTTGACGCGGCCATGCGCGCCGGCAGCCGCAGTGTAACGCTGGTAACAGTTTTGGCCGCCGCCGGTTCAATCATTATGGCTTCGCTCCTCAGTTTTATTCTCACCCGGCCGTTGCTGGCTCTGCGTGAAATGGCCCAAAAAGTAGCCAGCGGCGATTTGAACGCCCGCACGCCCGTTTGGTCAAACGACGAAATTGGCGAAGTAGCCATTGCAGTTAACAAAATGACCGACCACCTGGTAACTGCGCAGGATGAACTGGCCCGCACCAACCGCCGTTTAACGGCCATCAACCGGGTTATCCAGGCTGCCGACCGCGAGCTGGAGATTCACGATGTGCTTTATGCGGTGCTGGAAAATGTGCTCGATGTGATGCACCTAAAAGTGGGCTGGGTTTATTTGCGCGACCCGGAGCGCGATCTGTTTCACCTGGCCAGTTGGTACAATGCTCCCCCGGAATTGCAAACATTGCTGCTGCGCCAAACCAACACGCCGCTGTGCGCCTGCCAGCAGGATTTTGTTGACGGCAATCTGGCCGGGTGGATTAACCTGCGCGAGTGCCGGCGTCTGAGCGAATGCGCCGGGTTGGAGCTAACCACTCAGCATGTCACCATCCCCATTGAGGCCCACGATCAAAAATTTGGGGTAATGAACCTGCTGTGTGAAAGCGAGCAGGTATTGAGCGATGAAGACAAAGAACTGCTGGCCGCCATCGGTGTGCAGGTCTCAGAAATTGTGGCCAATGCCTGGCTGCGCCTGAAACTGGCCGAAAAAGAGGCGGCGCGGCAGGCGCTGCTGGAGTCGCTGGTTGAGGCTCAGGAAGAGGAGCGCAGCCGGCTGGCCCGCGAGCTGCACGATGGCGCAGGCCAGATGCTTACCAGCCTGCTGGTACGGATTAAAATGATGGAGAAAAAGGCATCGATCCCGGAAATACAGGGCGGGCTGGACGACATGCTCGATGTGGTATCGGGCACCATCGAACAAATTCGGGAATTGTCGTACCGGCTGCGCCCGGCCGCGCTGGAAGAATTTGGCCTGGCGGTGGCGCTGGAAACGCTGGCCACAGATATGGCCCACGAAGCCGGGCTAACGATTTGCTGCGAGTGCCAGATCAACGGCGCCAAACTGCCGCCCGGCATCGAGGTGATTTTGTACCGCATTGCCCAGGAAGCGCTCACCAACGTGCTGCGCCACGCCCACGCCACCACCGTTTCGGTTAAACTCACCCGGATTGCCGATAAAGTGTGCATGAGCATCAATGATGATGGCCGGGGTTTTGCCCCGCACGCGACCCCCACCGACTCCGACCGCCATTTGGGGCTGATCAGCATGCAGGAGCGGGCGGCGATTGCCGGCGGCAAACTTGAAATTGACTCGACGCCGGGCCAGGGCACAACAATTAATGTGTACATCCCCGTTGTCACCAGGGGGGTCAGATAATGGCCAATCAAAAAATAGAAATTTTACTGGTAGATGATCACAAAGTGCTGCGCGATGGGCTGCGGGCGCTGCTGGAAAGCGAAGATGATTTGGTGGTGGTGGCCGAAGCCGATACGGGCGGGCAGGCCATTCAACTGGCCCAAACCGTAACCCCCGACATTATTGTGATGGACCTGGGGCTGCCGGATATCAGCGGGCTGGAAGCCATCCGGGCCATTCGCAAAGTCAACCAGCTCAGCCGGATTGTGGTGTTATCAATGTATACCCGCCGCGAATTTGTAGTGCCGGCCATCGAAGCCGGCTGCGATGGCTACGTGCCCAAATCGTCAACCCACACCAGCCTGCTGCAAGCCATTCGGGTGGTGCTGCGCGGCGAACGCTACCTGCACCCCACCGCGGCCACGGCGCTGGTTGAATCGCTCACCGGCCAGCAGTCCGAGGCCGAACAATTTGCCCTGCTTTCAGAACGGGAACAGGACGTGCTGCGCCTCACGGCGATGGGCTTTAGCAGCCGTGAAATTGGCGATAAACTGGCCATCAGCTCCAAAACCGCCGAAACCTATCGCCAGCGGGCCATGGACAAGCTCAATCTGGAGCATCGCTCTGATCTGATCAGGTTTGCCCTGCGCGCCGGCATTTTATACGATTTTAGAGATTAGGTCGATCCCCCCTCCCGCCTCTTTGTCGGAAAAATTACCACAAAAAAATATCCTTTTCCCGATACCGCTGCCCTCCAAAGGATGTTATATTATTCACAAAGTTTTAGAAAAAACTTGGGGTAATAATCAGCTTAGGAGGAAGATATATGTCAACAGACAGGAAGTTAAAACTAAGCCGGCGCGACTTTTTGCGCGTGGCCGGTTTAGGCGCCGGGGCGGCTACGGTAGCCACTGTGGCCAAACCTGTCGCCGCCGCACCCAATCTGGGCGCGGCTTCATTTTCAGACCCGGCCGGCCGGCCCAAACGGCCCTGGTGGGTAAAAACTGTGGATCAACCCACGGTTGAAGTGGATTGGGCCAAAATGCAGCGCTACAACGAGCGCACCGGCACGGTGCGCGGGCCGGGGATGGCCGGCTACGTGGGCAAAGACGAAGTTGACCGCCTGACCGAAGTCGCCAAAAAAACCGAACTCCAGCGCATGCTGGACAACGTGGATGGCTACACCCTCAAAGACCAGGCGTTAAAAGCCGCCCACGTGGGCACTGACAAAAATTTTTTGGGGCCGCAAACCGCGCCCACCCCGGAAGAACGAGGCGTGCCCAAATGGACCGGCTCGCCGGAAGAGGCGGCCAAAATTATCCGGGCGGCAATGCGCCACTTTGGCGCGGCGTCGATTGGATTCATCGAACTGGATGACAACACCCGCAAACTGATTTACGGGGTTGACCCGGATGGCAAAGAGTTGATCTTTACCGACGACGAAATTGCTTCTGAAACCGACGACGCCCGCTACATCCCCAACAAATGCAAATATGCCATTGTTTACACCGTGCAGATGTCGCAGGAAACCATGCGGCGCTCGCCCACCCAGTTAGGCTCGCAAACCACCAGCCTGGCCTACTCCCGCGGCGAGATCATTCAGGCTTCCGCGCAGGAATTTTTACGCGGTTTGGGTTACCAATGCCTGGGCGAATCCAGCACCAACGCGCTGGGGATTGCGCCGGCGCTGGGCGTGATGGCCGGCCTGGGCGAGCTATCGCGGCTGAACCGGCTGATTACCCCGGAATACGGCCCAATGGTTCGCGTTTTCAAACTACTCACCGATTTGCCGGTAGCCACCGATAAACCCATCGACGCCGGGATCATGGAATTTTGCAAGCGCTGCAAAAAATGCGCCGAAGCCTGCCCCTCGGAATCGCTCAGCTTTTTGGACGAACCGACCTGGGAAGTGCAGGGCGGCTGGAACAACCCCGGCCACAAAGCCTATTTTGAAAATTCGGTTACCTGCCTGGCCTACTGGCGCGAGCAGGCCGGCACTAACTGCGGCATCTGCTTTGCGGTTTGCCCCTTCTCCAAAAAAGATAAAGCCTGGGTCCACGAGTGGGTTAAGGCCGGCGCTTCAACCGCGCCATTTTTGGACAGCTTCTTCCGCAGCATGGACGACGCCTTTGGCTACGGCACCAAAGTCAGCGCCGAAGAGTGGTGGGGGCTGGATTTGCCGGAGTTTGGAATTGATACTACCCAATCAGTGCACGAGGTATAAACGATGTCTGACAAATATATTGAACTCAAAGTGAAAAAACGCCCCTGGTACGAGTGGGTGGTGTGGGCCGTTTGGGCGTTTGGAATCCTCTTTATTCTGCAAAACGCCATCAGCAGCGGCCGGGAATTAGAGCCACGAGCGGCCACCATCTTTTGGGTGTCTTTTGTGGTCTGGCTGCTGGCCGGTTTGGTGGTTTGGTTTATCCGCCGCAGCAAGTAACAGCCGGCCCGCTTGCCCAAAATGCCAACCGGTTTAAACTATTCGACAACTTGATACAGTGAGCAAAAAGGGAGAGAGAATTTCCTGTCTCCCTTTTTGATTTCAACTTTTGTTTATGACCAACCAGCAACCACCCGTTATCAACTTAAAACTGGCAACGCCATCGGCCTTTCAGCAGCGCAACCGCCGCGAACGCTGGTTGATTGGCCTGACCGTGGCCCTGGTGCTGGCCGCCTGGGTGTACGGCTACTTTACCAGCAGCACCGATGTTGCCCCATTGGTCACCGAAGTGCTGCCCGGCGCGACCCGCATTGAGTCCCGCGGCCAGCTTTTTGTGGGATTGGATGCCGCCGGGCAGGTAGCAGGCTACGCCGCGGTTGGCAGCGCGCCGGGTTACGGCGGCCCCATCGAAACGCTGGTGGGGGTTGATCCCGCCGGCCAAATCCTCGGGGTAAAAATTGTAACCCAGCGCGAGTCGCCGGGCTTTTTCCGGTTGGTGGAAAATAACAACCTGCCCGGCCAATACACCGGCCGGGCTGTTACCGACCCGCTGGAACTGGGCCATGATCTCGACGCCGTCACCGGCGCAACCGTCAGCGCCGAGGGGGTGGCCAATTCGGTCACTGCGGCGGTGCGTAACATTGCTGCCACCGGCCTCAACGCGCCGCTGCCGGCCAAAGCCCGGCCCATTCAGTTTGGCCTGCCAGAAATCACCCTGCTGCTGCTGTTTGCCGCCGGCTACTTTGCCCACAAACTGCGCAACCCGGCGTTAAAGCGGCGCGTTCGTTGGGGCACGCTGCTAACCGGGATGATTGTACTGGGTTTTATTTACACCGCGCCGTTCACCATCACTATGGTCATTTCCCTGTTGAGCGGCTACTGGCCAGACTGGCACAACAATCTGTACTGGTACCTGCTCATTGGCGGCATCATCTTTGTAACCACCGTCGATGCCAAAAATCCCTACTGCTACTGGTTTTGCCCGTTTGGCGCGTTTCAGGAATGTCTGGCGGTGGTTTCCGGGGCCAAACTGTACCGCCCCCGTGCGCTCAACAGCTATTTAACCTGGATTCAACGCGGGCTGGCCCTGGCGGCCATCGTTTTGGGGCTGGTTCTGCGGCGGCCCGGCGTGGCCGGCTACGAGCCGTTTGCCACCCTGTTTGATTTTAGGGGAACAACCGTGCAGTGGGCTTTTCTGGCGATCATTGTACTGGCCAGTTTTGCCGTGTACCGGCCCTTTTGCAATTACCTGTGCCCGCTTGACGCCGTGGTCGAATTCATCGCCGCTGGCCGGCGCTGGCTCAAGGAGGTGTGGCTCAAATGGCGACAGCGCCCCGCGAAAGTTTAAAACGAAACCTGCTGCTGGCCTTTGTGCTGGCCTGCGTCATTTTGATCGGCCTGATTTGGGCCGAGGGATTAAGCGAGGCCGGGCCGCCCACGCCCGGCTACTACCGCGACACCTACCACGTTGACGAGTCGATTTACGTTACCGCCACCGCCGAAGCCATTGAAAACGAACTGCGCCAGAAAAGCGGCACGCCCGTCCCCACCCCGGCAGAAAACCACAGCTCCGGCCGGGGTAATCACTGAGCCAACGGATTATTTATGAAAACTGTCAGCCGTCGAGATTTTCTAAAAATTACCGCCGCGGCCGGCGGACTGCTGGCCGCCGGAGGCGTGCTGGGTTGGAAAACCGCAACCCGGGCCGCGACTGTGCACGCCACGCGCAGCCTGATGGGCACGGTCATCAACCTGACCCTGGTTGCCGCCAGCGAAAGCCACGGCCGGGCTGCCATCGAGGCTACTTTTGCCGAAATGCAGCGCCTGATCGCCTGTTTTGACCACCGCCAGCCGGCCAGCCTGATCACCCAGCTCAACCGGCAGGGCCGGCTGACAGGCGCGCCGCCGGAGCTAATTGAGTTGCTCACCCAGGCCCGCCGCTACAGCGAGTTGAGCGGCGGTGCGTTTGATGTTACGGTTAAACCGCTGCTCGATGCCTGGCGCGCCGGGCAAGCCGTATCGTCGGCTGCCGTGGCGGCGGTGGGCTTTCGCCACCTCCGGCTGGCCGGTGACCAGATTTATTTTGAGCGGCCCGGTATGGCCATCACCCTGGATGGCATTGCCAAAGGGCGCGTTATCGATGCGGCCACGGCCGTGTTGCAGGCCCGCGGCTTTGCCAACATACTGGTTGAGGCCGGCGGCGATCTGGTGGGCCGGGGCCAGCGGCCCGATGGCCGCCCCTGGCGGGTCGGCGTGGCCAACCCGCGCGATGCCGGCGTGCTGGCCGTGCTACCGGTGCTGGGGCAGGCCGTGGCTACCTCCGGCGATTACATCAACTATTTCAGCCAGGATTTTGCCCGGCACCACATCATCGACCCGCGCACGGGCCAGTCGCCGGCCGAGCTGGCCAGCGTGTCGGTGCTGGCGCCCAGCGCCACCGCCGCCGACGCGCTCAGTACGGCGATAATGGTGCTGGGCCGGGTTAAAGGGCTGGCGCTGGCGGCACAGCTCCCCGGCGTTGAGGCGCTGGTGATCACCAAAACCATGCAAATAGACCGCACGCCCGGCTTCCCCACGGCGTAATTCTTTAAAGGAAGTTAAAAGATCGATGTCCGAGCCGCAAACCGCAACCGATCAGCTTTTTATTGAGCAACTGGAAAACACCCTCCAGCGCGCCCGTAGCCGGGCCGATACCTCCGCCATCATTCAGGCCCTGGCCAACCTGGGCAAGGCCTACCTGGATGCCGGCAGCGCGCCCAAAGGACTGACTCAATTTGAAGAAGGTATTGAACTGGCCGAGCAAATTGACGATCAGGAAGCGCAGGCCCGGCTGTGGGGGTTTAAAGGCATGGCTCTGGAAAAGCTGGGCAACTTTCATTTTGCCCGGTTGGCCCTGTTAAAATCGCACAAACTGGCCAAAGCCATTGATCACAAACCGCTGATCATCGACACCTTCATTCAGTTGGGGTCGCTCCAGGCCGACATGGGGCAGCCAACCAAAGCTATTTCCAAATTGGAACAGGCGTTTGGCATCGCGCTGGCCCAAAGCGACAGACTGCGCCAGATGCTGGTGGCCGGCCGGCTGGGGACGCTCTTTTTGGGGCTGGAAGCGCTGGAAAAAGCGGCCGAATATTTTGCCAGCGCCCTGCACGCCGCTCAGGCGCTCGGCAACAGCCGTGCCGAATGTTTGTACAATCTCAATTTGGGGCAGGTTTACCTGGCCAACGCCGAGCTGGAACTGGCCAGCGAGCATTTTGAGCAGGCGCTCAACCTGGCCGGCACGCTGGACGACCCCCAGGCCGAAATTAACGCCCTCAACCACCTGCTGCGGCTGAATATCGCCGCCAACAAACTGAGTCTGGCCATGCTGTACGGCGACCACGTGATCCGCCTGAGCCGCGAACACAACGAGCAGCCAGCCGAGATTGCGGCCATCAACCTGCTGGTCTCGTTTTTGCTGGCGCAGGGGCAGTTCAAACGGGCGCTGCCGTATCTGAAGCGCGGCCAAACCATCGCCGAAGCCAGCGGCGACTGGAACTGGCAGTTGGCCATGCTGGCCAGCCGGGGCGACGCGCAGTATCAACTGGCGCAACTGGAACCGGCGCTGGCGGACTACACCGGCGCGCTGGAGTTGGCGGTTCAACTCCACGATCAGCCGGCGCAGGCGCAACTGCTGGGGCGATTGGGCGCGGTGCAGGCCGAAACCGGCCAATTGGCGGCTGCAATTCAATCCTCCGAAAAGGCGCTGGCGCTGGCCACAGAGCTGGCTGACCTGCGGTTACAAGGCGAACAGCATATGCAACTGGCTTTTTCATACAGCGATCTGGGCCAGCCGCAGCCGGCCAGCGATCATTGCCGGCAGGCGGTGGCCTTGTATCAGACGTTGGGTGAAACTGACCTGGTCGAAAGAGCGCAGGCGCTGCTCAGCGAATTGTGAGTTAGCCAGCGGCGCTCATTCGGCGGCGGCAGCTTCCAGCCCGGCCGGGTTAAGAATGTCGATGCGCTTGCGGCCAATGTCAATTAACTGCCTGACTTTAAATTCGTTGAGGGTTTGGGTGGCCGTTTCGCGGTAGGTGCCCACCGCCTCGGCAAAACTGTTTTGCATCCCCTGCCCAAGAATGCCCATCTCGCCAAAAATGGTGCCGGGGCCAATGGTGGTCACCACCAGTTTTTTGCCCTCGGGCGAGAGGCGATAAAGCTGAACACGTCCCTTTTTTAAAATAAACAGAACCTCGCCGCTGTCCTGCGGCCGGTAAAAAATTTTGCCGCTGCGGCAGCGTGGCGCTGATCGCCCAGCGGGCCACCTCGGCCGGGCTGAGCCTCGGTACAAGGCCTATTGTCGCCGCAAAGGGTTTACAAGTCAGTGAGGTACCTTACAAAAAGAGCAACTTAACGTCACTTGCCCCCATTGCTCCGGCGGCGCGCCAACAAGCGAGACACAAACTTTTTGTTTTGGGCCGACTTTGCTATACTTGCACAGTAAGAATCAGGCTGACCGGCAGCAATAAAAACCCGTTGCGGAGAAACTTTTCCGTACGGTCAGGCCGGGCGTCCACTGGACGCATATCTATTCCGCGTATTCTGTTTCTACCCACAAATCCATCACCAGTAACATCGTTACCCATCAGCTTTTCAAATAAATAGAATTTATTTTCAGCCAACGCTCGCCGGCAGGCAGAGGCGCACCCGGTAGCTTTTTTGTGGCAGCATCGGGGCAAATCTGTATCCTTTAATATTTGAGCCGGTGCGCCGGAACGGTATACGGTTTCCGCTATGCGCCAACCTGCATAAACGGTTCAAATAACATCCAAAAAGGGGGGGACTTATGTTATTAAACTTTAGGCATAAACGATTTCTGGCTCGAAAACTGCCCGTATTGGCGCTCATTACGCTGGTGTGGCTGTTTGCGCTGATCGGCATTGTTCGCGCTATCAAACTCCCGCCAGATACATCAGCGGCTTTTATTCAAACCAGCGGCCCCAATGCGTCGCTCGGTGTTGGTGATTTTTACACCAACGTTGAAGGCGACAATGATACTCACTTTTTGCGGGTCAACGTGCCCTGTACCTGGCCAGGTGATCAACCCATCACCTTTGCTTTATTTGACCCCGAGATTCAGGAGCCGGATCCCGACCGGACCATTGAACCTCCCTTTGCCGATGACGAAATCAGAGATGACACCAATACCACGGTGCATATGCCGCCAGACACCAACATCCAGTTTGCCGATGTGACCACGTTCACGCTGTACGCCCTCAATAACCAGGGGCAGATTGACCACACCGTTGTGGGGCCGGTTGCCTTTACCCCCAGCCTGACCAACAGCACCAACGGCTTGTGGGTAGAGATGGTTACGTTTACCCCCAACACTCCCAACTTTGGCTGCGGGCTGTACGGCCTGAGCGCCGAAACCGCCAATAACGACGATAACGCCTGGAAACTCAGCGTAAGCTACGACCCCGACTGCACGGTGAGCCTGCCGGGTAACCCCGGCACCTGTGCGGGCGTTGGCCAAGCGCAATCAACGGCATTGAACAACGGCAATGAACAGGACGACGCCGACGGTATTCCCGGCACAGGCGACGATCTGCTGATTAGTGCTGTCAAGCTTTCTTACCAGCACGAAAACGCCAACAGCAACACGCTAACCTGCCAAATATTTTATCACCTGGTTTATCCCGACGACCGGCCGGTGGTTACTTTTCACAACTTTGATCTGGACACAAATAACAGTACAGGTTCAACCTCAACCGTCACTCATACCTCACCGACCGGCCGGGTCATTGTGGGAGCCGGATCGGCCAACAGAAGCTGGAACAACGCGCCCACGCCGCCCCAAATCCCCCCGGTGCGCGGCGGCGACGTGATCCAGGTTGCGCCGGACGAAGTAGGTTTGTGGCAAACAGAAGTCTGTGTCAGACGGGATAACCAGTACATTTTTGAGGGCCAGCGGGACGAAGTGGTCTTTTTGCAGGCGCCACCCGCGCCCAACCTGGTAGTGAGCAAAGACGATGGCCGAACGATCGTTGGCCAGAACGACACGCTCAATTACACCATTGGCTTTAGCAACATTGCCGACACGACCCCCCTGGTCCCGGCAGTTCCGGGCGCGGCCGAGCAGGTAACCTTAACCGACACACTGCCGCCGAACACCACATTTGTCAACTGCCAGGTTAATTCGCCGTTTACCGGTAGCTGTGTTGAAAACCCCACCGGCATTGTCACAGCCCGGATCAATGAACTGGTTGTGGCCGGCGCCAGTGGCTCGGTGAACCTGACTGTGCAGGTGAACGCCAATGCTCCAACCGGGTTTCTGACCAACACGGTTCGGCTGGATTATGTGGGCAGCATTATTGCCCTGCAATATCCGCCCAAAACAGCTACAGACATAGACGAAGTTCAGCCGCAAGCGGCCACCGCTACCCCAACAGACACCCCTCCACCAACCGCTACCGCCACGGCTACCCCCACCACGCCGGCGCCGGCGCCAACCTCCGACTCCACAAATACACCCGAGCCAACCGCCACCACGCCGCCGGGATCAACCCCCACCACGCCGCCGGGGTCAACCCCTACGCCAACGTCACCGTCGTCGTCACCCAGCCGTGGCGATCAGGGGGCTACCAACCCAACGCCTGTCCCGCCGCCGCCCGCAGCGCCCGGTATAGCCAGCATCCCGGCGCCAGAACCCACGCCAACCGGGGTGTTATACCTGCCGGAAACCGGGTACCGGCCGGTTACGCCTCAGGACAGATCAACCCAGCATCTTTTCATTGGGTTTGGGGTTTTGTTGGGCGTAGCGCTTGGCGGTCTGCTGTTTTGGCGCATTCGCCGCCATCGGGCTTAAAATACCGGAGGAGCGACCAAAATAACAGGAGACTTGAGTGGAGCCCAAAATTGACCAATTTGAACTGACCATCACCGTTGAACCAGACGACATCGACCAGTTGGGCCACGTTAATAATGTAGTTTACCTGCGCTGGGTGCAGGAGTTGGCCGTTGCGCACTGGCAAGAGGCCGCACCGGCGGTTGATCAGGCCAGGTTAGTGTGGGTTGTACTGCGCCATGAGATCGATTACAAGCGGCCGGCGTTTGTGGGCGAAGAAATTAGCGGGCGCACCTGGGTGGGAACAGCCTCGCGATTGGCGTTTGAACGTCACACTGAATTTATGCGCGTGTCCGATGGGGTCGTACTGGCTCGGGCGCGCACGGTGTGGTGTCCGCTTGATGTGCAGACAGGCCGGCCAACCCAGGTTAGCTCGGAGGTTCGCGCCCGGTTTTCGGTGCAGTAACAGACGGTCTGCCCAATCGCCGGCGGGCGCAGCAACAACCGGTCGCGCCGGCTATTTTTGGCCACAGTTGCCCAAAGTTTCACGCAAACTTTACTTACAATTAGGGCAATGTGTGCTAAATTGGGGGTATGAACTGGATTATGCAATTAGCCGTGTTATGGCTCAGCCTGGATATTGTAATAATAGCAACCTGCTGGTTTGTTTATACCGAGGTTCGCCCCCGTTGCCCGCAGTGGTGGCAGCAGCACATTGCTGATGATGAGCCTGCCTGTCTGCGAGAACGTTCCATTCGCGTTTCCATGCCGGTAGATTCGCGCCGCCACAACTCGCCCCGATAACCGGACCATTAGCCAACCCCTCAGTTATCGGAACCTTCTTTCCCTTTTCTGACCTTTTGGCCAATCTTTAAAACCCATCCAAACTGAAAGTAGTTTGAGTGTTTGCATTCTTTGCCGGCCCGCATGAGGTATTTTCCCGGATGACGCGCCGGCATTTTGTGTGTATACTGTACCCAATTTCCTGCATCGGGTTAATCGAGGTACGGTATGAACACGCTGAAAATCAGTTTGTTGGCGGGCTTGTTGGGAGTGATCGGCGGGCTGGTGGTATGGCAAATGGCCAGCGGCGACGGTTTCCAATTTTTCCCTGTGGCCGCCGGGGCCGGGGCGTTTGGCACCACTGCTTTCTTCTGGTGGTTTATTGTGACCCGCCGCCAGGATTATCGCGCCAGAATCGGGGTGTTGGCCGGCGGATTAAGCGGCATGGTTTCCCATTATATTTGCTGGTATCTTTATTTGGTGGGCGCAAACGGCTGTTACTGGCTAACCGGCGGCTGTACCAGTTCGCTGGGAGAACCGCCCATCGACCTGCTGAACGGGCTGTGGGGCATGCTGATTTTCTCGTTGATTAGCCTGATGTTTGTGGGCTGGCTCACCGTTCCGCTGGGAATGCTGGCCGGCGGCTGGTACGCCTGGAAAATCGGCAGGCGTTATTCCACTTTAGTGGCCAAAGGGGATTAAATTTTTCTGGATGAGCAACCCGTGGGCGCGTTTGGCCACACGCTGGTCCGGCGCGCGGTTAAGCATCTCTTTTAACGTTTGGCCGGTAACAGCCCAATTTGCGCCGATGTCCATGTAGGTGTGCAACAGGTAACCGTTGGGGCACTGGTAAATATCAAAACAGTTAACTTGCAGGGCAAAACCATGGCCTTCAACAATGCGGGTGCCCTCAAATTCCACCTGATTGTTCTCTATTTTGGTAATACGGCTGACTTTCTCTATGGCCTGCTTCACCACCTCGGCGGAGTCATTTTCCAACTGAATCAGACCATTGGCGTGTCGGGCCGCTTCGATTTTATCCATAATTTGCTGCGCTCCTTAACATCAGGTTGAGAGTGTTGAAAGTGAATTGTTTTGATGCCGTTGAAACCACAACATACCGCCCACGGCCCCCAGCCCCACAATCAGCGCCAAATTAAACACGCCGCAAAACGAGTTTAGCACCATTGTGGCCTGCCAGTAGGCGGCATTATCATTGACAATGAACTCGGTCAATCCGACTTCGGTTAAAAATATGTTTAGCTGCTCAGAGTGAGTGACCAGCACCACATTCACAAACGCCGCCAGCATTTGGCCCATAATGGCCCCCACCCCGGCCATTAAACCGGCGATAACACCATGCATCAGGCTGGATTCGGCCCGCAGCGGTTTATCAAACCAACTGGCCAGGTAGCCGGTGCCCACCCCCAGCAGCGGCGTTAAACAAACAGTGCAAAATGGCGATAGCAGTGTGATGCCCATTACGTAAATCAGGCTCAACCCCGCGCCAATCAATCCCGCTCTAATCATCGGCTAACTGATCAAACTCCTCCAGCGAAACATCAAGCACCTCTTCAATTTTTAACATATTGGTCCGCCCGGCGGTGCCATACGGCGTGCCGGCGGTGAGCACCACAATATCGCCCACGGCGGCGTAACCACATTTGATAGCCTGATGAAACGACAGGTAGACCATGTGCTTGGTATTTTGAATGGTGTCCACCCGGGCGCTTTCTACCCCCCAGGTGAGCGCCAGCAACCGGCGCGGTTTTTCCTGGGCGCTGAGCGCCAAAATAGGAATCTTGGGCCGATGGCAGGCCACCCGCCGGGCTGTTGAGCCGGTAGTGGTATGGATGATTACCGCTTTGGCCTTAACCGATTGCGCCGCCACCTGGCTAACATAAGCAATATTGGCGTCGATACTGTCTGGCAGCGGCAGCGCCGGCGGCCCCGGCAGTTCGTCTTTCATCCAGGCCGACTCGGTGCGCAGCGCAATTTGCGACATCATGGCGATAGTTTCGGCCGGGTATTTACCGATGGCCGTTTCGCCGGAAAGCATCAGCGCGTCGGTGCCGTCTAAAATGGCGTTGGCCACATCGGTCACTTCGGCGCGGGTGGGCTTGTGCGAATGAACCATCGACTCAAGCATTTGGGTGGCGGTAATCACCGGGATGGCCCGGCGGCGGCAGGCGGCGATAATTCGTTTTTGGGCAATGGGCACATCTTGCAAACTCATTTCCAGCGCCAGGTCACCGCGCGCCACCATCACCCCATCGGCTTCCTGCACAATGTTGTCAATATCGTTGAGGGCGTTCTGCCGCTCAATTTTGGCGATAACCGGAATATCGGCATCCTGCGAAGCCAGATACGCTTTGAGCAGGCGCACATCATCCACCGACTGCACAAAAGAGAGCGCCAAAAAGTCAAAGTCGTGCTGAATGGCAAAATTAATATCTTCAAAATCCTTGTGCGTCAGCGACGGCAGGCTCACCCGTCGGCCCGGCAAATTGACCCCGCGCCGGCTCGACAGCGTGCCCGGCTCGGTAACGCGGCAGTGAATCTCGCCATCGCCGCCAATTTGCTCAACAGCCAGTTCAATGTTGCCGTCGTCGAGCAAAATCTGGCTGCCCACGCTCACATCCTGGGCCAGTTTGGCAAAACTCACACACACACGCTCTTTGTTGCCGGGAATTTGCTCAGCAGTAAGCACAAATTTCTGGCCGGCTTCCAGCTCCACCGAATCGCCTGCAATTTCGCCTACCCTGATGCGCGGACCGCGCAAATCGCCCAAAATGGCAATCGGCACGTTCATTTCTTTGCTCAGATTACGGATCAGTTGCACCAGCGGCGCGTTTTCGGCAGCCTTACCATGCGAAAAATTGATGCGCACCACATCCAACCCGGCTTTGATCATTTTGCGCAGAGTCGCTTCATTGTGACTCGCCGGGCCAATGGTCGCCACTATTTTTGTTCTTTTTTGGGGGCGGGTATCACTGATTTTTATCGACATTTTTCTCTCCCACGGTTAAACCCAGGCCATATAATAGCATTAAGCCAATCGATTGGCAACGACAGGTGGTATTCAGATTTTTGGGCCGGCATTGACGCCGGGGGCCAATTGTGCTAGAGTAGTTGCCGCCAAAATCACTCTGTTTCAGGCAATGGTTCACCGGTATGGTTTCTCATAAATTCCAACGCGCGCCCAAACTATGGCTGCCCACAATTTTAATACTGGTCTCGATGGCTTGCGCCACCAACACACCGGTGGCCCGGCTGTCGCCGCCCCGCGCTACCCGCACGCCGCTGCCAACATTTACGCTAACGCCAATTCCACCCACACCAACCCCCTTACCCTCGGCCACCGACACCCCACCGCCCACCGACACCCCGCTGCCAACCAATACGCCGCTGCCAACCGATACGCCCGCCCCGGCCGATACGCCCGTGCCGCCGACCAACACGCCGGTTCCGCCGCCGCCCACTCAGCCGCCGCCTCCGCCCACCCAACCGCCGCCGCCCACAGCCACGTTTACCCCGGAACCGCCGCCCGCGCCGGTTTCTCCGGTGGGTACGCCTACATTTACCCCGGTACCGGGTTCGCCGGCCGGGCGATACAAACCGCTCAAAACCAGAGAACAAAAAAACTGCGCATTTATCGGCGTCATCGGCAAAGTGGTTGACGGTGACAAAGAGAGCGACGACCCGATTTCTGGCGTTACCATTCGAGTAGTAGGCGATGAAGACGGATTTCGGGGGCCGTATTACGCCACAACCGGCTCAGATGGCAAATACTCGATGGTTATTGGCGAATACGGCAAGGTGCCAGACCGGGTACAATTTAGAGCGGATATCTTTGGCGACGGCGTCGATACCGACGACGAGCCGGAGTGGAAGTTTAGCAAGGATTGCAGCAGCAGCGACCCGCTCCAGGTTATGGAGATTATCTGGTACAAACGAGGAAAATAATGCTGCCCCAACCGGCGGCAAAGGAGAGAAAATGAGCATTAAACCTGACCATTGGATTGAGCGAATGGCCCGCGACCACAAAATGATTGAACCATTTGAAGCCAGCCAGGTAAAAACCGGCGGAGTTATCTCCTACGGTGTATCATCCTACGGCTACGATATCCGTGTGGCCGACGAATTCAAGATTTTTACTAACGTGAACAACACGGTGGTTGACCCCAAGTTTTTCGATAGCCGCTCGTTTGTGGAATTCAGGGGCGATGTCTGCACTATTCCCCCCAACTCGTTTGCCCTGGCCCGCACCGTAGAATACTTCCGCATTCCGCGCGATGTGCTGACCATTTGTGTGGGCAAAAGCACCTACGCCCGCTGCGGTATTATTGTCAACGTAACCCCGTTTGAACCGGAATGGGAAGGGTTTGTCACGCTGGAAATTTCTAACACCACCCCATTGCCCGCCCGCATTTACGCCAACGAAGGTATTGCCCAGGTTATTTTCTTCCAGTCCGATGAAGTTTGCCGCACCTCTTACGCCGACAAAAAAGGCAAATATCAGGGGCAGGCGGGCATTACCCTGGCCAAAGTAGAAAAATAACGAGTCTGCAAAATCAGTCGTAGGTCGGGCGTGCAGCCCGACAGTCACGCTACAAGCGTGACCTGCTGCTATAAATGTAGGGGCGCTTCGCGAAGCGCCCCTACCCCCATTTTAATTCCATTGCTGTACTACAAAGTCCGTCACTCTTCCCTAAAAATCGACTCTGCGTAGCGCAGTAATTCGGTTTTGCGCGTTTCCGGCGTGTTTTTTGCTTCCAGATAAAGCTCCAGCGCCTCTTTGGGCGTTAGTTCCTCGGTAGCGCCCGCGCCCAGCCGGTGCCGATGCTGGCGTTCCACATCGTGAATGATGCTGGCAATGGTGCTGGCCGGGCGCAGCGCCTCGCGGATGAGCTTGTCATCGAGCAGCACATCCTGCGCTTCTGTAGCTTTGATGATTATCCGCACCACCGCCTCATCCAGATTGTGCGCTTCCAGCTCGTCCAAAATTTGGGTCATCGGGTCATCGGCGGCGGTCACATCCATACGAATGGTCACAAAGCGGCGGGCATCCACCGGGATAAACTCCCAGTTGGCCCGGCCGCGCTCCAGTTGAACCATCACAAAGCCTTTGCGTTCTTTTTCCTCGCCAAAATCAATGCGCTCCAGGCTGCCGGGGTAAACAATCGGCGGGTGCTGCCCGCCGTTTAACTCCTGGTGTTTGTGAATGTGGCCCAGCGCCACATAATCCCAGGCCGGGTCGGCCAGCAGGCTTTTCATCACCACCACATCGCGGCCAATCATCACGCTCTGCTCACTGCCCTGCACCGCGCCGCTCACCGAAAAGTGGCCGGCCAGCACGGTTGGAATATCGGGCCGGTCCTGCGCCTGCGCGGCCATATCGCGCAGGTTCTCGTCCATAATCCGGCCCAACTCCATATCCAGGTCATCGAGCGTCATATTTCTGAATTGATCGTAGGCCAGCAACCGGCTGCGCTGCGGATACGGGGCGGTGGCCACTTGCAGCGGCTGGCCGCGACGGCAGGTAATCTGATGCAACTCTTCCCGGCCGGCCACAATCACCCCCGGCACATCGAGCACGCCAAAAATATCAAGGCTGCTGGCGGCGCGGTCGGCGGTGGCCATATCGTGGTTGCCAATCAGCAAAATCACCGGCACGCCGTGGTCGGCCAGCCGTTTGATACGCCGGGCAAATTCACGCTGATAGGTGGGGTTAGGCCGCTGGTTTTTGTAGGCGTCGCCGGCAAAAATGCACACGTCAACCTCACGGTCCAGGGCAATATCGATGGCCTGACTCAACCGGCGCAAAAAATCGACCACGCGGCTGTTCAGCCCGCTGCCGGCATCAAGCCGGCCGTAGTTTTCAATGCCAATGTGAATATCGGCCAGGTGCAGCAAGTTGATGGGGTGAGACATCGGCCTATTTTTTCTTTTTCTTGCTGCGGGGCGGTACTTCTACCACTTCAACGTCCTGGGCCAGCAGTTCCTGCGGCGGCTCTTCTTCGCTAAAGGCAATCAGCAACGTTTCTTTGATCACATTCACGCCCCAAACGGTGCCGGTTTTACCTTCCGGGGCTTTGATAACCGCGCCGACCGGCGGCAGGCTGTCTTTAATTTCAGAATATTGGTCGTTTTCATAGGCCAGGCAGCACAACAAGCGGCCGCACAACCCCGAAATTTCAGACGGGGCCAGCGGCAAATTCTGGTTTTTGGCCATGCGGATAGACACCGGGTGAAACTCGGTCAGCCAGCTCGAACAGCACAACCGGCGGCCACAGCGGCCGTAGCCGTCCAGAATTTTCGTTTCGTCGCGCGCGCCCACCTGTTTCATCTCAATTCTGGTTTCCAGCGAGCGGGCCAACTGCTTGGTCAGGTCTCTAAAATCCACCCGCTGCTCGGCGCTAAACGATACAACCAGCCGCGTACCGTCAAAGCTGTATTCAGTGCTGAGCACTTTCATGGGGATGTCCAACTCTCTGACCAGATCGTTGCACGTCTCCAGCGCTTTGGTTTCCATCATTTTGTACTTTTGCGCTTCTACCAAATCCAGCGACGAGGCTTTTCTCAGAACCTTTTTCAGCTTGCCTTTGATCTCTTCAGTCGGCACATCGTGCTTGGATTGCACCACAATGCCCATTTCCTTGCCCCGCGCTGTTTCAACAATTACCCGCGAGTCAGTCTCCAGTCCTTCAACAGAACCGGGATCAAAATAATAAACTTTGGTAACAGGTTTAAATCTAACACCCACAATTTGTGGCATTGGTATCCTCGTAATCGCTAAATATTACCCATACATAGGTAGTTTAAGCAAAACCACCTCTAAATTCAACCGGGCGTTCACATTTTTATCCAGATTGAGCAGCGCCGTTTGTAACCGCCCGACCACCTCGGCGGCCTGCCCGGCCGAACTTTGCCCGGCCAGCCCCTGCAGCGCCTCCCGGTAATCTAAATTGACAATCCGGGTTTGGCTGCCGCTGGCCAGCAGCAGCAGATCACGCCAGATGGTCAGCCAAAAAGTGAGCGCCTCTTTCAGCGCCGCCGAATCGCGGCTGAGCACCTGGGCGTAAGCCAGCCGTTCGGCCCGATGCATGCGCAGCAAATCCTGCAAATCGGTGAGCCAGCGGGCGCGCCGCTCTAAAAACGACTCATCGGTGAGGCCGCGCACCGCCCAGCCCAGCCGCCCGGCGCTCAACTGGGCCAGTAACGCGGCCTGCTCCGGCGACGCCTGCCAGCGCTGCTGCAACGCCGTTTCCACCTGTTCAAGGGGCACAGGCCGCAGCGTTACTATCTGGCAGCGAGACACAATCGTCGGCAGCAGGCTGCCGGGGTCGGGTGCGGTTAAAATGATGACCACCGGCGCGGCCGGCTCTTCCAGCGTTTTCAGCAGGGCGTTGGCCGCGCTGGCTGTGGCTCGCTCAAAATTGGCCAGCACCGCCACCCGATGCCGCCCCTCTACCGGCGACAACGACAGTTCGCGCTGCAAATCACGGATCTGTTCGATCTTCAACCCCTGCTCGTCTTCGTCCAAAATCCGCACGTCCGGGTGGCTGCCCGTGACCACTTTGCGGCACGAGCGGCAAACCCCGCACGGCCGGGAGTCATCGGCCTGGCAGGTAAGGTACTGGGCAAAATAGCGGGCCAGCGTCGCTTTGCCCACGTTAAATGGCCCGGTCAGCAGCAACGATTGCGGCGTGCGGCCGTGCTGCACCTGCCGCTGCAACAAATCGATGGCCCACTCGTGGCCAATAACCTCAATCCGGTAGCTCTGCAATTCACTCATAACCAACATATTTTACCATAACCGGCCCGAAAACAAAGATTTGCCGCCCCAATACCAACAGCCCGCCGGCCGGCCTCCATTCTTTCGGCTGAATTTTGAATTATAACTCAGTTATAATCTAAAAGTCGGGCGGCAAGCCCAACCTACTCTCCAAATTGTTCAAGGATGACAGGTGTTAAGAATGGCATTTTAGCCCCTCCCCCTACCCCCTCCCCGCAAGCGGGGAGGGGAAATGTTGATAAGGCTGTGGTTTTTGGCCGCTTTGCGGCCAAAAACCACAGCCGATACTTAATCCCCCCTCTCCCAAGGGGAGAGGGGGGCAGGGGGGTGAGGGCCATACTGAGAACCGCTGCCCCGGCAGCCGCTTATTAGACATCAATCTTAATCAATGCTATCATATTCAGCTTGTATGAACAGCTTTTTTGAAACGGTTCAACCCAAAATAGTTTTTGCCGCGGGCGTTATAGCCCTGGCGCTGGCCATCGTGGCCGGCTGTGGCCGCCCGGCGGCTGCCCGCCCCGCCACATCGACGCCAACCCGGCCGGTCACGGCTACGGCAATACCAACCCCCACACCGACTCCCACCCCAACGCCGCGCCCGCCGGTAATTGGGGTTGATAGCTACACCACCACCGTCACCCTGCCCACTTACCCGTTTCGGGATTTTCTGGTTGAACAGCTTGACCCGCTTTACAACATGCCGGTTTACTACTTTAACCGGCCCGCCTACGAGGCCGAACCGCGCCAGCCGGCTCCGGTTGATTACACCGGCGTGGTGCTGGAAAACAAGTACCTGCGGCTCACCTTTTTGCCCCAGCTTGGCGGGCGACTCTACAGCGCGGTGGTCAAACCCACCGGTCAGGAAATTTTCTACCACAACCCGGTGGTCAAGCCCTCGCGTTATGGCGTGCTGCAGCCCTACGAAGCCAACTGGTGGCTGGCCAGCGGCGGCATGGAATGGGCTTACCCGGTGCAGGAGCACGGCTATCGTTTTGGCCTGCCGTGGGACTACCGGGTCACTCAATCGGCCACCGGCGCGGCCATCATCCTGGCCGACAGCGCCCCCCACCGGACCGGGCTAACCGTAACCGTATCGCTGCCAGTTGACAGCGCCAGCTTCAGCGTAACTCCGCGGCTCACCAACAACGCCGCAATCACCGTGCCGGTTCAGGTGTGGACCAACGCCGCGCTGGCGCTCAGCAGCGGTTCGATGTCGCCGGACACCCAATTTGTGGTGCCAACCGGCGTCATCACCATTCACAGCCGCGGCGAGTTGGGCTGGAGCCTGCCCGACGCTGGCCGCCGGGCGGCGTGGCCGCTGGTAGGCCAAACCGACCTGCGCGATTATCGCCAGTGGGCCAATTACCTGGGCTTCTTTGTGGCCAATACCGATGCCCCGTTTATGGGCGCGTTCAACGCCGCCACCAAATTGGGCGTTGTCCGGCTGCCGGAATCTGGCCGGGCGGGCAAGTTATTTGCCTTTAGCGCCGGCTTCCCCGACCGCAGCTACACCGATGACAACTCGCAGTATTTTGAGCTGTGGGGCGGCGCTAACAACGGTTTTTGGCCGGAAGATGATCTTCCGGTTGCGCCCGGCCAATCGCTGGGCTGGACCGAACTCTGGTGGCCGCTGGCCGGTTTGCCCGGCTTAACCTGGGCCACCGAGCACGTTGCCATCGCCCTGGAACAAAACGAGTCCACGGCCACGCTGTCGGCGCTGGTGGCGCGGCCCGTTACCGGCCAGGTGCGGGTTACCGCCGCCGGCGCGCTCATTTTGAACGAGCGGTTTTCCGCTAATCCGGCCAGGCCGCTGTCGTGGCCGCTGTCGGCCGGGGCTGGCCCCCTCACCATTGAATTTATCGATGCCAACGGCGGCGTACTCTTAACTTATCAAACTAACTGAGTGCTAATGTCAGACGAATTTACCATCCAGTGCCCCAAATGCGGCACGCTTTACAATGATTTGCAGGATGTTTGCCCCTACTGCGGCGAACCGCAGCCCACCGAAGAAACGGCTTTTGTGCCCGACGACTACTTTGTTGAGCCGGAGTCGCCGCACGCCTTTGCCGATGTGCCGGCAGATGACGCTTACGACGACGCCTCGGCGGCGGACCCGTTCAGCGATGACGATATTTTTGCGGTAGATGGCGGACCGTATGGCCAGCCCGCCGATTACCCCACCGACCCGGCCGCCGACTATTTTGGGGCGATTGGCCGGCCTGATGTCTTTGCCCCGGCGGATGACTTTACCACAGACGACAGTTTTGTGGGGCCGGACACACCCTACCTCGCCGATGACAGCGGCGAAGACGAGGCGCTGCTGCCGGAAGAAGAACCGGCCCAGGCTGCGCCACGCCGGTTTAAATTTCGGCGGGTGGCGTTGGGTTGCCTGGGGCTGCTGCTGTGCGCCGGCCTGTTTTACGGCGCAATTGGCATTTTTGCCGTGCGCGCCGGCCTGCAAGAGCGAACCTCGCAGGCCCAAAGTGAATCGCAAACCCACTATGAGCGGGGCCAGCAGCTTTTGGCCGAAAACTCCATTGAACTGGCCGTAGCCGAATTTGAGCGCGCCGTCAAACTCAACCCCAACTTCCGCGAGGCGCGCCAGGCCCTGCGCGAAGCCCAGCGGCTGGCTCAGCTCCAGCCCACGCCCACCTCAGAAACGCGCACCGCCGCCGCCGCCGAAATTTTTGCCCAGGCTCAAGAATTGTTCAACGCCGAAAGTTGGGCCGATGCGGCCCAAATGCTATCGCAGGTGCGTGATCTGGACTCAACTTATGAAACCGAGCGGGTTTCTGAGATGCTGTTTGAGGCCAACTTTCAGTTGGGCTTGCAGCAGGTTAGCCCCGAGCAGGTGCGCGAGGCGCTGGCCGCTTTTGAACAGGCGCTGGCCGAACGCCCGGACGACGAAAAAGTGCGCACCGAACGCAACAAAGCGGCCCTCTACTTAAACGGGCTGGCCGCGCTGGACGAAGACAAGCTGAGCGCCGTGAAAGCCTTTACCCAGCTCTTCCGTTTGGATGAGAATTATCTGGATACGCGCCAGCAGTTGCGCCAGGCCTACGAAGCCTACGGCGATCAACTGACCAACGACGGCGAGTGGTGCCTGGCCAAAGACCAATACACCGAAGCCAACGCGCTGCGGGCCAGCACCAGTGTGCTCGGCAAACTGAACATCAGCGCCGAACGCTGCCAGACCGAGGCGGTAACCCAGGCTCCGGGCGGCGCTGCGCCCCGGCCGGGAGTCACCCCGGCTGGGCCGGGTAGCAGCAGCGCCACCGCCGGCCCGGCCGGCATCACGACCAGCGCCACGGTCACCGCTACCACCGAGGCCACCGCGGACAGCGCGCCGGTCAGTAGCGCCGGCGGCCGGATTCTGTTTTCGGCCTACAATGTTAGCGAGACGCGCTGGGAAATTTTGGCGGCGCCGGCCTCTGGCGGGCAACCCCAAACGCTGGCCACCAACGCCATTATGCCAGCGCTCAGCCCCAACGGCGATATTTTACTGTACCGCTCCGAGCGGTCAGACTCAATTGGCATCCACGCCCTCAACCTGACTACCGGCGAAGATGTGCGGGCCACAGTGGTGCGGCAGCACATTTTGCCGCGCTGGGCCGGCGACAACCTGCAATTTGTCTTTCCGGCGCAGGAACCCGGTACCAATCGCTGGCAGGTATTTGTTGGCTTTGCCGATGGCAAAAGTGACCCCATCATTCTGCTCGATGGCCGCACGCCGGACTCCGACGGCAAAATAATTGTTTATCAGGGCACCGACCCCGAAGGCAACCAGCCCGGCATTTACTCGCGGCCGTTTGGCGGCGGTGAAGCCACCCGGCTAACCAGCCACGAAAGCGACCGTATGCCGGTACTCTCGCCGGATGGTTCGCGGCTGGCCTATATGTCTACCCAAAATGGCAACTGGGACATTTTTGTGGTGAGCGCCGCCGGCGGCAGCCCCAGAGCCGTAGTCAGCTCGCCCGGCAACGATGGCCTGCCGGCCTGGTCGCCGGATGGCTCGCAGTTGGCCTTTGTTTCAGATCGGGACGGCAGTTGGGCCATTTATGTGGTTAATCTGGCCGGCGGCGCGCCGAGCAAATTAACCGATTGGGACGGCAACCGGCCCGATTGGCTGACCGCTCAAATCTGGTGGGGGCGTTAGTTCGGGTTTGATTTTTAGCGGGGATTGGGTTATACTAGCCGTTGCATGTCGGGGTGTAGCTCAGCCCGGTTAGAGTGCTTGGTTTGGGACCAAGAGGCCGACGGTTCAAATCCGTCCACCCCGACTCAGAGTGATGCGGGCATAGCTTAGTGGTAAAGCCCTAGCCTTCCAAGCTAGTTACACGGGTTCGAGCCCCGTTGCCCGCTCTGGCAAGTCAGGGCCCTTAGCTCAGCGGTTAGAGCGACCGGCTCATAACCGGTTGGCCGCAGGTTCGAATCCTGCAGGGCCCACAAAAACACCCGGCGGCGAGTTGGGTGTTTTTTTATTTGGCCGGGCCAAACGCCTGCGCCAACCGCCGTTCGGCCTCGCAGCGAATATTGGCCGGCAGCACCGGCACCCCCACCTGGGCCAGCGCAAACGTGGCCGAAACCGCCCCGTACCGCCCCGCCGCCAGCGGGTTCCCCCCGGACTCTACAAAGCCAACCACAAAACCGCCGCAGTAGGCGTTACCCGCGCCGGTCTCATCGACAACCGGGACGGTGATGGCCGGCACGTGGTGGCGTTCTGCCGCGGTGCCCACCAGCGAGCCATCGGCCCCCAGCCGCAGGGCAAAACAGCGTACCCCGCATTCCAGCAGCAAATCGGCCTGCCGCTGCGGGTCTGCTTCCCCCAACAGCCAGCTCAATTCTACCGTTTGCGGCGAAATAATATCGATGAGCGGAGCCACCTGCCGAAAACCGGCCAGATTCTCCGGCTTGAAATAAATTTCCCACGGTTCCCACAATATCACCAGCGCCGGGTTGATGGTTTTGAGATGCGTGGCCCAGGCCAAAGCCGTGGCCGTGGTCGGCGTTTGCAGAAACACCGCCCGCGCGGCGGCAAAGTCGGGCGGAAATTCATCGGGCCGAATGGGGATTTGCTGAAAAAGCTCAAAATCGGTGCGAGGCACTTCGTGGCGGGTGCCGTCGGTTTCAAACAGTTGCCAAAAGCGCGGCTGCGGCACCGGCCGGGTAATCACGCCGCGGGTGTCGGCCAGCGCGGTCAAACGCTCCCAGGCCGCCGGCGGAAAGCCCTGGCCGATAATGCTCACCAGCGCGGTGCCGGCGCTCCACACCCGCATACCGGCGACGGCGTGGCTGCCGCCGCCGCCCAGCACGCCCATCGCCGTTTGGCCGGTGGGAAAAACAATATCATCGATGATAATGGAACCGATGGCCGCGTACTCAGCCACCAAACGCCTCGTCGAAAATGGCTACAAAACGGTCGCGGTTAATGCCCACGCCAACATCAACGTTGGCCGCCACGCCACGGAACTGGTAGCCAAAATCGCACACGGTCCGGCCGCGGGTCAGTTCACCGCTCAGTTCGATGTCGCAGCGGGCCGGGCGGGTGTGCAAAATGGCCGGCTCGATGACCGCGGCCACGGCGCAGGCGTCGTACACCTGGCCGGCCGCCGCGCCAAACTTGCGCACAAACCAATCGACCTCTTCGTGAATGAGCGGGCCGGCCACAGCCGCGCCGGGCGTGGGGTAGCTCAAAATGCGGTCGGCATCGGCGGGGGTCACCAGCGCCTGGCGGGTCACTTCCAGCCCGACCATTTTGAGGGGAATACCGGCCTGAAAGACAATCCGCGCGGCTTCGGGATCGGCGTAAATATTAAACTCGGCGGAGGGGGTAGTGTTGCCTTCGGTGTACGCGCCGCCCATCAGCACAATTTGGGGGATGCGGCGGGCCAGTTGCGGCTGGCGCAACAGCGCCACGGCAATGTTGGTGAGCGGCGCAACCGGCACCAGCACCGTATCCGGGCCGGCCGGACCAAGGTAGTAATCAATCAAAAAATCGACGGCGTGGGCCGCGGCCGGGGCGAGGGTTGGCTCGGGCAGTTTGAGACGGCGCTCCTGGTCGGGGTCGCGGGGGTAGGGCTGCTGGTGCATGTGACGATCGATGCCGGCGTACACCGGCACGTGGGCCAGATTGCCCTGCTCCAGCGCGGCCAGCGAATTGCGCACCACCAGCTCCAACGGCGCGTTGCCCTCAACACAGGTAACCGCCACCAGTTCCACGGCCGGGTGATAACCGGCCAGCAGTATGGCCACCGCGTCGTCGCCGCCGGTGTCCACATCGATGATCAATTTTTGGGGCATGCGCTATTTCTGCTCCGCGCTCTCGTCCGATGCGGCGGGCGGAGTTTTTTCTATCTGACTGATGGCCCGGTCAATTTCCTGCCGGATAGAGCGGAACGCCTCCAGCAAATGCGGCCGCACCTGCTGGACCATTTCTTCGCCCTGAGACTGGGCGGTTTTGGCCGCCTTTTCAAATTCGGCCTGCATTTTCTTGCCCTGCTCGGAGTCGGTGGCGCTTTTGACGGCCTCGTTGAGCTGGCTGGCCACGTCGTTCAGGCTGGACTGCATTTTGTGCATGTACTGCCGGGCTTCATCGCTTTGCCAGGTAGCGCCAAACGCTGCCGCCAGCGAGTCGCCCAATTTGCGAAACTGCTGGCCCACCTCGGCCCAGGGATCGGCCGGGCCGGATTGCTGCGAGTCTTGAGGTTTTGATTCGTCAGTCATAATTTATCCTTTCAATTTTAGTGTGACTAAAGTGAGTTGGAAGAGGAAGGATTTGGGGGGAACTACCCCCCAAGCCCCCCGGCCTGCGGCGCTTTCCTATTCATTTTAGTCACACCCTTTCAATTTGTGCGCTGCACCAGCAGCAACGTGACATCATCGTGGGCGTGAAGGCCGTTGGCAAAGGCGCTGGTTGCCTCCAGCAGCGCCTGCTGCACCGTTTCAACCGGCTGCCCCCGGAGTTGTTCCAACACGGCGGCCACGCCTTCAAACCCAAACATTTGCCGGCGACGGTTCATGCGTTCAACCAGGCCATCGGTAAAAAATACCAGCATATCGCCCGGCTCAAGGGCCAGCGTGATTTCCTGATAGGGCACGTCTTCCAGCACGCCCAGCGGCCAGTGCGCGCCCGGAGTTTCAACCAGCCGCAGCGGTTGATCGGCGGCGGGCACCCAATAAGGGGCCAACTGCCCGCCGTTGCTAAAAGTGATACGGTTATCGCCGGCCAGCACTAAAGCGTAAGACACGGCCACAAACGAGCCATCGGGCACGTCCTCGTACAGCAGCCGGTTGATTTCTCGCATTACTTTGGCCGGCGAGCGATGATCAGAGCCTTTGGAAGCGACCACACTTTGGGCCGCGCCCATCAACATGGCCGCCTGAATACTTTTGCCGGAAACATCGCCGATGGCCAGCCCCCAGTAGTGATCGCGGCGGCGAACAAATTCGTAAAAGTCGCCGGCGGTTTCGCGGGCCGGCAAACACACCGCCGAGATTTGCCAGCCGGGAATCTGCGGGACGTGCTCCGGCAAAAATCCCACCTGAATCCGGCGGGCAATGGTCAATTCCTGCTCAACCTGTTTCACCTCAAGGCTGTACAGGCGGGCATTTTCCAGCGCTACCGCTGCCTGCGTGGCCAGCAGAATGAGAGCGTCAACTTCATCCGTGGCAAAATGATGCGGATTTTTAAAACCCACCACCATTACACCCAACACCTGCTCCCGTTTTTTCATAGGGATGCCGATGATGGCGGCAAAGTCATCGTACAGGGTTTGGCCGCGATAGAGGGGATGGCTGCGGGCATCGGTGATGGCCAGCGGCTGGCCGGTGTTGACAACGGTGGCCGTCAACCCATCCTTCCGCGGGCGAGGCGGTGAGGGCAGCCGCCGGCTGATTTCGCCGCCGCGGTCAAGGGCCGAAGCCAGGGTGAAGCCATCGGTTTCACACAGAAAAATGCGAATGTGCTGGGCGTCGAGCAAATCCAGCACGCTGGTTGAGACGGTACGGAACACGTCGTCCAGCTCCAGCGACGACATAATACTGACACCGATATCCTGAATTGAGGCCAGTAGTTCGGCGCGTTTGGTGGCCTGCCGGTACAACTCGGCGTTGTGAATGGCGATGGCGGCCTGGTTGGCAAAATCGGTGGTCAGCGGGATGTGGGTTTCGCTAAACTGGTGGGCGACGCAGCCGTTGATATTGAGCAACCCCACTACCTCGCCATCGACAATGAGTGGCACGCCCAGCCAGCACAAAATGGCCGGGTTTTCGTAAACGCGCCAGTGAGGGTGGGTGGCCGTGTTGCGCACCAGCACCGCCCGCCCGCTGTAAAAAATTTCAGAAGCGCCCCACAATTGGTCAATCGGGATGATTTTGCCGGGATCAGATGGGCTAAAACTGCCACGCCATGCCTTGAGCTGAACGCCATCGCCCACGCGCAAATAAATTGAACTGCCATCGACGGGCAAAACTTTTTCCAATTGTTCCAGAATCAGCTGTAACACTTCATCCGGGTCCAGCGATTGGCTGAGCACGCGGTTGATTTCGCGCAGGCGCTGGGCCTGCTGCCGGCCTCGCTCAACGGCTTCCAGCGAAAAGGTATAGTCAACCGCCACGGCAATCTGGTTGCCGATGATGTGGCACAGTTCCAACTCCTCGGTGGTAAAGGCGCGCCAATCGCTGATCACATCCAGGCTGAGGCTGCCCATAATCCGGCCCTGCACCACCAGCGGAATAATCACAATCGACTGAATGCCCAGCGCCTGCATGGTTGGCCGCGCACCGCCCATAATCGGGTCGTGCTGGGCATCAAACACAAAAATGGGTTTTTGCTCTTCGATCAACTGATCGAGCAGGGGATAATCAACCAGCGGCACGCGCAGCCCCACCGCTCCTTGAGCCGGAAATTCGGCCAAAACCACGCCCTCTTCGTCACCTTTTTCAAAAAGGAGCATGCCGCTGTGATCAACGCCAAACATATCAACCAGTTGGCGGGCCACGTTGGTTAACATCTCATCAAGGTTGAGGGATGGATTGAGCAGCGTTAAAAATTTTTGCAGGTTGGCCAGGGTTTCGGCTGAGTGTGTCATAGGCCTTGCCCAAAAAGCTGAGGTTTTGCCGTTGGCTTATTATAGGGCGAATCACCCAAAGCGGCCAACTTAAAAAATCTGGTGAGTGTGACCGGCCACAAGCTGGCGACGGCGTTCAACTTCGGCGGCCGGAGCCGGGGTGGGGGGCAACCCCACCTGCTCAACCAAAAAGCTGGCCGCCACCGAGCCGTACACCCCGGCGGTAGCCAGGCTGCCGGTTTGCACCCAGCCGGCCAAAAAGCCGCCGCAAAAAGCGTTACCGGCCCCGGTTGGGTCGATGATGCGGGTTGGCAGCGGCGGTATCTGCCACATTTCGCCGGTATCGGCCCGATACACCAGCGCACCGTTGGCCCCTTCTCGCAGGGCGACCACCTGCGCCCCGGCTTCGGCCAGGCGGCGCACCAGCTCCGGCGGTGAGCCGTCACCCACCAGCGAGCGGGCTTCGGCCAGGTTGGGTGAAAAAATCTGGCCGGCCGAGGCCAGCGCGGCAACTTCTGCGGCGGTCAGCGGTCGCTGCGCCGCCCGAAACGGCTCGATGCTGACCACCGCACCGGCCTGCCGCAAGGCCGAGATAAACTCAAAATCCGGCTCTTCCGGGTGGATGCCCAAATGGTAACCCCGCGCGGCGCGGTAACCGGGCGGCAGCACATCCCAGCGGCGGCCCAACTGCGCGCCGATAGCCGGGCCGGGGATGCGCCACACCTGCGTGCGCCGGCCGTCTTCTTCCAACACCTGCCAGGCCCGGGGTGTGGGCCAACGTGAGTCAAAGCGCAGGCCAGCGGTATCGATAGCCAGTTGGGCCAACCAGTCACGGGCCGCAACCGGCAGATCGCTGCCAACGCCGGCCACCAGCCCCACTTTGCTGGCCCACAGTTTGAGGCCAAACGCGGTTTGCGGCCCGCCGCCGCCCAGCATGCCCATCGCGGTGCGGCCATCGGGAAAAACAATGTCATCGATGATCAGTGAAAACGTAACAAAATCGACCATTGCTGCTCACGCCGAAACTTGTTATCCGCCCGCCGTTATCCGCTGGTGGTACAGCGCCCGCAGCCCGGCCGAATCGACATCGACGCAGATATTGGCCGGCGAAACGGTAGTCCACGGGTTGGGCGTGTGCCAGTTCTGCCGCCAATCGGGCTGGGTTTGCCCCAGTAACAGCCCGTCGGTGGCCACCCGCACCGGCGCGGCCACGGTTGAAAACAGGCCAGGGTTAATCAGGTAGGCAATCGCCGACGGGTCGTGGGTGTGAATCCCGCCAAGCTCGGGATAGGATTGGCGGTGGAACTCCAGATAAAACTGGACAATATCAAAAATGAATTGGCCGATTTTTGAGGCCCGCAGCGAGGCCAGAAAATCAGCCGTCATCACGGTTTTCATGGTCACATCCAGGCCAACCATTGTCAGCGGCCAGCCCGCGGCAAAAACCACATCGGCGGCGTGCGGGTCGTGAAAAATGTTGGCCTCGGCGGCGGGGTTAACGTTGCCGTTCACCGTGGCCGCGCCGCCCATCAGCACCACTTCGGCCACATTCTCGGCCAGCCGAGGCTCCAGCGCCAACGCCAACGCCAGGTTGGTGAGCGGCCCCACCGGCACCAGCGTGATCTGGCCGGGATTGGCCATCACCGTTTCCACAATAAACTGCGCCGCCGGCATGTTGAGCGGCCGGCCCTGCGGCGGCGGCGGATTGGTGTTACCCAGCCCGTCGCGGCCGTGCACAAAATCGGCCACGTAATCCAGCGGCGCCACCAGCGGCAGTTCCGCGCCGTGCGCCACGGGGATGTTGGGCCGGCCGGCCAGTTCAACCAGCCGCAGCGCATTTTGGGTGGCCAACGGGGTAAACACATTGCCAAAAATCGTTGTCAGCCCGACCACTTCCAGCTCGGGCGACTGCAAAGCAAACAAAATAGCCATCGAGTCATCGACGCCGGGGTCTGTATCGATGATGATCTTTTTGGGCATAGGGCATCCTTTAAAGAATTGGTTTAGTCCATTGGTTACAAATTGGGCAGCAGCGCGCTTAATCGTGGTGCCAAAAATTTTTCACCTTTACCCCCACCCCCTTCCCCCTAATAGGGGGAGGGGAGAAAAGGTTAGGTGTGTTGCCGGGCGGCAAAGCCGCCCGGCAACACACCGATACCCAATATTCCCGCTGCCCTTTGGGAAGGGGGTTAGGGGGATGGGTGAACAGTTACTATTTGTCGGCCAGCGACCGCGAAATTTGGGCGGCCACGCGGGCGTTGTTCAACAGCAGGGCAATGTTGGCCTTTTTGCTGCGCCCGCCCGAAAGCTCGCTGACGCGGCCCAGCAGATAGGGGGTAACGGCCTTGCCGGTAATACCGGCCGTCTGAGCATCGGCGATGGCCTGGTTGATCACTTCTTGCGCCTCTTCGGCCGGCCACTCATCTGCGGCGGGCACCGGCACCGTCACCAGCAAGCCGCCGCCCAGATTTAA
Source organism: Anaerolineae bacterium (assembly GCA_022071955.1). GTDB lineage: Bacteria > Chloroflexota > Anaerolineae > 4572-78 > J111 > J095. The sequence continues at coordinate 307,089 of JAJVIM010000012.1, forward strand.
ACGGCGGTTGGCCCGGATAATGACTGCTGCTTCCTCCGGCGAGTCGACCCGCACATCCACCGGCAGGCCGCTGCGGCGCGAGTAAAACGCCGGCAGCTCGGCGGTTTGGTAGCCAATCACCGGCACACCGTGCGTTTCCAGTACTTCCATCGTCAGCGGCAAATCGAGGATGGCCTTGGCCCCGGCGCAGACTACCGCCACCGGCGTGTGCGCCAGTTCCAGCAAATCCGCCGACTCATCGAACGGGTAGCCGCGATGCACGCCGCCAATGCCGCCGGTACCAAACACCTCAATACCGGCCCAATGGGCCACAATCATGGTCCCGGCCACGGTGGTCGCCCCGTCTTCGCCGCGGGCGACGACAATAGGCAAATCTCTACGCGAACATTTGCGCACGTTGCGGCTGGTGCCCAAATACTCCAACTGAGCCGGAGTGAGGCCAACAGTGATCTGCCCGCCCAGCACAGCGATGGTGGCCGGCACCGCGCCCTGCTCGCGCACCGCCTGCTCAATGGCCGCGGCGATTTCCACGTTCTCCGGCGCGGGAAAACCGTGGGTAATCAAGGTTGATTCCAGAGCCACCACCGGCCGGCCTTCGGCCAGCGCGGCTTCAACTTCCGGATGAATGGTTAATTCAAAGGTCACAAAATAATCCTTTCAAAATTGTCACAAAATTTCCGGCAGCGACAGCGAAAATTGAGCCAGCACCTGCCGCACCTCGGGCAGGGTGGGCACACTGCGCCCGCCGCCCAGTTTTTGCACTTTGGCCGCGCCCACGGCGTTGGCCAGTCTGGCGCAATCGGCCAGCGGCCAGCCGCGCAGCCGGCCGGCGATAAACGCCGCGTTGAAACTGTCGCCGGCGGCGGACGTATCCATAACCGGCACGGCCAGCCCCGGCGATTCCAGCAGCAGCCCGTTTGCCGCGTAAAGGGCGCAGCCGGCCGGGCCGCGTTTCAAAACCAACAACTGCGGGCCGGCGGCGAGCACCCCGGCGATAGCGCCGCCGGGTACAACCAGCGGCAGTTCGTCCTCGGTGGCCAGCAGCACATCCACCAGCGGCAGCAGCGCGTCGCGCACAGTGGCCGGCACGGCGGCCATTTGCGGGCCAGGGTCAAAATAAACGGGGACGCCCATTTGCCGGGCGTGGCGCAGCGCGGCCAGCGCCAGTTCAACCAGTCGCGCCTCGCACAAGGTGTAACCGGCGCAGTAGACCGCGCCGGCCTGTTCAACCAGCGCGGCCGCCGCCGGCGAAAAGTCAATTTTACCGCCGTGACCGTATTTGCCCAAAAAGACGTGATCGCCCTGCTGGCCCACCAGCACAATCACCACAGTGGTTGCGCCGTTGTGGCTCACGCCGGCCAGATCGATGCTCTCGGCGTGCAAAATATCGGCTACCTGCCAGCCCCAGGTATCATCGCCCAGCGCGCCCAGCGCGGCCATTGGCTGGCCCAACCGCGCCCCGGCAATCAGAAAGTTGGCCCCACCGCCCGGCTCCAGCCGCAGCTCGCTGGCCACCTGATGCCGGCCGGCCTCGGCGGGCAGATTGGGAATTGAAACAACGATATCGGCGACCAGATCGCCAATTGAGAGAATGGGCTTCATGGATTGTAAACCTGAATCCGTTTTTCCGGGATGCGTTGGGTGAGCCGGGCCATGCTTTTTTGGACTTCGGCGATGATCTCGGTTTTGTTGAGGGTGAGCAGGCGGCGGTCACGCATAATAACCTGGCCGTCAACAATCACGGTTTGCACATCGCTGGCGCGGGTGTTGTAAACCAGGCTGGCAGTCAGGCTGTGCAGCGGCTGGTAGTGGCTGCCGCTGAGATCGAGCAGAATAATATCGGCCAGCAAGCCGGGCGACAGGCGGCCAATCTGATTGGCCATGCCCAGCGCCGCGGCGCTGCCGCGCGTGGCCAGATCGAGCGCCTGCGGAATGGTCATCACTTCCGGGTTGCGGGCTTCGTGCTTTTGCAGCATGGCCATCAGCCGCAGGCTTTCAAAAATATCGAGGGTGTTGTTGCTGACCGCGCCGTCGGTGGCCAACCCCACTTCGATGCCGGCCCGGCGCAGCGGCAAAATGGGGGTCAGGCCCATGCCCAGTTTGAGGTAGGTTTTGGGCGCATGGGCCACGCCAACGTGGTCGGCGTAGCGGGCCAGCAGATTAATATCTTCCGGCAGGATGCCGCAACCGTGGGCAATAAGCGTGCGCCCGGCCAGAATGCCGGTTTCTTCCAGCACTTTGATGGGGGTGATGCCTCGTTTGGCCAGGCTGGCCCGGGTTTGGCCAATTTCTTCGGCGGCGTGAATGTGAATGCCCAGCCCCAGCCGCCGGGCGTGGCCCACCGCCGCGCGCAAAAAGTCGTCGTCGCAGGTGTAGGGGGCGTGCGGCGCCAACCAGGTGGTGATGCGGCCATCGGCCTGACCATGCCAGCGTTCGGCAAATACGGCCGTCTCGTCGAGCGCGGCATAGCCGCGGTCGGCAAATACGGCCCAGCCGAGCGCGGCGCGGGTGCCGGCCTGCTGCACGGCGCGGGCGGCGTGGTCCATAAAAAAGTAGTGATCGGCCACGGTGGTTACGCCGCTTTCAATCATTTCGACCAGACCCAGCAGCATGCCCCAGTACACGTCTTCCGGCTGGAGGTTGCTTTCCAGCGGCCACATAAACTCATTGAACCAGCGCTCGATGGACACATCTTCGGCCAGGCCGCGAAAAATGACCATCGGCACGTGGGCGTGGGTGTTGATCAGGCCGGGCATAGCCAGCAGGCCGTCGGCGACAATCACCTCGCGGGCGCGGCCGTCAGCGGGGATGGCAGGCTGGATGGCGACAATCTGGTTGCCGTCGATGAGGATGTCCTGGTTGCGCTGAACCGTGGGCAGGCCATCGCTGCCCGGCACCAGCGCGTGACAGTTGTGAATGAGAAGATCGTACATGGTTTGCCTCCGCTGAAAACAGGATTCAGGAGTCAGGAATTAGGAATTAGGAGTTAGGAGTTAGGAGTTAGGAGTTAGGAGTTAGGAGTTAGGAGTTAGGAGTTAGGAGTTAGGGCACTCCTGACCCGGCTCTTAAAATTTTCGGCAGGAGTCCAAAACTGTAGTTTTGGACTCCGTGTTTTTATTGTTAGTATCATCCCAGAGGGCCAGATCGTGTTGACATTTGCCAGCCAGGTGAAATGTCAACAGAACCTGGCGAACCCCTGTAAAAATCTGCGAATTGCGAATGTAGGGGCGGTTCGCGAACCGCCCCTACCATATTTTCACCTGTCCCACGGGGAGGTTTCGCTCTGCCGTGGACAGGCATTCTTTGGTGTTGTTCGCCATTCGCAATTCGCTATTGGCCACTCCTCACTCCTCACTCCTCACTTCTCACTCGCCACTCGCCACCCGCAATTCACAATTCGCAATTCATTATTCGCCATAGGCCGACTCCGGCAGGGCGTACTGCCAGCGAGTAGCCGCCGCGCCGCCAATCTGGCCGTAGGCCACGGCCTGAGCCAGGCTGCTGCCGCGCCAGTAACGGTGCAGAAAATAGGCAATGAAGGCATCGCCGCAGCCGTTGGTGTTGGCCTGCACGGCCACTTTTTCCACCGGAAAAAACTCGGCGGTTGGCCCGTTGAAGAGCTGCACACCCCGCTCGCCGAGGGTGATCACTACCGCCCGGCCCAACTCGCGGGCCACAGCCCGAATGCCGGCCAGCATGGGATCGGCCAGTTCACCTTTCCAGCCGATGAATGCCAGGTGAATATGTTGCAGCAGGTTAGCAAAACTGTCAACCGTAAAATCGCGGAACGAGAGAAAATCGGCGGAGACCTGCACGCCGGCCAACTGGCCATCGGTAGCCAGCCGCACAAATTCCGGGGCCACGCCGCGAGCCAGCACCAGATGCAAATTTTGCGCGCCGGCCAGCACGGCTTCTTCGGCGGGCGTGAGCCGAAAATCGGCCCAAACACCCGGCTCAAAATTTGTGATCAGCGCCTCACCGGAAGGTTGGACATCAATTTGAATTGAGGCCGACCGGCCGCTCGGGGCCAGGCAATCGCTGAGCACGGCAATTTGGTTGCGGTGGAAAAAATCAAAAAACACGGAGGAATGGTCGCGGCCAATGCGGGTGATGAGCCGGGGCTGGCTGCCCAACTGCTGCAAATGCCAGGCGTTATGCAAAATACCGCAGCCGGGCCGAACGTTACCGGTGCGGGTGTAAATATCCAGGCACACCACGCCCAGCAAAACATTGCTCATTGACCCAGCCCGGCCAGCGGCTGCAACCGCTGCTCTTTGAGCTGCAAAAAGGCGTCGTAGCGCACTTCGATGACTTTGCTCATTTGCCAAAAGGCTTCAACCGACAGGTGGGCGCAGCCTTCGTGCAGGTACCAATCGCGCATGCCCGGCAGGGCGGTGAGCAGCGTTGGATCGTGAACCGGCACCACGGCCGGGTTCAAAAAAAAGCCGGGCGATTCCGGCCCGCGGATTTGCATGAGATAATCGCCGCGAAAACCGCGCGCTCGCGGGGCGCGGTGAAGCTGCCCGTTGTTCAAGTCGATGAGGTCAGCCTCGGCGGCGGGGGTGTCGGTCACGTCCGGCCAGGTAGGGTCGTCTACCAGTTCGGCGATGACCCGCCGCACGGCAATATCCTGGTAGTGGTTGAGCCGGGTGTGCGGCTGCTCGTAGGAATGGTCAAACACGTTGGTGGGGTTGTCATCGTACACGTTGCCGCAGGTGGTCACTAAAAAACGGACAAGATCGGGGTGGGTGTGCAGGTGAACGCGATAACTCTGCTCGTACTCAATAATGGCTTCGGCTTTGGAAACAATGCGCCCGCGCACGTAGTAGCTGATGCGCCAGCCGCCCGCGCCAAAACGCCGGTTGAGCCAGGTTTCCCAATCCACTTTCCGCTCGCCGGTGTGGCCGGGCACGCCTACCGGAATCCAGATTTGCCGCAACCCGGCGCGAGCCGGCTCGGCCAAATGCTGCCACCAGATGTGCTCATCCATCAATCCGGCCCCAAAATATCCGCCAGCGTTTCCATGCCCGGCGGCGGAATCTCCCGTTTTAATTTTAAAGCGATCTCGTACAGCCCTTCGGCGGTTTCTTCAAAGTTGTACTGCGGGTTGGCCTGCCGCAGCGTTTGCACAATTTCAAAGGGGAAAACATCGATGCTTTGCCACGCGCCGGCTACGGCGCAGGCGATAGCGCCCACCGTGTCGGCGTCGCCGGAGAGCGCGGCGGCGTAGATGGCCGCCTGCACCGGGTTGCCTTCGGCCATAGCCAAAATGCCAAAGGCGCACGGCACCGAATCCGGCACGGCCAGGGTTGAGCCGATAAAATCATACAGGTTGCGCAGCCGGTCCTGCTCGGTGAGTTTGACATCGGTGGCCAACTGCACGGCAAAATCAATTTTTCTGGCAACAGACGCGCCCATCCACGGGGCACCGTAGCGCACGCCCACGTCCGCGCCCCACACCGCCGCATCGATGATGTCTTCCAGCGTGGTATCGGGCGTCATAGCCCGGGCCACGGCCGCGGCTACCGCGCACGCGCCGGAGAGAGCCACGTCGGTGTAGTGGGTGGGCGTGCAGGCAATCACGGCATCGGCCACAGCGGCTTCGGGGTCGCCGGGGTGAATCAGGCCGATGGGCGAAATCCGCATCGCACCGCCGTTGGTGTCGCCGCGCTCGCCGGTGCGGTAGGGATCGGCGCCGGCTTTGAGCGCCAGCACGGCGCGCCGGGTGCTGGGACCAACAAACGGCGAATTATCGCCATCAATTTGATTGTACCAGTTGACCACCGCTTCGGCGGCGGCGGGCACAGTAATCTGGCCATCGCGGATAATCACCTGGGCCAGGGCCATCGCCTGCTGGGTGTCGTCGGTAACCTGCCCGGCCAGAAAACCGGCGTGAACAGGGTGATCGTCCGGGGCGGGCAGCAGGCTTTCGAGCCAGCCATCGAACCGCTCCCAGGTTTGTTCGGGGCGGAGCAGTGCGGGCATGGCCCAGGCATCGCCCAAAGCCTGGCCATACAGTCCACCTAAAATATGGGCGTGGGCAAACGTTTCAAGGTGCATTTACGCGGTCCTGTGTTCGGCTTCCATTTTTTCCTGAAATTTTCTGGCGTTGGCTCTGATTTGAGCCTGGCGGCGAATGTTGTAGACCACCAGCGCCACAATGGTCACAATCGGCGGGATCATAGTGATGAGCTGGCTGGGGACTTTGAGCGTACCCAACTGCGCCTCAAGCGCGCCGGCGGCTCCAAAAATCAGCGCGGCCACCAGCGTGCCGATGGGGTTTTTGTTACCCAGATAAATGGCCGCCAGCGCGATAAAGCCCCGGCCGGCAGTCATATTGGCCTGAAACAGGGTGAGGTAACCCATGCTCAGATTCAACCCGCCCAGCGCCGCCAGAAAACCGCTCAAAACCAGGGCGATGTAGCGCACCCGCTTAACCGGGATGCCCACCGAGGCCGCGGCTGCCGAATTTTCACCGACGGCTCGCAAGTGGGTACCCAGCGGGGTGCGGTACAGAAAAAACCAGACCACGGCTACCGACAGAAAGGCAATGTAGGTGAGAATGTTGTAACCGGTCAGGTTTTCGCCGTTGAGCAGTTGGCCCAGCAGCGGCAGGCTATTGACAAAGGGGATGACGATGGTTGGCATGGCCGGGCTGGCCAGGGTAGAGGTGCTGCCTTTGTCGCCGGTGAGGGCGTACATCACAAACACGGTGCCGCCCGAAGCCAGAATATTAATGGCCAACGCCGCCAGAATGATGTCGGCGCCCAGTTCCAGATGGAAAAAGGCGATGATCAGAGCCAGAATCATCCCGGCCAGCACGCCGGCCAGTGCGCCCAGCCAGGGGTAAACCCACAGCGGCAGGCCCGGCAGCCACTGCGGCGACAGCGCCCCCACGACCACGCCAAAAAAGGCGGCGGCCAGCATAATCCCTTCCAGAGCAATGTTGATGGCTCCGGCCAGTTCGGAGAGCAGGCCGCCCATCGCCGGCAAAATCAGCGGGGTTGAGGTGCGGATGATGGTGGCAATAAAGGCCACCGAAAAAATACTGGCCAGCACAGTTTCAAACGACATCGGCGGCCCCCTGTTCCAGAATTGCTTCCGGCGACTGTCGCCGCCGCCACCACTCCTGAATGAGCGGCACAATTCGCTCGGCGGTGATGAACAAAATAATGATAGCCTGGATGATCAGCACCACCTCGCGGGTCACATCAGATGAGCGCTCCATAATTTGCGCGCCGGTGCGCAGGTAACCGTAAAACAGCCCGGCGATGGGCACGGCGCGGGGATCGTTGCGGGCCAGCAGGGCCACCACAATTCCCTCAAACCCAATCCCCAGCGACAGGTTGAGCGTGAGCTGTTTGAGCAGCCCCATACTCAAATGCGCCCCGGCCAGCCCGGCCAAAATCCCGCTGACAGCCATGCTCAGGGCGATGACCCGTTTGGCGTTGACGCCGCCGTATTCGGCAAATTTTATATTGGCTCCCAAAATGCGGATTTCATAACCCAACGGCGTGCGCGACATTAAAAACCAGGTAGCCACAATAGCTGCAATGGTGATAATGAACATCACCGTTACCCGCGTGCCGGGGATGATCACCGGCAGTACCGCCGAATTTGGAAAAAACTCGGTGGCGACAAAACCGGCGGTCGGGTCTTTGAGGTACTGGGTTAAAATAAAACGATAAATTTGCAGCGCGATAATATTGAGCATCAGCGTGCTGACAATTTCATCGGCATTTAAATAGGCTTTAAGGACACCGGGAATTAACCCCCATAAAAAACCGGCCGTACCGGCGGCGATGAGCGCCACCCCAATGTGGATAAATGCCGGCGCGTTAAGATAAAGGCTGACCACGCCGGCAGCGAGCGCCCCAATAAAAATCTGGCCTTCGGCCCCCAGGCTGAACTGCCGGGCGCTGAAAACAATAGCCACGGCCAACCCCACCAGAATCAGGGTAGTGCTGTCTTCCATCCAGTTGCCAAAGCGGTTAATCCCGCGCAGCGACAGGCCGCCATCGACCCACGAAATTTTAGGCAGCGGGCCGGTCAGCAGGTCACGGTACGCGCCAACCGGGTCATCGCTGACCAGCGAGGTGATCACAAAACCTATCGCCAGAGCGATGATGATAACGGCGATAATCCGCACCCATTCCAAAAGAAACTGTTTTCGTTTAACGGTCATAGCATCTGCTCTAATTCTGCGGGAGATTGTTTTTTGATGCCCAGCATGTACAGGCCCAGCTCTTCTTCGGTGAGGTCAGGCGTGTTGTGAAAAATACCGGCAATCTGGCCTTTGTACATCACCGCAATTCTATCGGCCAGGCTCATCACCTCGGCCAGGTCCGCCGAAATCAGCAGCACGGCTTTGCCCCGGTTGCGCTGCTCCACCAGTTGGCCGCGCACAAACTCGCTGGCCCCAATATCAACGCCGCGGGTGGGTTGGGCGGCAATCAGCAGCGCCGGATCGGACGAAAATTCGCGGGCCAGCACAACTTTTTGCATATTGCCGCCGGAGAGCGAGCCAATCGGCGCGTTGTAGCCGGAAGCGCGAATATCAAATTTTTGCATCAATTGCTGGGCGGTGTCTTTAACTTTGGCCGGGCTGAGCAGCCAGCCCCCCCGGGTAAAGGGCGGCTGAAAATAACGGTCAACCACCAGATTCTCGGCGATGGTGGCGTCCAAAGCTACGCCGTTGGTCAGCCGGTCTTCCGGGATGTGGGCCACCCCGGCCTGACGCACGCCGCGCGGGCCGTGTCCCAAAATCGATTGGCCATCGACCAGCACTTTGCCGGTGGTGGCCGGCTTCAGGCCGCTCAGCACCTCGGCCAGCGAAGTTTGGCCGTTGCCCTCTACCCCGGCAATCCCCAAAATTTCGCCGCCGTACACGTTAAACGACACCTCACGCAGGCGCGGCTGGCCGGTTTCGGAAATGTAACTGAGGTTTTCAATCCGGGCCACCGCGTTACCACGCTGCTGCGGCGGTTTGTCAATTTGAAAGAAAACCGTGCGGCCCACCATCATCCGGGCAATATCCTCCTCGGTAACGCTGGCCGTGCTGATGGCATCGCCGGTGACGGTGCCGTGGCGCATCACCGTGACCCGGTCTGAAATTTCTTTGACTTCCACCAGTTTGTGGGTGATAAAAATAACGGTTTTGCCCTGGTTTACCAGCCGCCGGACGGCCTCAAACAGGTCGTCGGTTTCCTGAGGAGTCAACACGGCGGTCGGCTCGTCTAAAATCAGCAAATCCGCGCCGCGATAGAGCGTTTTCAAAATTTCAACCCGCTGGCGCATGCCCACCGGCGTTGACTCAACCCGGGCTGTCGGTTCAACTGCCAGGCCGTATTCTTTGGACAGCGACTCGGTAATTCTAACCGCTTCCTCAAAATCGATGACCTGCCCGCGGCGGGGTTCCTGGCCCAGCACTACATTTTGGGCAATAGTAAACGATGGTACCAACATAAAATTCTGGTGAACCATGCCAATCCCCAGATCGATGGCGTGGTGGGGGTTGTGAATTTTGACAGGCCGGTTGTTGAGGATGATCTGGCCGCTGGTGGGTTGTTCCAGACCGTACAAAATTTTCATCAACGTGCTTTTACCGGCCCCGTTTTCGCCAACCAGCGCGTGGATTTCGCCCTTTTCCACGGCAAAATTAACGTCCCGGTTGGCCACAACCCCGTTGGGGTAAACCTTGATGATGTCCTTCATTTTTACAAGTGGGGGCATCTGGCTGCTCCAGAAAACAGATTTATTAAGCACAGAGGCGCACGGTGGTGCGCCTCTGTGGGGTATAACACAGATTTATTTGAAAGCGGTATCGACCTTGATTTCGCCGTTGATTATCTTTTGTTCGGCGTCGTCAATCATCTTTTTGACATCATCGGGCGTGTTCTGCTCGTAATATTTATTGCGAGCCAGCCCCACGCCGCCTTCGGCAATCCCCAGCGACTCAATGGTGCCGTATTTGAGCTGGCCTTTCAGGTGCAGATCCAGCGCGCGGAAGAGCGAATTGTCCACATTTTTCATCATCGAGGTCAAAATGCGGGCGGCCTGTTCCGGGTCAGCTTCCTCAACAATCAGCGCCTGGTCAGAGTCAACGCCCAAAGCATAGCGGCCATCCTCGGCAGCGGCCTCAAACACACCCTGGCCGGTACCACCGGCAACCTGGAACACAATATCGGCGCCCTGGCTGTATTGGGCTTTGGTCAGCTCTTTACCTTTGGCCGGGTCGTTCCAGCTATCGGCAAACTGGCGAATCGCCGTAATATTGGCGTTGGCGTCTTTAGCCCCCTGCTCGTAGCCCACCATAAAATCGAGAATAATGGGGATTTCCTGCCCGCCCACCGAGCCAATCACCGCATCGGGATTCATGCCGGGCAAATCTTTGGTGGTCATCGCCCCGGCGTACAGGCCGGCCAGGTAAGAGCCTTCATTTTGCTTGTACAACACCGAGTACACGTTGGCGCAGCAGCCACTTTCGTAGTTAACCGGCGCGTCAAAAATGATAAATTTCTTGTCGGGGTACTGCGGAGCCACCTGCTCCAGGTACGAGATCATCTGGAACGTGCCCACAATCAGCACATCGTAATCTTCGTTGGCCGCGGCATCTACCAGCGCGGGTTCCCAACCTACTTCATCAATCCCGGCCTCGATGGTTTTGGCCTGGATGCCCAGCTCTTTTTTGGCCCGGTCAATACCGCGCTGCGCCGAGTCAAAAAACGATTTATCGCCCAACACGCCGTTAATAAATAACACCACTTTTAACGGTTCCTGATTGCTGGCGGCCGGTTGAGCGGCGCTGTCGCCGCCGCTGCTGCTGGCGGCCTCCGGGGCCGGTGTGGCTGCCCCGCCACAAGCGGCAGCAAGCAGGGCAATTGCGATTACGGTAAACAAAAACACCAATTTGCGAGTCATATTGTTGTCTCCTCCTTTGAAAATAGGATTCAGGTTTCAGGAGTCAGGAATTAGGGAAATACTCAAATGTGTCACCTGAAAATAGCTGATAACTGTTAGGCGCTGGTCAGTTAGCCGCCTGACCAGTTACACTGTTAGCCAATTACAAACTCAAAACTCAACACTCAAAACTTAAAACTTAAAACTCAAAACTTAAAACTTAAAACTTAAAACTACAGTTAATTCATTCAGCCTCCTTGTTGCACTGCCTGTTGCAGCAGATTTTGAAATTTTACCCCATCCACTTTTCTAACCAACCGGGCATTGGGGGCACTTTCCGGGCCAAACCGGTAATCGACAATGGTATGCCCCCGGCTGGCGACCCGGGCAGGCTCCACGGCCACCAACCGGCGCTCCTGTTCGCCGATGATTTCCGGGGCCAGGGCCACGGCGACGGCCAGCGGATCCGGCCAAAACACGTTTGATGAACGCCAGGTACGTTTGACGTGCCCGGTCATCTGTTGCACAAATTGAGCCACGGGCGCAGCGCCGGTAATGAGGCTGTCCCAACTGGTCAGCGGGATGGGGTGGGCCAGTGTTGTTTCCCACGAAACCAGCACCGCCTCGATACGCGCCCGGTGGCAGGCGGCAAACACAAACGCCGCCGCTTCGGGGTCAACCAGAAAATTAAACTCGGCGGCGGGGGTAGTGTTGCCGCGGCCATCGATACTGCCGCCCATAATGACCAACTGCCCCAGGTTGACCAAAAAATCTGCATCCAGTTGAATGGCCAGAGCAACATTGGTTAACGGCCCCAGTGTGACCAGCGTAATCTGGCCCGGATGCTCTCTGGCCAGACGGGCAAGCGCCAGGCCGGCTGGCTCGGAGTAGGGAACGCGGGTGGTGGTTGGCCGGCCGGCCCCACCCAACCCGTCAGCGCCATGCACCGACACCGCATCCGGCGGCACGCATTGCAGCAACGGCCGGGCGCAACCCTTAAAAATGGGAATATCCGGCGCGGCAGCTACATCTAAAATTACACCGGTGTTGTGCGTGGCCTGTTCCAAAGACACATTGCCCATAACCGTGGTTACGGCCAGCACTTCGGCGGCGGGGTGGGCCAGTGTCATAAGCAGGGCAATCGCGTCGTCAATTCCGGCGTCGGTGTCTACAATAACTTTCATCACAATTCAGTTAGCGTTATTTTGGAGGAATTGATCAAATTCGGCCCGGCTGGGCATTGACGGCTGAGCGCCGGCTTTGGTCGCCGACAGCGCGCCGGCGGCCGCGCCCCAAACAATGGCCTGCTCCAGTTTGAGCTGCTGCATCAGCGCCGCGGCAAAGCCGCCGTTAAACGCATCGCCGGCGGCTACGGTATCAACAGCTTTTATTTTGAAGGCCGGCACAAAGCCTTGCTGCCCGGTTTTGGTTGCATAAACCACACCCTGCGCGCCCATTTTGACAATAGCAATTTCCACACCGCGCTCCAGCAATGTTTCGGCGGCGCGGAGTGCATCCTGCTGAGTTGTGATTGGGAAATCAACCAGTTGGGCGGCTTCAACCTCGTTGGGGGTGATAATGTTGACCAGCCGGTATAGTTGGGGCGGGAGTTGGCGGGCCGGGGCCGGGTCGAGAATAACGGTGACGCCGCGCTCTCGCGCTGCCCGCGCCGCGGCCAGTGTGGCCTCTAACGGTACCTCAAGCTGCAACAACAGCACATTCGCATCGTCCAGATTTGCCGCCAAACGCTCAACATCCGGTTGGGCAACCCGGCCGTTGGCCCCCGGCACAATGATGATGTTGTTTTGGGCCTGGTCATCCACGGCGATAATCGCTACCCCGGAGGAGACTTCGTTATCAACCCACACAGAGGCGGTATCGACGCCGTTGGTTTGCAGGTTTTGCAGCAATTCTGCGCCAAAGCCATCGCCGCCAACGCGGCCAATCATTTTGGTGGGGATGTTCAATTTTGCGGCGGCAACCGCCTGGTTTGCGCCTTTACCGCCCGGAGCCGTGAAAAACTCGTGACCGGTAATTGTTTCTGCGGGGGCAGGTAAGCGGGGTGTGCGTGCAACCAAATCCATATTGATGCTGCCAAAAACCAAAAGTGCCATGCCATCAACCTATTTAAGCACACTGGGGAGCTGGCCCAATGTCTGGATTTTGAAAACAATCAAACGCCGGCATTTTTTAGCCGGTGCGTCAAAAGACTAACCGGGGAAATATTGGTCAATTATAGTGGAATTAAAAGGGGTAGTCAAAGACATTGTAAAAAACAAAAAGGCTCACAACCGATGTGTGAGCCTTTCAACGAGCCGAAAAATCGCGGCTTACGCTTCCATTTGCATAAAGTGTTTGGCGTTGGTCCACAACACTTTGGGGGTAATTTTGATGGGATGAACCCGATGGGTAATAGCCCAGCCTTTGAACAGTTTGTGAATCCACCAGTACAGCGTATCAAACACTTTGTTGCGCGGCGCTTTAATGGCCAACCGAATTAGCGGTTCCATCCACGGAAATTCCACGCCGATAGCAAACCAGCGCTGCAAATTTTCCATTTGCATTTTCTCTTTGTCGTTCCGCACCAAAATAGAGCTGTCCCAGGCAATGGCGCCGATGTCTTCAAAACTGCCGGCCATGTGGCCATTCTGCTTGGTAAATTCGCCCAGTTCCGTGGCCGGGTAGGGCTGGAACAAAAAGGCGTGGGCGTACTTTACCTTGGCTTCGGCGTTGAGGCGCATCGTGTCGATGTCGTCTTCCAGGCTGCCGGTGGGCAGGGCCAGAATATTGGTGGCGGTCAGGTTGATACCGGCTTCGTGCAGCATACGGCCGGATTCGATGATGGTTTCACGCGACATTTTGCGTTTGAGCAGGTCGTTGCGCAACCGGTCGTTGCCGGCCTCAATGCCCATACTCACCGTGTTGGCCCCGGCTTTTTTGAGCAGCGCCACTTTTTCCGGGGTGATCAAATTAGAGCGAACGTTGGCAAAAAAGGGCAGGCCAACTTCTTTGGAGAATTTTTCGGCAAATTCTTCGAGCCAATCTACAAAAATAATGAACAGGTCATCCAGAAAAACCACCTGCTCCAGCGGATAACGCTCGCGCACCCAGTTGACTTCTTCAATCACGGATTCCACGCTGCGCTGGTAACCGCGTTTTTCTCGGGTGTAAATTTGATACCAGGCGTGGTTAAAACAGTAAGTACAGTTGTACGGGCAGCCGCGGCTGGCCATAAAATGTTTAATGGGGCTGGTGCTCGTAACCGCGTGTTTGCTGTAAATCAATTCGCGATCAGGCATAGGCAGATCGCCCAGTTTGCGAATGAGCGGGCGTACCGGATTTTTGACGATTTCGCCGTCGATATCAAACCACCAGTTGGGAATGTTGGGGTCCAAACCGCCTTTGTCCAGCGAATTGGCCAGATCAACCATTGGGCCTTCGCCCTCGCCAACGCACACGCCGTCAACGCCCGGCTCATGGATAATATCCGGGAAAAAGGTGGCGTGCGGCCCGCCAAACACCGACATAGGTTTGTTACCGTTGAGCGCCTGTTTGATGGCCCGGTTCAATTTAAAATAATAGTGCTGCGAACCGGTCATCATGCTGTAGCCAATAATGTCTGGCTGGTAGGATTTGGCAAATTCTACGGGATTTTCCTGGGCGGCGATGGTCAGTTGCACATCGTGCCCCGCCTCTTTGAGCACCGCAGCCATAGACATAACGCCCTGCGGTTCGTAGTCGATTTGTTTTTCTACCCACAATACTTTGGCCACAAAACTACCTCCCTTGAAAATACAATTACGAATGCTGAATTACGAATTACGAATTGTTAATAACCCGCCACCCGCAACTCGCCACGTATCAAATTCTTATCTGTGTTGAGCACAGATTTTTGATTATAAAGCGTTATTGGTTTTTGTCAATTTTTATATTATTTATAAACTTTTTTATTGATAAAGTTAAATAACCGGGGTTATTTTTTTGGCCGGGAATAAGAGGGGGCGACCTGTTGGCCGCCCCCGTGAAGTTACTTTGTTTCAACCAGCTCGGCGCTGGTCCAACTGATGCGCTCTTCGGCCCAGCCGCGGCTGGCATAGGTATCGTTGCCAATGAAACCGTCGGGTGTGCCGTTCATGGTAAAGAGCTGGCTGATGCCTTTGCCATCGGGGGTCATTACCCAAATGGCCCACACCCCGCCGCGGTCGCTGACAAAAGCGATGGCGTTGCCATCGGGCGACCAGACCGGCAGGCCATCCTGGGCCGGGTCGGTGGTGAGGCGGCGCAGGCCTGAACCATCGATATTAACCACGTAGATGTCCCAGTTTTCTTCACGCCGCGACATGAACGCCACCTGTGAACCATCGGGCGACAGGGCCGGTGCGGTGTCGGTTTCAACGTTGGTCACGGTTTTAACATCGCCAAAACTGGCGCTAGCCGAGCGCAGCCCAAAAGCGGTGTTGCCCCAGCCTTTGAACACCATTTTGCCGTTGGCCCCGATGGTGGGAAATTCGCCTTCACCCAGAATATCGCCTTCGCTTTTTTCTGTGTTGGCATCAACCACCCGCAGGTTAGATTTTCTGTCGCCGGTGCGGCGGGTGAGGAATACGATGTCGTTGCCATCGGCGGTCCAGGTGGGCAACTGGTCTTCGCCAAAGTTGGCCACCAGCCGCGGCGCGGAGCCATCGACCCCCATTGTCACCAATCCCCGCGAGGTGTTATCCCACGAGTGGACGGCGATTTTTGAGCCGTCATCATTGAAAGCCGGCTGGCTGGCCTGCGAGCGGAAGAAGCGGGTTTGGCCGCTGGCCACATCGCCAAAATAAACGTTGAACGTTTCGCCATCGTACACCGGAAACGCGATGGTGCCGGCCAGGGCGCTGCGGGAAACCACCACCGGCGAAGGAATATCCGGTGGGCGGGTGGCGGTGGGCGTGGGCGCGGCGGTAGGCGTGCCGGTGGGTGAGCTGCCAGCGGCTTCATCGAGCGCGGCGGCAGGGGTGCCGGCTGCCAGATCAAGCTCGCGGCGCATATTGATGGTGCCGGAACCAATCACCACCGGTGCGACGTCCGGCGCATCAAAAATAAGCTCCAGGTCGTAGGTGTTGATTTCCAGCTCAAAAACCAGGCTGCCGGGCACACTGCCGCCGGGCGTCAGCGCCAAATTGGTAAAACGGTCAATCGCGCCGAGTTGTTTCAGGTACAGTTCGCTGGTATTGGCCCCGGCTTCGGTGAAAATTTTGCCGCTGCGCCGGTCCTTTAAAGAAAAATTGCTAATAGAAAAAATAAAGGGAATATTACCCGCGTTGCGAACCCGAACACTGATAAAAAGGTAGGCGCTGTTGGTGCTGGGCGACGCGCCAAAAATGATGGGGCTGACTTGCAGTTTGGTCAGATCAACCAGAGGGATGGCCAACTGCGGCCCCGACGGCGTGGGGGTGGCGGTTGGTTCAATGCTGGTGCTTTGCTGGTTGAGGCTGCCTTCCTGACGTGGGCCAACGGTTGCCGTCGGGGTATTAACGCCGGTTGGGCTGGCCGCCTGTTCGGTGGGGCGATTGAACACAAACAGATACAACACCGCCACAAAAACCAGCAGGGCAATGACTATGCCAATACCCAACACCATCGGCAGGGCCACCACGGGCTTCTTTTCCGTGGCAGCGGGCGCAGGCGGAACCGCGGGGCGCGGCGCGCGCGGCGGAACCTCGCTGATTTTGGTGTCGTCGCGCCGCTGACGAGCCATCACCACCGTCGATTGGGAGGATTTGGCTTTTTCCCACACCAGTTTTGTTTCGGCTAACTGGGCAACCTGATTGGGCGGCAGCGGCGTCCAGGTGTCTGGCTCGATCTTTGTATCGTTGACCAACACGCCGTTGGCGCTGCCCAGGTCTTTAATTTCAATCACATTCCCCTGCCGCCGCACCTCGGCGTGGTGCCGCGACGCGCGCGGGTCGGTGAGGATGACATCGTTGTCCAGCTCACGGCCTACTCGCATTACGGTTGCTTCCCCCTCCGGAATGGGAAATCGTTCGGTATTCCCGTCCGAATGGGTGACTACCAGGTGATCTTTGAAGGGATCACTCGTCATTTGAGTTTCTGTTTCAGACATAGACCCTTGCCTTTGATTAAGAGTTGCTGTTTATATTACATATACTCGATAAAAGGTCAAACCTTTGGTTAAAGGTTATCTCCCCTCCCCGCAGAATGGCTTATCTGCACCCATACGCGGAGGAAGTGACAAAACAGGTAAATTTAGGGTTACGCCCCCACCCCCTGCCCCTCCCCCACAAGCGGGGGAGGGGAGAATAATAAGTGGTCAGGTTGGGCGGCAAAGCCGCCCAACCTGACCACAAAAGTCAAATTCCCCTTCTCCTCGCTGGGGAGAAGCACCGCTTCGGGGCACGGGTGGGTAGGGGGGATGAGGGGCAGAGAAACAATTGGCTCACTTATCCCGATTCAAAGAAAAATACTTTTACAATGTAATTCCGGGAAAAACTACGGCGTAACAACCGTGGCGGCAACGCGGGCCATTGTGGGCGGGTGGAGCAGCATGTTGGCGTAACTGGCGTTGGCCATGGGGCAACTGCACTCGCCGCGATAGATGCTGCCGCGCAGCCGGGCCATTGCTGAACTCCGCCAAATGCGTTTCAAATCGTAGTCGTTGTCCCGCAGGTTGCCGGCGCCTTCGGCGCGGATGCAGCAACTCCACAGATCGCCGTTGGGGGCAATCTGGCAGCTTGCCCAGCCGGCATAGCAGGGGATAACCTGCCGCTGCTCAACCAGGGTGCGTTTGGCTAATTGGTAATATTCGGCGCGGAAAGCCTGGGTAATGCGGGCAAAACCGCTCACCCGCCGTTCGCGGGCTTTCTGGCTGAGATAATCTGCGATTGGCCCATATTTTTCGGCCATTGGGGTAATTTCCCAGCCAACCGTGTCGAGTTCTACCCGTTCTTCGGCAATTTCGGTGATGTAGCTATCGGGCTTGAGAAACTCCAGCCCGGCGTATACCTCAAAAAAGCGGTCGATGTTGAAGTTGGAAATAACGGTGTGCGTGGTCAGCACCAGATTGCTGTGCTCTTTTTGCAGCTCTTTCAGCGCTTTCCACGTTTTCATGGCCTTTTTCCAGTTGCCCGGCACCATGCGGATTTCGTCGTGGCGTTCGCCCACTTCATCCAACGACAGGTTAATGCCGATGTTGGCTTTGGGCGCGCCAACGCACAGCCGGTCAACCTGCTCAACGATGCGGCTGGTGAGGATACCGTTGGTGGGGATGGTGATGACCGCCGGACGGCAGTGGTTGTAGGCCGACAGCGCCATATCGACGGTGTCTTTGCGCAGAAACGGCTCGCCGCCGGTAAAGGTGAAGTAGAGCGGCCCCCGGCCAATGCTGGCAAAGGTTTTGTCCCACTCTTCCAGCGTCATGTCATCGTTGGGTTTGCGCCACACATCGCAGGTTTGGCACTTGCTGTTGCAGCGATAACTGACGCTGACCACAATGGAAAAGGGCAGCATCATGGGCCAGCCAAATTTGCGATAGGCCCAGTACAGGGGTAGTTTGGGTAAGAGTCGCAACATAGAAAAAGTGTGAAGGATAAAGGCGGAAGGATGAATTAATTTTCCGCCTTCATCCTTTTGCCTTCATCCTTAAGATTTCAGGCTGCCGTTGCTTCGCGCTCGCCCAAACCGAGCAGCATGTTGGCGGCAGTTTTAAGGTAATAGGGGAACCGTTGCCAGGTATCTTTGCGCGCGGCAATGCGCATAATGCGTTTGGGGCGCAGGTAAAAGCGCCGATGGGCTTCGTGCCATTTGCGCTCGACGGTTTCTTTGTCCAGGTTGCCAAAGGCAAAGTGGGCCTTGTTTTCCTGAATGGCCAGTTGGTCCCATTCCAGCGCGTTTTCAAAAATGTGGCCGTGCTCCACCAATTGTTCCCACATGGCCGTGCCGGGGAAGGGCGCAGCCATCATAAAGTGAGCCAGATCGGGGTCCAGTTCCATCGCCAGTTTGATGGTTTTTTCCATCGACTCTTCGGTTTCGCCGGGCATACCAAAAATGAAAAAGCCCATTGTTTGCAGCCGGGCTTTTTTGGCGTGTTTAAACGCCTGCCGCACCATATCAACGGTTTGCCCTTTTTTGATAACGTTGCGCAGCATCCAGTCATCGCCGTTTTCCACGCCAAAGCCAACCCGCTTGCAACCGGCCTGCTTCATCAGGCTGAACAACTCCTGATCGGTGTTGTTCACTTTCATCCCGTGGATGGTGACCCACGGCACGTGGTTGAGGTTGGCTTTGATCAGCCCGCGGCACAGCGCTTTGGCCCGGTCGCGGTCCAGATTCCAGATGTCGTCGGTAATGCCAATTTCCGTTGCGCCGAGGTCTTTCACCAGCCATTCCCACTCGGCGATAACGTTGTCTACGCTGCGGCCACGCCAGGTATCGCCGGTGATGGGTTTGGAGCAGTACGTGCATTTATAGGGGCAGCCGCGGCTGGTCACGATGGTAAAAGCGCGGGCGTTCATATCCAGCCCGTCGGTGAGCGGGTTGAGGTTGGTGTAGCGATCAATTTTAAACATGTGGTGCGCCGGAAACGGAATGGCGTCCACGTCGTCAGATAGCAGCCGGTCCGGGTTGTGCTGCACTTTGCCTTCAATGTTGCGCCAGCTCAGGCCCAAAATCCGGCCCCAGCCGGCGTCGGGGTGGAATAATTTTGGCTCGACGGAATTTTGGCCATTTAACTGGGGATCGATTTCAGCCTGCTTTTCCAGCGCGGCCATAATTTCAACGATGGTCCGCTCGGCTTCACCGCGCACCACCAAATCGACCATTTCTTTTTCCATCGATTCGTGCGGGCGCAGAGTCAGGTGCGGGCCGCCCAAAATGGTGATGGCTCCGTGGCGTTTGGCGATGGCGGCGGCGTCCCAGGCGGCGTTGATCAGCGGGGTGGGCGCCGACAGCCCGACCACGTCAAAATGTTCGCGGGCCAGCCGGTCATCAAGCGACTCCACATCGGCTTCTACCGAGGAATCGTAAATATCAACGTGATAGCCGTGGGCCAGCAGCGATCCGGCCAGGTAACCCAACCCCATATGGATGTGTTTGCGGCTGTTCCAAACTTCGGACTCAGGGCTGGCAAGTAGAATTTTCAACAAAATGTACTCCTGTGAAAATAGAGTTGGCTAACCCTCACCCCCTGCCCCCCTCTCCCTGAGGAAGAGGGGGATTTCTTTTAGTGGGTGACGGCAGGCGCGTAGCGTCTGCCGTCACCCACATCTTTCATTCCCCTCCCCTGATAGGGGAGAGGGCAGGGGAGGGGGCAAAAATTTTATTTTTACGCCGTCACCACGTCGGTTTCAACCGATTTGCGCAACTCCGTTTTTTCCTTTTTGGGGAAAAGGGTGTTAATCGCCACTTTGAAGGTGCGCTTGTAATTGAGCCAAAAATCTTTGCGGGTGAGAGTCATCCAGATGCGGTGCGGGCGCAGGTAAAAGCGGCGGTAGGCCTCTTTCCATTTGCGCTCAATCAGTTCGGCGGTCATGTCGCCCAGTTCGTAACGCGCCCGGCCGTCAAAAAAGACGTAATCTTCCCAATCCTCCAGCAGCAGGCGGCCCTGCCGTTTGGCAATTTCGTACACTTTGGTGCCGGGGTAGGGCGTCATCATGCTAAAGTTGGCAATCAGCGGGTCAACCTCGCAGGCAAATTTGATGGTGTTTTCCATCGTTTCTTCGGTTTCACCGGGCAGGCCAATAATGAAAAAGCCGATGGTTTCGATGCCAACTTTTTTGGCGTTTTTGAACGCCTGCCGGATAGTGTCGTGGTCAATTTTCTTGTCGATGGACAACAGCACGTCGGGGTCGCCGGTTTCTACGCCAAAGGCCGTCCGTTTGAGACCGGCGTGTTTCAGCTTGCCCAGCAGTTCGGTGGTAGCCAGGTTGGCCCGAATGCCGTTGACAAAAATCCACGGCACGTGGTTAACTTTGTGCTCAATAATCAGATCGGCCATTTTTTCCAGCCGGTCCACCTGAATATTGGCCGAGTCATCCAGCACGCCGATTTCCTGCGCGCCCAGATCGTTAACCAGATGCTGCCATTCGGCCAGCACGCTTTCCGGGCTGCGGGCGCGCCACTTGATGGGCATAATGCTCTGCGAGCAGAAGGTGCAGCGATAGGGGCAGCCACGGCTGGTCATCACCGAAAACGAACGCGCGCCATCAACTTTGTCGGTGGCCGGTTGCAAGTTGGTGTAGTGGTCCATTTTGAAAAAGTGATAGGCCGGGAAAGGCAGCGTGTCCAAATCGGCGATGGGCGGGTGCTCGGGGTTATGCTGCTCTTTGCCGTCGCTGGTGTAGTAGCTGATGCCCAGCAAGCCGGTGAGCAGGCCTTCGGCCGGATCCAGCAAATTGCGGGCGGTAAACTGCGGGTTGTGCCGCCTGGCGTTTTCAACAATAGCGCACAGTTTCACCCACACTTCTTCGCCTTCACCGCGCACCACCACATCCACTTCCGGGCGGCTGGTGCTTTCTGAGGGCAGCACCGACACGTGCGGCCCGCCCAGCACCACCGGAATATCGGCCACAGATTTAATGGCCGCGGCCGTGCGCCACGCCGATTTAACCTGCGGCGTGTTGGCGGTAATGCCCACAATATCGGGCTGGTAGCGGCGAATAGTCTCGCTGATCGGTTCGTCCTCAACGTCCGCGTCAAAAATCATCACCTCATCCCCGCGCTGCTCCGAAACCGCGGCCAGATAGGCCAGCCCCAGATGTGGGGTGGTTCGGGTATCGATGGGTAATCTAAAGCGGGGATTGACTAGCATCACGCGCATGAGTTTTTATCCTCCTGGACGACATTTTTTATAACAATTACTATAATAATTCTCGATTTTACAACAACAGTGGGTTGTGTGCAAAATTTTACTTATTGGTTACGTTACAGAACACTGTCGCGGCGGCCGGATGGCGCAGAGTTTGGTAAACCACACAATAGCGCTCGGTCAGGCGAATTAATGTGGCCAGTTGGTCCTCGGCGGCGTCGGTCTCCAGCTCAAAATACAGGCGAATATTCTGAAAACCCACCGGCACGTCTTTGGACACGCCCAACGTGCCGCGAAAATCCAAATCGCCTTCGGCCCGGACCACGCCGTCACGCAATTCAACGCCAATGGCTGTGGCCACCGCCGACAGGGTGACGCCGGCGCAAGCCACAAGCGCCTCTAACAACATATCGCCGGAGCAGGCCAAAAAACCGTCGCCGCCGGTTGCCGGGTGCAGTCCGGCTTCAACCAGCGCTTTGCCGGTTTCAACTTTGCAACTGACCCCCTGCCCCAACCGACCCTGTGCTTTGAGCGTAATCAACGCGGCCGTGGCATCGGCTTTGTAACGCTCTTTGAGTGGGGCCTGCAAGGCTTTGAGTTCGTCCGTATTCATTTGTATCCCCCCAATAACCAACAATAAGAAACTGTACTCCACCATCGGCAAAACGCCAATTGTTAAAAGAGCTTATTTTTAGCCAAACACTCGGTCATTTGGCGTAAACAGTTTGGTGGAGTTGGGTTTGACAAGTTGGAACAAAACTGATTAGTAGTTTTTGGCCGACAGCGGATGCACCGGCCCGCCCACCAGCGCCTCGGCCAGACGGCGGCCTTTTTCGGTGAGCAGATAGGTGGCCGCCGGGAATTTTTTGTTGCTGTCGATGAGGCCGGCCGCTTTCAAATGGTTAACCGCCTCCGGTTCAAGCTCGATGACCGGGCCGGCCAGCGGGTGCAGCTTGCACACTTTGCGGCCATCGATATCCCGGTGGGTTTTGAGCGTGCTGCCGCGCGCCAGTTGGCGCAGCAACTCTTCCTCGGTTGGGGACAGGTGCAGCTTGCCCATTTTATCCCCCTTTGGGCGCAAAAAAGGAACTGACGAACGCCAGTTCCTCGTTGACCAGCTCTATTGAACCCAACACCCTGCCCCTCAGCCCAGGTTGTCGATGTGCTGTTGCAGTTTACGCTGGTTGATGCGGGTAAAGCGGTCGGGCAAAATCATGTCCATTTCGTCGTCGGTCAGGCGCACGCGCAAAATTTCCAGCGCGTCCTCCGGCGACTCGCCGTAGGCCAGTTTTTGCCGGCCGTCTTTCATCTCAAACAAATACATGTAGTGGGGATTGCTGAAGCTGCTCATGCTTTTACCAGCGCCTCCGCAAATACGCCAGATTTGCTGCGGGCGTATTCATCCAGCCCGCGGTTGATCTCGCCATCATACTTGCCGGCCAGCAGTTCCCGGTAAAATTGATAATTGACGCCCTTCACCTTCTCGTCGTCCGGGTAGCGGTGATAATTGTCTTTGGACATCAGGCTTTTGCCTTCGGCGATGAGCTGGTAGCCCAACGCTGAGCCGGGGTACGGGGCGTAGTAGGAAATCGACGGGAAAACGTACTTCATCGACTTAAGCATGCGCATGGTTTTGAAGGCATCTTCTGAGGTTTCGCCGGGGATGCCCAGCATAATATTGGCCCAGAAACGGGGCGGCTCTTTGCCCTGCGCCCGCATTTCATCGCCAATGCGGTTAAGCAGTTGGATGGAAAAATAATTATCGTCTTCCGAGCATTCTTTGTTGAGCAGTTTCAAAATGCGGTCACTGCCGGATTCAAAGCCGATGGAAATGGTATTCCAGTTGGTTTCTCGCACCAGCGCCTCAAACAGATGCGGCCACTGGCGAATGGTATCGGAGCGGCCGGCGGCCCAGTAAGGCCACACTTTGTTGGCTTTGCGCGGATATTTTTCAACCCACTCTTCCAGCCAGTGCGGGTTTTGGAAAAACATCGAATCGTGGATCACCACCGAGCCGACGCCGTATTTGTTGTCCAGATAGTTCAACTCTTCGATGACCATTTCAACCGGGCGGCGGCCCATGTTGGGAATGTACGAGGCTTCGTTACAAAAAACACATTGCCACGGGCAAACCCGGCTGGTGATGATGGTGGCTACGGGGGCCGGCCCCCAGCCGCACTCCGGCTCCAATGGCCAGTTAAATTTTTTACGCAACCGGCGATGCGGCTGCGGCCACAGTTCGCGGTTGATCATGGGCCAATCGGCCATAGTTTTAGCGCCGATGCCCACCGTTACCCGCTCAAAAGCCAGCGGGTCTTTAACCAGATCGACAATGGTGTTTTCACCCGGCCCCTGCACAATCCGGTCAAATTCCGGGATAGCCACCATTTCATCGAGGGCCACGGTAGCGTGCATGCCGCCGGC
Organism: Anaerolineae bacterium; assembly: GCA_022071955.1. Taxonomy (GTDB): domain Bacteria; phylum Chloroflexota; class Anaerolineae; order 4572-78; family J111; genus J095. The sequence continues at coordinate 331,216 of JAJVIM010000012.1, forward strand.
CATCACGATGCCGTTGGGATTAACTTCTTTAAAAAGTTGGGCCGCTTTGTTCGCTACGGGGAAGGTGTAGCTGCGAACATTCATAATCATGGTCTGATAACCCTGCAACTGTTTTTGCAGTTGGCCCCAGTTGGTTACAGCCCGGGTTGAAAGCAAATCGGTTTGGATACCGTTATTATGCAAAATAGTGCGCAGCAACCCCAGCCCGTGATCCTGCCATTGCTCGTGCGGGCCATCGGGGTGAACCAGATCGCCCAGGTCACCCAAGTCTAACCAGAGGATACTGGATTCTTTTGGTTTTTTGGACCAAAACTTAAACATGCTGTTATTTGTCTCCTATACAGGTTGGCGTCAATCAACCAGACGCGTGAGTTTAAAACAACAAAAACAAAGTGGCAAGTAACAGCCAGCGGCTTGTTACTTACCACCTTGTAGCTGCAATAAAAGCTCGCCTGGCTGCGAGCGATAGACCAACCTAGTTGTGGCAGGGCGTGCCCTGTTCGCCGGCAGAAGTCTGGAACGAGCTGCCGCAGGCGCAGGTGCGCACGGCGTTGGGATTTTCAATGCGAAAACCGCCGCCCATCAGGCTGTCGATGTAATCAATTTCGGCGCCATCAAGGTAGGCAATACTGCCGGGATCAACCACAACGGTAACCCCGCCGGTTTCAAAAGTTTGGTCGCCCAATTCCGGGCCTTCGGCAAACGTCATGCCGTAAGACAGGCCAGAGCAGCCACCACCCGATACAAAAACACGCAGCGAGTAATCAGTAAGCCCTTTGTCGGTCATTACTTTGTTCAACATTTCGGTGGCTGAAGCTGTAAGCGTTATCATTAAATATACCTCCTGGACGATTGTTGACTGGGAGAGTCAAATAAAATTAGTTACTGCGTATTCTACTTACGTGGCCGATGTTTGTCAATACTTTAGCAGTAAAAAAACTAAAAAAACCTTATAATTACTAAACTGGGTCAAATAAAACAACTATTGACATAGTCTGGGCCAAACATTATAATTAACCTATTCCAAAAATCTATATTAGCCAACCAAATAGAAGTAGGGTAGTTATGAATGACCTTCCACAGGTATACCGTAAGTACGATTTACTGTTTACCCCAAGCCTGATTCCGCAGTTGCGAAATTTGCGTGGCGACGAATGGGCACGACTAATTGACTACCTCGCCCCCCTGCCCGAAACGCACCCGGATGCTATCGCATTTTCGGTAATGATGATTAACCTGGGCGGCTGTCTGCCCTGTGAAATGGACAGTTACCGCGCACAACGCGGTTGCGCCGTGTGCGCCCGGCAAACAATTCTTAGCTTTAAAGGTAACGACAAGCAACTTTTGAAGCGCTATGAAAAAGCACAAAGTTTTGTTGCCGATCAGCAGAACTCAGACCAGCAACAGTTGCGGCGGGTGGCCTGATTATTGGTGGCGGCTGCCGTCTGGCAAAATAGCGCCGGTCAATCGCACCTGATCCAAACGAGCATTCTTGAGCGTGACGCCGGTTAGCCAGGCACCGCGCGCGTCGGCCTGTTCCAGATTAGCGTTGTTCAGGTTGGCATAACGCAAATCAGCCCAGGGGAGTTTCGCGCCGCTCAAATTGGCGCCCGACAGGTTGGCCCGGCGCAGATCGGCCTTGATGAGATTGGCGCCGCTCAAATCTGCTCCGGCCAGATTAGCCTGCCCCAGATTGGCTCCAAACAAATTGGCCTGGCTCAAATTGACCCCGCTCAGGTCAGCGCCCCACAAATTGACACCGCTCAAGTCCGCACCGGCCAGGTTTTTGGTTTGACCCGGCTGATTTAATAGCGACCAGCCCAGCCGCCACTTGTCATCCAGTTGAGTCTGCGCATCAATCCGGGTTTGCTGCAAAAACGCCCCGTTTAGATCCGTGCCGAGTAAGTTGGCTCCCCGCAAATCCGCCCCGCTCAAATCGACGCCGGCCAGATTGGCGTTGCTCAAATCCGCACCGGTCAGATCAGCCCCGCTCAAATCCACCACTTGCAGCGGCGACTCGCCCAGCCGCGCGCCGGCCAGATTGGCGTTACGCAAATCCGCCCCGGCCAACGGCACTGTCCGCAGGTCCAGGCCGCTCAAGTTTGCGCCGGCGCAATCGGGCCGGCAGTTCTGCGGCGAACAGGCCGCTGCCAAAAATATCAGGCCAATGGCCAACAACCGGAGTTTCGTCACAAAATCCCTCGCAGCTAAATAAAGCGGTCAATTTTACCCCAACTGCAAATGGATGAGCAAAATTGGCGGCCACCCCCCAAAATCCACAAAAAAGCGTGTTTTTTGTCAAAAATACTAGATATTGTGGTATAATGAAGGCCATCATACTACATCTTGATTATATTTGCGCAAAATGTTCACATAATATTTGAATTTGCTCACCAGATATGTTACAATATATGTTGTCATAATGTCTTGAAGGAGAAAGATGGAAGCTTTAAAAGAACGTATTCGCCGCGAAGGCAAAAATTTGGGACGCGGCATTTTAAAGGTAGACAGTTTTCTCAACCACCAGGTTGACCCCGCCCTGATGCTGGCGGTTGGCGGCGCGCTGGCCGCTCACTTTGGCGCGCTGGGTATCACCAAAGTGCTCACCGCCGAAATCTCCGGCATTGCCCCGGCGCTCACTACCGCCCTGGCGCTGGGCGTGCCGGTAGTGTACGGCCGCAAAACCAAACCGATCACCATGCCGGAAACCATTTACATGCAAACCGCCCCCTCGCATACCAAAGGCAAAGAAGTGCAGTTGATGGTGTCACCGGAGTTTATTGGCCCCAATGACAAAATCCTGATCATCGACGATTTTCTGGCCACCGGGCACACCATTATGGCGCTGGTGCGGCTGGCGCAGGACGCCGGGGCCGAGGTCATCGGCGTGGGCGCAGTGATTGAAAAATCGTTTGAGGGCGGACGCGCCCAACTGGAAGCCGCCGGCATTCGGGTGCGTTCGCTGGCGGTCATCAAAGAAATGACCGATACCGAGATCATCTTTGCCGAAGGTGTTTCGCCGTGAGCCAGCGCGAAGCCGTGGTTATTTTGGATTTTGGCTCGCAGTACAGCCAGCTCATTGCCCGCCGCGTGCGGGAGCTTGAGGTTTACTGCGAGCTGATCCCGTACAACGCCCCGGCCGAGCAGATCACCCGGCTCAACCCGCTGGGCTTCATTCTGTCAGGCGGGCCGGCCAGCGTGTACGCCAAAGACGCGCCCCACCTGCCGGATGTTGTGCTCAACAGCGACAAGCCGGTGCTGGGCATTTGCTACGGGATGCAGTTGCTCACCTACCATTTGGGCGGTAAGGTTGACCCCGGCGCCGAGCGCGAATACGGCCCGGCCGATATTGACATCATTAATGCCGACGTGCCGCTTTTTGGCCGGGTTGAAGGCCGCCAACTGCCGGTGTGGATGAGCCACGGCGACCGCGTAACCGAACTGCCGGCCGGCTTTCGCCCGCTGGCCAAAAGCAAAAATTCGCCGTATGCGGCCATTGGCCACCCGGAACGCGGCCTGTACGGCCTGCAATTTCACCCGGAGGTCACCCACACGCCGCAGGGCAAAGAGCTGCTCCGCGCTTTTTTGGTTGATGTGTGCGGCTGCTCCGGCGGCTGGACGGCCGGCAACTTCATCGACGAGAGCACCGCGCAGGTGCGGGCGCAGGTGGGTAGCGGGCAGGTCGTCTGCGGGCTGTCCGGCGGCGTCGATTCATCGGTGGTAGCGGCGCTGCTGCACCGGGCCATCGGCGATCAACTGACCTGCATTTTTGTGAACACCGGCCTGATGCGCCAGGACGAACCGCAGCAGGTAGTGCAAACCTTTGAAAAAGAGATGCACGCCCGGCTCATCGCTGTGGACGCCACCGAAGATTTTTTGGGCGCGCTGGCCGGCGTCACCGACCCCGAAGCCAAGCGCAAAATCATCGGCGAGAAATTTGTGCGCATTTTTGAAGCCGAAGCCCGCAAGCTGGGCCAGGTTGATTTTTTGGCGCAGGGCACGCTCTACCCGGACGTCATCGAAAGCGCCAGCCGCGACGAGCAAAAAGTGGCGGCCAAAATTAAAACGCACCACAACGTGGGCGGTCTGCCGGAAGATATGCATTTTCAACTGGTTGAGCCGCTGCGCTATCTGTTTAAAGATGAAGTGCGCGCCGTGGGCGAAGCGCTGGGCCTGCCCAAAGAAATTGTGTGGCGACATCCGTTCCCCGGTCCCGGGCTGGCCGTGCGCCTTTTGGGCGACATCACCTGGGAGCGACTGGAAACGCTGCGCGCCGCCGACGCCATTTTTATTGAAGAACTGTGGGCTTCGGGCTGGTATCACCGCACCTCGCAGGCGTTTGTGGTGCTGCTACCGGTGCAGAGCGTGGGCGTAATGGGCGATTATCGCACTTACGGTAACGTGGCCGCCATCCGGGCTGTCACCACCGATGATTTTATGACCGCCGACTGGGCGCGCCTGCCCGCCGACCTGCTGGCCCGCGTCAGCAATCGCATTGTCAACGAAGTGGCCGGGGTTACCCGGGTAGTGTACGATATCAGCAGCAAACCGCCGGCAACAATTGAATGGGAATAGGAATTTTGGATTTTAGATTGCCGATTTTGGATTGATGTTGCGCAAACAGGATGTTTGGGGCCAATCCAAAATCTAAAATCCAAAATCTAAAATCGTAACTGGAAGGAGTGGTCGCCAATGAACGCCGAATTGACAACAATCATCGGCCAGATAAGTATTAATGATGGCGAGTGGCGCACGGATGCGCCCAACCAGGTGGCGGTGCGCGAGCCAAAATCGGCCAACGCGCCCGGCGCCGGCAAGGGCGACCTGTTTATTGTGGCCGAAATTCAGGGCAACGCCGATAATCTGGACGCTCTGGAGCAAAAGCTGGCCCAAACCATCCGCGACAGCTACTACCTGGCGCGCGGCTCGATTACCGCCAGCCTGCGCCGCGCCGTGCAAACCGGCAGCGATTTGCTCTACAACCGCAACAAAAAAGTGCAGGTTGAAGAGCGAGTGGTAGGCGGCGTGGTGGCGCTGGCCATCAGCGGTGAAGACGCGTTTGTGGCCCAGGTTGGCCCCACGGCCCTGTTTGCCATTATGGGCGATAACATTCAGCGCTACCCGCAGCGCTCGGTTTGGCTGGACGAGGCCCTTGGCCCGGAGCCGGACGACATCACCTCTGGCCTGGGACTGCACAAAGTAATTGAACCGGGCATTCATCACCTGCGCGTGGTGGCCGAAGATATTCTGGTGCTGGCCGATGCCCGGCTGGCCGGCCAACTGCCGCTCAAAGCCGTGGTGCGGGCCGTTAGCCCCGGCGATGTCAAACTCTCGGTCAAAAATCTGGCCGAAGCGGCCCAAACGCGGCAGGGATCGGCGCTGGTGCTGGAAGTGATTGAACAGGCCGGCTCGGGCCGCGGCCCCATCAAAGTAACCCCGCCGGCCGCGCTGGGCAAACTGTGGCCCAAACCCAAAGCCACTGAGCCGAAACCGGAGCCGGTGGCCGAACCGGTTGAGGTTGAAGAAGAATCCGCCGTGGGCGCGGTCTTTGCCAGCACCGCTGCGGTTATGCAGCGGCCGCTGGGCTGGCTGGGCAACATTGGCGGGCGCGGCCAAACCCCGGAACCGCCGGAACTGCCGCCGGCCCAAAAAATCAACACCGAAGAGTGGTTTGGCCCGGACGACACGCCGCCCAAAAAACCGCACCCGGTTGAGCAGTTCCCCTCGGAAAGCGAGCCGGCCTACACCCGCTATCACGATGACGATGATGAGTGGGAAACCAGTTCGCCGCGCCGGCCCGGCATTTTCAGCCGGCTGGGCGTCCTCTTTTTGTCGATGTTGGCGGCCATTGGCGGCGGCGTGCGCCGGCTGTTGGGGCTGTTTGGCATCGGCGCTGATGACGATCATCCCCGCCAGGCCGGGATGCAGGCTCGCGCCTCGTCATCGGGCTTCCCCTGGAAAACGTTGCGGATCGCGGCCATCATCATTCCGCTGCTGGTGGTGATTATTGTTGGCGTCAGCTATATCCAAAAAGGGCGGCTGCGCGAAGCCGAATATCAGGAGTACGTCACCTCGGCTCAAACCAAATTTGATCAGGCCAAAGCGGTTGACGCCCAGGCCGCCCGCGCGTTGATGGCCGAATCTGAGGCGTTTTTGGTGCAGGCCGAGCAGATCAAACCCAGCCAGCCGGAAATCGCCGAACTGCGCCAGCAGATGGCGGCCCACGTTGACACCGTGGGCAAGGTGCAGCGTATGGTCTACCTGCCCCAGCTTCGGCGCTACACCGACCCCGGCACGCGCCTGCACAGTATTGTGGTGCAGGGCGTGGAAGTTTACGTGCTGGATACCGGCAACGACCGCATTTACCATCACCGGCTGGATGACCCCGGCGACGCCCTGCTGCCCGACGACGAAACCGTGCTGATGACCGCCAAAGGCATGCAGGCAGATAAAATTGCCGTGGGCGACCTGCTGGGGATGACCTGGATGCCGACCGGCGGCAATCGCCAAACCAGCGATCTGGTTATTCTCAACAGCACCGGGCTGCTGGAATACAACTCCAATTGGGGGTTGGCCGCGTCGATGCTGGCCGGCGGCGAAACGCTTAAAGCGCCGGCGGCAGTGGCCAGCTACTTTGGCAATTTCTACATCCTCGATCCGCAGGCCAACGTGCTGCTGCGCTACCTGCCCACCGCCGATGGCTACAGCGCCACGCCGCAAAACTACTTCACCGCCGACCAGCCGGTCAATCTGGCCAACGCGGTCGATCTGGCGATTGATGGGGCGGTTTACGTGCTCTTCAAGGATGGGCAGATTAAAAAATATCTCAGCGGCCAGCAAACCGAGTTCAATGTGACCGGCCTCGATATGCCGCTCAACAACCCCACCGCCATTTTCACCCTGCCGGATGAAGACGTGCAGCACATTTACGTGGCCGACGCCGGCAACCAGCGCGTGGTGCAGCTAACCAAAGACGGCAATTTTGTGCGGCAGCTCAAACCGCGCGTCGGCGAGGCGGTCACTTTTGCCAACCTGCAAGACATTTACGTGGACGAGATTGGCGGCCGCATCTTTATTTTGGACGACAACAACCTGTACCTGGGCAAAATCCCCACCGACAAATCTGCGCCGGCTGCTGCCCCGCCCGCTTCGGACTCGCCGCCCGCCGCCGAAAATCCACCCGCGGCTAATTAAACGCTCACCAAAAAACCTCCGCAATCGCGGAGGTTTTTTATTGGGCCTGCTGCCCCAAATATTTGTCCAAAAACGGTACCACCTGCTGCTCAAACCCGGCCGGGTCAGCCGAGAATACTTCACCGTGGCCGGCCCCGGGAACAAGATACAACTGCTTTGGCTCCGCCGCCGCCTCAAACAACCGCCGGGCGTGGCCGGGGTTGACCACCGTATCGGCCTCGCCCTGCACCAACAGCACCGCCCGCGGCGAAATCCGGGCCACACCGGCTATCGGCTGAATCTCCCCCAGCGACAGGCCGGTATCGCGTTCCATCAGCCGCAACACCAGCGGCGCGTAGTAAGCCGGATAACCGCCCAACAAATTGATAATATTGGCCAGATTGTCAGTCAGCGCCGTGTAACTGCTTTCGGCCACCACCACTTTGAGCCGGGGAATCTGCGCCGCGGCCAGTATCGCCGTGGCCGCGCCCATTGAATGACCCACCACCCCCAGGCGTTCGGGATCAACCTCCGGCCGGGTGAGCAGATAATCCACCCCGGCCTGCACGTCGGACACTTCCGCCAGCCCCCAGGTTGAGGCCGCCGCGCCGCTGTCGCCGTGGCCGCGCAGGTCGATGGCCAGAATGCCGTAGCCGTGCCGGTGCAGCAGTTGGGCCTGGTCCAGCAACTCGCTGCGATTGGCGCTCCAGCCGTGCAGCAAAATCAGCGTTGCCCCGTCCGCCCCCTCCGCCGGCGGAATGAACCAGCCGGCCAACTCCAGTTCGCCATTTTCAAAACGAACATCTTCCCAGTCCGCAAAACCAAAATCGGCCGGCGTTTGCTGCGGCCGGATTCGCTGCGGGTACAGCAGCGTGTGGGCCAACTGCTGCGCCGCCCGAACCACAAAATAAGCCTTGATACCCCCCAGCAGCGCCACAATGACCACAACCGTCAAAATAATTTTGGCGATCATTGGCTGCCCTGCGCCGCTTCCAAACATCGTCTGAAATCCCGGGCCAAAATCTGCACCTGCGGCTCTTTCACAATATCGTGCGTGCCTTCAAGCACATACGTGTCGATGCCGCCGCGGGCCAGCTCGCTCCAGTTGGTTGATGGGCCGCCAATGGCGCCGTGCAGCGACTCGGTGGTGCGGAACATAGTTACCCGCCCGGCGTAGGGTTGGGGCGAATAATTCAAAATCGCTTCGCTGTGCGCCCCTTCCAGATACAGCTCAATCTGCGCCTGCGATAGCGGCTGCCCCTGCTGCAGCAGCCGTTCCACGGCCTGATAGTCAACCGCCCGGGCGCGCGCTTTGCGCTGCTGCTGCTGGGCATTGACCCAGCCGGCCAGCGAGCGCCATTTTTCCCCCGCGCCGCGCTGCCAAAACCGGCGCATGCGGTCGGTGAACGACAACTCGGCCGCCGCGGAACCTTTGGCTGAGCCAACCAGCCCGCCCACAAACTGCCGGGCGTTGTATCGAGCCGTGGCCGGTTCAATGGTATCGAACATGGCCAGCAGCGCCACGGCCTGCCCCTGCACCAAAAGTTGCTGGGCCATTTCATAGGCCACTTCGCCGCCAAACGAAAAGCCGCCCAAATAATACGGCCCGTCCGGCTGAAGCTGGCGGATTTCGGCAATGTAATCCCGCGCCATTTCTGCGATGGATTTTTTGGCCGGGGTTTTGCCGTCAATGCCCTGCGCCTGCAACCCGTAAAACGGCTGGTCGGCGCTGAGGTAGCGGGTTAAATGATAAAACTCGATGACGTTGCCGTAGATGCCGGCCACGCAGAAAAACGGCGGCCGGCTCCCGTTGCGTTTCACCGCCACCAAATGCGACCACGTCTTTTGCGGCGCTGGCGGGCCGTCGCCGGCGGTTTCACCGAGTTCGGCCCGAAGCAGTTCGGCAAGCTGGGCGATGGTGGGCGTTTCAAACAGGGTGGTCAGTGACAGATCGACCTTGACCATTTTTTTGAGGCGGGCAAACAGGCGCACCGCAATCAGCGAATGGCCGCCCAACTCAAAAAAGTTGTCGTGGATGCCAACCCGGTCGATGCCCAGCAGCTCTTCCCACAGTTTAACCAGCGCCTTTTCCAGCTCGTTGCGCGGCGCTTCGTAGCTGTTGTCCAGATTTTCCGGCCGGGCCAGTTTAAAGCCAGCCTCCGGGCGGGCCTGCCCGGCTTCAATTTGTTGAAACAGCACCGCCAGCTCCAGCGAAGTGACAATCACCTGGCTTGCCGGCCGGCGGCTCAAAATCCGGCCGAAGGCGGCCGCCCCCTCCGCCGGGGTGATGCCTTCGGCCAGCCCCAAATGCAGCAGCCCGGACTCGGCTTTGGCCGGCGCGGAGCGCGGGGCGGGGGCCGGTTGCTCCGCCGGGCGCATGGCGGCGGGGTCAACCTGTTTCAGCACAAACTCGTCAATTTCCACCAGCAGCGCGCCCCGCTCATCCAAAATAGCCACATTGAACGTGGGGGTTGACAGGCCGTTCTCTTTGAGCCGGACGTAACTGTAAATTTGGGGCGACAGCGGGCCGTTAATTTTGACCCGCTTGTAAGACAGCGGCACGTACAAATGGTTGTCCGACTCGTAGCCATTGAGCAGCGGCAGGGCGTAAGCCGTGGCCATGTCCAGCAGCGCCGGGTGGAGCGGATAACTATCCAGATCGGCGCGGAAGGCGGCGGGCAGTTCCAGCCGGGCCAGCGCCTCGCCGGCCCCAAAGCGCACCTGTTTGAGGCTGTGCCAGCGCGGGCCAAAGGCCATGTGCGCCTCCTGCCGGCTCACCTGCTCAAGCCGTTCCACCTCCACCACCCGCTCGTTACAGCGGGCGGCAATATCCGCCAGCGGGTAGCAGCCCGATTCGGCCCGTTTGTGGTCGTGTTTCACTTCGCCGCGAGCGTGCTCCTGCCACTCGGCGTCGCCGCCGGGGGTTTTGCTGACCACGGTAAAGCTGAAGCCGGCCCCGTCCTGCTGTAAAATTGTTCTGACCTCTTTGGTTTCGTTATCTTTCACGTTGAGCGGCGACACAAAAAAGAGGTCGCTGATCTCCACCGGCCCGTTGCTCGAGCCGTTGGCCAGCGCGGCCCGGGCCAGTTCCAGATAACCGGTGCCGGGAATCAGCGCATCGCCCTGCTGCAGCCGGTGCTCGTTGAGCAGCCAGTGGCGCTGGGTGCTCACCTGCGCGGCGTAAACCCGCCGGTCCAGCGTATCAACCAGGCAGCTTTCCAGCAGAGGATGGCTCACCGCTTCACCGGCGGGGCGTTCATCGGCCAGCAGGCCCATTTGCCGGGCCGCCTTCATCGCCATGCCCACCTGCTGCCACATGCCCCAGTTGATGGCCACCGTGTAAATTTCGGTCTGGCTCTGGGCAAAGGCGTTGAGAAACGCGTTGGCGGCGGTGTAATCCACCTGCCCCGGCGCGCCCAAAAAGGCGCTGGTCGATGAAAACAGGGCCATAAAATCAGGCTTGATATTTTCCGCGGCCAAAATACCGGCCAACTGGAGCGCGCCGGCCACTTTGGGCAGCAGCACCCGGTTTACCTCTTCCAGCGAGCGAGTCTGAATCAGCCCGTCATCCAGCACACCGGCCGCGTGAATCACGCCGTCGATAGCGCCAAACTGCTGCCGCGCCGCTTTGACCGCCGCCGCCATTTCCGCCCAATCGGTCACATCCGCCGCGACAACCAGCACTTCCGCGCCCAGCGCCTCCAGCGCCTGCACTTTTTGGATGCGCTCGCTCACCTCGCCCGGCAGCCGTAGCCGTTCCGGCCACTCGGCGCGGGGCGGCAACCCGGAGCGGCTCACCAGCACCAGTTTGGCCCGCACCGCCTGAGCCAGATATTCGGCCAGCGTCAGCCCGATACCGCCCAACCCGCCGGTAATCAACACCACGCTCCGCTCGCGCAGCCGCGGCTCCGGCGTTTCGGCCAGCGGCGATGGTTCAAACTGGCGCAACCAACGCCCGGAGTCGCGGTAAACCAGCAGCGGCTCAACGGCGGGCGCGGCCAGTTCAGCGAGCAGCCGCGCCACCTGCCGCGAGTCCACGCTTTCGCCCGGCAGCGGCACATCGATGAGTTGCGCCGCCACCTGCGGATATTCGCGGGGGATCACCTGCACCGGCCCCAGCAGCGTGGCTTTTTCCGGGTAGGGCAGCGGTTCGGCCTGCACCTGCTGCGCGCCGTTGGTCACCACCGTCAACCGCTGCCATTGCTCGCCGCCGCCAAAAATCTGGGCCAGGTAGAGCAGGCTCTCAAAGCCCAGCGTCTGGTTGAGATAAAACGATTCCATCCGGCTGCCCGCCGGCGCGTTGAGCGTCCACAGGTGCAGCACGCGCTGCGGCAGCAGATTGCGGCCGGCCAGCTCTTCGGCCAGCAGTTCGTAATCCTGCCGCGAGTAGGGGTTGAGCGTGTAACTTTGCCCGGCCAACCGGTCAAACTGAAAGCCCGACAAAACCCGCACCACCTGCTGCCCGGCGGCTTGCAGTTTGTCACAGAGCGCCGCGCCCAGCCCCACCTCATCGACAAAAACCAGCCAGGTGGCCGGCTCGCTCAACGCGGCCGGCGGCAGGTCGGCCTGTTTCCAAACCGGGCGATAAAACCAGTCGGCCAGGTTGGGCAATTTTTTCAGCGGCGGCGCGGCCGGCTCCGGCACGGCCAGCGGCCGGCCCGGCTCAATCCAGCAGCGCTGGTGGTCAAACGGGTAGGTGGGCAGCGGGATGCGCTGCCGCCGCTCACGCTGATAAAAGGCCGGCCAATCCGGGGTGACGCCGGCCAGCCACAGCCGGCCCAGCGCAGTCAGCAAAAATTGCAGGTCGGCGCTGTCATCCTGCGGGTGGCGCAGCGAGGCCACGGCTGCCTGCTCGCGGCCAAACGCCGGGTGCATGCGGGCCAGCGCGCTGAGCGTTTGGCCCGGCCCCACCTCCAAAAAGACGCGCCGGGCGTCGCCGGACAGCAGCGCGCCCACGCCGGCGGCAAAGCGAACGGTGTGGCGCAGGTGGCGCACCCAGTAGGCCGGGTCGGTGGCTTCGGCGGGGGTGATCCACGCGCCGGTCACGTTAGACACAAACGGCAGTTGCGGCGGGTTAAAATTGATGGCCGCCAGCCGCCGGCCAAATTCGGCCAAGATCGGCTCCAGCATCGAGGAGTGGGCGGCGACGTTGATTTTGACCCGCCGGTAGTTGACGCCCCGCGCGGCCAGCAGTTCTTCCATCTGGCCGATGGCCGCCAGCGGCCCGGCGACCACGCACAAGTCCGGGCTGTTGATCACGGCGATGTCCGCGCCGGCCACCAGCAGCGGGCGCAGCTCCGCTTCCGGCAGCGATACGCTGAGCATGCCGCCTTCCGGCAGGGTTTCAAACAACTGGCCGCGCAGCGTCACCAGCGCCAGCGCGTCGGCCAGCGACAGCACCCCGGCCAGGCAGGCGGCGGTGTATTCACCCATGCTGTGGCCAATCAGCGCCGCCGGCTGCACGCCCCAGGCCTGCCACAATTTGGCTAGCGCGTACTCGGTGATGAACAGCGCTGGCAGCGCCCGCGACGGCCGTTCCAATTCAGTAGCCGCAGCCTCAATCTGATCGGCGGGCGGAAAGAGCAGTTGCCGCAAATCAACATCGAGCTGCGGCCGGAGAAGCTGCAAACAGCGGTCTACCTCGGCGCGGTACACCGGCTCCTGCTCGTACAGCTCGCGGCCCATGTTGGGATATTGCGCCCCGCCGCCGGGAAACATAAACACCACCGAGGGCCGGGCCTCGCCCGGTTTGGCGCTGAACACCCGGCGCGGGTCGCCGCTTGCCAGCGCGGTCGCGGCGTCGGCGGCGTCTCGGACGGCCACAATTCGGCGCTGGCCAAACTCCTGCCGGCCCATCTGCAACGTGTAGGCCACATCGGCTAAATTGACGGCCGGATTCCGGCGCAGAAATTCGGCCAGATTGGCGCTCATGCTATCCAGCGCCGTGGCGCTTTTGGCCGACAGCGGCAGCAATTGCCACGGGCGCGATGGGCCGGACGGCTCCAGTTGCGGCGCTTCTTCCAAAATAACAAAGGCGTTGGTGCCGCCCACCCCCAGCGAGTTGACTCCCGCCCGGCGCGGCTGGCCGGTAGGCGGCGTCCAGTCGGCCAGTTGGGCGTTCACATAAAACGGGCTGGCCGCAAAATCGATCATTGGGTTGGGCGCGGAGTAGTTGAGGCTGGCCGGGAGCTGGCGATGTTTGAGCGCCTGCACGGTTTTGATGAAACCGGTTACCCCGGCGGCGGTATCGAGATGGCCAATGTTAGTTTTCACCGAGCCGAGACCGCAGTAACCGGCCTGCTCCGCGCCGGCGGCGCGAAACGCCTGCGCCAGCGCCGTCACTTCGATGGGGTCGCCGATGCGGGTGCCGGTGCCGTGGGCTTCAACATAGGTGATGGTGTGCGGATCGACGTTGGCCAGCGTGATGGCCTCGGCCACGGCGGCGGCCTGCCCATCAACGCTCGGCGCGAGGTAGTTGACCTTGCCCGCGCCATCGTTATTAATGGCCGAACCGAGGATGACCGCGTGAATGGTGTCGCCGGCGGCGATGGCGTCGGCCAGGCGGCGCAGCACCACCACCCCCACGCCGCTGCCAAAAATGGCGCCTTCGGCGCGGGCGTCAAAGGCGCGGCAGTGGCCATCCGGCGAGGTGATTTCGCCCTCGTGGTACAGGTAACCCTGCCGGTCGGGCAGGTTGATGGTGACGCCGCCAGCCAGGGCCATATCGCATTCGCCGTTGAGCAAACTCTGCCCGGCTAAATGGATGGCCACCAGCGAGGTAGAGCAGGCGGTTTGCACGTTGACACTGGGGCCTTTTAAATTGAACAGGTACGAAACGCGGGTGGTTAAAAAATCCTTGTCGTTGCCGGTGTGGCGCAGCAGAAAAAAGCCCACCGATTTGACCAGCTCCGGGTTGGTCAGCAAATTGTAGGCCAGGTAAATGTTGTGGCCGGAACCGCCGTACACGCCGATGGGGCCATCAAAGCGGGCCGGATCGTAGCCGGCGTGCTCCAGCGCCTCCCAGGCGCACTCCAAAAAATGGCGGTGTTGCGGGTCCAAAATGGCCCCGTCGCGCGGGCTGAAATCAAAAAAGGCGGGATCAAACTGCGCCATGCCGTCGAGCGGCGCGCCGGATTTGATATAGTTGGGCTGGCGCAGCGTGGCCTCATCGACGCCGGCGGCGCGCAGTTCGTCATCGCTGTACAGCGTCACCGACTCGACGCCTGCGCGCAGATTTTGCCAAAAGGTGTCAACGTTGGCCGCGCCGGGCACCCGCAAACTCATGCCGACAACGGCAATTTCCGTGCCTTCCAGAGAATCCAGAATTGTTTGATGGGTCACTTGCTTCATCCTCGCCGCCGCAGCATCGCTTCCCGGCGCGCTTTGGCCCGGTCAACGCTTTTGCTCGCCGCGGTTGGTTCATCACTTGTCAGGTTTCCATTTTGCCGGTTGAGGTACTCCGCCAGCGAGCGAACCGTGGGGAACCGGAACAGATCGGTAATGGCCAGTTCGCAGCCCAGCGCGTCGCGCAGGCGGCGGTGCGCCTGCACGGTCAGCAGCGAATGGCCGCCCAAATCAAAGAAGTTGTCGTTAACACCGACGCGCGGCACGTTGAGCAACTCCTGCCAGATGGCGGCAATCGTCTGCTCAACATCGTTTTGCGGCGGGGCGTAGGCGGCCTGGCTTTCGCCGCCGGCCAAATGGTGCGGGGCGGGCAGTGCCTTGCGGTCGGTCTTTTTGTTGGGCGTCAGCGGAAAGGCGTCCAGCGACACGTAATGGGCCGGCACCATAAATTCCGGCAGCCGCTGCTGGAGGTAAGTTCGCAGGTCGCCGGCCGGGACGGGGCTGCCGGGCTGCCGGGGCAGCAAATAGGCCACCAGCCGCTTGTCGCCGGGCGAGTCCTCGCGCACCACTACCACGGCCTCGCGCACGGCCGGGTGCTGATTGAGCAACGCCTCAATTTCCCCCAATTCGATGCGGTGGCCGCGCAGCTTCACCTGAAAATCGGCCCGGCCCAAAAATTCAATCGTGCCGTCGGGCCGGTAACGGGCCACGTCGCCGGTTTTGTAAAGGGTGAGGGATGAAGGATGAGGGCTGAAGTGAGCCTGTTTCTCTTCCGCCTTCACCCTTCCGCCTTCATCCTTAATAAAGGGGGTGGAAATAAAGCGTTCGGCGGTGAGTTCCGGGCGGTTGAGATAGCCGCGCACCACGCCGTCGCCGCCAATGTACAGCTCGCCGGTAATGCCCACGGGCGTGGGCTGCATGGCCGCGTCCAAAATGTAAATCTGGGTGTTGGCGATGGGCCGGCCAATCGAGACAATGTTGTCGATGTCCGTGACCGGGTAAACGGTTGACCAGATGGTGGTTTCGGTGGGGCCGTACATATTGATGAGTTGGCCCGAAACCAACTGGCGCAGCTCGCGGGCGAGCGCGCCGGGGAACGCCTCGCCGCCCACCAGCATCGCTTCCAGCCGGCCCAGCGCCGCGCGCGTCCGCTCATCGACCACCAGCATGCTGGCCATCGACGGCGTGCATTGGAAATGGGTGACGCTGTGGCGCTCGATCAGCGCGGCGATGGTCTCATCATCGCCCGCATCCGCCGCCGGGGCGGCCAGCTCTTTGAGCCGGTTGAGCCGGTCAAGATGGGCCAGCACCGTTTCCGAACCGATACCAAAATCGATCAGGCAGGCAATTTCATCGACCTCAATGCCTTTGAGCTGGTTGACCAATTCCAGACAGCTTTCCGGCGTGCCGAACAGGCCGCTGGTTTCAAAGTAGCGGTCAAAAGCGTAATCCAGCAGGGCGTCCATATCGTCGTCGGTCAGCGCCTCGGATTTGAGAAAATCGATGGGCGTTTTGCCGATGGCCTGCGCTTTTTCCTTGAACTCCGGCGAATTTTCGGCAGCCTGTTTGATCAGCCCCACCGAACTGCGCAGGTAATCTTTCATCGGCTGGCGCACCAGTTCGCGCACGGTCGCCACGTCATCGCCGACAAAAGTGTGCAACATGAGCGTCACGTGGCCGCGGCCGGGGTGACCGGCCTCGACCCAGGCCCGACGGTAGAGGGCTATCTTTTCGGCCAGCTCCTCCACGCTTTGGCCAAGCAGGTGGGTGAGCAAGTGGTAGCCTAACCGGCCGGCGGTCTCGAAAGTGTCCGGGCTGCCGGCGGCGGTAATCCAGGTGGGCAGTTCCGGCTGGATGGGGCGCGGCAGGGTGCGGATGTCGATGTTTTGGCCGTTGGGGCCAACCAGCGACACGGTTTCGCCGCGCCACAGCCGGCGCACCACTTCGATGTCGCGGACCATCACCTCTTTGCGGTTGAGGTAATTTTGGGGCATCAGCACAAAATCGTTGGGCTGCCAGCCGGCGGCAAAAGCGATGCCCACCCGCCCTTTGGACAGGTTATCAACCAGCGCCCATTCTTCGGCCACGCGCACCGGGCTGTGCAGCGGCAGCACGCAGCTCCCGGCCCGAATATGCACCCGCTCGGTGATAGCGGCAATGGCCGCGCTGGCCACCGACGGGTTGGGGTACAGCCCGCCAAAGGCGTGAAAATGGCGCTCCGGCGTCCACACGGCGGCAAAGCCGTGGCGGTCGGCAAAGCGCGCCCCATCGAGCAGCAGCCGGTATTTGTCGGCCACGCCGTCTTCGCTTTCATCGGCGGCAAAATAAAACAGGCTGAAATCGATGGGTTTGTGGGCGTGCGGGCTGGTGGGGCGGGACTGGCCGGCTTCGCGCATTCTATCGGCAAAGAGCACCACTTTAAAACCGCGGGCCAGCGTCCAAAACAGCTCCAGCACCGAAATATCAAACGACAGGCTGGTCACCGCCAGCCACGTGCCGGGCGGGTTGTGCGGGATAACCTCATCCATCCCGGCAAAAAAGTTGACCACGTTGCGATGGCGCACCATCACCCCTTTGGGCTGGCCGGTGGAGCCGGAGGTGTAAATCAGGTAGCTCAGGTTGTCGGAGGTGACGCCGCTGGTTACCGGGCCGTCGCTTTCGGCGGAAATGGCCGGCCAATCGGCATCGATTTGCACCACCTGCGCCTGGTGCGGCGGCAAGCCCGCCAGCAGCGAACGCTGGGTCAGCAGCAGCGGCGCGCCGGAATCGGCCAGCATAAAAGCCAGCCGCTCCGCCGGGTAGGTGGGATCGAGCGGCACGTAAACGCCGCCGGCTTTGAGAATACCGAGCAGGCCAACCATCAACTCCACCGAGCGCTCCAGGCAGATACCCACCAGCGTTTCCGGGCCAACGCCGCGCCGTTGCAAATAGCGGGCCAACTGGTTGGCCCGGCGGTTGAGCTGGCGATAGGTGAGCTGCTGCCCGGCAAACACCACCGCGACTGCGTCGGGGGTGCGCTCAACTTGCGCTTCAAACAGTTGGTGAACAGTTTGGGTCGCGTCGTAGGGGGTGGCGGTGGCGTTCCAATCGCTGAGCAACTGGCGCTGCTCGGCCACGGTCAGCAGCCGCAATTGATCGATGGGCGTGTCGCTGCCGGCTACCGCGCTTTCGAGCAGGGTGCGGTAGTGGCCCAGCAGCCGCTCGATGGTGGCCGCGTCAAACAGGCCGGTTTTGTATTCCACCTGCGCGGTCAGCCCGGCGGCGGTTTCGGTCAGTTCCAGCGTTAAATCAAATTTGGATGCGCCGTTTTCCAGCCCGGCGGCGCTCACCGAAACGCCCGGCAGTTGCAGCGGCGGGCGGGGCGTGTTGTGCAAAATGAACATCATCTGAAACAGGGGGTGATGGCTCAGCGAACGCTCCGGCTGCAACTCCTCCACCAGCTTTTCAAAGGGCAAATCCTGATGCGCGTAGGCTTCGAGCGCGGCCTCGCGGACGCGGGCCAGCAGTTGGCGGAAAGTGGGCCGG
The DNA here is from genome assembly GCA_022071955.1 of Anaerolineae bacterium. GTDB lineage: Bacteria > Chloroflexota > Anaerolineae > 4572-78 > J111 > J095. The sequence goes on from JAJVIM010000012.1 coordinate 349,258, forward strand.
CCCGACAAATCGGTGCGCAGTACCAGCGTGTTCACAAAAAAGCCCTGCAGCGCCTCGAGTTCGGCGCGGTTGCGGTTGGCAATCGGCGAGCCAACCACAATGTCTGTTTGGCCGGTGTACCGGTGCAGCAGCGTTTGAAACGCCGCCAGCAGGGTCATAAACAGGGTGCTGCCTTCGTCGCGGCTGAGTTGCTTGAGGGCATCGAGCAAATCCGGCGGCAGGGTGATGGCGACGGCAGCCCCGGCAAACGTCTGCACCGGCGGGCGGGGCCGGTCGGTGGGCAGTTCCAGCAGCGGCGGCGCGCCGGCCAACTGCCGCCGCCAGTAACCGAGCTGATCGGCCAGTACCGGCCCTTGCAGCCAGTCGCGCTGCCAAACGGCAAAATCGGCGTACTGGATGGGCAGCTCCGGCAGCGAGGCCGGCTGCCCGGCGCAGGCATCGCGGTAGTGGGTCAGCAGTTCGTGGGCAAACAGCCCCAACGACCAGCCATCGGAAATGAGGTGATGAATGACCAGCAGCAGCAGGTGGTCATCGGCGGCGCGGCGCAGCAGCGAGACGCGCAGCAGCGGCCCCTGGCCCAAATCGAAGGGGCGCTGTTTGGCCGCCTCAATCTGGCGGCGGGTTTCGGCGGCGCGTTCGGCGAGGGGTAGCTCGCTCAAATCGATCACCGGCAGGGACAGCGCCAAACTGGGGGCGATGACCTGCACCGGCTGCTCGTTGAGCAGGCCGACGTGGGTGCGCAGCACCTCGTGGCGCTGCCCCAGTTGGGCCAAACTTTGCTCCAGCGCGGCCACATCCAGCGGGCCGGTGAGCTGCCACACGCTGGCAATATTGTAGGCCACGTTTTGCGGCTCCAACTGATCGAGCAGCCACAAGCGCTGCTGGGCAAACGACAGCGGCAGCGGCTCGCGGCGCGGCGCGGAGGCAATGGGCGGCTGCGAGTCGGCGGGGCTGGCAGCGGCGGAGTCGATGGCGGCGGCCAGTTGGACCACGGTCGGCGATTCAAACAGGCGGCGCAGCGGCAGATCGACCTGAAAAACGGTGCGAAGTTGCGAATTGACCTGCGTGGCCAGTAGCGAGTGGCCGCCCAACTCAAAGAAATTATCGTGAATGCCAATCCGCTCCAGGCCGAGCAGTTTGGCCCAGATGCCGGCCACAATTTCTTCGGTGGCGGTGCGCGGAGCCACGTAATCGCCGGACAGTTCCGGGCGGGAGGGATCGGGGGCGGGCAGCGCCCGGCGGTTGACCTTGCCGTTGGGCGTCAGCGGCAGGTGATCGAGCACGACAAAGGCGGCGGGCACCATATAATTGGGCAGCCGCCGGTGGAGGTGGGCGCGCAGTTGGGGCAACAGGCTGCGGGCCACGCTCTGGCGCAGGGGGTGGCTGGCATAGGTGGCCCAGGCCCGGCGCGGCGCGGCCGGCTGCCATTCCACCACCGGCTGGGGCGCACCGGTTTGCCGCCGGAAAATCACATCAAAACTGGCCGGATCGCCGCTGGCGGCCCAGTTAATGCTCACGGAATAGGGCAGCTCGGCAGCCAGCGACCACAGCGCTTCCGGCTCAATGCCGGCGGCGACCAGCGGCTGGCTGGCAGCGCGCAGGTCGGCGGCGGTGGCCGGGCCGGTGGACTGGCGCAGCAATTCCAGCGCGTTGACTTCGGCCAGCAGGCGGGCGTTGGGTACGTTGCGCAGGCCCAGCAGCCCCGGCCGGCTCTCCAGCAAATGATTGCGCAGGCCGCGCAGAGTCAACCCGGCCTGCGGCCAGTCGAGCCAGGTTAAGGCCGTGACCGGCGTCACCGGCCGGCCAACGTGCAAAGCGACATCGTAGCGGAAGCGGGTCATTTCATTGGCGTCGCTGCCGCGTTTGAGTTGCACATCAACGTGGCTGATCTGCGGGAAAGCCTGCGGCAGCGCGCTGAAAAAGGCAGGGTCGATGACCAGTTCACGCTCCAGCCGGAGCTGGTGCTGCACCCGCTCGCGCAGTTCCGCCGCCGGCAGCGAGTCCGGCGCTTTGAACAGTTCAATCGCCGTGAAAAAGGCTTCGCGCAGGGGCAGGTTGGGCACATCGCCCACGTAAATCACACCGCCGGGAGCCACCCGGTCGAGCGCCAGCTTGAGCACATCGAGCAAATAATCCACGCTGGCAAAATTTTGCACCACCGAATTGATGATGATGGTATCAAACTTGTCCGGTCCCAGCCCGGCCAGTTCATCGGCCCGGCGTTCCATCAGTTCCACGTGGGGCAGGCCCAAATTAAGCTGCTCAATTTGCTGCCAGATGTATTCCAGCGCCGCCGCCGAAATATCCAGCCCGACGTAGCGGGCGCAATGGGGCGCTACGCGAAAGAGCAGCATGCCCGTGCCGCAGCCGATTTCCAGCACGCGCTCCGGCTCAAACGCCAGTATGCGCTCGACGGTGTGTTCCACCCAGCGGCGCATTTCGGCGGCGGGCAGCGGCTGGCCGGTGTAGCTGCTGTTCCAGCCGCGGCTGTTGAGGGTGGGATCGGCCACGGCCTGGCCGTCGCGGTAGGCGTCGTCCCAAATGGTTTGCCAGCGAGCCACCTGCTCATCGGGCGCGGTGGATTGGTCGGCGGCGGGCACCACGTAGGCCACCAGCCGTTTGTCGCCGGGCTGGTCCTCGCGAGCCACAACCACACTGTTTTGCACGGCCGGGTGCTGGTTGAGCGTGGCCTCAATTTCGCCCAATTCAATACGATAGCCGCGCAGCTTGACCTGATGGTCAAGCCGGCCGAGATATTCAATGCGGCCATCGGGCAGATAGCGGGCCATGTCGCCGGTATCGTACAATTTTGAGTTTTGAGCGTTGAATTTTAAATTGACTGCCGAGTCAGCGTCAAAGTCGTTCAAAGAGAGACGCAACGCCTCAATTGTAATGAATTTTTCGGCCGTGAGTTCCGGGCGGTTGAGATAGCCGCGAGCCAGGCCATCGCCGCCGATGTACAGCCGGCCGGGCACGCCAACCGGCACGGGCTGCATGTGCGGGTCGAGCAGGTAAATTTGGGTGTTGGCAATGGGCCGGCCAATGGTGACGGGGCCGTTGCCGGGGCGGATTTGCGCGGCGCTGGACCAAACGGTAGTTTCGGTGGGGCCGTACATATTCCACAGTTCGGCGCAATTGCCGCTGAGTTGGCGAGCCAGTTCCGGCGGCAACGCTTCGCCGCCGCAAATAATTTTGAGCGACGGCCGGCCCGGCCAGCCGGATTCGAGCAGCAGCCGCCAGGTGGCAGGCGTAGCCTGCATGACGGTGACGCCGGCGGCAGCGAGCTGGCGGGCCAGCGCCGGGCCGTCGGCGGTGGTGGGCTGGCTGGCAATGACGATTTTTGCGCCCACGCTGAGCGGCAAAAACAGCTCCAGCACGGCAATATCAAACGAGAGGGTGGTCACGGCCAGCAGCACATCGCCGGCGGACAACCCCGGCTGGCGACGCATCGACCAGATAAAATTGACCGCAGCCCGGTGCGGAATCTGCACGCCTTTGGGCCGGCCGGTGGAGCCGGAGGTGTAAATTACATAGGCCAGATTTTCCGGCCGGGCCAGCGGCTCAACCGGCTGGCGGCTTTCGGCGCTAATGGCCGGCCAATCGCTGTCAAGACAAACCACGCGGGCCTGATGTTCCGGCAGGCCGGCGGTGAGCCGGGCCTGGGCGAGCAGCACCGGCGCGCCGGAATCGGCCAGCATGTAGGCCAGCCGCTCGGCGGGGTAGGCCGGATCGAGCGGCAGGTACGCGCCGCCGGCTTTGAGCACACCCAGCAGGCCAACCACCATCTCCAGCGAACGCTCAACACAAATGCCCACCAGCGTTTCCGGACCAACCCCCAGCCCGCGCAAATAGCGGGCCAGTTGGCTGCTGCGCGCGTCCAACTCGGCGTAGGTGAGCGATTGGCCCTCAAATTCAACGGCCACGGCCTGCGGCGAGCGGGCGGCCTGGGCAGTGAACAACTGGTGCAGGCCAAGCTGGCGCGGATAGTCGGCCTGGGTAGCGTTCCAGTCGATGAGTGTTTGGCGCAGTTCATCTTCGGTTAGCAGCGGGACGGTTGCCAGCGGCTGCTGGCTGTTGGCCGCCACGTGGCGCAAAAAAGTGGTGAACTGGCGCTGCATGCGGGTGATGGCCTCGTTGCTGTACACCGCCGAGTCAAACAGCCACAGGCAGTGGCCGCCGGCGGTGGGCAGCAGCAGGGTCAGTTCGCTACCGGGGCGGGGGGTGTAGCCCGCGGCAGAAGCCACGGCCTCAACCAGCACCGGCAGAGCGGGGGCGGCCATCGAACTGGCCGGCTGGGCCAGCTCGGCGCGGATGGCGGCGAGCGCGGCGGCAAAGCCGGCCCGGAGATTCAGCTCAACCCGGAGCGGACGCCGGCCAAAGCCCAGCAGAAAATTGGCGTTACCGGTGAGCCGAGCCAGGTAGGCAGCAAAGGCCGCGGGCAAAAAATCTGCGCCGGCGGCACGAATATCGGGGGGGATGGTTAATGCAGAAGTTACGTAACGGCCTGTTTCGGGTTGGGTGTGGCTGGCGTAGGGGATGTCCAGCGGCTCGGGTTGAACCGGATGGGCGCCATTTCCTCGATCCGGGGGGGGAAGGTTATCGTTGCCGAGCACTGCGGTTGACTGGTAAATTGTCTGTACAGGCTGTGTCATAGTTACGTTCCTTACGGTGAACCAGCATCGAGCTGGTAGATCAAAAATATTTATAAAGAGCGAGCAAACTCAAATGATGCGTTATCAGTTTAGTACCAAACCCTCAAAGCGAGATTAGAGTTTTGTTATAAAACGGTTAGAATACAAGTCGTCGCTTTTGAAATGCAAAGCGAGTAGCATTGTTTACGGTTGCAATATATAATAGAAACAAACTCAGCCAAACACTTTGTTTAGAGGAGTCCGACCGGCTAAATCGGACCGCACCAGCGAAATCCACCCTCCCACAACACCCGGCTTTCTTTTTGGAAAGGATAGAAATATCCACCCTTCGCCTGCTTTGGCGGCTGTAGGGTAAGGCTGAAGAATCCCCGCGCAGGTGCCGCCAGTAGACCCCAAACGCAGTTGGCCGGGTGCCATTAGGGAAGCTGTTTTCAAGGAAGCTTATGAGTAACAAAGAGCACAAAGGCACCATTCTCATTGTCGATGATACCCCAACCAACCTGGACCTGTTATTTAAATATTTAACCCGATCCGGGTTTGAGGTGTTGCTGGCCCAAAGCGGCAAAGAAGCCATAGTGCTGGCTCAATCGGCAGCCCCAGATATTGTGCTACTGGATGTGATGATGCCAGAAATGGACGGGTTTGAAACCTGTCGCTGGCTCAAAGTTCAGGACTCTACCAAAGACATCCCCATCATTTTTATGACTGCGCTGGTTGATGTTGATAACAAAGTTCAGGCCTTTGAAATGGGCGCGGTAGACTACGTGACCAAACCCTTTGAGCGCAAAGAAGTTTTGGCCCGAATCAACACTCACCTCACCCTGCGGCAGTTACAACGAGACCTGCAACAGGAAGTCAGTATCCGGGAAAAAGCCGAGCAGCAACTGCGCGAATATGCCGCCGAACTACAAAACAAAAATGAAGAGCTGGATGCTTTTGCCCACACCGTAGCGCACAACCTAAAAAACTCGCTCAACGCGCTCACCGGTATTGCCTACCTGCTGGCTATGGATCACGAATCGATGCCGCCGGCCGAGTTAAAAAAATACCTCGACATTATCGCCCGCAGCGGGCGAAAATCCAGCAACATTGTGCAAGAACTCCTCACCCTGGCCAGCGTGCGGCAGCAGGAAATTGATTCCGCCCCTCTCACCGATATGGACCTTATTATATCCGAGGCCCAACAGCGAATCAGTAATATGATAGAAGAGGCCGGCGCCCGCATCGAACTCCCCAAAGTTTGGCCGGTGGCGCAAGGATACGCCCCGTGGGTTGAAGAAATTTGGGTTAATTATTTGAGCAACGCCGTTAAATATGGCGGCAAACCGCCTGTCATCACCGTTGGAGCCAACCGGCTAAACGACAACCAGATCAAATTTTGGGTAAAGGATAACGGCGCCGGCCTGACGCCCCAGGATCAACCCCGGCTGTTTACACCCTATACCCAACTCAGCAAACTCAACATTCAGGGGCACGGCCTGGGCCTGTCTATTGTGCGGCGTATTGTAGAGAGATTGGGCGGGCAGGTAGGGGTAGAAAGCGAAGGCCGGCCCGGCCAGGGCAGTACCTTCAGTTTTACCCTCCCGGCAGCAGACACCGACTAACTGGCAGGTGAACCGTTGAACGTTTTGCTGATCACAGACAACTCTGCTGAGGCGCAACTCATCCGCGAGTTGTTAACCCGTATCTCCCAAAACAACGCCGACGGGCCAACTTTTCAATTGGAGCAGGCCGCCACCGTTGCCGATGGTTTGGCGCATTTGAGCCAGGCGGCCGTCGATGTGATTTTGTTCAACCCTGGGTTGGGAACCGATGCGTTTGCCGCGCTCCAGCAAGCCGCCGAGTCGTACCCGGTCATTATTTTAACCAGCGTTGAGGCTGAACCGCTGGCAGTGCAGGCGGTTAGGGCCGGCGCGCAGGATTATCTGGTTACCGGCCGGCTGGACGAGTGGCAGCTAAACCGCTCGATGCGCTGCGCGCTGGAGCGCCAGCAACTGTTGCTGGAACTTAACCAAAAAATGCAGGCCCTTGAAACCGGCGAGCGCCGGCTGCACACCCTCATCGAGCAAAATTCTGACGGCATTGTGGTTGTCAGCCCGGATGGCATTATCCGCTTTGCCAACCAGGCGGCCCGGATAATTTTTGATCTCGATACTGGCCCTTTAACGGAGCCAATGTTTGACTACCCCCTGGTTGTGGGTGAAACCACCGAGCTGGAAATTGCCCACCCCGACAGCGCCAGCATTTACGAAATGCAGGTGGGCCAAACCCGCTGGGCCAGCGAAACCTGTTTTTTGGCCGTGCTGCGCAATATTACCCCGCGCAAACACACTCAGGAAGAACTCATCGCCGAGCGCAATCTACTGCGCACCGTCATCAATAACGTGCCCGACGAAATCTTTGTTAAAGACCTCGACAGCAGATTCATTGTGGTTAATTTAGCCACCCTGCGCCAGTTGGAAGCCAGCAGCCTCATCGGCGTGATCAACAAAACTGACACCGATTTTTACCCGCTGGAAATTGCCGAAAATATTCAGGCGGAAGAGGCGCAAATCCTGCAAAGCGGCCAGCCCCTGGTTAACAAAGAAGAAAGGGTGGTAACCAAACAGTCGAACAAAGAGCGCTGGGTGCTCACCACCAAAGTGCCGCTGCGCAACAGCGAAGGGCAACTGACCGGGCTGGTCGGCATTCGACGAGACATTACCGAACAGCGCCAGGTGCGGGAAACGCTGCAAAAAGAACGCACCCTCCTGGCCCAGCGCATCGATGAGCGCACCAAAGAGTTGCAAAACGCCAACCGCCGGCTCACCCATGCCCTGCGCGTTAAAGACGAATTTTTGGCCAGCATGAGCCACGAACTCCGCACCCCGCTCAACGCCATTTTAGGCATGGCCGAAATTTTGCAGGAAAAAGTATACGGCTCGCTCAACCAGAAGCAGGCCAACTCGCTCAGGATTATTCAGGAAAGTGGCCGCCATTTGCTGGCGCTGATCAACGACATCCTTGATGTGTCTAAAATTGAAGCCGACAAAGTTCAACTGGATTTTGGGCCGGTAGTGATAGAAGATGTTTGCCGCGCCAGCATTCGCTTTGTGCAGCAAACGGCCAAAACCAAAACTCTGTCCATCACCGAAAGCTACCCCGATTCCCCGGTGGTGATTCAGGCCGATGAACGGCGGCTCAAACAGATTCTGGTTAATTTACTCAGCAACGCCGTAAAATTTACCCCGGAAGGCGGCCATGTTGGATTGGAAGTGCAGCCCAACGCCAATGACCAAACCGTGTCGCTAACCGTTTGGGATACCGGCATCGGCATTCCCGCCGAAAATCTGGAACTGGTTTTTCAACCCTTTGTGCAACTCGACAGCCGGCTGGCTCGCCAGTACGAAGGCACCGGCCTGGGGCTGGCTTTGGTGCAGCTTTTGGCCGAACTGCACGGGGCCACGGTTTCAGTAACCAGCCAGGTGGGGCAGGGCAGCCGCTTTACCGTGATTATGCCCTGGCGACAGCCGCCAGAATCCACCGCCAGCAGTTCACCCACCACCGCCGAACCGGCCGCCGGCCGGCCGGCTCCAACAGACAACGGCTACAGTCCGCTGATTTTGCTGGCCGAAGACAACGCCGCCAATGTCGAGGTGATGAGCAGCTACCTGTCGGCGATGGGCTACCGGGTGATCACCGCCAAAGACGGCCTTGAAGCCGTGACGCACGCCCAAAAAATGCGGCCCGACCTGATTTTAATGGACATCCACATGCCAGAGCTGGACGGGCTGGAAGCCACCCGCCAGATCAGAACCAACACCGCGCTGGCCAACATCCCAATTGTGGCGCTCACGGCGCTGGCCATGCCCGGCGACCGCGAACGCTGTCTGGCCGCCGGGGTTGATGGCTACCTGAGCAAACCGGTGAGCCTGCACGATCTGTCAGACCTCATCGCGGAGCTGCTGCCCAAATAATCACCCGGCCGCGTTTGGGTGCGTCCAAAATCTTTGGAAACCACGGGGAGTGTGGGGGGTACCCCCCACACTCCCCGTTCTCCTAAAACGTCGGACGTACCGCCCACGTTTGACGACTCGCCGCTCTTCATTTATGATATGCAGCAATCGATCCGGTAAATTTGACCCGCCCGTGACGGCGGGTTTGTTGTTAGAGGAATTATGTTAGATAAACTTGCAGATGTTGAGGCTCGCTACAACGAACTCCTGGCGTTGATGTCGCAGCCGGAAGTAACGCGAGACCCTGAAAAATTGATGAAGTACGGCCAGGAACAATCTCACCTGGAACCAATTGTGCAAACCACGCAGCGTTACCGGGAGGTGGTGGAGCAGTTGGCCGGCATCAAAGAAATGCTGGCCGATGACCTTGACGACGACATGAAAGCCATGGCCGTTGAAGAGCGCAGTAGCCTGGCGCTGGAAAAAACGGAACTGGAGGAGCGGTTGGAAACCATGCTCCTGCCCAAAGACCCCAACGACGAAAAAGACGTTATTGTCGAAATCCGGGCCGGAGCCGGCGGCGACGAAGCCGGCCTGTTTGCCGCCGACCTGTTCCGCATGTACAGCCACTACGCCGACGGCCAGGGCTGGAAAACCGCCGTGCTCAGCAAAAACGAATCCGGCATTGGCGGTTTCAAAGAAATTGTTTTTGAAGTCCACGGCGCGGGCGCGTACTCCAAACTCAAATACGAAAGCGGCGTGCATCGGGTACAGCGCATCCCGCAAACCGAAAGCGGCGGCCGCATTCACACCTCTACCGCCACCGTGGCCGTGCTGCCGGAAATTGACGAAGTAGAAATTGAAATTGACCCCGCCGACGTGCGCATTGATATTTTCCGCTCGTCCGGGCCGGGCGGCCAGAGCGTTAACACCACCGACTCGGCGGTGCGGCTCACCCACCTGCCCACCGGCATTGTTATTAGCTGCCAGGACGAAAAAAGCCAGCTTCAAAACAAAATCAAGGCGTTTAATATTTTGCGCGCCCGCCTGTACGATATTGAACAGCGCCGCCGCGAAGCCGAACTCGGCGCGGCCCGGCGCTCGCAGGTGGGCAGCGGCGACCGCAGCGAAAAAATCCGCACCTACAATTTTCCGCAAACACGCGTTACCGATCACCGCATCGGGTTTACCAGCTACCGGCTGGAAAACATCCTCAACGGCGAGATTGACGAATTTGTTGAAACGCTGGCTAAAGCCGACCAGGCCAAAAAGCTGGAACAACTGGCCGAAGCCTAACCCGCGGCGGCATATCGATTACCGGTATGCCGCCGCTTGCTGGTGATAATGCAGAAGTTATCTGTTGCCGATGCCCTCAAAACGGCTGTCCAACGTCTTGCCGCCACCCACTGCGAAACCCCTCAACTCGACGCCGAAATTCTGTTGGCGCACACCCTTAATCAAACCCGCACCTGGCTGCTGAGCTATCCGCAGGCCCAACTGGCCGCGGAGCAGAGCCAGGCGTTTTGGCACACCATCGAGCGGCGGGCCGCGCGCGAGCCGGTGGCCTATATTACCGGCCACAAAGAATTCTTTGCGCTGGATTTTGCCGTTTCGCCGGCGGTGCTCATTCCCCGGCCAGAAACCGAACTGCTGGTAGAAACCGCCCTGCATCTGGCAGCTGGCTGGCCTCAACCCACTCTTGCCGATGTGGGCGCGGGCAGCGGCTGCATTGCCGTGGCGCTGGCCAGCCGGCTGCCCCGGGCGCAGATCACCGCCATTGATATTTCAACGGCGGCGCTGGCGGTAGCCCGCCACAACGCTCAGCAGCATGGCGTGGCCGGGCGCATTACGTTTTTGCCCGGCGATCTGCTGGCCCCACTGCCCCACCCCGTCGATTTGATTGCCAGCAACCCGCCCTACGTTAGCCAGCCGCAACTGGCCGCCACCGCCCCGGAAGTGCAGCAGTTTGAACCCCGGCTGGCGCTCGATGGCGGCCCGGCCGGGCTGGATATTATCGAACGGCTGCTGGCGCAGGCTCCCAAAAAACTAAAACCGGGCGGCACGCTGCTGGTTGAAATCGGTTTTGATCAGGGGGCCGCAGTAAAAAAGCTGGCCCAAAGCTATTTTCCGGGCGCAGAAGTTCACATTAAACCAGACCTGGCCGGGTTAGACCGGCTGCTTGTTGTTAGGGATTTGGCCGGCCAAGTTTGACACGATTATTTGTCTGGTTAAACTACTAATTTGCGCACCACAAGACGAGAGAGATTATGTCACCAAAACCCAATCCGCTGATCCTGCTCATTGAAAGAATCATCGAAGGCAAATGGAGCGGCCTGTTTGTAAACATCATCATCATTCCGGCCATTGTTTTGTTTGTCCTGTTTTTGCCGCCAATTTCGCTGGGCAGCCGGCTGATGAGCATTGGTTATACCAAAATTGGCACCGGCGGCGCCACCCTTCAGCAGGATGGCATGACCATCGACTTTTTGCCGCAGGGCGTGCTGACCTCATTTAGAGCCAAACTCAACGTTATTCCGCGCAGCCAGTTTTTAGAAGGCTCCGCCGGCAGCAGTTTGCTCACCGCCGCCGAAAGCATCCCCCCCAACCTGATTATGCGCAGCCCGTTTTATCAGATTGAATGGCGCGGCACACCGGCCAAAGCCGTGGTGCTGGAAATCCCCATCCCCAAAGATATTGACCAGCCCAATTCGCTGGATTTGTACACCTGGCACAACGCAGATTGGCAGTGGCTGCCCAACCACAAACCGGCAGGCGAAGGCGTCATTGTGTCTGAGCTGGATTTTACCCCGGAATCGGTGGTGGTGATGTCTACCCACCCGGTTAACCCCAACGTGTCCACCGATTACACCATCAGCGATGTGGTCTCCGACAACGTTAAAGATACGCTGGTAGAAATCAACCCGCAGGGGCTGACCATTGGCAACGATGGCCGGGTAGAGGGCAAAATTGACCTGCCGCCGGAAATTGTCAACTCAACCCTAACCGTGCTGCCTACCATTAAAAACTGGTTTAGCGACGGCTCGCTGCGCTCCGATCTGGTTGACAATATGATCATCGACGAAACCGCGCGGCAGCGACACGTGCGGGCCATTGCCGATTTGGTGCAGCGCAACGCCTACCAGGGCATCGATATTGATTACCGCGGCGTAGACGCCGACTTGCAGGAGGAATATACCTCTTTTCTACGCGAACTCCGGGCTGAACTGCCCGACAACAAACTGCTGTCGGTGCGGGTTGATTTTCCGTTTCAGGTATCCGCCGATGAGTGGGAAACCGGCGCGTACAACTGGCAGGCCATCGGCCAGCTTGCCGATGTAGTTAAAGTACCCACCTCGCCCAACCCCGCCGACTACACTCAGGGCGGCAAAATGGAATCGCTGCTCGATTGGGCCGTGGGGCAGGTGAACCGTTACAAAATTCAGTTGGTGCTGTCTACCCTCAGCACAGAAGAAGTGAACGGCGCGCTGCACAACATCACTTACCAGCAGGCGCTGGAGCCGCTGGGCAGCGTAACCACCGTTGGCGAAAACCGGGTGGTTAACGCTGGCGACCAGATTGATTTTACCCTCGGCGGGTTGCCGGCCACCACCGGCATTCAGTTTGACCGCAACAGCGGTTCGTACTGGTACGCCTACCTGGACCAAAACGATGTCCAGCGCACCATCTACCTGGAAAACGCCAGCAGCATTGCCCGCAAGCTGCAATTTGTGGCCCAGTACAATTTGCGCGGCGTGGCCGTGCAACACCTGCTGGGCCAGGATAACGACGCCCAGATTTGGGGCGTGATCCGCAAGTTTTTGGATTTGGTCATTCCGCCGGTTGAAAGCCAGTATTCGGTGGTGTGGCGGGTGCAAAACCAGGATGGCGGCGTGATTGCCGAAGACGTGGTTGACCTGAGCGCGCCCGATTTTCGCTGGACTGTACCGCCGAGCGGGAGTGCGTACCAGGTTCAAGCCGCGATTGCCGCCAATCAAAACATCGATGCGGCCGTGCCGCGCGGCAGCGTCAGCGTGCTGGTGGCCACCCCCACCCCGCTGCCCTCGCCCACCCCGGAACCAACCGCCACTCCGGAAGCAACCGCCACCCCGCCGCCACCACCGCCGCCGGTAGAAGCCGCCCCGCCGCCCGCCGATGCGCCGCCGCCCGAACCGGCCGGCCCCGCGCCGGTAGCCGCGGCCAAAGGCAATTTGCCCTTTGATTACGGGATTCAGGTTGACCCACGCGGCAACAAAGCCCAAAATGTGAGCTTAATTAAAGGTATGGGTTTCAACTGGGTTAAATTCCAGATGCCTTGGAAAGATGTTGAAGGTTCGCCGGGCAATTACGGCTGGGGCATGTGGGACGATGTGATTGGCTCGTATGCTTCGGCGGGCATCAAAGTGCTGCTGAGCATCCCCAAAGCACCGGACTGGGCGCGTCCCGGCGACGACGACAAAAGCGTCGAAGGGCCGCCGGCCGATCCAGCCACTTACGCCAATTTTGTGGCCAAAGTTGCCGAACGCTACAAAGGCAAAGTGCAGGCCATTGAAATTTGGAACGAGCAAAACCTCTACTACGAGGCCGGCGGCCAGGGCCGGATTAATGCTGCCGCCTACACCGAACTGCTCAAACAATCGTACAACGCTATTAAGGGCGTCAACCCGGATATGATTGTGGTCAGCGGCGCGCTCACCCCCACCGGCGCACCCCCGCCCGCCGCGCTCGACGACGTGGAATATCTGCGCCAGATGTACGCCAACGGGGCCAAAGGCTTCTTTGATGCCGTTGGCGCGCACCCCAGCGGTTTCGCCAACCCGCCCGATGCGCTGTACCAGGGCGGTGACTTTGACCCCACCCGCGGCTTTGACGATCACCGCAGCTTTTTCTTCCGCAATACAATGGAAGAGTACCGGCAGGTGATGGTGGCCAACGGCGATGGCGACAAAACCATCTGGCCCACCGAGTTTGGTTGGCCGGTGTGGCGCTTTACCGGCGACGCCCGCTTCACCTTTGCTCAGGGCAACTCGCTGGAAAAACAGGCCCAGTACACGGTCAAAGCCTACCAAATGGGCAAAGAGTGGGGCTGGGTGGGCACCATGTTCCTGTGGAACCTGGATTACAACGTGACTGCCGGCAACACCGAGCTGGCCAACTTTGGTATTGTTGGTACGCCCACTTACGACGCGCTGGCCAATATGCCCAAATAAACAAGCGGTAATTCCCGCCCGTTTTGCCATTTTGAGCTATCTACTTATACTATCAGGTTTGTATCTAATCCTGCGGGCTGGCTACCGGGAACTGGTCAGTTCCGCCAACCGTGAGGGGGTACGGCTGGTTGTTGGGATTGTAGTAAAGGAAGGAAAAGAGACAAGTCGTTATGACATCGAGCGCAAAGAACCCCTTTGAACTGATCTTTGAAAGCCGTTTTGGCGGCGTAATCATCAATTTTGTACTGATCCCGCTGCTCATTTTGAGTGCCCTGCTTCTGCCGCCCATTTCGCTGGCCGACCGCCTGCTCAGCCTTGGCTACGAGCGCATCAGCCGCGATGGCGGCGCAATTCAAGACCCCGACGGCACCCAACTTACCTTTTTGCCCGATGGCGTCAGCCGTTCGTTTCGGGTAAAACTTACTGCCATTCCGCGCAGCCTGTTTCTGGAAGGTTCCGCCGGCAGCGCGTTGCTGGCCGCCGCCGAAGACATTCCGCCCAATCTGGTGATGAAAAGCCCGCTGTACCACATTCAGCTCAAAGGCACCGAACCCACTCAAAACGTCATCAAAATCCCCATCCCCAACGAGTCCGAACCGTACAGCACGCTTGACCTGTACGCCTGGACCGGCGAAAGTTGGGAGTGGCTGCCCAGCCAGATTATCAACGCCGATGATACAATGGAATCTGCGCTGGACTATTTGCCGGAATACGTGGCCGCCATGCAAACGCACCCGGTCACCCCGCATATTTCCGCCGACTACGCGCCCAACGCCTTCGCCACCGGCGTGGCGCAAAACACCCTGTCTGAAGTGAACCCGCAGGGGCTGTATCTGGATGCCGATGGCCAGGTGGCCGGTGAGCCGTCACCGTTACCGGCCGAAGTACAGGGGCCAAACGTGGTGGTTATCCCTACCCTGCGCAACTGGTACGCCGATGGCTCGGTGCGCTCTGACCTCATCGATAATATGCTCATCGATCCGGCCGCGCGCGACCAGCACGCCCAAACCATTGCCGCCATTGTTAACCGCGACGGCTACCCCGGCATTGATATTGATTACCGCGGCATTTCGCCGCAACTGCGCGACCAGTTCACCGCCTTTTTGCAAACGCTCCGCGACCAACTGGGGCCGGACAGGCAGCTTTCGGTGCGGGTTGAACTGCCCGCGCCCATCTCGGCCGATACCTGGGACACCGGCGCGTACGATTGGCAGGCCATTGGACGCATAGCCAACGCGGTTAAAATTCCTACCTCGCCAGACCCGCGCGCCTACGTACCCGGCGGCCAAATGGAATCGATGCTGGATTGGGCCGTGGGCGAAATCAATCGCTACAAAATTCAACTGCTGCTGACCACACTCAGCACACTGCAAGTCAACGGTATCACCCAGGATATTGGCTACCAGGAAGCCATCAGCCCGCTGGGCGCGGTTTCAATTGTGGGCGGGCAAAATATTGTCACGCCCGGCCAGCAGGTCGATTTTACTTTGGCCGGCCTGCAAGCCTCCACCGGCGTGCAGTTTGATGACAACAGCGGCACTTACTGGTTTGCCTACCTTGATGAAAATAACACGCAGCATACCGTTTACCTGCAAACCGCGGCCAGCATTGCCCGCAAACTGCAATTTGTGCCGCAGTACAATTTGCGCGGTGTGGCCATTCAAAACCTGCTCACTGCCGACAACGACGCCGAAATCTGGAACGTGATTCAAAAATTTGTCGATCTGGTCATCCCGCCGGTTGAAAATCAATTTTCGGTAGTGTGGCGGGTAGAAAACCAGGATGGCGGCGTGATTGCCGAAAATGTGGCCGATTTGAGCAACCCCAACTACCGCTGGACCGCCCCCGAAGCGGGCGGCCAGTATCAGGTAGTGGCGGCCATTGCCTCTAACCAGCAAAATGCCAACGCCTCGGTAGACCGGGGCGCGGTGGCCCTGCTGGTGGCTACGCCCACGCCGGTGCCAACCCCCACCCCGGAACCAACACCCACCCCGCTGCCTTCGCCCACCCCGGAACCGGAAGCGGCCAAACCCGCGCCGCAGCAACAACAGCAGGCGGCAGCCCAACCCAAACCGGCCGCGCCGGCAGTAGCCTCGTCGGTGGGCAATTTGCCGTTTGATTACGGGATTCAGGTTGACCCGCGCGGCAATAAAGCCCAAAATGTGGGCTTGATTAAAGGCATGGGCTTCAATTGGGTTAAATTCCAGATGCCTTGGAAAGAAGTTGAGCCGGCTCCCGGCTCGTACAACTGGGGTTTTTGGGATGACGTCATCGGCGCGTATGCCGGCAACGGCATCAAAGTGCTGCTGAGCATCCCCAAAGCACCGGACTGGGCGCGTCCCGGCGACGACGACAAAAGCGTCGAAGGGCCGCCGGCCGATCCCATTAAATACGCCGAATTTGTTGGCCGCGTGGCCGACCGCTATCGCGGCAAGGTACAAGCCATTGAAGTGTGGAACGAGCAAAACCTCTACTACGAGGCCGGCGGCCAGGGCCGGGTAAATCCCGCTAACTATGTGGAATTGCTGAAAGCCGCTTACACCGGCATAAAATCGGTCAACCCGGATATGATTGTGGTCAGCGGCGCGCTCACCCCCACCGGCGCGCCTCCGCCCGCCGCGCTCGACGACGTGGAATATCTGCGCCAGATGTACGCCAACGGGGCCAAAGGCTTTTTTGATGCCGTCGGCGCGCACCCCAGCGGTTTCGCCAACCCGCCCGATGCGCTGTACCAGGGCGGCGATTTTGACCCCAACCGCGGCTTCGACGATCACCGGAGCTTTTTCTTCCGTAATACAATGGAAGAGTACCGGCAGGTGATGGTGGCCAACGGCGATGGCGACAAAACCATCTGGCCCACCGAGTTTGGCTGGCCGGTGTGGCGCTTTACCGGCGATGCTCGCTTCACCTTTGCCCAGGAAAACTCGGTGCAGCGCCAGGCCGAATACACGGTCAAAGCCTACCAAATGGGCAAAGAGTGGGGCTGGGTGGGCACCATGTTCCTGTGGAACCTGGATTACAACGTGACTGCCGGCAACACCGAGCTGGCCAACTTTGGGATCGTCGGTACGGCCACTTACGATGCGCTGGCCAATATGCCCAAATAGCTACTTTTGAACGTATTTTTGCCTGAAGCAGAATGGGCAACCTGGCCCTGCCTGCAAGCTCTTTTATAATGTAGAGGTTTCAATTTATGACTCAACAACGTCATTTGCAACCACAAAAAAAGGATTTCAACTACTGGTTGCTGCTGCCGATTGTAGGCGGCCTCGGATTGGTGATGATGTTGCTGTGCGCCGCCGCGTTTGCCGCGTACGCCATCTTCTTTTATGAACCCAGCGCCCCGGCCAGCCGTCCCGCTGCTACCGCCACGCTGGAAATTGTTCGCTTTTCGCAAGAGGGCCAGGCGCCGGCGGCTACCCCGGCGCCCATCCAACAACCCGCCGAAACCAATCCTGCGCCGCCCGCTGAACAACAACCGACCGAACAACCCACCGAACAGCCGGCGGCCGCCGCGCCAACCGATCCCGGCAGTTCACCCGAGGCTAATCCTGGCCCCACAACAGCCCCCGAACCGGCCCAACCCGCTGCCGTTGCGCCGGTGATCAACAATGCGCCGGTAACTATGACCTCGCCGGATTACGGCATGCAGGCGTTCCTCTTTTGGCAGGCGGAAATCGCCGACCGGGATTTGAAACTCATCGAAGACGCCGGTTTTCACTGGGTTAAACAAGAGTTTGCCTGGCGCGAAATTGAGCCGGTCAACAAAGGTGAGTTCGATTGGAGCCGCACCGACCGGATTATGGACCAGGTAGATGCGCACAACCTCAAAATAATTGTGCGGCTCGGTGTGCAGCCACAGTGGGCTGGCGGCGGGTACCCGGAAATTGGCCCGCCCAACAACCTGCAGGATTTTGCCGATTTTGCCCGCGCCGTGGCCCAACGCTACAAAGGCCGCATCGATGCCTACCAGGTTTGGAACGAACCCAACCTGGCCCGCGAATGGGGTAACCGCCCGCCCAACGCCGGCGAATACACTCAAATGCTCAAGGCCGTCTCGGAAGCGATCAAAGCGGTAGACCCCTACCCCGTCATTATCAGCGCCGGCATGGCCCCCACCACCCGCAACGACGACGTGGCCCGGCCGGATGTGTACTACATTCAGGAAATGTACGATGCCGGCGCGGCCCAATATTTTGATGCGCTGGGTGCGCACGCGCCCGGTTACGCCTCGCCGCCGGAAATGGACCCCGCCGAAGTGGCTCGCACGCCCGGCCTGGCCAACCCCGGCGACTTCAAACCGGAAAACAACGTGCCGGAAGAACTGCGCCGAACCTACTGCTTCCGCCACGTTGAAGATATTCGCCAGATCATGGTTAAAAATGGCGACGAAGCCAAGAAAATTGTGCTGCTGGAGTTTGGCTGGACCATCGACCCGCGCCCTGACTCGCCTTATAAATGGCACGCCGTTTCGCCGGAGCAACAGGCGCAATATTTCATTCGCGCCTACCAGTACGCCAAAGAAAACTGGCAACCCTGGATTGGGGTAATGAGCCTGATCTACGTGGCCGATCCCAAGTGGACAATGGACGACGAGCAAACCTACTGGAGTATTGTTTATCCCACTTACCCGGAACTGACCGCCGCCCCGGCCTATTTCGGCCTGAAAGATATGTCCAAATAGTGATGAGTTTTAAGTTTTGAGTTCGTGTTGAGTGTTGTGTGTTCCGTTCATTCGCCATTCGCAATTCTGCTGAGGAGGAAAAGTGAGATGATGCATAGCTCAGATTCAGCCTTCAGCCTTCAGCCTTTATCTGATGAGGCGCAATAATCTTTACCACTTACTGCTGGTGTGGCTGTTAGCTGCACCAGCAGTTTTGCCTTTGGCCCACCCCACCCTCACCCACAGCGCCGATGGCCTGCTGCATTTGTACCGGGTAATGGCCCTGGCCCAGGCGATGGCGCAGGGCCACCTGCTGCCGCGCTGGCTGCCGGATTTGGCTTACGGCTATGGCTTTCCGCTGTTTGTTTTTTACGCCCCGCTGTCGTACAGCATCACCGCGCTGTTAAATTTTATCGCCGGCCTCACCGCCGCGGCGGCCTTTAACCTGTCGCTGGGGCTGGCCACGCTGCTTGCTGCCAGCGGGCTGTACCTGTTTACCAAAGCGCTGTTTGGGCCGAAAGCCGGTATCCTGGCCGCTGTCGCCTACGTTTACGCCCCGTTTCAACTCTACAACACCCTGTTTCGGGGCAGCCTGCCCGCTGCCTGGGCGATGGCTCTGTTTCCCTTTGTTTTTTGGAGCTTCACCCGCCTGCTGCAATCGCCCAACCGGCGCGACACGGCGCTGGCGGCAATAACACTCGGGGCGGCGCTGCTCACCCACAATACCCTGAGCCTGCTGTTTGTGCCGCTGCTGGCCCTTTATCTGCCGCTGTATTGGTGGCAAACCGGGCGCAGCCTCCGCTCCGGGGCGCTGGCGCTGGCCGCGCTGGCGCTGGGAGCCGGGCTGGCGGCCTTTTTTCTGCTGCCGGCGCTGGTTGAAAAACAGTTTGCCCAGGTTGAACGGGTCATCATTTCCCCGGATTTTGATTTCCGCTTCAACTTTGTGTCGCTGGCGCAGTTATTCTCGCTGCCGGCCCCGGCCAACACCGGCCTGCTCAACCCGCCCGCGCCGTTAACGCTGGGGCTGGCGCAGTTTGCCCTGGCGCTGGTCGGGCTGGTTGCCGGGGCGATGGCTTTGTATAAAAAACGATTACCGGCCGCTGCCGCGCTCACCGCCGTGCTGTTTGGCGGGCTGGTGCTGGCCGGCGCAATTTCGATGATGTTGCCTGCCTCGCAGCCGGTGTGGGAGCGCCTGCCGCTGCTGGCCTTTATTCAATTTCCACATCGACTGTTGGGGCCGGCGGCGCTGGCCATCGCCCTGTTGGGGGGGCTGGCCGTGGCCGCCGCGCCGGGTCGCGCCGGTTTCTGGCTGACGCTGGCCGGGGCTGGCCTCATCGTTATGGCTGCCGCGCCGCTGCTCTACCCGCGCTATCGCACCGATTTGCCACCCGCACCTTCAACCCCGGATATGTTCGCCTACGAGCACCGCACCGGCGCTATCGGCACTACCTCGTTTGGCGAGTACCTGCCCAGTTGGGTGGCGCAAACCCCGCCCGACTCGCCGCTGGAAACGCAGTACGGCCAGGGCCGGGCCATCGATCGGCTGGCCCGCGACTATTTACCCGTCGGGGCCGTGGTTCACGCCGTTACGCCCGGCTTCAACCGGCTCGATGCCGACATCTGGTCGCCTGTAGCTTTCCGGGCCGTGGTCAACGCCTTTTACTTTCCCGGCTGGCAGGCTCAAATCGACAGCCAGCCCGCCGCCGCGCATCCCTTCAGCGAGCGCGGCCTCATCGCCGTAGAAATGCCCGCCGGCCGCCACACCCTGCGGCTGGAATTTGCCGAAACGCCGTTGCGCCGCACCGCCAACTGGCTGTCGCTGGCGGCGCTGGCACTGCTGGCCGGATTGGCGCTCGCCGGCCCGGCCGCGCCCGCGGCCAAAACCAGTCCGGCGGGTGCGTTTGCGCCGGCGCAACTGCTGGCGCTGGCGATGCTGGCAGTCCTGCTCATCGGGTTAAAATTGGCCTACCTTGACCGCTTTAGCAGCCCGTTCAAAATCCAGTTCGATGGCGTTAGCGTGGCCCAGGCCGGCGTGGCCCGGCAGGTCAATTTTGGCGACCAGATCAACCTGCTCGGCTACACGCTCGCCGCGCCGGCGGCCCGGCCCGGCGACACTTTTCAATTGACGCTTTTCTGGCAGGCCCGGCAGCCGCTCGGCGTGGATTACAGCGCGCTGGCGCAGTTGGTTGACGACGCCGGCAATCTGTACGCCGGGCAGGACAACCTGCACCCCGGCGGCCTGCCCGGCAGCCAGTGGCAACCGTGGGGTTTTGTGCGAGATGAACACACCGTACCGCTGCCGCCCGGCACCCCTCCCGGCGATTACTGGCTGGTGACCGGCCTGTACAATCCGGCCAACTGGGCGCGGCTGCCGGTGCTGGCCGGCGGCGACCCCGGCCGGGCTGATGTCATCGCTGTGCCGGTAACGGTTGAACCGGCCCTGCGCCGGCCCACCCTGCCCGAGTTAGGTATCGCCTGGCCGGTGACGGCGGAGTTTGGCTCGCTGCGGCTGCTGGGGGCCACGCCGGAACGCGTCGTCATCGTTCCCAACGGTTTTGTGCGGATCGCTGTTTTTTGGGAGGCGATCAGCGCGCCGGTTGAAGATAGCCGGATCGCCCTGCAACTGGTTGATGCCGCCGGGCAGATGGTGCTGCAAAGCGAACAGCAGCCCTCGCACAACCGCTACCCCACCACTCGCTGGGCCGCCGGCGAACGCGTCCGCGACAACCACGCCCTGTGGGTGCCCGCCGATTTTCCCCCCGGCGAGTACGCGGTGCGGGTTACGGTATTAACGCCCGCCGGCCAACCGGCCAACCTGTGGGTGGAGTTGGGCACGCTGCCCTTGCCCAAATAGTAAATCGGTTAAATACGCTGATAACGCGACCGGCCCGGCGTTTGGCGCTGAAATGGGGATATTTTGGCGAAAACCGGCCAAAGCCAGCGAATTTAAGGCCAATTATCTGTTTGTTTGTGACAAAAGCTGCAAATTAAGGGCGAAAATTTTTACTCCGCCCAATTCATATTATAATTTCTAATTCAAGGGTGGCCCCCGCTGGGCCACTTATTTTATTTTGAGACAGCAGAAAGGGAACAAGATTAGATGTACGCAACCCAAACAAATTATCTGTCACCCAAGCTGGAAGCCAGTACCAACCCCAACAAGGGTGGTTTTGGCGTATTTGCCCGCGAATTTATCACCGCGGGTGAACTGTTGGTAGTCTGGGGCGGCGAGGTTGTAACTGATGAACAACTGTACCAGTTGCCAGAACGCGCCCGGCAGCACAGTTTGCAGGTTGACGAAGGGCTGTACCTGGTGGCCACTCGGCTGCCGGAGCCGGCTGACTACGTTAACCATTCCTGTGAGCCAAACGCCGGACTGCGCGGACAGATAAGCCTGGTCGCTTTGCGAGACATCTTGCCCGGTGAAGAGGTCTGTTTTGATTACGCCATGACCGACAGCAGCCCCTACGATGAATTTATTTGCGGCTGCGGCACCCCGTCATGCCGAACCCGCGTTACCGGCAACGATTGGCGGTTGCCGGAACTGTGGGAACGCTACAGCAACCACTTTTCAACATATTTGCTGCATCGCATTGAAAAACTCAAGGCCGGGTATATTTCAATGCCGGCCTGGGTAACGGCTGTGTCGGAGTCAAACAACGGCCAGCACTAATCATTGGACCAACAAAAAAACCGCAGAGAGGAAACTCCCTGCGGTTTTTTTACGGCTGTGGGTTGGCCGCTATTCCTCAACATTCACCGAAACATCGGCGGGGACTTCAACCACAAGCTGATCTCGTTTTACAAAAATCAACCCTTCTTCTTCGTTGTAATCCACCACAATCACATCGTGGTCTTTAAATTCACCTTTGAGCAGCCGCACCGACAGCGGCGACTCGACCTGTTTTTGCAGGGTGCGGCGCAGCGGGCGCGCCCCAAACGCGGGGTCAAACCCCTGTTCGGCCAACCACACCCGGGCCGACTGAGTCAGTTCGATGGTGATACCGTGCTCGCCCAACCGGCCGGCAATCTCTGTCATCTGCAAATCGACAATGGCTGTGACCTGCTCTTTGGTGAGCGTGTGGAACACAATAATCTCGTCGATGCGGTTGAGAAATTCTGGCCGAAAGTGCTGGCGCAGCGAATCCTGAATATCGCCCTTGAGCTTCGTATCGTCAAACGTACCCTGGTCGCCGCGCTGCCTGAAGCCGAGCGTGCCGCCTTTGGGGCCAAAAGCGGTGCCAATGTTGCTGGTCATAATGATAACCGTGTTGGTAAAATCAACATTGCGGCCGTGGCCGTCGGTGAGCCGGCCATCTTCCAGAATTTGCAGCAGCGCATTCCAAACGTCCGGGTGAGCTTTTTCAATTTCATCAAACAGCACCACCTGATAGGGGCGACGGCGCACCGCTTCGGTCAGTTGGCCGCCTTCATCGTAGCCCACGTAGCCCGGCGGCGAACCGAACAGCCGGCTGGTGGTGTGTCCCTCGCGGTATTCGCTCATGTCTATGCGCAAGAGGGCGTCCTCGTCATCAAACAAAAACCAGGCCAGCGCCTTGGCCAGCTCGGTTTTGCCCACGCCGGAACTGCCCAAAAACAGAAAACTGCCGCTGGGCCGGCGCGGGTCTTTTAAGCCCGAGCGCGCCCGGCGGATGGCGTCGCTGATGGCGTTGATGGCCTCATCCTGGCCGATGATACGTTTGTGCAGGGCATCTTCCATGCGCAGCAGCTTTTCGGCCTCGGTTTCCAGCATATCGTGCAGCGGAATGCCGGTCCAGTTTGAGACCACCTCGGCAATGTCGCTCACTTTTACCACTTCGTCCAGGTTTTTCTCCTGCCGCCAGGCCTCGTATTCGGCCTTAAATTCGTCATCCAGCCGCAGCCGTTCCACTTTTACCTGAGCGGCAAATTCCCAATCCTGATTTTGACCGGCCTCGTTTTCGTCCTGTTCCAGCTTGCGCAACTGCTTCTTTTTCTGTTTCAGCTCTTCCGGCATGGAATAGATGGCGATGCGCAATTTGCTGGCGGCTTCGTCAATCAGGTCGATGGCTTTATCCGGCAGGTGGCGGTCCGTAACGTAGCGGTGCGACAGCCGGGCCGCGGCCTTGAGCGAGTCATCGGTGTAGGCCACGTTGTGATGTTCCTCGTAACGGTGTTTGAGGCCGCGCAGCATTTCGATGGTCTGCTCAACGTTGGGTTCCTCCACAAACACCGGGGCAAAACGGCGTTCCAGCGCCGGGTCTTTTTCAATGTATTTGCGAAACTCGTCCAGCGTTGTTGCGCCGATGCAGCGCAGTTCGCCGCGGGCCAGCGCCGGTTTCATCATATTACCGGCGTCAACCGCGCCCTGAGCCGCGCCCGCCCCAACCACCGTGTGCAATTCGTCGATAAAGAGGATGATTTCACCCTGCGCCCGCTGAATCTCTTCCAGCGCGTTTTTGAGGCGCTCCTCAAATTCACCCCGAAACCGCGAACCGGCAATCATCGCCCCCAAATCAAGGCTGACCACGCGCCGGCCCATCAAAATTTCGGGTACATCGTCATCGGCTATTTTTTGGGCCAGCCCCTCAACGATGGCGGTTTTGCCCACACCGGCCTCGCCGATGAGCACCGGGTTGTTTTTGGTGCGCCGCGACAGCACCTGAATCAGCCGCAAAATCTCGGTGTCGCGGCCAATCACCGGGTCGAGTTTGCCCTCGTGGGCCATATCCGTCAGATCGCGGCTGTATTTTTCAAGCGTGCGGTAGCGGGTTTCGGCGTTGGGGGTGGTAACTTTTTGGCCGCCGCGAATCTGCTCAATCATGTCGATGACGCGGGGCTTGGTAATGCCCATTTCTTGCAGCACCCGCGCCGTGGGTGTGCCGCGTTCGCTGCAAACAGCCAAAAACAGGTGCTCGGTAGAGATGTACTCATCCTGCATACCTTTGGCTTCTTCCTGGGCGTTGTCGAGCACGCGTTTGAGCCGGGGGGTAATGTATACCTGGCCCACAGCCATATTGACCATCCCACCTACTTTGGGCGCTGCCGACAAAATCTGGTCGATGCGGTCCATCACCATTTCGGTGTCAATTTTTAACCGTTCCAGAATTTCCGGAATCAGCCCATTGGGTTGTTCCAGGAGCGCCAAAAAAAGATGCTCAGTATCGGCCTGGGAATGCTGGTAGCGCTGCAAAATTTCGTAGGCGCGCATGGCCGCATCCTGGGCGCGTTCTGTAAATTTATCAAATCGCATCATATTGGGATTTACCTCAAATTTTGCTAATAACCTGAGTTCGGGAATTCTCTAAAATGTCATTCTGAACGACCGAAGGGGGTGACACTTGCGCCTGCGCGCAGTGCAGGTGAGAATCTCTCTTTTTGGCTAATTTTGCCGGCAAAAGCGAAGATTCTTCGTCGCTACGCTCCTAAGAATGGCGGTTGTGATTAATTTCCGAACTCAGGTTAATACTCCATAGTGTCTGCTTACTGTACCAGTCTTTTACTAGATTATCATTAGAATTAGACGCGGTCAATAACCATTTAGGCACTGCTACGGCGTTACATTGAATTTGTTCATGGCGATGTCGAGGCCATCGACCAGAATTGATTTGATGGCCTCAACCGCGCGTTCGTAGGTGCTGACCATCGCCGCCCATTCATCGGGCTTGAATTTTTGCAGAACGTAGGCTTCGGCGGGCATTTGGCCGGGCGGACGCCCGATACCCAACCGGATTCGAGGAAATTCCTGGGTGCCCAGATGCTGGATCAGGCTGCGCATACCGTTGTGGCCGCCGGGGCCGCCCTGTTTGCGGATTTTGAGAACAGCCGGCGGCAGGTCCAGATCATCAAAGGCCACCAGAATTCGTTCGGGGGGGATTTTGTAAAAGCGAGCCACCGGGCCAACGGCTTCGCCGCTGAGGTTCATGTACGTTTGCGGCTTAACCAGCGCCACCTTTACCCCGGCCAGCGCGCCACGGGCGATGGTTGCTTTGCTGCGGCTTTCGTCAAAATGAAAGCCGGGATTATCGCGGGCAATGGTATCGAGCACGTGCCAGCCGGCGTTGTGCCGGGTATCAAGGTATTTGCTGCCGGGGTTGCCCAGCCCAACAATCAACCATTCAACCGGGCCGGATTGTTGAGCCGGGTTGGGGCGGCCAAACAGCGGAAAAGAGGGTGACATCGCGCAGCTTATTTCCGGCGACGCCGTTCCATAAATCCCAGCGTCAGCCGGCGCAGCGCCGACAAAAAGGCAAACAGCAAAAAGAGCACCACCATCAACCCGCCGCCATATAGGCAGGCATCGCGCAACGGCGACATCGAAAAGCCGCTGACCGTGGGAATGATTGACTGCTCCTCTTCCGGATTTTGCAGCGGCGGCGAGGTGGGGATGGGCCGCGGGGTAGCGGTTTCAACAATGGGCAGTTCAATGACAATAGTTGGCGTGGGCGGCAGCGGTGTGGGCGTGGTTGTGGGCGGGCCGGCCGGCTGCTCCTCGACATCGGCCGGGGCGGGAGTAGGGGTATCGGTGGGCAGCGGCTGGGCATTGGCCACCACTACCTGCTGGGCAAACGCCTCGGAGTAGTTACCGTCGAGCCGCACCACGCGCAGCCGGATGGTGTAGCTGCCATCTGGCACCAGCGTGGTATCCCAGTTTTCCAGCACGCCGTTAATCACCCGCTCCTCGTGAATAGCGCCAATAATCTGCCACTGGTCGCCGGGTATCGGTTCCGGCGAAAATTCCAAAATGTAAAACTGAAACGATGGATAATCGGCGCTGCCGGTAATTTGCACCGTGCCGCGCACCACAGCGTTGCTGGCCGGGCTGGAAATAACGGCCAGGTCTTCGCCCTGGGCCACAGCTAAACCACCCGACCCCATTAATAGAATAAGCAGCAAAGCAAAAAATGATATTCGTTTTGGTAGCATAAGCTCACACGTCAGATTATTTGAGGGATGAGTTCTCAGAATTTGTATTATACCGCAATCGCGGCGGGCCACCCAACTGCCAGGCAGCGCCAAACAAATGATTTAACCGATGATGTCTTTCAAAGTTTTTCAACCTGTGCAATAGCCGCACAGGGTAGGGGGGTATTGGGGGGACACCCCCATGCCCCCGGCCCTTCGGGCGATACTTCGACCTTGTTGCACGGGTCGAAGTTTTTGAGTGTAACACGAGAAATAACTAATGACAAACTTCACAGGCACGGCGTTGGCCACAAAAAACAGCCACCCGCAAGGGTGGCCGGGGTACAACAGTGGCCGAAGGCTATTAATTTTCAACCAGATGGCCGGTCACCACCAGCCGATTGGCGTAATGGTCGTTCTGCCAGTTACTGCACGTAATCAGCGTGATCTGGCCCGCAGTTGAGGGATACGTAACCTGAATATCTTCGGGGGCGACTACCTGCTGGTTATCGATGATGTACCGGTAGCGGCTGCCGCCATCGGCCAGCCAAACCTCATCGCCGGGGGCTAATTGGTTCAGCCGGGCAAACGGCCCCGCCGAACCATCAACCAGCGACACGTGGCCGGCCAGCACTACATTGCTGGCCGCACCGGGCGCGGCGGTGCCGGCCAGATGGCCAACTTCCTGGCGCAAATGGTCAACCTGCCAACTTTGGCCCACAATTGGGGCCGGAATTATCGGCGTATCCAGATTCAGCCGGGGGATAACCAGCCGTGTTTGGGCCGTATCTGGCGTGGCGGGGATAACACCGCCCGGAGCCGAAGCCGGGGCAAACGCCGAGTTTGCCGCCAGTGGAGCCGCTCCCGGCCCGGCCGGTGAACTGCCGGGAGCCCTGCTGCCGGCCGGCAGGGGGTCGGAAAAGGAGGGCAGGTTGGGCGCCAGCGCAATGCGAATGGGTTGGGAACTGTGCGCCGGGGAACCGGTGAGCAGCCACAAAGCGCCGCCGGCCAGCAGCAACAGCAGAAAACCGCCGGCCAACAACAGTAAAATTGGCGTCAAAATCATTAATTTTCGTTTCACGCTACTCGACTCCAATTATTGACAAACAATTGGCTCTATACTCAACAAAGTTTGAAACTTGCACTTTTTCCCCTCATCCCCCTGCCCATTCTCCCCAGTGGGGAGAATGGGAGAAAAGATTTTTGGTGTGGTTTTAGCCGGCGTAGCCGGCTAAAACCACACCAATTCAGTAATAGCCCCCTCCCCAAAATGGGGAGGGGGCTGGGGGAGGGGAATAAAAAGTGAGAGTTTCATCTTGAATCTAGTATATCACCGCAAAATGAGCGGCAGATAAACATTATTTTCCTCGGGGAAGGGCACAATCTCGAAATTTAATTTTTGAGCCGGGTCGCCAAACAGGGTGAAGGTATCCAACAGGTCTAAATTGAGGCCGGACGCCAGCAGTTGCAGTTTGCCGGCCAGCACCGCCGCTCCCAGTTGCGGGTGCTGGCTTAACAGTATGGCATCATAAAAGCCATCCTGCAAATGATCGTGGCCGCTGGCTACCCCCAGGCCGGTAGCCCCCCACACGGCTATCGCTCCGCCGCCGCTTTTGCGCAGTAAACTTTCGTCCATCGTTGGGTATTGGGGGTGATGAAAAAAGCCGGTAAAACAGGTCATTTCCAGCACCACCGGCAGCCGGTTATCATTTTTCAGATGGTCAACATCATTGTCGGCGGCCACCAGACTCCAGCGAAAGACCGGGTCGGCGTTCCACTGGTGCCACGAACTGTGACCGTTAAACGCCACCACACCGGCCCCGCCGTTAAAGGCGCTAACAAATTGCTGGCGCAGCGTAACATTATTGCTGTAAATATACGGTAATGTGGATGAAATATCGGGGTCGTAGTAATAACGGTAGCCCACCGCCGGCGAGCTGAGCTTATTATAACCGCTATCGGCGTGAATCCGAAAAATCTCAGAGACCAGCAGCGTCTCCTCATCGAGCCGGTCGCCGCTGACAAACAGGTGACGGCTATTCCACGGGCCAATTGGCGGTTGGGTTTCGTACCGGATGATTTTGTTGACCACCACCGTGGCTTCGGCGGCGCTGTTAACCGGCAGCCGGCCAACCAGCATGTCGGGGAAATTGTTACCGTCAAAGGTCACCAGCCGGTTGTCGGCAGCGGTTTCGCCCCACCACGGATCGACCTGCGCCAAAAACGGCGGCAGATACGTGGCCGGATTGTAACCGCTGTAATTTTTAAAGTCGTAGCTGCCATCACCCACCAGCAGCACATACAGCGGCTTGGGAGACGGCCAGCTTTGATAGGCGTGCTGCAAATAGGCCTTGATCGCCTCCGCCGACATGCGCCCGCCGCCGAACGAATCGTACACCTGCGCGGTGGTTACGGTGACAACGCGCAGGCCGCTGTTGGCCCGATGGGCAGCCAGCGGCGCGACCGCCGCGGCAAAATTGGGGTGGGTGATGATGATGTAATCCGCGCCGGCGGGCGGGTCGGCGAGCAGGTTGGCCGGTTCAATTCGCAGCGGCGATTTTAGCTGGTTATCGGGCACCACCAGATAGCCGGCCGCGTCGGCGTTGGCATCGCCGATGGTCAGGTTGGTTTTGCCGCTCACCGGCGTTAGCTGCACGCCGGTTACAAGTTTGGGCTGGAGCGGACTCGATACATCGAACACCTGCAAATTGGCGCTGGACCAGCCGGCCAGCGTGGTCTGCTTTTGCCCGGTGTCGCTGTTAAAATAGAGCTGGCCGCTGCTGCCGCTGGCGGTGGGGTATTTCAACTCCACGGCATCGACCAGTGTTTTTTCAACAACAGTTCCCACCCCCGGCAGCGACAATCGAATTTGATTGTTCCCGGCCAGCAAAAGGTTGGCCGGCACCGAAAACTGGGCCTGCCGGGCCAGCGCCCCATCCCAAACATCTTCGCCAACGACCACGCCGTTCACCTGCACCCGCACTTTGTGATCGGGGTTGATAGCCGGGTTGGTAACACCCCGCATCCAAACGGTGAGAGTGGCGTTGGGGCCGCCCGTTTGCGGCGCAGCCAGCGACAGGGCGTAACTGGCCGCTGTTTTATCGGGCTGGCGCAGATCGTTCCAGTACCAGTGGTCGCCGTTGTAGCCGGCGTAGAGCGACTCGTAAACGGTGTTGGCTTCGGCGTGGCGGGTGAGCCAGGCCGCGCCGGCCGGCAGCCCCTGCGGGTTGCCGGAACGGCTGGCCATCCGCGGCGGGGCAGGCTGGTTGTAACTCAAAAAGTAAACGTCTTCGTCGGTGTAGCGGCTAAAGGTTGGCTCGGCGTAAAACAGAATCCGGTCGCCGGGGTTAAACACACCGTCGCTTTCGCCCTCAAATAAAATTGCCGCCGGGCTAAAACTTGCGCCGTAGCTCACCTGCACCGATTGCGGGTTGAGCGTCGCCACCGGCCAGCCGGCGGCCTGCAAATCAGCGTAGGTGATGGCGTACAGCCCGCGCTCTTTGACCACCAGCTTCAGCACAGAACCGGCCGCCGCCGCGGTCAGTTGCGGCGCCGGGGCCGGCGTGGCCGGCGTCGAGACCGTCCAGCCGGTAGCCGCCGGATTGAGCAGCGTGGCGGCCAGCGCGCCGGCAAATGAGTCGGCCTCGGTTTGCGCGGCCAGCGACGGCGGCTCGGGTTGGTCAAACACAACTTCCAGCCGGATAAACCGGACCACTTCCATTTGGCGGGACACGGGATCGACTCGCGCCGGAAAAATTGAGAGTGAAGCCACGCGCCGGTTTCTCACCTGCCGGGGTTCGCCCAGTTGGGCCACGGTGGCCGGAAACAAAGCGTCGGCGTTGTAAATAGCAGAATCGGGGGTGGTGCTCACGGGGCCGCCAAAATTGGCGGCGGTTGGATCGGAGAAGGAAACCGGCAAGGGAGTGGGGGCCGGCAACGGCGGGTGGGGCAGCGAAACCAGCTCGGTTTCAAGCTCGATCACCCGCAACACCGCACCGCCGCCGGGCGGCAGGCCAACCAGCCCGGTGTATACCGGCAGCGATGGCTGGCCCGGTTCGCCGCCGGCAGGCAGGCCAGCGATGTTTGGCCGGCTGAATGTTTGGCCGTTGGCCGTTACCTCGGCCACAGTCACCGGCGGCGGCGTCCAGGTGACGGTCACCCGCCGGTCATCGGCCTGAATTTGCACCTGATTATCCTGCGCCCGAACTGCCTGGGGAGGAATCATCCCCCCCAGGCAAATCAGCGCGACAAACAGTTGTTTGGCCCCCCAACGCATCTACTGTCTCAATTCTGCTGCCTGAAAATCAACGGCAGGTAGATGATGGTGCTGGCGCTGTTGGTTGACCCATCAAACGTAATTTGAACCGGGCCGTGGCGGGTTTCGAGGCCCTGAGTGTCAACATCAATCAGCCAGTAGGTGTACGTTTCACCCAGCGTCACATCCCGGTCCAGATATTCGTAGGTTGCGCCGCTATTTTTGCCCTCGGCGGGGACAAAAGTTACATCGACGGCGTCTTCGTAATTCCCGGTTTTGCTGCGGCGCAACATAAAGCCGTAGTTGTCAATTTCCACGGCGGTGGCCCAGCGCAGCCTGACGCCATCGGTTTGGCCGGCTCCCTCAAAGTAAAGCAGGTTGACCGCCGTTGGCCCGACCACGGTTTCCACATCGGAGCCGTCGTTGGCGCGGTTGGTAAAGCGGTCGAGCGCGCCGCTAACGATGGCCGTGTTCACCATTGCAAACGTTGTATCGCGAGTGGTGATTGAGAAGACGCTGGTCACGTCAAAGTGTTCGCCCGGTTCCAGATTGTGCGGCGCGTTGAACGGCGGCGTGTTCAGGTTGGTCAGATCGGTCCAGATGATCAAGCCCGAGTTGGTGCTGGTGGTTGGGTTGGTAAAGGCATCTGCCGGCGGGTTGCTGGACAGGTAGGCCACCGGGCCGGTGAACTGGTCAAACAGCGGCACGGTATCGAGCCGGCTGGGGCCAAGGTTAATCACCCGGATATTAAAGGTGACCAACCCGGTTGAGGTAGAAACCAGCGATTTGATGACTTGCAGCGCCGGGTCGGTAACGATCAGCGGCACGTCATCGTCGTCGGTCACGCTGCCGTTGGTAAAGAAGCCGGTGCCGGTCACCACGTTGATAAAGGTGCCGGGCGAGCCGGTTTGCACGTTGGCCTCAAAAGTGATGGTCAACGACTGGCTCGGAACCACCGGCCCCGGAATGAGCCACACAATCTGCTGGCCGTTCACCGTTGCCGGCGACTGGCTGGGATTGCCGGCATAGGTAATCCCGGCCGGCAGCGTATCGGTAACCAGCAGGCTGGTGTAGGTAATCTGGCCGCTGTTGGTAATGCGCAGGGTGTACGTTACCGTGGCCGAGATCACGTTGGGCGAGGCGGTCACATCTTTGAACACCGTGATGCCGGGGACCAGCGGCACAAAGCCAAAGTCCAGCGTCAGGTTACTGTTGCCGTTGCCGCTCGGTTCCTGTCCCGGCGTCAGGGTAATAATGCCGGAGGTGATGCCACTGGTATCGGGCGTGTTGCTGTTCAGCCCGTTTTCGTCGCCGTTCTCGTCAACGTTGTTGTTGGGATTGACCACGTTGGGGCTGGACGACAAATGGTTGGCCAGCGGCCCGCCGGGGCCAAACTGCGACGGCGGGATAAAGACCGTGTAATCGCCCGGCGGCAAACCGGGGAACAGGTAACGGCCGTTGGCATCGGTGGTGGTGGTGACCGGGTTGCCCGCGCCATCGGTCACCGGGTTGCCCGCGCCATCGCGCAGTTCAAGCACCACGTTGGGGATGCCCTGCTCGCCACCATCGATGATGCCATTGTTGGGCGTGCCGCCGCCGCTGCCGTCATCGCGCCAAACCAGATTACCCAGGCTGAGCAGCACGTAATCTTCCACCTCGCCGCTGGGGGCCAGCCCGATGGGCGTGTTGGCCTCGTTGGGGTTGGTGGTGTAGCGGAAGCGGCTGTACAGGCTGCTGCTGATGGTCACGTTTGGCACTTGCAGGGTGATGGTGTAATCACCGGCGGCGTTAAAGAAGATGTCGGTGTTGGACAGCTGCGACACCGGCGTGCCGTTGATGTCGGTGATCGTGAAGGTATCGAGCGTACCGTCGCCGTCAAAGTCGAACCAGCTATTGAGATAACCCGTGGTGCCGGCCGTCACGCGGATGAGGGCCGGCTGGCCGGCCACAAACGGCGTCAGGAAGACCACGCCATCTTCATCATCGAGCGTGTTGTTCAGGTCGTCGCCGTTAGCGCCGCCACTGGGCACGCCGTTCCCTTCGGCATCCACAATTGAGCCGAGGAAGGTGCCATCGATGATGTGGCGCGGGCCGTTGTTGGCCAGCAGCGTGCCGTATCCGGCCGGCAGGTCGCCCCAGTCAGCGGTTTGGGCCGGGCGCACGTAATCTTCCACTTCACCATCGAGGGCGATGCCGGTGGGCGCATCGTTGCCGGCGCTGCTAAAGCGGAAGCGGCTGTACAACTGGCTGGCCACCGAAACCGGCACGGTGAAATTGATCACCGTACTGCCGCCCGCGGCAATGGATACATTGGAAGCGATCTGCTCACCGGCGTCATCAAGCACGCCGTTGCCGTTAAAGTCAATCCAGGCGTTGAGCAGGCCGTCTGCGCCGCCATCCGCGGCCGGCAGGGCCGATACAGTGACGCTGGCCGGCTGGCCGGCGACCAAAGACGACCAGACAACGCCGTCCTCGTCATCCGTGCCGGCCGGCGTTGCGCCGTACCAGGTCGTCGGGTTGAGGTCGTCGCCATCGGCGTTGACCGAGGGCTGGCCATCGGTTTCTGAGTCAACCCCCTGCCCCAGGGTGGGGTTGGTGCCGGAAATGATAACGTGCCGCGCGCCGTTGGCGGCCAGCGTCGTCGGGTACAGGCCCTGCGGCAGGTCGCCCATGTCCAGCGGCGGGACCGGGTACTGGTGATCTTCCACCTCGCCGTTGGTGGCCTCGCCGGTGGGGCTGCTGCTACCGACGGTGTCGGTGCTGTAGCGCCAGCGGGTGTTAACGGTGCTGCTGAGCGGAATATTGGGCACCGTAACGGTCAGAGTATTCGGCCCGGCAAGCAGGGTGGTGTTGGTAAACACCCGCTCGCCGGCATCGAATGTACCGTTATTGTTCCAATCGATCCAGGCGTTGAGCACCGCGCCGGTCACATTGGTGCCGGTGACAGTGAAGGTAGCCACCGCGCCCGGAATCAGCGGGCTATTTAGCCGCACGCCGTCCTCATCGTCGCGGTTATCGGTATCATCGCCGGTGGCGTTGCCGGTGGGCAGGCCATCGTCCTCGGTGTCCACATCGCTGCCGAGGGTGGGGTTGTTGGCCGGCAGAACAACGTGCCGCGGGCCGTTGGCCGCCAGGGTGGTGCCGTAGCTGTCCGGCAAGTCGCCCCAGTCGTACACGGTGGGCGCGTACTGATGATCTTCCACCTCACCGTCGCTGGCCCGGCCGGTGGGCGTGCTGCTGCCCGCCGCATCGGTGCTGTAGCGCCAGCGGGTGTTGATGGTGCTACTCAACACAATGCCCGGCACGGAAACGGTCAGTACATTCGGGCCAGCAACCAGCGTGGTGTTGGTAAACACCTGCTCACCAGCATCGAACACGCCGTTGCCGTTCCAGTCAATCCAGGCATTGAGCACCGCGCCGGCCACATTGGTGCCGGTTACAGTGAACGTGGCTACCCGGCCCGACACAATCCGGCTATCGAGCCGCACGCCGTCCTCGTCGTCACGGTTGGTCACGTCGTCGCCGGTGGCGTCGGTAGTGGGCCGGCCGTCGGTTTCGGCGTCCACGTCGGCGCCCAGGGTGGGGTTGTTGGTGGGCAGGATGACGTGATACGGGCCGTTGGCCGCCAGAGTGGTGCCGTAGCTGTCGGGCAGGTCACCCAAATCGGCGCGGATAAAGCTGAAGTCGATGGTGTAGTTGGCCCGGCCAGCGTCGTTGGGTTCCAGCCCCGGCGTCAGGGTGATGACGGTGCTGCCAACAAAGCCGCCGCTGCCAAAGGTACCGTTCAGGTAGCCGTGGTTGGTGTTGTCGCTGCCCGGATTCCGGTCAGACGGGATGGCCGTGGTGCTGGTAATATAATCGACCAGCGCGCCGGTGCCGGTGAAGTTGGTACTGGTAATCACCACCACGTAGCCGGCCGGCGGCAGGTTGGTAAAGGTGTAAATACCGCCCGGCAGCGTAGTGGTGCCGGAAATGAACTGGTCCACGCCCGGCGTGTAAACGCCGTCGCCGTTAGTATCGATGTACAGTTCCACATCCACACCCGGAATGCCCGGTTCGCCGGTGTCAAACGTGCCGTTGTCGTTGCCGTCAAACCAGACAAAGTTCCCCAGGCTCAGCAGCGGCGTAAAGCCAAAGTCGAGCGTTAAGTTAGAGTTGGCGTCGCCGCCGCTGCCGCTGGGCGTGTCGGTGATTGGCTCGGTGCCGATAGCCAGGGTGATGTTGCCGCTGCGGATGCCGTTCACTTCCGGCGCGGCGTTGTCGATGCCATTTTCATCGGCGGTTTCATTGAAATCGTCATTGGGCGCGCCCGCCCCGGTGGACGATGACAGGCCCGCCAGCGACCCGCCCGGCTGGAAATTACCGGGGGCAACCAGCACGCTGTAGTCACCCGGGGTTAGCCCGGTGAACAGATAACGGCCGTTGGCATCGGTGGTGGTGGTCACGGCGTTGCCCGCGCCATCGGTGATGGTGATGCCGCTGCTGTTGAGCAGCACCAGCACCACGTTGGAGATGGGCGTTTCGCCGGCCAGCGGTTCGTACCGGCCGTTGTTGTAGGCCGTCCCGCTGCCGTCATCGCGCCAGACAAAGTCGCCCAGGCTCATCAGCACGTAGTCTTCCACCTCGCCGCTGTTGGCCACGCCGGTCGGCGTGTTCGCTTCGCCGGGGTTGGCGGTGTAGCGGAAGCGGCTGTACAGGCTGCTGCTGATGGTTACGTTTGGCACCTGTAAGGTGATGGTGTAATCGCCGGTGGCGCTGAAGAAGATATCGCTGTTGGACTGGCCCGGCGTTACCGCTGCCGGCCCGGTAACATTGGTGATGGTGTACACATCCAGCGCGCCGTCGCCGTCAAAGTCAAACCAGCTATTGAGGTAGCCCGTTGTGCCGGCCGTTACCCGGATTTGGGCCTCGCGCCCGGCGATGAACGGCGTCAAAAAGACCACGCCGTCTTCGTCATCGGTGGCGGTGTTGTCATCACCGTTGGCTCCATCGGTGGGCTGGCCGTCCAGTTCGGCATCGACGCCCGCCCCAAGATAAGTGCCATCGATGATGTGCGCCGCGCCGCTGCTGGCGAGGAGCGTCGGGTAGCCGCGAGTTTCCGGCAAGTCACCCAAATCGTAGACCACAATGCGGGTGATGTAGTCTTCCACCTCGCCATCGGGGGCAAAGCCGGTGTAACTGAGCGTATCAGACGTGCTGTAGCGGAAACGCATGTAAATGCTGCCAGTAATGGTGGCTGTGGCCGGCACGCTTACGTTGAGCGAATTGCTGCCCAACGCCAGATTTTGGCCGGTAAAGACCTGTTCACCGGCGTCGTCAAAATCGCCGTCGCCATTCCAGTCGATCCAGCCATTGAGGAAGCCGGTGCTGCCGCTGGTGGTAACGGTAAAGGTTGAAGTTTGCCCCCGCAGTAACGACGACCAGACCACCCCGTCCTCGTCGTCCAGGTTGGCGGTATCGTCGCCGTCCGCGCCGGTACTGGGCTGGCCGTCGGTTTCAGCGTCAATCTGGCTGCCGAGAGTGGGGTTGTTGATCGCCTGGATGACGTGGCGCGGGCCGTTGTCGGCCAGCGTGGTGGGGTAAGTGTTGCTCAGGCTGGTATCCGGCAGGTCGCCCCAATCCAGCGGCAGGAAGCCAAAATCGAGCGTTAAGTTGGAATTGGCGTCGCCGCCGCTGCCGCTGGGCGTGTCGGTGATTGGCTCGGTGCCGATGACCAGGGTGATGTTGCCGCTGCGGATGCCGTTCACTTCCGGCGCGGCGTTGTCGATGCCGTTTTCATCGGCGGTTTCGTTGAAATCGTCATTGGGCGCGCCCGCCCCGGTGGACGATGACAGGCCCAGCAACGGCCCGCCCGATTGGAAGTTGCCCGGCGCAACCAGCACGCTGTAGTCACCCGGGGTTAGCCCGGTGAACAGATAACGGCCGTTGGCATCGGTGGTGGTGGTCACGGCGTTGCCCGCGCCATCCGTCACGGTGATGCCGCTGCTGTTGAGCAGCACCAGCACCACGTTGGAGATAACCGGCTCGGTGGTCTGCCAGATGCCATCATCAGGCGTGCCGCCGCCGCTGCCGTCATCACGCCAGACAAAGTCGCCCAGGCTCATCAGCACGTAATCTTCCACCTCGCCGCTGTTGGCCACGCCGGTCGGTGTGTTCGCTTCGCCGGGGTTGGTGGTGTAGCGGAAGCGGCTGTACAGGCTACTGCTGATGGTTACGTTTGGCACTTGCAGGGTGAGGGTGTAATCGCCGGTGGCGCTGAAGAAGATATCGCTGTTGGACTGGCCCGGCGTTACCGCTGCCGGCCCGGTGACATTGGTGATGGTGTACACATCCAGCGCGCCGTCGCCGTCAAAGTCGAACCAGCTATTGAGATAGCCGGTGGTGCCGGCCGTCACCCGGATTTGGGCCTCGCGCCCGGCGATGAACGGCGTCAAAAAGACCACGCCGTCTTCGTCATCGGTAGCAGTATTGTCGTCGCCGTTGGCCCCGTCGCTGGGCTGGCCGTCCAGTTCAGCATCGACGCCCGCCCCCAGGTAAGTGCCATCAATGAGATGCGCCGCGCCGCTGCCGGCAAGGAGCGTCGGGTAGCCGCGAGATTCCGGCAGGTCGCCCAGGTCAACTTCGGAGATGCGTACCACGTAATCCTCCACCTCGCCATCGCTGGCCAGGCCGGTGGGGCTGCTGCTGCCGGCGGTGTCGCTGCTCAGGCGGAAGCGGCTGTAAACGCTGCCGGTGACAGTAGAGCTGGGCACCACAAAACTAACCTGCACCGTACTACCGGCGGCAAGCGCGGTGTTGGTTACAATTTGCTCATTGGCATCGAGCGCGCCGTTGCCGTTGAAGTCAATCCAGGCGTTGAGCGCGCCATCGGCGCCACCATTGGCCGCGCTGAGCGTGCGCACGGTGATGGTAGCCGGCTGGCCGGGGATGAGCAGCGTGTCAAAGGTGATGCCGTCCTCATCGTCCGCGCCGGGCAGCCCGTACACCAAAATTGGCGAGGTCGCGGTGTCGTCACCGTTGGCCTGAGTGCTGGGCTGGCCATCGGTTTCGGCGTCTACCCGGTCACCCAACGTGGGGTTGTTGCCGACCACAATGATGTGGCGCGCGCCGTTGTCGGTGTTGCGGGTGGGGTAGGTGTTGCCCGTGCTGCTGTCCGGCAGGTCGCCGTAATCCAGCGCGACCACCGGTACGGCGTAATCTTCAATTTCACCGTCGTTGGCCAGGCCGGTGGGCTGCAAATCCTGCTG
Source organism: Anaerolineae bacterium (assembly GCA_022071955.1). Classification (GTDB taxonomy): domain Bacteria; phylum Chloroflexota; class Anaerolineae; order 4572-78; family J111; genus J095. Next base: position 387,101 of record JAJVIM010000012.1, read on the forward strand.
GCTGCTAAAGCGGAAGCGGGCAAAGGTGGTGATCCCCTGCGTCGCGGTCACCGGCACGGAAACCGGGATGGTGATGAACGTGCCGGCGGTGATCAGGCTGTTCAACGCAACCTGCTCACCGGCGTCGAACACGCCGTTGCCGTTAAAGTCGATCCAGGCGTTGAGGTAACCGCTGGCCGCCGCCGACGCGCTGACGGTGAGCACCAGGGTTTCGCCCGGCACCAGCGGCCCGGAGAACTGCACGCCGTCTTCGTCATCGGCCGGTGTACTGCCGGTGGGGAAGACCAGCGTCGAGTTGGCGGTATCGTCGCCATCGGCATTAACCGAGGGTTGGCCGTTGGTTTCGGCATCCACAATGCCGCCGAGAGTGGGGTTATTGGCCGGCAAAATGATGTGCCGCGGGCCGTTATCGGTAGCGCCGGTGGGGTAGGTGAAGGAGGCGTAACCGGTTTGCTGCAGCAGGGTGGTATCGGGCAGATCGCCCCAATCCAGCGGCACTACCGGCACGGCGTAATCTTCCACCTCGCCGCTGAGCGCCACGCCGGTTGGCGCGGTGACGGTTTCGCTGACCGCGCTAAAACGGAAGCGGGCATACGTAGTGATGCCGCCGGTGGCGTTAAGCGGCACGGTGAACGGAATCACCACGGTTGCGCCGGCGGTAATCAGTTGGCCCAGCACAATCCGCTCGCCAACCGACAGTTGGCCGTCGCCATTAAAGTCAATCCAGCCGGTGAGCTGGCCGTCTGCGCCGCCGTTGGCCAGGCTCAGCGCAGTAACGGTGATGACCATCTGTTCGCCCGGAATCAGCACCGGGGGCAGGATCACGCCATCTTCGTCATCGGCCGGACCCGCGCCATCGGGATAAACATTGCCGGAATTGGCGATGTCGTCGCCCGTGGCCGGAACGTTGGGCTGGCCGTTAACTTCGGCATCGACGCGGCTGCCGAGGGTGGGGTTATTGTTGGGCAGGATCACGTGGCGCGCGCCGTCATCGCCGAGCTGGGTGGGGTAGGTAAAGGTGGCGTAGCCGGTTTGCTGCACCAGGCCAGTATCGGGCAGGTCGCCAAAATCGTAACGGACAAATCCAAAGTCAATGGTGTAGTTGGCGTTGCCGCCGTCATCGGGTTCGGTCAGCGCCACCAGATCGACCACGGTGCTGGCCACGTAACCGCCCGCACCGAGCGCGCCGGTGGCGACGCCGTGGTTATTGTTATTCAAATCGCTGTTGCCGGAAACGGCGGTAGTGCTGGTGATGTAGCCATCCAGCGCGCCGCCGGGGGCAAAGTTAGTGTCCGTGATAACCACCAGATAGCTGCCGGGGAACAGGTTGGTGAAGGTGTAGAATCCGCCGGCCAGGGTCGTGGTGGTTGAAATAAACTGATCCACACCCGGCGTGTAATCGCCGCTGCCGTCGGTATCCTCGTACAACTCCACCACCACATTGGAAATGGGCGGCTCGGTACCGACGTTAAACACGCCGTTGTTATTGGTGTCGAACCAAACCTGATTGCCCAGCGCCATGCGCGGCACAAAACCGTAATCCAGCGTCAGGTCTTCGGTAAAGGCCGGGGTGAGGGTGGTGGTGATGGCGTAACCGTTGGCCAGGTAAGTGGCGGTGATCGAAGCGTTTGAGTCGCTGATGGGGTTGCCCACAGTGAGCCGCGTTTGCAGGTACGGCGACAGCACGCCGGTGGTGAAGTTTTCCGGCGCAAGCTGCACGGTGTAGCTGATGTCCAGCGGCAGGTATTCAAAAAAGTACCGGCCGTTGCTGTCAGTGGTGGTGGTGGCAATCAGCGTGCCGCTGACCGTGTTGTACAAATTGACCACCACGCCGCTGAACGGCTGTTCCGCTCCGGAGGTGCCCTGCTGGCCGTCGTAGTCGGCATCCAGCCAGACGTAATCACCCAGGCGGCCGAGCGGCCAGCGCACCACGGCCTGGCTGGTATCGGTGTAGGTCCGCACGCCGGGGATGGTGCTGGTGAGCGACGTATTGGTAACGACCGCCGTGTTGGTAAACAGATCGCTGGCGTAGATGGGTTCGGTCAGCGCGCCGTTGTAGGTAAGCTGAAGCTGCTGGCCCACGTCAAGGAAAGTAATTGTCCAACTGATGGCCGCACCATTGTTGATGAGCACGCCGCCGTTAGAAATCCCGGAGGCGACAATGCCGGCTGGCAGGGTATCGACAATATTCAGATCGTAGGCTGGACTGGTGCCGTTGTTAACCAGCGTCAGGGTGTACAGGGTTGTGTTGGGGCTGCCGCTGAGCGCCGCGCCGGTTTTGGTGATGAGTACGTTGGGTTCGGTCACGGTAAAGACCGGCTGGTTACTCACGGTGACCGAGGTGGCGTGCGACAACACAGCCACGTTGGTGATCACCTGCGGATCGAGCGCACCCAGATTATCCGACAGGATGGCCGTGACCGTAATGCGGCGCTGCTGGTTGGCGTCGATCTGGGCATAGGTGACGGTCAGCGTGTTGCCGGCGGTAATGACCGCGCCGCCGCCATCGGCGATCACCTGCTGCAAATCAAGCCGCGAATCGAGCGTATCGCTGACCGTGACATTAAACATGGTGGCGGTGATGGGCGGTTCCGGCACCAGCAGCACGTAGGTAATTACGCTGCCCAGCGTGGCCGTGGGCGGCGTCACCGCTTTGACAATGCCGGCCTGGGCCGTAACGTGGAAAACGCTGCTCTGGCCATCGGTGTAAACGCGCTGGGTGGGAGCCAAACCGGTTTGCGGGCCGGAACCGGGCTGGCTGTCGTAGGTTGGAATGCGGGCGTTGTTCGTTAACACCACGTTGGCCGTAATTAGCGACTCAACCTGCACCTCGATGGTGATGAGCAGGGTTGCGCCGGGGCCGGCCTCAATTTCGCTGATGTCGTAGGTGAGCAACTGCCCGCTTTGAGTGGTGGTGATAACCGTCGCCCCGGTTGGGTTGGAGATGGTCTGCTGGTAAATAACGCCCACCGGCAGCGTGTCGGTGACAACCACATCGTAGGCCGGCGCGTAGCCGTTGTTGGTGATGCGCAGGGTATAGGTGATCAACTGGCCGCCAATCACCGTTTCGCCGCTGGCGGGGATGCTCTCTTTCAGAATCGTCAGTTCCGGCTGGATGACGCGGTTATTTACGCTGTCGTCATTAATAAACGTGCTGCGCTGGGTGAGCGTGGCCACGTTGGTGATGGTGTAAATCAGGGTTTGGTCCGGCAGCCAGGTATTGCCCGCGCCGGTGGCCTGCGCCTGGAAGGTGACGGTGATAAACGTGGGCTGGCTTTGCGGGCTGGTGATCGGCTGGCCAAACGTCCAGGTAATGGCCTGGCTGCTGCCGATAAAGCCGGTCTGCTGGGCGGTGGTAATCACCCCCGCCGGCGAGCTGGCCAGCGACTCACTGCCGGGGATAAAGCGCAGCCCGGCGGGCAGCACATCGAGCAGGTAGGAATTGCCGCCCATGCCCACCAACCCGGCCGGCACAGAAAAGACCAGCGAATAGGTGACCACATCGCCCACTTTCAGGGTGATGGGATCGGTGGCTTTAACCAGACTGAGCAGGCCGGTGGTAATCACCGCCGTGGTATCGGTGAGGTAGGGCCTCACCCCCGGGATGGTCTCCGTGAGCGAATGGGACCGCACGTCAACCGTGTTGGTTAAGGCGCTATTGCTGAGCGCCTCGCTGAGCGCGGCCACGTAAGTGAGGGTGACCACATTGGCCGGGGCCACATTGCTGATCACGTCTACCGTCCAGGTGAGCACATTGGGAGCCAGCACCGGCCCGCTGTTGGGATAACCGGGCAGCACCTGCGTTACACTGATACCCGCCGGAATGCTGTCGGTGATGTGGACGGAGTAGGCCGGGCTGTTGCCGTTGTTAACCAGCCGCAGGGTGTAAGTGACAATGGCGTTGCCATCGAGGTTGGTCAGACTCCCGGTAGACGACGTAACCACCTTGGTCACACTCACCCGCGGCTCGCCAACGTTGGTGGTTACCACATTGGTGCGGGTTAGCGTGGTATTGTTGGCCGTGGCGTGGGTAAACGTGGCCGAGTTGGTAATTACATCACCGCTGTTGGGATCGGTGGCCGGCAGCGGGAATTCGTGAGAAATGCGGGTGGTGATGGTGACAAACGCCTGCGCGTTGGCCGGAATCGCATCAAATGTGGCAGTAATCCGGCCGGTAGCGCGGTTAAAAGTGGGGACGCCGTTGGTGTAGACGCCGCCAAGGGTCACGTCTTCAATGTAGAACAACGGGCTGTTCAACTGGTCGGTAATCACCACGTTGTACAGGGCAGCCGTAATCGGCACCGAGGGCACAATCAGGGTGTAGGTAACCAGCGTGCCCAGCGTGGCCGTTGGCGGCGGGTCATACAGCCGGGTTTTGGTGATCGTGCCATCCACCGTGCGAATGGCCGTAGAGTGCGAACCGCCGCTGTAACTGCGCTGGATACCGACCGGCCCGGTAATGGGCTGGCCATCGTAAATCAGCGAGGCCTGGTTAGACAGGGTGGTATTGGCGCTGATGGTGTCATCAACCTGCAACACCACCTCAATATTGATGGAAGTGTGGGCCAGCGGATTATACGGCACAGTTGGGGTGAGGTAGCCTACTGTCCAGGTGAGCAGGTTTCGCGCGCCCACCGCCGGGCCGGTAATGTTCGATGACCCGCCATTGCTGACAACTTGATACGACACCAGTTGCATTCCGGCTGGAATGTCATCAGTAATGACCAGATCGTGGCCGGCGCTGGCCCCCTGGTTAGAAATGGTCAGGGTGTAGGTAACCAGATCGCCGGCGCCAACAAAGCAGCCGCTGGTACCCAGCCGGGTAACGAGGACATCGTCAAAGGAGGCAGAACCGAGCGCTACCAAACCTATTCCACCGGCCAGAGCGCCCTGCGGGTCGGTTGCTTGCAACACCAACTGGTTATCAATGTAAAGCCTTAACAGGCTGCCTTCAACTTTAAGTTCAAAATGATACCAGCGTCCAACAACCGGTCCTGTCCCATAAGTTGTTGCGGCAAAACCGGTATCGGAGCCGCCAACTCTGCTGAAAACATTAATAAATCCGCCGTTCTCCCAAGCAAAATAATTGAAGTTAGAATTATCACGATATCGAAAAACCATGCCAAGCCGGAGGACACCGCCAGTATTGGCCCTGGCTATCATACTGTAACTGTAATCGCTCAAGTTGGTTGGCCCGCCATGATTCATATTGACAAACGGCGTGTCTGGTTCCATAAGACCGTTGTTAACAGAAAAACTAGCAACTATGCCCTGCCAACTCGGACTGGCGCCGCTGTTAAAGTTATCGGCAAACAGCAAGGCGTTGCAGCCAGCAGAGGTAACATAAGTTTTGCCAATATGCAGCAGCGGCTCGATGATGTCCACCTGCGCCGTATCGGTGAAGCTGAAGGTAAAGTTGCTCCCGGACTCGCGGTAAGTTAGCAGGATGTTGTTAGTCCGGCTCACCCCCTGAATATTGGTGTTAATATTCTGAATGACGGTGGTAATAACCCCCGCAATTTCAACCGTGCCGGAGACGCTGCCAAGCTGCCAAATGACGTTGCCCGATTGGCCATTGGCCGGCGACTGGCTTGGGGCAATGCCAGGGAATGGATTCGGGCCGGCGTCGCTGGCATCGGCATCGGTGGTGTAGGCCAGCGTGGCGGCCACAAAGCCCAGGCCGGTGGGCAGGGCATCGGTAATGGCTACGCCATCATAATCAAAGTCGATACCGTCAATGAAGCCGGTAAAGGTGAACACGGCCAGATCACCGATGGTGCCGGTTTGAATTTGCGGCCCCTTGATAAACTCCGCCAGCGAGGCGTAAGCGAGCGTAGAGGCGTTGGTGTGCTCGCAACCGGTATCGCAGTTGCCGATCACCTGCACGTTGTTATTCAACGAACCGCCGGAACCCGGTACTGTGGCCGTAAGAACGGCCTGCCACACGCTACCGGAGGGAAGGGGCTGAGTCAGCGTCCACACGGCCTGCTGGCTGGAGGTCACTGGTGTTTCGCCAAACGAGCCGTTGCCGGCGGTAAAGGCTCCGGCAAAGCCGGGGCTGAGCGTGTCGGTGACTACCAGATTACGCGCTTCGCCAAGGCCGGTGTTGGTTACCCGAACCGTCCAGGTGATGATGTCGCCACGTTGCACGTTTTGGTTGAGCGGAATCTTGCCAATCACAATACCGGGCGTGAGCACATTGGCCGCGCCGATGGCGGTACTGGTGTACGGGCCGGTCGGCGAACAGACGGGGTTGTCGTCGTAGTCCAGATCAACCTGATTCTGATTGCCAAAATTAACATAACACGTTCCCGCCGTGACACTGGGCGCGGTGCGGAAGGTCAGCGTAAATATACCCACCGGCAGAGTTGTCCAGGTAAAGATAGCGGTTGCGCCACCGTTGGCCGTGACAATTCCATCCGGTGAGTAATCACCGGAGGTGAGGTTGTGGGTCACCGTAATCAGCCCATCGAAGGCAAACCCGGCCGGCAGGGTGTCGGTGAGCGTAAGCGAATAAACCGGCAGGTACGGATTGAACAGGGTGATGGTGATGGGGTCGCCGCACACATTCAGTTGGGTGAGCAGCGGCAGTTGCACCGTAATAACCGGCTGGCTGCGCAATTCGGCCGTGGCGGTAATAGGGTTGGCCCGGCAACCGGCATCGCAGCCGTAAGTAGCGACTGCCTGGTTTTCCGTTTGCAGCAGACAGGCATTGATATCGGTTAGGTTGACAGTGGCTGTGATCAGCAGCACCCGGTCAACGCCATCGGCCGGCAAATCACCCAAATCCCAAACAACAGTACCGGGCGTAGTGGTGATGATACCGCCGTCCGCGGAACTGGCTGTTGGCGTAAACACATTCATATTGAGCGGCAGCGAGTCAACCACCTGCAAGTTTTTGGCGTCAAACGCGGTGGCAGCGTTGCTTACCGCAATACGCCAAACCACTACATCGCCCGGCTCGCCAAAAACGGTTGACGAGAAGGTTGTATTTTTGGTCACATTGCGGCCAACCTTGGTCATGGTGATGGCCGGCTCAATGGTGTCGAGCGTGACCGCCGTTTCATCGCGGAAGAAGAAGGTACCGCACGGCTCTTCGCCGCCGGCGGTGGCCTGTACCAAATTAAGCAACGGCGATGCGCAGTCGCTTTCTACCAGGAAGCGAATGGAAAAAGTGTCCTCTGCGGCGCGGTCCTCCAATAACAACCGGGCGGTGGTGATGTCTGTGGAGCCGGAAATAGCCCATTCCATCGTCATCAACGCCGTGCCGGTAAGGCTGAAACCAGCCTGGGTGATGGGTTCCAGCGGAATATTGATCAGGCCGGGATAGGGCGTATTGTTGCGGTCAGTCACGGTAATTCGGGCCGACCCCGGCACGTAAGAAAGAGTCGTCAGGGTTTCGGTGATGATGACGTTGTAAATATGGGCCTGGGCCGAGGCGTTTTTAACCGTGAGCACCACCTCGCCAACGTCACAAAAACCAATATCGGCGGTTTGGGCGTTGGATGAACGGACACCGGTAATGGGCCGGGAGAAGCGGATAGTGTCGGATTGAACGTTGCCGCAACTGTAATCACCCAGGCAGCTATTATCAAGGTAAATTGTGGTGTCCAAACCAATGCAGGCTACCGCGTCCACAGCATCGACATTAAGTTCCAACTGCTGCTGCGGCTGAAGGTTAAGCACTTCCCAAACAATTGTTTGGCCGGCGGTATACGGCCCGGGGGTGAGCAGATTCACCTGGCTGGTGATGTTGGTGGTATACGTGACAAAACGCAGCCCAACGCCCATCACATCGGTGATGAGGGTGCGGCCAGCGATACCATCGCCGCCGTTAAAGGCGTAGATCCGCCAGTTGGCCCGGCGCTGGGTAAGCGGGAAGCCATCGCCGGGGGTAACAAACAGAAACACATCCGGCACTTGCACCACGTTGTTATTAAAGGCGCTGTCGTTGTAGGTAACGCCGCACTGGCTGTCGAACTGCACCCCGGCCTCAATTTGCGGCGCGGAACAACTGCGGGTCATCGAAAAGGTGATGGTGCCGGTGAGGGTGCCGCTGGTGACGGTGGCGCTGGTGAACGGATTGGGGAAGGTCCAGGTGATAACGTTGGCCCCAAAGGTAACCGTTGGCACGTTGCCGGCAAACGCGCCGCCGTAGGAGTAATCATTTGTGTCGGTGCTGATGCTGCCAAAATCCGGGCTGGGAACGCTGAACGTGACCACCACGTTGGTGGCATCCAGGCCGTAATTGAGCAACTGGTCATCAGATACGGTCAGGGTGACCGGCACATCGGCGCAGCCAACAAAACTGCTGGGCGAAATGTCGATCTGCAAATCGGCGCGGCGAACGGTGGTGGTGGCTACCTGCTCAAATAAGTAATCATCGCCGGTGCCGCAAATGCCCACGGTTTCAATATTGCGCACCTGGAACTGTGAGGTGGTGCTGATGGTTCGCTCCGGCGCGCCGACCAGCAGCGTATCAGATACGTACAGGCTGTAGGCAATGGAGAAATTATGAGAACCGGTAACAATGCCAGTGCCGGGAATGTTATCAAACTCCAGCACCAGTTGTGGTGCGCTCTGAACAATTGTCACCGCGGTTGTTACATCGGTGTTGTCAATAAATACGGCCAGCGTGGGGGCAACATAACTCAGATCGCCGGGATTCAGGCCGCTGCCAATGCCCAGCGTTTCGGTAAAAAATACCTGCTGCCAGTTGGTGACAAAAATGTCGGAATAGACGTTGGTTACCTGTAACAACCCGCAGACTTCGCCGTTGGTGGTGGCAGATTTAGGCTGCACATTGGCGTCAATTTTGCCGGGTTCTATCTGGATCGGAGCTATGGAGTTAACCGGCCCAATCCCGGGGCAGGTAGGGCAGCGGTCGCCGGCGGTGCCGGTGGCGGCGTTGTTGTAGTTGGTGCTGGCCCCGCACTCGGTAGCGATATTGGGATCAGGCATCACGTAGTAGATCAGTTCGCCTTCCAGAGTAAACGCCTCGGTGGGGGTAATGATTACCACCGGCACATCCCAGGTTAGCCGGTTGGTGACCGAGTCGGTGACAATTGTCGAGGTTGGCACCAGGCCGGCCGGCGTAGTATTGGTACCGGTCAAGGCATATAACACGTTGCCCGGCCGGTAAGTTACCCGGCCGGTGACGGTTAAAATAGTAAAAGCGAAGGGCACATCATCCCGCACGCGAATAGTGTCGCTCATATTCTGCGCGTTGCGAGCGGTAAACCGAACCGTGTAACTGAACGGGACACCGGAGACAGGGGTGGTGACCGCGGTTGTTTTTTCAATACCCAGTCGCGGCACATTTTGCTCATCGTAAGTGACCGGGTTGGCCACTAAATCCAGCGGCGGCGCGGGCAACCCGCAAGCATCCTGGCTGGTAATGGTAAATTCCGGTACCCATTCGTAATAGTTGCCGCAAATCTCAGGCGGGTCGATATTGAACGCCAGGGTGATGGTTTGGCCGGGATCAAGCACGCCGCCGTTGCCGGTGTACAGAAAACTGTTACTGCCCGCCAAATACGTCCAACCGGCCGAAACGCTGCCGGCACTAACCTGCGGGTTGGGCAGGGGCGGGTTATCGCCCACCGAACCGGGATAAGGCTGTTCAGAGGGTGTGCTGTAGGTAGAAATCGGCAGCAACTGCACCGTGGGGCTGTAAGCCGCGCCGGCGGTGGCTGCGTTGGTGACGGTAATCACCATCTGCTGCGGCGTGGCCGCGCAGTAATCAAACTGAATGGCGTTAATATCAGCTTGCAGCAGCGGCCGGCGAATCTGGGGCGACAGGTTGACCGTGGCCGTATCTTGCAGGCGGTTGTTGCACAGGGTACACACTACATCTGCGGTGGCGGTGACCACGTTGGAATAAAGGATGGCGCACTGGTCGAGCGCGCTGGTAATTACCTGAGCGTCCACCGTCAACTGGCCAGACAAATTGCCGCTGCCGCCGGTGGGGATTGTCCAGATCAGTCGGTTACCTACCTGTTGCAGCGTAGCTCCTGTAATAACTGTAGCCGAAGTGTTGACAATGGTGAAGCCGGTTGAAATATCGTCGGTCAGCACGATTGGGCCGCTGATCTCTTCAATATTCTGGGCGTTGAAATTGACTACAAATTGGACGCTGCGGTTGTCGGGGGCAATCGTACCGTTTTTAGAAACGGTCAGGGAGGGATCATTGGCGGTGCCGTAGCTGTAGTTGATGAGCGCATCCGGGCCGTTGTACGGGAAGCTACACGCGCCGGTAAAACGGGTGTCCAGCAGAAAACTGCCGGCTGTTTCGCTGCCGCACACCGTGGCCTGCGGCTGCACGGTAAAGGTAAACACGGCGGTTTGCCCGCCGAGCAGAGCGTTGGTGGACGTAAAAGTACGGTTGCCATCAAAGAACCAGCCGGGGCTGGTATCGACCACATTCAAATTCAACGAGCTAAAACTCTGGTTGCTGATCAACCGAAAATTGGTGGCCGCGCCGGCGCCGGAGGCGTTGGTCAGCGTTACCACCACGGTTTGCGGCGCCTGGCTGCAATAACCAAAGGTAACATTGTTGTTCTGCACTGTTACCTGCGGCGACAGCAAATTGTAAATCACATCCGCATCGCTACGAACAGGGTTGGCCAGCGTACCGTTGCCTTCATCGTTGCCAATTGTCCAATAGGCAAACGCCGAATTGTTAAGATTGGTGCAGGAATTAATGGTGCCGGTGAGCGCGTAATTCCGGCGCTCACCAATGGCCAGCACCGGGATGGTGGTTGGCAAGGTGCTGACCAGATTGGTGTAGCCGCTTCCGGGCACATCGTACACCGTGGCTGAATAGACTTCACCCAGGCCGGTGTTGCCAACTTCAATATTCCAGCCAATCTGGTCGCCAAAAGTGCCGCTTTGAATGACCGGCGTTTTGTTAATAATCAAATTTCCGCGGCCAACGGTAATGTTCGCCCCGGCATTGGTGGTAGAAACGCCGCTGTTGTTGTACACCGCGTCAACATCAAAACGCTGCCCGGAAAGGGCGGTGCCATCGGTTTGCCATTTTAAAGTGACGGTCACAATTTCACCGGGGCGCAAGTTAAAGGAGATCGTCGGCGTTACCGTGAGCGCCTTTTGGCTGTCAACATAAACGGCATTTACGGGGATGGTGCCGCTAATGGAACTGACCATTTGCACAGTGCCGAGCACATAGGTAAAGCCGACGCCCGGCTGCAACCCGCCGGAGTCGCGTAAAATGCTGGCTACCACATAAAAATCAAAACCGGTGGCTGTGCCGCCGTTGCGAATGGTCACGGTGTAGAAATTGCCGCCAACGGCTTCGTCGCCGGCGCTAACATTGGGCGGCGCCTGCGGGGTAACTACCAGGCCGTTAATCTGGGCCAAACTGCCGGCTTGCGGTTCGGCAAAGGGCTGCACCGGGGCGGCGGGCGGTAAATTGAACCAGCCGGGCAGCACCGAGGTGTTATCGGCAGCAATCAACGGCTGAACCGGCGGAGTCGGATTGGCCGGGCTGGCAAACCAGGCCGGCAATGGATTGACGATGTTAAATTTTGAATTTTCGCTATCGGAAGCGGCAGCGACGGCATTATTCGACGTAAAATCGGCCGGCATGGCCGGTCCGGCGGCCACATTGTGCTGGTCAATAACGGTGGGCGTTTGGCTGGCATCATTCGGCATAAAATCGGCCGGCATGGCCGGGCCGGCGGCCACATTGAGCTGGTCAATAACGGTGGGCGTTTGGCTGGCATCATTCGGCGCAAAATCGGCCGGCATGGCCGGGCCGGCCGCCACATTGAGCTGGTCAATAACGATGGGTGTTTCGCTGGCGGCCGGTTGGGGGACAGCAAACCAGGAGGGTAAAGGATTTACAATTTTAGCTTGTGGCTGTGGGCCCGGTAATTCAAACCAGGCCGGAAGTGGGTTGACGATGTGGGCTTTTGGTTTTTGGCCGGGTGTGGCAAACCAATTGGGTAGAATTGTTGTTTGCGGCCGGGCTTCGGCGGCGGGCGGCATATTGGCCAACACAGGCGGGGTTGAAAGCGTAAGGCCGGCGGTTTGGCTGTAATCGACTTTTGAAATGGCAGGCGGGGTAAACCAGGTGGGCAAAATCTCGGCGGCGTTCCGGCCAACCGACGTTAAAGTATCCGGTTTAAAAATCATTACCGGCCGCGGCCGATGGTGAGCGTTTTCGGCGGGTGTACCCAGGTCAAGCTCTGCGGCCCGGGCCGGCAGGGCGTGAAACGGGATTAAATTCAAAATCAATGCAAACAGGCTGATTAGTGAGCCTATTTTTTGCCGAGTTGAACTCTCCACAGTGCACCTCTCTCTCCCGCAGCCGTGCCGTTCACTTACTGGGGTGGCAGATTAGCTAAAATCAAATCGTTAGTGGGGCGATCGTTGATGTTTTGGCCAATATGGGACCATACAATTTGGCCCACTTTGTTGATGATGAAAACGGCCGGCGTGGCAACACGATCATTCAACAGGTTGTATACCCCGTAGGCATCGGCGACGCTGTGATCGGCATCGGCCAGAATGGGGTAAGTTGCGCCGGTATCGTTGGCCGAGGCCAAAGCCCCGGCCTGATCCTGAACAGCCAGCGCTACCACCTGCGCATTTTGTTGTTGAAATCTGGGTAAATCGTTTTCCAACTGAACCAGTTGGTTTCGGCAGATACCTCAAGTGTGGCCTCGATAGAAAACTAAAACAAGAGTACTTTTGTCCTGATAATCCGCCAGGGCAACGGGGTCACCCGTGGCCGATGGCAGGGTAAAGTCCGGGGCAACCGGCAGGCCAGCTTCCGATTGAGCCGAAACGGCCGGTTGCGCCCCCGGCTCCGCCTGAGACTCGGCTGGCGGCATTTCTACGGTAGCCGCCATCGGTTCAAGCAGGGGAGCCAGATAGCTGTTGATGGTGGTTTCATCCAGCGGGCCAACATGGCGCGCCGAAATCACGCCGTTGGCATCAACAAACACAGTGGTGGGAATGCCGCGCACTTTGTAGGCCACGCCGCTAACTGCACCATCGCCATCGAGTACAATGGGAAAGGTTATCCCCAACTCATTAACAAAGCCGGCCACCTGCTCCGGCTGTTCTTTTACATCAACTGCCACAAAGCCAATGCGGTCGCCGTAAGTTTCGTAGGCGGCCTGCAACGCCGGCAGTTCCCGGCGGCAGGGAGGACACCATGTAGCCCAAAAATTGATGATGGCCGGTTTGCCGCGGAGTTCGTTTAAAGCAAGCGTGCCGCCATTAAGCAGCGGCAGAGAAAAATCGGGGGCGGCATTGCCGGGATCAGAGCCAACAGGAACATCGGGTGGCGGCGCGGCCGGCGCGGGCTGGGTTTCGGCCACGCTGGCCGCCGGAACCGCCGTTGGCGGCGAATTTTCTACGGCAGGCGGTGTGGACGCGACATTGGCCAAAGCACGATAGACCCCAATTTCGGCGGAAGCTCTGGCCTGGGCCAACCACTGGTTAAGATCCGTGCCCTGCTGAGAAACCCGCCCCAACGCCGACTCAACCTGCAACAGGCGAGACATCCGCGCCGTCAGGTCAGCCTGTGTCAGATTGGCTTCGGCCAACGCGGTTTCCAGCGCCGGGGCAGAAACGTTCCAGGCAGCAGACAGGGTATCGATCCGAGCCGAAACTTCGGCGGCGAGCGGGGCCGGCACATCCGGCTGCTGCTCTAACACTAAAATTTCGTTGACCAACCGGTCCAATGTTTCTTCGGCGGTAGGCACCGGCTGGTGAGCGAGTTTGCTCATTACCGCATCGAGCTGGGCCGCTTTTTGCCACATTTGCCGGGAAATATTCACATCGTTAACGGTGGCCACAATTTCGTCGGTGGGTGTGGGAGCCGGGGTTGCCGGCCGGTTGTTGGTTTCTGCCGGTTGAGACACCGGTTCGGGAACTTCGGTGGAGGTATCAGGTGAGGCCAGCCAGCTCATTAGTAACATTAAACCCACAAGTGCAGCTAACGCTACAACAACGATAACCACAACAGATTGAAGGCGTTTGTTATTAATAAACTGAGACAGTGTCATGAGATACCCAAGGTTTATTCAGGCCACAATGCCAAAGTAATTGTAGTTTGAGGGAATTTAAATTCAGAACTTGTTGAGGCAAGAGTTGCTCTCACATACGCTGCCAAATATTTAAGGGCATCCGATGGAAGCATACTTTTGGTAGGCCAGCGTTGAATAACTCAACTAATATCAATAATAGCATAAGCGCACCAAAGTAGCAATGCCCCGGCCAAATGCACCGGTATTAAAAGTCGTTTCTTGCTGACAAAAGTTACGCCTATTTGGGGCAATTTTATCAAACCATACTAGATATGGTGGTGTTGGCCCAAATTAATTGAGCTATGCTCATACTTTCCCAGAAATCGGTTAGAAAATTCTAACAAACTCTAACGGTTCACCATCATTTCACAAACTTGACTCCTTTGGCGGGAAGTGTAAGATACAACGTTGCGATTTGTCTGCTTCACTTTTGGGAAGGAAGGGAGGGGCAAGCAGCACCGGGGCGGCTATTCAGGCCGGTTCCCCGTATTTGCTTTAGGGAGATGCGCACGTGGCCCAACTGGGTGAGATGCTCAAACGAGCACGAGAAGAAAAGAACATCACGCTGGACGACGCCGCTCAGGCAACACACATCCGGCAAAACCTGCTGGAAGCTTTAGAAGCTGACAACTACAAAGCCTTTCCCTCGCCGGTAATTGTGCGCGGGATGATCCGTAATTACGCCAAATTTCTGGGGCTGAATCCTGTTGAAGCGCTGCGGCTGTACGATGGCAACGGCGTGATTCCCGTTAAAGGCCAGCGCCTCACGCCAGACGGCATCGAATTTATGAATCTGTCGATGTCGCCCCGCTCGGTTATCAATTGGGAACTGATTATTGGGGTTTTGCTGCTGCTCATCGCTGTTGGCGGGGTTGGTTACCTGGCTTACGGCAATGTCGTGCAAACCAGCGTTACCGCCACCCCCACCCGCACCCCGCTGGCTGCCGGGATGACCGAAGACTCGGCGCTGGTGCTGCCCACCGTCACCCCGCTGCCCACCAGCACCCCCACCCCGCTGCCCCCCACCGAAACTCCCACCCCCGTGGTGTATTCCGGAGTCATGGTCGATCTGGTGGTGAGCCAATCCTCGTGGGTGCAAATTTTGGCCGATGATGTCAAAGTGTTTGAGGGGATTCTGCAAGCCGGCGATACCCGCAGTTGGAGCGGCGAGCGCCGCGTTGCCATTCGGGCCGGCAACGGCGGCGGCGTAGAGGTTTTTGTCAACGGCATCAGCCGCGGGCTAATGGGCGCTGAAGGGCAGGTGGTTGATCAGCTTTGGGAAAAAGTTGACGACCCGGCCGCGCTCACGCCGCAACCGGAACAGACTCCCGCCGCGGAGACAACCCCCACAATTCAAGCCGATGTTCTGGCCGAACCGCCGCCCACCGAAACCCCAACTCCCGAAGGTGGTGAAGCCGAAAACCCCGCGCCGCTGGAATCGGCCCCACAGGGCGAAGGCCAGTAGCTAGCGCAACGCCTCGTCGCAGCGGTCAACAAAGCCGCAGGCCGCGCATTTGCCGGGTTGATCGTGGCTGCGCGGCGCTTCATCGGCCAGCCGGGCCTGGCGCACCTCGGCCATTACCTGCATCAGTTCGGCCCGCAAATCGCGGTTAAAATCCACTTCAAACAAAGCATCGGCATATTTAAGCAGTCCATGCGGCGGCGTTTGGCCGGTAGTTTCCTCAACCAGCAGACAGTAGGCCGCCAGTTGCAAAATATGCCCCAGATAGGGCACCCGCGGCGCTGCGCCTGTTTTCACCTCGACGGGGATGAGGCCGGCGGGCGTTTGCACCAGATAATCCGGCTTGCCCACCAGTTGGTATTTGGCGGAAAACAACGGCTGCGGCGCGGGTTGCCAGTTGTGGCCGTGGGTATCGGCGTACACCAGCCGGCCGTGGGGCAGGCCGCTCCGGCGACGCAAGGCAATGGAACGGACGAATAACCAGCCGCCCAGCGCCAGCAACAGCAGCCCCACCGCCCAAACCATCAGCCTGCCCCCAGCGCCATTGCGCCCAACAGCATCAGCAGCCCCACAGCGACCAGCGCCAGCCCCAACCACTGCCAGCGAATTGCCGTTTGCACCTGCCCGTGGTGTTCGGCGTGGCGAGCCTGCCCATCGGCCAGCCGCTCGCGCCGGGCCGGCTCAAATTTTTTTATATGCCGATACCACCACGCCCGCCGGCAAAATTCAAATTCGCCCAGCTCGCTGGCTTTAATCAGCGTTGGATTCGGCGGCGCCGGTTTCGAGGTCATCGTCCGTTTCCTGCCAGCCGGGGGAGTCATCGGCCAGGGCAACGCCAAACTTCTGCTCAAAGGCCTGCAGCGCCTCTTTCATCGATTCCTGGCGCATGGCGGTGGTCACGTCGCCGCGGGTACGCTCCAGCACGCCGCGAACCATATCGGTGGTGCGGCGCAGCCCGCCGGTAATGGCGCTGGGAAAATCGACCGTCACCAGCAAACTGTAGATGTCGTCCATGTGGGACAAAATGCGGTCGGCCAGCACCACATTGCCCCGGCGCAGCGCATCGAGGGCGAAGCGGCGCAGTTCGCCGGCGGCCTCGGCCAGCCCGTTGAGATAGGCCGCGTTTTCCACGTCGATGTCGGCGGGCGTGGGCGCGGGTTCTTCCAAAATAATGGCCCGGGTCAAATGCGCTTCGGCCAACTCTTTGAGGCTATCCTGCGTGTAACCGGCGTAATACACATCGGGGAATTGCCGCGCTTCGGCCAGCATTTCGGCGGCGGTACGCTGGGCGGTATCCAGCAGCGCCCGCGCCTCGGCGTTATCGCCGCGATGGGTGGCCCGGATGGAATTGGCGCAGTAACGGATCAACTCGCGCGAACGCTGGAGGGTGCGGTCGCGCACCGCGCTTTTTTCCTCAAAATCCTGGTTGATACCGTCGATGATAGTTTGAAGGCGTTGAGCCAGCACTTCTGAATTTTCCATAATTGTTTGGCAGAACGGCCTGCCTCTCCTTGATAAAATATTGCCCCAACAAAAAGTCGCCCCAAAATGGGACGACTTGAGTTTGCCCTACAGTTCAATTGTTGTCAAACGTGCCGGTTAAAAGGGGATTTCATCCTCCGGCATGCCGGGGCCGCTGTCGCCGCCGCCGCCAAAGCTGTCGCTACTGCCGGAGTCGAAGCCGCCGCTGTTGTCGCCACGCGTCCCCAAAAACTTCACTTCCAGCGCGGTAACTTCGTAGCTGGCCCG
Source organism: Anaerolineae bacterium (assembly GCA_022071955.1). Classification (GTDB taxonomy): domain Bacteria; phylum Chloroflexota; class Anaerolineae; order 4572-78; family J111; genus J095. The sequence goes on from JAJVIM010000012.1 coordinate 404,372, forward strand.
CCAACTGCCATCCTGCGCCTGCCACACCCGCGGCCCGCCCGATTCTTTGTCGACGGTCATCCGGCCTTCAACCAGCACCTGGCGGCCTTTGCTCAGGTATTGGTTGCAGGTTTCGGCCAGTTTGCCCCAGGTAGACACCCGGAACCAGACTGTTTCTTCCTGAAGGTTGCCCTGGTTGTCGCTCCAGCGGCGGCTGGTGGCCACGCTGAAGTTACACACCGCCTGCCCCGATGGCGTGTAACGCAGTTCGGGGTCTCTGCCTAAGTTGCCCACTATTGTCAATTTTTGATACATTTCCGCCTCCTATGCGTAAATAGTGAGAAAATTTGTTCTATTGTTAGCAATTTTACTCCCGGCGAAATGATTTGTCAAAATTGATTTTTAGTTCTTGAAACGCTACTCGCTGATAGTCAGCGACAATCCCTGGAGTTCTGAAACGGGGAGCGGCAGGCCGCCGCGCGCGCCGGCTTTCACATCGAACAGCTCCAGATAGAGTTGCCCGGTTTGCTGCGCGGTAAAGGTGAATGTGGCCAGGTTAACCTCCCCGGTCAGGTTATCAACCTGCCCCTGCCGGCTGGCCACAAACGCCAGCTCGCCGGCGTCGTTGTCGAGGGTCTGGTTGAGCACCAGCCCAAACGAGGGGTTGACCCGCATCTCTTCGGCTTGCAGCAGGGTGGGGTCAAAATTGAGCCGGAGTTGCGCGCCGAACAGGCCGGGATCCGTGACCCGGTTGGCCACCACCGACACCGCGAAGGTTTGGCCGACCTGAACGGCGGCCGGGCCAACCAGGCTGAAGCTGTTGGCTGGCAGCGGCCGCAAGCTGACCGGCCCGACTTGAAGCTGAGTGGTATTGAAGCCATCGCTGGCAATAATTTTGAGCAGCATGGCATCGCTGGCGGTGAGCTGGCCGCTGTAAAACGTGGCCGATGTTTCAGTGAGGCGCAGCGCCAGCGGCAGCCAGCGCTGGCCGCCATCGGGGCTGTAAAACAGGTCAAACGTCAGCGGGTCGCCGTCGGCGTCCGTGGCCGCCCACGAAATAGTTTGCTGGCCCACCAGCACGTCGCCGGCGCGGGGCCAGCGCCATTCTACCTGCGGCGGGTGGTTGCTGGGCGTCACGCTGGCCAATTGGAGCTGCTTTTGGCTGAGCGTGACCCGGCCAACGTCATCGGGATTAATGCCGGGCAGGGTGATAAAAAACGGGGCCGGCTCGGTGGGCTGGCCGGTTTCAAGGTCGATGAAGCCGGCATCGAAGCAGCGCTGGCCCAGCGAGCGGCCATCTTTGGCCTCGATCAGCAGGCAGTAATCCTGGCCCGGCGGCGAAAAATTCAGCGGCGGGGCAAACGCGGCGGCGCTGCCAAAGGCATCGCCATCCAGCCGCAGCACTTCGGGCCGGGTGACCGTGCCGTTGGGGTAAATGACGCCGGTGATCAGCAGCGTGCCGGCCGGCGTGGTTTCTACCTGCGGGCTGAAATTGGTAAACAACTGCTCAAATGATTGTTTGGGCTGCAAAAACGGGCTGTTAAACAGTTTGCGGTAGGTGTGCGGCGAAATCCACGGCCGGGTGCAGTAAGCCATCATATCGTAAAAGGAGGGCGGGTAGATGACCGGCGGGTCGCTGTACAGATCGATGCCAAATTCCTGAATGGTTGCGGTTTGGGAATAGGGCCAGGCGGGATCAACCCGAATATCGGCCCCGGCGGCGCGGAAGCAGGCGTTGTCTTCATCAAACGTGGGCGACCAGGCGTGCTGCGCGCCCAAATTGTGGGCAATTTCGTGGGCCAAAATCCGCGGCCCACCGATGTCCGATTCCGGGCGCAGGCCGCCAAAGGCCACCCGGCTGGAGTGCGGCCCGGCGCAGTTGGGGCACCAAAACGGGTCGGACGCGCCGCCGTTGTAAATTTCTGAGGGCAGCCAGCCAAAAAGCTGGTCGGGACGCTGGTCGGCGGGCTGAGCCTGGGCGTAAAACCAAAAGCTGAACAACAACTGGCGCAGCAGCTCGCTTTTGGTCACATCGCTGCGCCAGACCAAATCCGGCACCGGCAGCCGGTAATATTCCACACCGGGGATGGGGTACATGCGCAGCAGCCAGTAGCCGGCGTCCTGCGGATTGGCCGGCTGGTGGCCACCTGCCTCGATGGGCAAATAGGCGATGCGCAGCGGTTTGCGCACAGCAAACTCGCGGGTGAGGCTGAGCGAGGCCGGCGGCCGGCCGGTTTCGCCCGACGGCCGGGCCTCAAGCTGAAAAGTAATCTGGCCGGTCAGCCAGTCGGGGGGCGGAAAAAATTCAAAATTGACCGAGTTGGCCAGCCCGGCCCGGACATCAACCAGCGGCAGCGGTGACACGCGGGCCAGCTCGGCCGCGGAAAAGGTGCGCTCTTCGGCGGCGCGTTCCTGCCCATCCTTGAACAGGCGCAGCGTCACTTGCGTCTCGTCGCCGGGGCAGGGGCCATTGCAGGCCAGATAAACCCGCACCAGCGTGTGCCGCCCGGCTACCAGCGGCATCGAGTTGTTGCAAAAGATATTGTCTTCGGCGGCGGGATCGGGGTTGCAGCGGGCCAGTTCCGGCTCGTTGAACACCTGGATGCCCTGCGTAATTTCCACGCCGCGCAGCACGACCGCTGTACCGGGTGGCGGTTCGGCCGGAACCGGCGGCGCAGGCAGCACTTCCGGCGCCGGCGGCGCGACCGCGCCATCTGCAAAACGCGACGCAGGGGCGCTGCGACCCAGTTCGGTGGCCGCGGGCACGGCAAATTCATCGGCGCGAGACTCGCGGCGCGGCCCCAGCAACACCAAACTCAGCACCGCCGTCAGGGTGATTAATAGCAAAACCAGCAGCAGCAAAAAAGGCAAAAGCGCGCTTTTAGGCTGGGCGGCGGTTGGATCGGTATCCGGCGCTTGCAGCAGCCGGTTTGTCGGCCACGGTGATTTTTCCATCGGCGGGGTACCAAGTAGGTCACTGTTTATTAAAGAACATTCGTAACTTCTCAGCCTCACCATTCTGGATGTCATTCCCGCGTGTTTTTAGCGGGAATCTACCGTTTTGGCCTTCAGTGGATGCCCGATAAAGACATTCGGGCATGACGGCTGAGTAGTTACAAGCATTCAACCTCACTATAACACCGGCCGCAGCGGCATTCAATGGGATTTTAGGGTAGTCTTTTGGCTCAGAGCGGGTTTTGCAGTAAAATTTGAGGTAATCTTGCCAAAGGTGACTCCACTTGAAAACAAAATTGACCGGACTGCTGCTGCTCGTGCTGGTTTTGCTGCCGGGGGTGGCCCTGGCCCAAAACCCAACTATTGCCGAGCTGACCGTAGAACTGTGGCCCGAATATGACCGGCCCGAAGTGCTGGTGATTCAGCGCATCACCCTGAGCGACAGCACCTCGCTGCCGGCAACGCTGACACTGAATTTTCCGCCCTACGTTGATGCTTTACACGCTATCGCCGTTGAACGCAACGGCGGCCTGTTTTCTGTGGAGGAAAATAGCATCGTCACCACCAGCACCGCTAAATCGCTGCAAGTGACGCTCTCGGTAGACAGCCCCAAATTGCAACTGGAATATTACGACTCCCAACTGCTGACCAAGCAGGGCGAGCAGCGCCAGATTGAGTACACCTACACCGCTGATTACCCGGTGACCGCGGCCCGGTTTCAGGTGCAGCAACCGCTGCAAGCCAGCGCGCTGTCGCTGACGCCGGCCGAAACCGCCAGCTTTACCGACCAAAACGGCGTAACCTACAAAGTGCTGGATGCCGCCGGGCTGGCCGCCGGCGACTCGGTGCAGATCAGCGCCACGTACACGCGCAGCACCGATCAACCCTCGGCGGAACTGCTGGCCAGCCAAACGCCGGTGGGCGGGCAGCCGGCCGATATTCAAGTGATCACCAACGAAGGGCCGGTCAGCCGCGATACGCCGTGGGGCTATCTGCTCATCGGCGTGGGCGTGTTGCTGCTGCTGGCGACCGGCGGCTACTGGTGGTGGACTAACCGGCCGCAGGCCGCCGCTCCACCCCGGTTGCCCTCGCCGCGGCCGGTGCGTCCCAAAACACGGCCGGCCAGCCGGGCCATTCCCCGCAGCCAGCCGGCCGGCGAAGCCAGCGGCGGCTACTGCCACCAGTGCGGCACCGCCCTGCGCAGCGATTCAAAGTTTTGTCACGTTTGTGGCGCGCCCCGGCGCACCGCCTGAACCAACCCGCGAGCAAATTATGCCCACTAACCCAACTCCCTCTGAAAATCACACGGTTCCGGCCAGCATTAGAATCAGCCTGCTGGTGCTGGCCATTTTGGTGCTGGCCTCGCTGGCGCTGAATGCCTATCTCATCCAGCAGTGGCGGCAAGCCAAAGCGCAGGTATCGCAACTGAGCCGGAATATTCAGCCGGTGGTGCAGCAAACCTTTGACAACCTTGACCGTGAACTGGTAAATTTTCAGCAGTCAACGTTAGAATTCAATGTGCAGGTTAACCAGCAGGTGCCGCTGCAAACCGAGGTTTCTTTCAGCGACACCATCGACATTCCACTGCAGATGACCATCCCCATCAGCCACGAAATCAGCACCACCATCATGGTCGATCCCTTTGGCGCGGGCTTTACCGTGCCGATGGCCGTTAATGTGCCCATCAACATGGAATTTCCCATTAACCAACAAATTTCCATCCCCATCAACCGCACCATCCCCATTTCAACCAGCGTCCCGCTGAGCCTGACCCTGCCCATCAACATTCCCATCAGCAACACCAGCCTGGCCCCCACCATCGACCAGATTCGGCGCGGGGCCGGTGATTTTGAGCAGCAACTGAACCAACGTCTGTCTGGCATTGAGTAACATGGCCGACACCATTATTTTGACCGAAAATCTGACCAAAAAGTTTGGCAGCGAAGCAGCCGTGCAGGATGTTTCGATGGAAATTCCGCGCGGCAGCATTGTGGGCTTCATCGGCCCCAGCGGTTCCGGCAAAACCACCACCGTGCGGCTGCTCACCGGCATTTACAACCCCACCACCGGCTTTGCCACCGTGCTGGGCCAGCGACCCGCCGCTTTTACCCGCGTCACCCGCGAAAAAATCGGCTACATGCCCCAGCTTTTTGCCCTCTACCCGGAACTGTCGGTCTGGGAGAATCTCAATTTTGCCGCCTCCATTTACGGCATGCCCCTGGCCCGCGACCAGCGTTTTAACGAGTTGCTGGAATTTGTCGAGCTGGACAAACACAAAAAAAAGCTGGCCCGCAACCTGTCCGGCGGCATGAAACGCCGGCTCAGTTTGGCCGCCACGCTCACCCACAGCCCGGAGCTGGTTTTTTTGGATGAACCTACCGCCGGCATCGACCCGGTGCTGCGCCGCAAATTCTGGGATCGATTTGCCGCCCTCAAAGCCAACGGGCAGTCGCTGTTTGTGACCACCCAGTACGTGGGCGAGGCCGCCTACTGCGACAAAATTGGGGTGATGGTTCAGGGCCGGTTGCTGGATAACAAACTGCGCACCCCCACTGAACTTCGCCGCGATGCGTTTGGCGGCGAAGTGGTGGACCTGTTCACCAAAGAGCGGCTGATTCACAAAGATTTGCGCCAGTTGCGCGGCCTGCCTTTTGTGCGGGGCAAAGTTGAGCGTATCAGCGGCGGCAATGGCGTGCGGATTATTGTTGATCAGGCCAATACCGCCATCCCGGCCCTGCTGGAATGGTGCCAGCAGGAGTACGTTCCGGTAGAATCGGTTGAAGAATATCTGCCGCCCTTTGATGACGTTTTTGTAGAGCTGGTAAAAAATGAACCTGTCTCAGACTGAATTTTCGCGCCTGCTAATCCGCATTTCGTCATTTTTGCTCAAAGAGATGCTGGAAATTGCCCGCCAGCCCATGTTGCTGGTTACGCTGGTGCTGGGGCCATTTTTGATTTTGCTCTTCTTCGGCATCGGTTTCCGTAACGAGCCGCAAGCCCTGCGCACCCTGTTTGTGGTTGAGGCCGGCAGCCCGCTGGCCGGCCGGATTGAGCAGTACGCCACCACGCTGGGCCGTCAGCTTATTTTTGAGGGCATCACCAGCGATGCCGAAGAGGCCAAAGCCCGGCTGGCCGCCGGCGATGTTGACCTGGTGGTGATTGTCCCGCCCAACCCGTTTGACAGCGTGCGCAACAACACCCAGGCCGTGTTCGACCTGCTGCACCAGCAAATCAACCCCCTGCAAGCCGATTACGTGAGCGTGTTTGGCCGGGTTTACGTCGATGAGGTCAACCGGCGCATTTTACGCTACATCACCGCCGCCGGGCAGGTTGACGTGGAAAAAATCGATGGCACGCTTGATGTGGTGCGCGGCAACATCGACACCCTTAAAACCGCGCTTCAGGAATGCGCCGACACGCTGGAAAAAGTCAACGAAGCGGATGCCTGCAACAGCGAAACCATCAACAATTACGTGAATCAGGTTGACAGCAGCGTTGACGAAGTCCGACTCCAGCTCAAAGACAACCCCGGCATGTCAGATTCGGCCCAGCGCTGGCTGCGCGGCGAAACGCACATCAACCCCGAAGCCCAGCTTCAGCCGACTGTGAACCGGCTGGTGCGCAACACCAACAAACTGGTCGATCTGGAAGAGGCCCAGCAAACCACCGACGCCTATCTGGAGCAGATCAAAAATCTGACCAGCCTTGAAAACGACCTCGATATTATCCGCCAGCGGCTGGCCGAATTTGCCGGCATCAACCCCCAAATTCTGGTCAGCCCGTTTCGCAGTCAGGTCACCAACACGGCCACCATCGGTGCAACGGTGACTGATTACTACGCCCCGGCGGTGATTATGATGCTTTTGCAGCACCTCACGGTTACGTTTGCGGCGCTGTCGCTGGTGCGGGAGCGGCTGCTCGGCTCGATGGAATTGTTCACCGTGTCGCCCATTTCCGCCATTGAAACGCTGCTGGGCAAATATCTGAGCTACCTGATTTTTGGTAGCCTGCTGGCGCTGGTGCTGTTTGGGCTCATCATTTTTGGCATGCAGGTGCCGCTGCTGGGCAGCGGCTGGGCCGCCGCCGCCACGGTGCTGGCCGTAATTTTCGCGTCGCTGGGGATTGGTTTTGTTATTTCGCTGCTCTCCACCACCGATACCCAGGCCGTGCAATATTCCATGATTGTGCTGCTGACCAGTGTCTTTTTTAGCGGCTTCATTTTAGAACTGCACACCCTGTGGGAACCGGTGCGGACGATCAGTTGGCTGCTGCCGGTAACTTACGGCATTTTGCTGCTGCGTGATATAATGCTGCGCGGCTACGCCATCAATGCGCCGCTGATGTGGCAGTTGCTGGCCATTGGCGCGGTATTGTTTGGGCTGGCCTGGTGGCTGCTGCGCCGCTCGATGCAACGGTTTAAATAAAAGGAAAACCCTATGACCACGCCAAACACCTGGTACTGGAAACTCTGGAAATATTCAGTGATGCTGGTGGGCCTGTACGCCATGATCAATCTCATCTCCGACTTTTTCGGTTTTGGGCTGATGCCCTATTCCTGGCCGGCCTTTTTCTACGTTATGATTTCCTGGGTGATACTAAGGTTTGTATTTAAACGGAGTAGTTGGTAACTATGCGCAAAACCCTCGGATTGGCGCTGCTGGCGCTGATACTGCTGGCCGTGCCCGCCCACGCCCAATCCACCGCCGAACAGATTGCCTTTGCCGCCTATCGCCACGGCCAGTGGGACATTTTTACCGTTTCGCCCATCGACGGCAGCCTGCGCCAGCTCACCAACACCCCCTTTGAAGACACCGACCCGGCTTTTTCGCCGGATGGCACGCGGCTGGCTTTTGCCTCGCGGCGCGAGGGCAACTGGGATGTCTACCTGCTCGATCTGGCTACCGGGCAGGAAACCCGGCTGACCGACTCGCCGCAGTACGACGGCGCGCCCACCTGGCGGCCCGATGGCGAAGCCATCGCCTATGAATCGTATCAGGCCGGCAACCTCGATATCTGGCAGATTGAGCTGGGCAACGCTGACGCCACTAACCTCACCGCCGGCTCCGAGGCCGGCGATTTTGGCCCGGCCTACAGCCCCACCGAACCGGTCATCGCCTTTTCAAGCTGGCGCGAGGGCAGCAAAGACCTGTTTCTGCTCAACCCGGCCAGCGGTGAAACCCAACGCCTCACCAACGCCGCCACCGCCGAAGAGTGGCCGGCCTGGCGGCCCGACGGGCAGGCGCTGGCTTTTGTGACCGATGATCTGGGCGACCGCGAAGTTTACGCCCTGCCATTGGCCGAACCGCCGGCGGCCGGCGGCGCGGCGGAGCACGTTACCTGGCTGGGCCGCACCGATGGCCCGGCCTGGAATCCCGCCGGCGATGCCATTGTTGCCGTCTTTCATCGCTGGGATGGCGACCAGTTGATGCTCATCCATCCCGCCGCCGGGCACGCCCTGCCCGCCGAACTGACCGGCCTGACCACCATTCAGGGCCGGCTGGCCTGGCATCCCCGGGCCATGCTGTTTGGCGACCCGCTCGGCAGCCTGGCCGATAGCGGCGAATCGCCGCTCTACACCGAAACCATTGCGCGCAGCGATGACCCCAACGCCGAACCCTACAGCCTGATTCGCCAAAACGATATTACCACCGGCACGCCGTGGCTGGCCGACACCGTGGACGATTCGTTCCAGGCCTGGCGGCAGCGTTTGCGCCGAGAAGTGGGCTACGATTTTTTGCAGCAACTTTCTGATGCTTCGCGCGATGTGGGCAGCTACTCTGAAAATTCGCAGTATGCCAGTTGGCACAAAAGCGGCCGGGCCATTGACACGCTGTTTGATTATCATCTCAATGGCGAACTGGTCCACCAGATTGCCAAAGAAAATTACGGCGGCGAAACCTACTGGCGCACCTTTCTCAAATGCGCCGACCAGTCTGGCCGCTGCGGCCGCCCGCTCACGGCCAACCCGTGGAACTACAGCGCCCGCGCCCGCACCGAAATTGCCCCGGAACAGGGTGGCATCGAACGGGAAATTATGCCCGGCTATTACGTTGATATGACCGCCCTGGCCCGCCAGTACGGCTGGGACCGGATATCATCTTACGATGATGAAAAATTTGGCTGGACGTGGAACTTTATTGCCTTTGAATACTGGCATTACCAGAAACGGTTTGAAACTGATGGCGCAGCCAACTGGTATCGGGCCATGAGCGATGTTTACCCCCAAACCACTCTGCAAAAATACTTCAACTGGCAAAAAATGCGCCAGATGGGTGATGACCCCTACCTGATTGCGCTCAAAGGTATCCCGTTGCCCCTGGAACAAAAACCGTGGTGGGCGCTGGTTGAATCCTGGTAAACCGCCAGCTGATCGGCCACCCTCACCCGGTTATCCAAAATTGCCGTAAACAGGAGTTTTGGGTATTATACCCTGCACTCATATAAAATTTTCTTATCAATTCAACCCCTTTTCCCTAAAAATCCCACCTTATCACGGTCACACATCAATTTCAATATTTGGCTATTTTTCGGCCATCTCGTGACAAAAGTCACATACACTTACCAAAAAACAACCTATGATTGACGTTACGGTAACGTCTGCGTTGGGGTGCAGTGCTCTTTTAGCCACAGTCTGTTGAGCAAAACCGGATCAGAAAGGAGGTGTACAACCATATTTGCGCCCCGGCCAAGGTTATCGCCATTGTCCGCAGTTTACCCGGAGGGACCATATGCAACTATTATCATCCATTAGTGCCCTGCCCATGGTATTAAGCATTATGGTGGGTGTATTGTTGGGGCTGGGTGGCTTTACCTTCTCATACGCTGAGGGGGCTTCTTACCTGTCTAACGATCCCGCGGCTTGCGTGAACTGCCACGTAATGCGCGACCAGTACGACGGCTGGCAAAAAGCCAGCCACCACCAGGTAGCCACCTGCAACGACTGCCACATCCCCCACGAATTTGTGCCCAAATACCTGGCCAAAATGCAGAACGGCTTTTGGCATTCCACCTACTTTACGCTGCAAAACTTTCATGAACCTATCCAAATTACGCCTAAAAACGAGGCAATTCTGGAAAATAACTGTGTAGGCTGCCATGCCAAGCTGGTTAACGACATTGCTTTTCATCCGAGCAATGATCAGCAACAACTGGATTGTACCAAATGTCACGCCGATGTTGGGCATGGTCCAACTGGCAACTAGGAGGGAATTTATATGACTTCAAAAAACATTGCCATCTACGCGATAATTATTGTGGTTGTGGCGGTGATTACCGCCGGAGTTTTTTACCTGTTCACTAACATCAGTGAACGCAAAGAAGAAGCCAAGCAGGATGTCTTTAGAGTTGTTGACATTACTGAAGAAACGCTCGACCCGGCGGAATGGGGGAAAAACTACCCCCGCCAGTACGATGGCTATATCCGCACGGTTGATACCGAACGGACTCGCTACGGCGGCAGCGAGGATTTTCAAAAGCTGGACGAGGACCCAGTTTGGCGCGATATTTTTGCCGGCTACGCTTTTTCTCTGGATTACCGCGAGGACCGCGGTCACGCCTACATGCTGTCTGACCAGGAGCAAACCAAACGCGTCACTGAAAAACAGCAGCCCGGCGCGTGTTTGCAGTGTCACTCTAATATTATTCCGGCCTACCAAAAAGTAGGGCTGGAAAACGGCGCGCCCGCCGGCGAAGAAAATCGCGAAGCCCAAATTCAAAAAGGGTTTGAGATTGTCAGCGGGATGCCCTACCAGGACGCGCACGCGCTGGTTTCCGGCCCCATTGGCTGCGGCGACTGCCACAACCCGGAAAATATGCAGCTCCGCGCCACTCGGCCTGGTTTTCTCAACGGCATCCGCGCCCTGGCCAACTCGGATTATCCCGTGCCGCACCTGCCCAGTATTGAACGCTGGCGAGCCGATGGCAAAAAGGGCCAGTACGAACCCAATACAATGGCCAGCCGGCAAGAAATGCGCAGCTTTGTTTGCGGCCAATGCCACGTGGAATATTACTTTAAAGGTGAAAACAAAGTGGTCACCTACCCGTGGGATAATGGCCTGACGATGGAAGGCGCCGAGCAGTATTACAATGACGCCGGATTTAAAGATTGGGAACACAAACTCTCGGGGGCGCCGGCGCTCAAAGCCCAGCACCCGGAATTTGAAATGTGGAGCCAGGGCATCCACGCTCGCAGCGGGGTGGCCTGCGCCGATTGCCACATGCCCTACAAACGCGATGGCGCCATCAAAGTGAGCGATCATCACGTGCGCAGCCCCATGCTCAACATTAATAATGCCTGCCAAACCTGCCATAACTTCTCAGAAGAGGAATTGGCGGCCCGCGTTACTACCATTCAGGACCGCACCGACGCTATGATGACCCGCGCCGAAGAAGCGGTTGACGCGCTCATTGCCGATCTGCAAGCCGCCCGTGATGGCGGCCTGCCCGCCGAAAAACTGGCCCCGGCGCAGGATTTGCAGCGCAAGGCTCAGTGGCGGCTAGATTACGTGGCCGCCGAAAACTCAATGGGCTTCCACGCACCGCAAGAAGCCACCCGTATTCTGGGTGAAGCCATTGATTACGCCCGCCAGGGACAACTTGAGCTGGCCAAACTCAACGCGCCCACGGCTATGAAGTAGTCATAACATCAGTTATAAAAACAAAAAGGCCCGACCAATTGGCCGGGCCTTTTTGTTTGAAATTATTATTAGCCGGGCTGGTCAACCGCCGGCAGCGAAAACCAAAACGTGCTGCCCTGGCCGGCCTCGCTCTCGATGCCAACCTCGCCGCCCAGTTTTTCAACAATCCGGCGCACAATCGATAGCCCCAGCCCGTGGCCCTCTATCCGAATTTCATCCAGCCGCACAAATTCGGCAAAAAGCCGCTTTTGCTCCTGAGCCGATAGCCCGCTGCCGTTGTCTTTAACCCAAAAACGCACCGTGCCATCACTGGCGGGTGTGGCTCCCAGCTCCAGTGCGGGCGGCCGGCCGCCGTATTTCAGGCCGTTGCTCAGGTAATTGATCCAGACTTCTTCAACCCAGGCCGAATAGCCCAACGCCAGCGGCCATTCGTCTGGCAAAATGAGTTGCGCCTGGTATTCATCAATCATTAATTGAAGCCGCTCCTGAACCTGTTCCACAATTTCGGTCATGTCCAGGGGTTCCAATTCTACGTGGCCGCGCCGAACGCTGGCCAGCAGCATCAGTTCATCGATGATATACAGCCCTTTTTGGCTGGTACCGCGGATATTGCTGACCGAATCTTGTAACCGTTCGTCATCCAGCCTGGCCCACATGGCCAACATAAAGTCCGCATAACTGATAATCGTTGCCAGCGGATTTTTCAAATCGTGGGCTACGGTGTGGGCAAACGCGTCCAGCTCCTGGTTTTGCATGCGCAACTGTTCGGCCAGTTCCACCCGCTCGGTCACATCCCGGGACACGGCTACAATTTCGTACGGTTGGCCAAATTCGGTATCGCACACAGTTTTGTTAATTGTTTCCAGCCACACAAAACTGCCATCTTTGCGGCGCGCCCGATACGTGGCCGTATGGGTTGAGGGGCAATCTGGCCGGAGAACATACACTGCTTTGACCGTATCCAAATCGTCGGGGTGGATATAATCCAGCGCCGATGTCCCGATAACTTCTTCCATGGTGTAGCCCAACAGGGTGGTACACGCCGGCGAAACATACAAATAGACCCCGACCAACGTTTGCCGCGAGATGATATCGGTTGAGTTTTCGGCCAGCAGCCGGTAGCGCCAGCGACTCTCGCGCAGGGCATCCTGCACCCGTTTTCGCTTTTGATTTTCATCAACCAGCCGCTGGTTTTGGGCATGCAAATCCTGCTGCAAATTGTAAATTTTTAGCTGAGTGTGGATACGGGCAATTACTTCCGGCACGTCAACCGGCTTGGTTACATAATCGTCGCCGCCCACTTCAAACCCCTTCACCTTATCCACCGAATCAGACAGGGCGGTCATAAAAATTACGGGGATAGAGCGGGTGGCCGGATCGGCCTTTAAGCGCTCGCACACTTCAAAGCCATCGATGCCGGGCATCATAACATCCAGCAAAATGAGGTCGGGCTGCCGGTCTTTGGCCATCACCAGACCATCTTCGCCGTTTTCCGCGGAAACAATAGTGAAATTGGCCCGCTGCAGAGCAGTAAACACAAATTTTAAATTGACGGGGCTGTCATCAACAACCAGGATGACGGGTTGAGTGCGATCAGTCATAGTGAGTTATGGCCTATGGTTGCAATTGGTAACAATAACATAATAACCATAAGTTGTAATCTGGCAACTGTGGAATTCAAATGAGATAAACAGCCCAATTTGCCAAACCCTTAAATTTGGTCAAAAATTTCAGTGAACAGGAAAGGGGGAATTAATTATGCCAACCAAAGATCCACCTGCGCCGGTGTTTGTTGTTTCTGGCAATCTGGGCGCGCTCGGCGAACAACTGGTGCGCACCGGGCTGGCCCAGTTTGAGGGCGTAAAAGTTCCCGTAAAAATTGTGCCGCGGGTTCACCACGTTAGCCAGCTCAGCGCGATTGTTGACGAGGCGGCTCAGGCCGGGGCCACAATTGTTCACACGATGGTTAACGACCGGGTGCGGCAGGCGCTGATCGAGCTGGCCGGCCAAAAAAATGTGCCGGCCATCGATGCGCTGGGGCCGTTTTTGGAGCATATGGCCGCCCGGCTCAACCGCCAGCCGATTGGCAAACCGGGCATGTACCGCCAACTGCACGCCACTTACTTTGAACGCATTGAAGCCATTGAATTTACCATGACCCAGGATGATGGGGTCAATTACCAAAAGTGGCAGCAGGCCGAAATTGTGCTGGTTGGTGTGTCGCGGGTGGGTAAAACGCCCATCAGCCTGTACCTGTCGATGTTGGGCTGGAAGGTGGCCAATGTGCCGCTGGTTGCGCCCATAGAACCGGCAGCGGCCCTGTTTCAGCTCGACCGGCGGCGCGTGGTGGGGCTAACCATCGATCCCACCCAACTGCTGCACCACCGCCGCCACCGGCAGAGCCAACTGGGTGTTAGCGGCAAATCAGATTACACCGAAGTTGAAAAAATCTACAGCGAACTTGAATTTGCCCGGCGGGTGTGCCGCCGTGGCGGGTTCAAAATCATCGATGTGACCGACAAACCCATCGAATCCAGCGCCGACGAAATCATCGAGGTCGTATCGCGCCGGCTCAAAAGCGAATGAGCGCAAGTTTGTTGCAGATTACCGCTCGTGTTACAATTTGCCCAGTCCAATTGACTCCGGAATCATCATTATGGAAATTTTGACAATCGCAATTATTGTGCTTTTGGTTGGGCTGGCGCTGGCGCTGGCCGCGTACCCGTTGTGGCAGCAATCCCGGCCGGAAACCCTGTTTAAAGTTACCCGCAGCGGCCAAACGCTGGAAGAATATCAGGCCCGCTACAGCGCCGCGCTGGTGGCCATTAAAGACCTGATGTTTGATTTTGAAATGGGCAAAATCACCGCCGAAGATTACGACATCCTGCTGACCCAGGCCAAACTGGAAGCCGCCCAGTTCCGCAAAAATATCGACCGGCTGAGCCGGAGCGATGGCCAGACGCCGCTCGATGCCGCGCTCAATCAGCAAATTGAGGCGCTGGTGGCCCAAACTCGACAGCAAACCGCTGGCAACCACCACGTGATTCCGCCGGAAGTTAACGCCGAAATCGAACTGCTGAAAAGAATTGAACGCATCGACGCGGGCGGTGGCTGCCCCAACTGCGGCGCGGCCATCCAACCCAACGACGCCTTTTGCACCCGTTGCGGCCAATCGCTGGCGCAAACGGGAGCCGGTTTTTGCCCGCGCTGCGGCAGCCCGGCCCAGCCCGGCGACGCCTTTTGTACCCGCTGCGGCGGCCCGCTCAGTGTGTCTGTAGCGCCGCAAAACCCCCGCAAAAGCTCGGCATAGCTGGACCACTTGATGACGCCCAAAGCCAAAAAGCTGTTGCTCAACCTCCTGCTGGTCGCCCTGGGAATTGGGGCGGCTTTGCTGCTGTTAGAAATTGGCGCCCGGTTTATGCCCCCGCCGTTTGAAAACACCACCAACCAGGCCGAAGTCTGCTGGACCGAAACCGGCTGGCGCGGCCGGCCCGGCTATCAAACCACCGTTGCCACAGAAGGCTACGTGCAGGATTTAACCCTCAACCGCGCGGGCATGCACGATACAGACCATCCTCTAAAAAAACCAGCCAACACCTTCCGTATTTTGCTGCTGGGCGATTCGTTTGTACATGCCGTCCACGTTAAAGAAGGCGAAACGGCGCATCAGGTGCTGGAAGACGCGCTCAATGAGGCCATCAAATCGCCGCGGGTGGAGGTGATCAGCGCCGGCGTGAGCGGTTGGGGCACCGGCCAGGAGCTGCTCTATTACCGCGCCGAAGGCCGGCAATACCAGCCCGATCTGGTGCTGCTGATGTTTTATCTGGGCAACGACGTGAAAGACAACCTGCCCGGCCGGGGCATTACCGCCGACGGCGTCAACTGCTACACACCCTATTTTGTGCTGGGCAGCAACGGGCTTGATCCCGAACCGTGGCAATTTGCGCCCGGCCTCACCCCGGCCACCGGCCCGGCCTCGCCGTTAAAAAAAGCGGCCAACAACCTGCTGGCGGCCATTTATCGCCACTCGCGGCTGTACGCCCAAATTGAGCCGCTGCTCTCGCCCGCCGAGGTGAAGGCCAGCATGCTCGATTTTTACAGCGGCGACAGCCCCACCTTTAACTACGCGCTTAACCTGACCACCGCGCTGGTCAACCAGCTTCAGCAGGAAGTGCAGGCCGATGGCAGCCGCTTTGGCGTGGTGCTGGTTAGCCCGCTCGGGTTGGTAGAATTTGCCCAAATGGATTCCGCCGCCCGCGAAGAGGTGTACCAGCGCCTGCCAATTATGCGCGCCGCCGAAAAAATCGACCCGCCCAATGTGACGCTGGCCAAACAGTTTGCGGCTAACGGCGCGCCCGTGCTCGATTTGCTGCCGCCGTTTTTGCAGTTCAGCGCAGAAACCGGCCGCTCGCCCTATTTTCAGCAGGACCAGCACTTCAACGTTGATGGCAACCGGCTGGCCGGCGAAACCATTGCTCGCTGGCTGCTCAACCAGAAATTGGCGCCGTAACTTAAAAACGCTTGCAATAATTACCGGGAACCCGTTATAATAATCCGGGTTGCTACCCGCGAGACAAATAATGATAGTACCGCATTTGACCGTGAAACCAAAAAATTTCTCGCTTTTACCCCCTCCCCATTTTGGGGAGGGGGCAATAAAGTTACCACGGTTTAATGTTGATCTACCCAAATAACTCCAACCTGAATTTCCCGGTGAAAAGGACGTTACGATGGATGCAGTTACCCTGATTTTATTTATTTTGGGCTTTGTATTGCTCATTGGCGGCGCCGAGCTGCTGGTGCGCGGTGCTTCAAAACTGGCTCTGGCGGTTGGGATTTCGCCGCTGGTGGTTGGGTTAACCGTAGTGGCCTATGGCACCAGCGCCCCGGAACTGGCGGTGACCATCGGCGCAGCCACCTCCGGTCAGTCTGATCTGGCGCTGGGCAACGTGATCGGCAGCAATATTTCCAATATTCTGCTGGTGCTGGGGCTGGCGGCCATTTTGGGCAGCCCGCTGATTGTTAACCAGCAGTTGGTGCGGCTGGAAATCCCGCTGATGATTGGGGTTTCGATGCTGGTCCTTTTAATGGGGTTGGATGGCAAAATTGGCCGGATCGATGGCCTGATTCTGGCTCTGGGCGCTATCTCCTACACTGTGTTTGTTGTCCGCAAGAGCCGCATGGAAAGCAGAGCCATCAAAAAACAATATGACGAGGCAATTGACGGCCAGGCAGCCAAAGCCAAAAATGTTAAAGATTTTCTGCTCCAGCTGGGCATGATCGCGGTTGGCCTGGCCCTGCTGGTTTTGGGCGCCGATTGGCTCATCAACGGCACGGTAGTTATTGCCGAAATTTTGGGGGTGAGCAAGCTGGTTATTGGCCTGACGGTGGTGGCCGTTGGCACATCGCTGCCAGAAATTGCCACGTCCATTATCGCCAGCATCCGCAACCAGCGCGACATCGCTGTGGGCAACGCCGTGGGCAGCAATATTTTCAACATTTTGCTGGTGCTCGGTGTCACGGCGATGGTAGCGCCACTTGGCGTGGCGGTGTCGTCCGCCGCCCTCAAATTTGATATTCCGGTGATGATCACGGTGGCCGCCGCGGCCCTGCCCATCTTTTTTACAGATTACCGGATTGATCGTTGGGAAGGCTATTTGTTTATGTTCTTTTACGCGGCCTACACCGCCTATCTGTTCTTAAACGCCACCCACCACGATTATCTGGACGAATTTATTCACGCCATGATTTACTTCATTATCCCGCTGACTATTCTAACGCTGGTGGTGTTAACGGTGAAGGCTTTTCTTAACAAGAATAACGGTAAAATCCCGGTCGTTGACACCCAGAATTAACAATGGCATAATCACCTGAGAATTTTACCAAAAGGAGCGCGTTGAATGAATGGCCCGGTAATCCTGGCAATTGGCAGCGCCGTACTGTGGCTGGTTTCGTTTATCTGGCTGTACGGGGTGGCCAACCGCCAGAACGATCTGCAACAGCAGCTCGATGCCTTTGAGCGAACCACCGAACACCAATAACAAAACGCCCGGCGGGGCGTTTTTGTTTGACCGAAACGATTTCGGTAAGAATTTATTAATCTATTCGTCTTACAATCGGGGTAAGTAAAGTTACTCCCCAATACTAACCGCATCTGCGAGACCATACCGCGCCCCACTAAAATTTTGCGGCGGCGGGTAGCGAGTGGCGAGTTGCTAACAATTCATCATTCACCATTCGTAATTCGTAATTGCATTTCCAAAGGAGTCCATTTGCATGGGAGTTGAAAACATCACCGTTTTTGCCGCCTTTATTGCCGGCCTGTTATCATTTGTGTCGCCGTGTGTGCTGCCGCTGATCCCGGTTTACCTGGGCTATCTAACCGGCTCCACCGTTGTCGGCGACCAGCCGCCAGCCCGCAAGCTGGTGTTCTCGCACGCGCTGATCTTTGTGGCCGGCTTTACTTTTGTGTTTGTGGTGTTATTTGGCGTGCCGGCCGGCTTTCTGGGCGGCAGCCTTGGCCGTTTTGCCGATTATCTGGTTTGGATTGGCGGCCTGCTGCTAATTGTGTTTGGCCTGCACACGATGGGGGTCATCACCATTCCGTTCTTTAATATGCAGAAAAAGATGGAATACGGCCACGACCAGGCGCCCAGCTACATTCGCAGCGCCATTGTAGGGATGACCTTTGCCGCCGGCTGGACGCCCTGCATTGGCCCGCTGCTCGGCGCAATTTTAACGCTGGCCATTCAAGGCAGAGACATCGGCCTGTCGATGTTTTACCTGTTTGTCTATTCGATGGGGCTGGCCATCCCGTTTTTGGTCACCGCCTGGATGCTAACCGCCGCCACCAGTCGCCTCAAAAAGCTCAACCGCTACATGGGCACCATCGAGCGGTTAAGCGGCGCGTTTATTATCATCGTCGGGGTGCTGTTGCTCACGGGCACGTTCACTTACCTCAACACTATTTTCAACCGCTTCACCCCGGAGTGGCTGCTCCAATTCAGCTAAAAAAAGGCGGCGAGGGCTTTGGCTCCCGCCGCTTTTTTTAGTAGCTAACTTGCTTGGATGCTGTTAAATTGATCTGGTCTGATCATTTTTGCCCCCACCCCCTAACCCCCTAACCCAAAATGGGGGAGGGGAAAACTGACCACAAAAGACAACTCCCCCCTCCCTTTGGGAAGGGGGGCAGGGGGGATGGGGGCGAAGCAAAACCTCTACTTGGCCATGCCGGCCAACGCCTCAAACGCCGGCGTATTCAAAATACTGAAATTGGCCAGTTCGGTGCCTTTGGCCGTTTCGCCGTAATCCAGATTCCACAAAAACATGGGGCCAACCCAGCCCCACTGTTTGGCCAGTTGGTAGGCTTCCACAATCCACTGGGCCTGTTCTTCCGGCGTGTTATCGCGAGCATACTCGTAGCCCGGCTGCGGGTTGCCGGAGACCGCCCAGCCAAATTCGGTGGGCACAATTGCTTTGTCGCCGTCGCCGTTGGCCACCATCACCTCGCGATAGCCCTCCATTGTGCCGCGAAAACACCAACTGTGGTGCCGGTTTTCAAACGGGCCGCGGAAGTTGGCCTGCGCATCGGCCACCGTGCGCCAGTCGCCGAGAGCCGGGCAGTTGTAGCCGCTGGGATGCGCGCCCAGCGCGTCAAAATAGCCTTTGGCTCCGGCGGCGTACATCCCCTGCAAATATTCAACATCGTCTTTGGCCAGATCACCCACGTTGCCGGCCGGGGTGAGCGCCCCGCTAACCACGATCATATCCGGGTTGGCGGCCTTGATGGCCCGGTACGAACGCTGCAACAAATCCACATATTTGGCCGGGTCGATACGGCCCGCGCCGCCGGCTTCGTACCACAGATTTTGCTCGTTCCACACTTCAATGGCCTGCACCCGGCCCCGGTAGCGCTCGGCCACCAGCGCTACAAAACGGGCGTACTGGTCGGGATCGGCCGGCGGGCCTTCCACGCTTTTGTCGTCATCAAAAGGGCGCGCCCAATCCGGCGCTTTGGGAATGCTCAGCAGCACTCTGATGCCGTTGGCCGAATAGGCGTTGATAATTTCATCCCACATTCCCCACGAAAAATCGTTGGGTTTTGATTCGACATCTTTCCAGGCCATCTGGAATTTGATCCAGTTAAAGCCCAGCCGCTGGATGGCAGCGATGTTGCCGCCGGTGTTACCGCGCGGGTCGGCCTGAATCCCGTACCCAAACGGCACGTTGACCGGCTTCACCGCCGGCGGCGGGGGTGCGGCCGGTTGTTGGGGTGGCGGCTGGCTGGCCGGCGCAGCCGGTCGTGGGGTGGGGGTTGGGCTGGGTGTGGGCGATGGCGTGCGCGTAGGGCGCGGCGTACGCGTGGGAGTGGGCGTGTTGGTTGGCGTGGGGGTGGGGGTAGACACCAGCACCACCAGCGTACCGCGCGGCAGCGGCTGGCCGCTCTGATTGGCGGCGATGGCCGCGGCTACCTCAAACTGACCGCCCTGTTCCGGCGCAGTCCATACAAACTGCGGCTGGCGTAAATCGACGGTGGCTTCGGCCAGCAGCGTACTCTGCTCGCTCTGCACCCGCCACACCACCGAATATTCGCGATCAGCCGCGGCTACCGCCTGCTCGGCCAGGGCCGTGTCCAGCGCGACCAGCGCCGGCTGGCTGTTGGCCGGATCGGTTTGCACGGTTACGCCGCCCAGCCGAAACTGCTGAGCCAGCGCCAGCGCCGGGGCCACCAGCGCCGTATTGGCCAAATAAATAGTGTGATGCCGGTTCTCATCGTCCACAAAGGCCAGCCAGTACGCCCCCGAAGCCTCGTCCAGCCGCAAGCCGGTTGAGGCCGGCGGTTCGATCAGCGTAAATTCAAGTTTTTGGCCGGGCTGAATTTCTGCCGGGGCGTTGAGCAGGGCCATCTCGCCCAGCCGGGTCAGCAACTCCTCGTCGCTCAAATCACGCACGCGGCCGCCCACCCACTCGCTGTTGGTGGTGCGCACCAGCAGTTGCAACTTGTGGCGCTCCACCCGGGCGCTGAGCCAGGCCAGCAGGCCGGCCATGTCGCCATCGGCGGCGTAACTGGCGGTAGGCGGCAGGCCCGGCACAACCAAAACATCGACCAGCGGCCCAATCGCGGCCACGTCAAACGGTCCCACGTCCCAGCCGGTGCTGGTCTTTTGCGGCGCGGCCAGGCGCACCGCCAGTTGCGAGTCGGCGGGCAGGGCAGCGCGGAGTTCGGTTAAAAACTCAACAAACACCGCTTCCGGCGCGGCGTCCGGCAATTCGTAATCCAGTTCGATGCCGTTGTAAGCGGCGGCAAATTTGGCCAGCGCCAAAATATGCGCCTGCCGGACGCCGGCATCGCCGAGCAATTTATCGAGCGGCGTTACTTCATCGCCGCGGCGGTTGCTGATGACCGGCCGCACCGGCACATCCGCCCCGGACTCAGCCGGCTCGCCGTCCAGCGAGCCATCGGCCTGCACCCACACTCCACCCGGCGTCAGTTGGTTCACCCCGGCGGGCAGCGTGGCGTCGCCGGGATCGTTCAACGCCACGCCGGGCGTAGCGGCAGACTGCAGCAAAGTAACCGCTTCCGGCAGCGGGTTGAGCGTGGCGGTCAGCGCGCCGCCCTCAAGTTGAGCCGGCAGCCAGCGCCAGCCCCCCCCGTTTTGCAGCACGTACAGTTCCGGGGCGGCAGCGCCGGTGGGCAGCGGCAGCATCACCCGCACCGATTGCGGCTGCTGGCCGCGCTGGTCAATCCGGTAAACCGGGCCGGCGGCGGTTAAATAGGGCGGCACGGCGGGAGGATTGTTGTCGCTGTAAAAATTGAGCCAGCTTGTGCCGCCCACCGCGCCCGGCGGAATTTGCAGCGCCGCGCCGTCGGCGGCCTGCACCGCGCCACCGGCCGCACCAATCGGCTGGAAGCCGGAATTGCTCAGCCGGTCAACTAAAGAAATGGGCGGCAGCAACAAAATGATCACAATGAGAACGGCAATTAGAATATAGAGGGCAATTTGGCCGGCAGATTGGCGGGAGGCTGTTTTTTCTGGCATGGCTCACCTTGTGAATGACGAATTAACAATGACGAATGACGAATTAACAATGATCAACAACAACTAATTTTTCAAACTATGGATGGGCGCGGGGATTTTACCGCCAAACGCCACAAAGCGGGCCGATTTACCGGCGTTGCGCACCGGCATAATGGCGCTTTCGCCAAACAGCCCGCCAAACGAGACCACTTCGCCGGCTTCTTTGCCCGGCACCGGGATAAGCCGCACGGCGGTGGTTTTGCCGTTGATCATGCCAATGGCCATTTCGTCGGCGATGATGGCGGCGATGGTCGCCGCATCCACCGAGCCGGGCACGGCGATCATATCCAGCCCCACCGAGCAAACGCTGGTCATCGCCTCCAGTTTTTCCAGCACCAAACTGCCGTTGCCGGCGGCCTCGGCCAGCTCGTTGTCCTCGCAAACCGGGATGAACGCGCCGCTCAGCCCGCCAACACTCTGGCTGGCAAACGTACCGCCCTTTTTCACGGCATCGTTCAGCAGAGCAACAATGGCCGTTGAACCGGGCGCGCCAATTTCATCGACACCCAATATTTTGAGGATTTCGCCCACGCTGTCGCCAACGTTGGGTGTGGGGGCCAGCGACAGATCAACCACGCCAAACGGCACGCCCAGCGCCGCCGCTACCTGCCGGCCAATCAACTCGCCGGAACGGGTCACGCGGAAGGCGGTCTGCTTGATTTCGTCGGCCAGATCGTGCAGGCCCAATTGCTGGCCGCTGCTTTGAGCCAACCGCCGCTCCAGCGCGCGGGCAATTACGCCCGGCCCGCTGACGCCAACGTTGATCATCACTTCGTGCTGGCCCATGCCGTGGATGGCCCCGGCCATAAACGGGTTGTCGCCGGGCTGGTTGGTGAACACCACAAATTTGGCCGCGGCAAAACCGTGCCGGGCTTTGCTCTTTTCGGCCAGCGCCTTGATGGTTTGGCCCAGCAGCACTACCGCGTCCATGTTGACGCCGTAGCGGGTGGAGCCGGCGTTAACCGAGGCGCACACTTTTTGGGTAATGGCCAGCGCCTCCGGAATGGCGGCAATCAGTTCGCGGTCGGCGCGGCTGAGCCCGTTTTCCACGTTGGCCGAAAAACCGCCGACAAAATCGACGCCAACCTGGGCGGCCACTTCGTCCAGCGCGCAGGCCAGCGCCACAAAATCGTCGCGGTTAAAGCCGGCCCCCACGCTGGCGATGGGCGTGACCGCCAGCCGCTTGTTGACCACGGGGATGCCGTACTTTTCGGCCACGGCGTTGCAGGTGGGTACCAGCCGGGCCGCGAATTTTTCGATTTTGGCCTTGATGCGCTCGCAGGTGGCGGTTACATCGTCGCCGCGGCAATCCAGCAGGTCGATACCCATTGTCACGGCGCGCACATCGAGGTGCTCCTTTTGGATCATATCGACGGTGTTAAGAATCTGGTCTGATCGAATCATAGCATTTTTATCTCGTTGGTGGCTTTGAAAATATCGTAATGTTGCAGCACAATCTGCAAATCGGATTGCTGTTGAAAAGCCCGCAGCCGGCGGCGGATGGCATCGATGCTGGCGCAGCGGCTCAAATCAACCAGCAAAATCATAATGTACAGGTCGTTGGCCACGGTGGTAGACAGATCGAGGATGTTGATCTGGTTTTCGGCGCAAAACTGGCTCACGGCGGCTACAAAGCCAATACGGTCTTTGCCGCTGGCAGTGAGCACGTAAGTATTTTCCGGCGGCGGGGCATCGGCCACGGGGTCCAGATCCGAAACCGGTTTAACGCCAATTTCGAGCGGGGTGGGGCTGTTGGTATTCAGTTCGGCGAGCATGTGCTTGATGTCGTCGCCCGCCACGGAGGTGGGGAACGACACGTACAAAATCATGGTGAAGTGACCGCGCAGCACGCTCTGGCGGATATCGGCAATATCGCCGTTGAGTTTGCTGATCGCGCTGGAGACATCAAACACAATCCCCACCCGGTCACGAGACATCACCGAAATAATAAAGTGATTTTGAGGCAGAGTCATCGGCGCAAGAGTCCTTTTTGAGAGTGATTTAGACTCTGCATTATAAGGGACTTTAGAACGCCAAACAAAACGAGCGGCCTCTGCCGCCCGTACCGGTTGACCGTTTTGTTAGATTATCCAGCTCGCTATGGCCAGGTGGAGGGCGGGTAGCAGCCCAAACTGCATGCGCCCCACAAACACGCCCAGCAGCAGCACCAGCGCCAGTAGCAAGGCCACAACTATCATAGCCAGGCAGCCCACCAGCAGCCACACCGAGCCGGACCCGGGACCAAAAAGCGTCACAGAGGTGCCGGGAATGGCCACCGGCGGCACGTTCAATGGCGCGGCCTGGCCCTGGTTGAGCAGATCGAGGTTGGGGGCTGAGGTAGAAAACAAAAATTCGGTATCGCCCAGCAAAATTTTGTCGCTGTGTTTGAGCCGGGAGGGTTGAGAAACCAGCACGCCGTTAAGATAGGTGCCGTTGGCGCTGCCCTGGTCAATCAAAATAAAGGTGTCGTCGATGGGGGTGAGGGTGGCGTGGTGCCGCGATACTTTGTGGTCGGCCACCACAACACTGTTGCTTTTGTCTCGGCCCAGATGAATGGTCCCGCGCAGCGGAAAAACCTGGCTGCCCCGGCCGCCAACCATCAACACCAGATAACCGGGCGGTGATGGTTCATAAACCGTTTCATCTTCGTTTTCTGTAATATACCGGACCAAGCGCTTATCCTGCTAACATAATTATCAACAATTATAACATAGTCGCATGGCCTGCGCTATAGACGTTTTAAATTTAGTTACTTGACCATAACAAAAAATACGGTTATTATTAGGAAAATGTCTTAATTTAGCCGGGCAAAATTCCCAGGGGATCAACAGCAGCGTGGAAGCAGAAAGTAGTCAATCTGGAAACCGATTGTTTCTAATCATTGCGGTTGCGCTTATTGGCCTGATCTGCATTGGGCTGTTTGGATTAGGGTTTGTGTTAACCATCACCTCGTTCAATCGCGCTCAGGAGCAAGCGGCCCTGATTCCAACGGCCACCGACACACCATTTCCGCCAACCTTCACCCCAACTCCAACCGCTACGTTCACCCCCACCGAAACTCCCCAGCCAACGCCAACCGGTACGCCCGTTGTTAGACCTGAGTCTGAGGTAACCGCAACTCCCGCCGAGGTTGAGGCGGCGGCCACTGGCTCCAGCGAACTCAGCGGGACGGCTACCAACACCCCCGTGGTGGGCAGCCCCACCGCCGTGGCTACGGTAAATGCAACGGCTACGCCGGCCGTTGTGCCGGGCAGTGGCGGTGTATTGCCAGTTGCGTCTAGCGGGATTTTGGTGTGGCTTGGGGGCGGCGTGCTGGCTTTGCTGGTACTCTCCGGGGCGCTGCACCGGATGTCAACCAACGGCAGCCGGCATAAAAACCTGTAACCCTCCACCCCAATAATAAACAAAAAAGCGACAGGCCTGATTACCTGTCGCTTTTTGATTTAATCGGACTCTATTCAAGATAGCGATTGATGGTGGTCAGCAACCGGTTGAGATCAACCGGCTTGGTAAAATGCTCGTTTGCGCCGGCCTCAAGCGCTCGTTCTTTGTGTTTGGCGCTGGCCCAGGCAGAAATGGCAATAATCGGAATATCCTGGGTGCCTGCGTCGGAACGGATAACTTTGATAGCTTCAAAACCATCCATTTTTGGCATACGCAGGTCCATCAGGATAAGGTCGGGGAGCCACGTGCGGGCTTTTTCCACGCCTTCCAGACCATCGCCGGCCACTGCGACTTCAAAGCCGTTCAATTCAAGCATTTGCGCCAAAATATCTCGTTGTGCTGGGTGATCTTCGACGTACAATACTTTAGACACGTAAAGCGCTCCAACCTAAACTAGTTCGGGATAATCAAGACTAACACAACTATAAAAGTATGTCAAACAGAATTGATGGCATGAAACAGGTCAAAATCTCTCGCTGCCAGCACTTAAAAAAGCGCTGTTAACGGCTGTTTTTTCATTAATCTTCTATTAATCTGACATTCATTTTACTTTAATTTTTCTCAGATACTATACGGGTACACGCTAGCAAAAAGTGTGATCCCTCCCTCCTAAGGAAAAACCCGCGTAGTGGCAGCGCGGGTTTTTCATTTTTAAACGCGTTTTAGCCACCCGATTGCCCCAGCACTTTTTTGGCAGCAACACCTGCCACGTCCGGCTGTTGAGCCGACACCGCCGGCCCCAACCCGGCAGCAATAAACAGCACCAGCAGGATGAGCAAAATATCAGAAATAAACAGGTGCGCCAGTTGCATCCACACCGGGGCCAGCAGCACCACATTGAAAGCCCCAAACAACAACTGGAACAGATAAACGCCGGTAAACATTTTGGCCAGCAGCCGGCTGGCTGAACTGCCGCGCGCGCGGTTAAACATCATCATGACCACCACAAGATATGCGCCCACGCCAATAGCGATCAGCGGATGGTACACCCGCAATCTCACCAGAAAATGGGCCGTGGCTGAAAACTCTTCGCGGATGCCGTGCGCCAGCGATTCGGCCGGGAACAGCGTATCGCCCAGGGCGGTTACTCCGCCGCTGGCCCCCAGCAGTAACATGCCCACAAACCCCAAACCGAGCGCCACTCCAAACCGGCCCTGCCCTTTTAACCGCAGCGGCGCGCCGCCAGAGGCCCACCATGCTGTCAGGGTGATGGCAGCCAGCAGCAAAAAGGTATTTACCAGATGCACGCCCATCACTACCGCGCGGGTGGCCGAAATATTTTGGGCCACCCAGCCAAACAGTACCAGGCTGGCGCCCAGCAGCGTTTCGATAATCATAAACGTCATCGACAGGCCGGCCCCGGTGCGCACACTGTGCCCTTTGGGATAGACTCTGAAGGCCCAAATCAACATAACTACAACCATCAAAAAGGCCAGCCCACTGGTGACGCGGTGGGTAAATTCGATGACGGTTTCAATAGCCGGCGACCACGGAATAACATCGCCCTGGCAGGTGGGCCAATGCTCGCCGCAGCCGGCCCCGGAGCCGGTAGCCCGCACAAACGCGCCCCAAACAACAACAAAAATATTGAGCACCAGCACGCCCCAGGCGAATCTGGCATAATTGTTTAGCTTCATAAAAAAGCCCTTTCGCAAACTAAAATAACTTGCCTTGCTGTGGAATTTCGGGGTAAACTGCCGGCAGCCCCACCAGTTTTTTAAATTGATTGCACGTGGCCGGGGAATGGCCGGAAAAATCGTTATTAAAAAAGCCGTAGAGGGTGTGGACACGCTCCAGATTGGGCTGGATGTGTGCCCACCACCATTCCAGTTGGGGCAAAACATCGAGCTGAACCCGATCTTTTTGTTCAAATTGACCGTGCTGGCCGAGCCAGCGAATGTACTGAAAATTGGTAGTGAGCGCGATCTGTTTGGGTAAATCCAGGTACGCAGTTGAAGTCCAGCAGATGTTGCGGCCGCGCAGCAGGGTAACGGTTTCCGGGATAAACCAGGAAAGATGCCGAAACTCCAGCGCAAAGTCAACATCGCCGGGCAGGATATCCAAAAATGCGGCCAGGTTATCAAACTCGGCAGCGGAAAAGCTGGGCGGAAGCTGAATTAACACCGCGCCCAAAGCGCCTTCAAAATATTTGATGGTGTCCAAAAAGTGCTGCATTTCAGCCCGGGCCGAGACCAGCCGCAGCTCATGGGTGATGAGCCGGGGCGTTTTGGGGCAAAACTTAAAGCCTTCCGGCACGGTGGCCGCCCATTGTTTGACTCGTTCAACCGGCGGCGTGCCGTAAAATGTTGAGTCCAGCTCGACCGCGTTGAAAATCTGGCTGTAATGAGCCAGATAACTGCGGCCCGGCGCGCCGGCCGGATAAAACACGCCGTCCCAATCTTTATAGCTGTAGCCAACCGTACCCAAATACCAATTTACCAACACAAACTCCCACAGTAAATCTTAAGCTCATGATATACAAACGGCCGGTTCCTGCCAAAATACCGCTTTGACAAAAAAAGTACCGCCCCTATAATGCACCTAATTTTAAGAGATTAAGTCCAATTAATCAATAGGGGATGACACCACACTCCCCGCGAATCGATCTGCACCATGAAAACCGTTGTCATCACCGGCGCTTCAACCGGAATTGGCCGGGCCTGTGCGCTGGAGCTGGACCGACGCGGCTGGCGCGTATTTGCCGGCGTTCGCCAACCCGCCGACGCCGCCGCGCTGGCCGGCCAATCATCCCCCAACCTCACCCCTGTGTTCATCGATGTCACCGACAGTGAGTCGATTGCGGCCGCGGCGGAACAGGTGACCGCGACCGTTGGCCCGGCCGGACTCACCGGGCTGGTAAACAATGCCGGCATCGGCGCCGGCGGCCCGCTGGAATTTATTCCGATAGAGTTGCTGCGACAGCAGTTTGAAATTAATGTCATCGGCCAGGTGGCGGTTACTCAGGCATTTTTGCCGCTTCTCCGCGCCGGCCGGGGGCGCATTATTAATATGAGTTCCATCAGCGGCCGGGTTTCGGTGCCTTTTGTTGGCCCCTATTCGGCCAGCAAGTTTGCGTTGGAGGCGCTGACCAACTCGCTGCGCAACGAGCTGCAGCCGTGGGGCATCAAAGTGATCAGCATTCAGCCCGGCTCAATTGCCACACCCATCTGGGAAAAAACTCTGGCTCTCAGTTACCAACTGCGCCGGCAAATGCCGCCCCGGGCCGAAGATTTGTACGGGGCCAGGCTCGATGACCTGCTGGCCGCGGTGAAAAATACGGCCGGGCGCGGCGTGCCGCCGGAGCGGGTGGCCCGCGTGGTTCACACCGCGCTAACGGCCGCCCGGCCTAAATTGCGCTATCTGGTGGGCGCAGACGCCCGGCTGGCGGCGCTGCTGGTAGCCCTGCTGCCGGATCGATTATTTGACTGGCTGCTCATAAAATATGGCGGCAATATTTAGCCCAAGGAGAATGGTATGACCACGTTCAAAGCGCTGTTACTGGAAATGGAAAATGACGAACTGCGAGCTTCGGTAAAGGAGCTGGAGCCGGCGGCTCTGCCCGCCGGCGAGGTGTTGATTCGGGTGGCCTATTCCAGCCTCAACTACAAAGATGGGCTGGCTGTCACCGGCGCGGCCAAAGTGGTGCGCAGCTTCCCGATGGTGCCGGGCATCGACCTGGCCGGCACGGTTGAGGAATCGAGTTTGCCGGAGTACAAACCGGGCGATAGCGTGGTACTGACCGGCTGGGGCATCGGCGAAAGCCACTGGGGCGGCTTTGCCCAACTGGCCCGGGCCAAAGCCGGCTGGCTGGTGCCGCTGCCCGCCGGTTTGAGCCTGAAGCAGGCAATGGGCATCGGCACGGCCGGCTTTACCGCCATGTTGTGCGTGATGGCGCTGGAAAACCACGGGCTAACCCCGGCCGCCGGCGAAGTGGTGGTGACCGGCGCTACCGGCGGCGTGGGCAGTTTGGCCGCGGCTATTCTGGCCAACCTGGGCTACCGGGTGGTGGCCTCAACCGGCCGCGCCGAAGCCCACGACTATCTCAAAAGCCTCGGCGTGGCCGAAATCATTGGCCGCGAAGTGCTGGGCGCGCCTTCAAAACGGCCAATGGAATCGGCGCGCTGGGCCGGCGCGGTTGACTCGGTGGGCGGCGATACGCTGTCAACGCTGATCAAGCAGATGGCGCCGCGCGCCAGCGTGGCCGCCTGCGGCAATGCCGGCGGCATCGGCCTGAACACAACGGTGCTGCCCTTTATTTTGCGCGGGGTCAACCTGCTCGGCATCGACTCGGTGATGTGCCCGCCGGATGTTCGGCGCGAGGCGTGGCAGCGGCTGGCCCGCGATTTGCCTCTGGCGGCGCTGGAGCAGGCCATACAGGTGGTGCCGCTGGCCGAAGTGGTTTCGCTGAGCGAGCAGATCATCAAAGGCCAGGTGCGCGGCCGCACGGTCATCGATGTGAACGCGTAGCGCCCCGGTTACTGTATCAGCAGCATCACCGCGGTGATGGTCAGAATTGCAATAATAATCCAGTCGAAAAGCTCTTTGTTCACCCGGCTGGCAAAAACCTTGCCGGCCCACACGCTCAGCGGCAGCAGCGGCAGCAGCCAGGCAATTTGCAGCAACTGGTTCATGTGGAACAGGCCGGCAAAATAATACGACGGCACCTTGATCCAGTTCAGAATTGCAAAAAAAAGCACCATCGACGCCACAAACGGGCGTGGCTTTAACCCGACCATCATCAAATAGATAACGACCGGCGGCGGCCCGGTGTGGGCCAGCGTCGATGAAATTCCCGACAGCCCGCCGGCCAGCAGCCCGTGCCAGTTGCGCGAGGTGTAGTGAATTGAGCGCAAAATACGCTTTTCAAACAGCCGGTAAAGCACAAACAGCAGGGCAATCACGCCGATAAACTGGCGCAGCCCGGCCGCCGAAATGCTGGTGAGAAACAGGGTAGCCACGGCCACGCCAATTACCCCGCCGGGAATCAGCAGCAACACCTGTGATTTATCCCATTTGTTCCAGTGCGCCCACAGGGCAAACAGATCGGCCACCATTAAAATTGGCAACAGCAGGCCAATTACCTCGGTGGCCGGCATCACCGTGGCCATCAACGGTGTTGCCAGCACGGCCAGGGTGCCGCCCAGCCCGCCTTTGCCCAACCCAATCAGCACAATTACAATGGCCGCCATTATCAGATACGGTGTCATAAGTCAGAACCTATTGTGGCCGGTGCTCGGCGGGGTCCAGTTGCAGCTCGCCCCGCAAAAAGCGGCGCGCGGTTTCGGCCAGAATGGCGGCCCCCAGCGGCATCACCGTTTCATCGATGTCAAAAATGTTGGTATGATGCGCCCGTTCAACGCCATCGGCCAGAGCCGCGCCGAGCAAAAACATCGCGCCGGGCGCTTGCTGGCACATGTAGCTGAAATCTTCGGCGCCCATGCCCATCGGCTGGGTAACCAGCGCGTTGCCGCCCACCAGATCGCCGGTTATTTTTGACAGCCAGCCGGCCACGGTGGGGCTGTTCCAGCCGGCGGGATAGCCGCGCTGCACCTTTAAGCGGTAGTCGCCGCCCAGCGACCGGGCCACAGACAGCGCCCGTTCAACTTCGGTGATAAGCTGTTCACGCACGGCCGGGTCAAAGCTGCGCAGCGTGCCGTGCAAATAGACCTCGGGCGGGATAACGTTGCTGGTGGTGCCGGCGTGAACCTGCCCCAAACTGACCACCGCCGGCTGCAGCGGGTTGACCCGGCGAGACACAATCCCGTGCAGCGCCGACAGCACCGGCCCCAGCATCCAGATGGGGTCGCCGGCCTCGTGCGGGTAAGCGCCGTGCCCGCCGCGAGCAGTGAGCCACGCCTCAAAAGTGTCAACCGTGGCCGAAAACCAGCCCGAAGCCACCGCCACCTCGCCGGCGCGATGGGTAGACATCACGTGCAGAGCAATGACGGCATCGACATTTTCCAGCGCGCCGTCGGCGATCATGCGCGGCGCACCGCTCAATCCCTCCGCATCGGAGTCTTCTTCGGCAGGCTGAAACAGAAAACGAACCCGGCCGGGCAGCTTTTCGCGGGCAAAGGCCTCTTTGAGCAGGTGGGCCACGCCCAGCAATATTGCCATGTGGGCGTCGTGGCCGCAGGCGTGCATCACCCCCGGATTTTCCGAGGCAAAGGGCAACCCGGTTGCTTCGGTGATGGGCAGTGCGTCCATATCGGCGCGGATGGCGATGGTTGGCCCGTCGCCGTGGCCCATTTCGCCCACCACCCCGGTTTTGCCAACTCCGGTTGTAATGCGAATGCCGCCGATTTCTTGCAGGGTTTCGGCCACAACCCGCGCGGTGCGGGTTTCCTTAAAGTTCAGTTCCGGGTGGCGGTGGAAATCTCGCCGCAGTTTGATCAGTTCTGGCAGTAGTTGTTTGGCCTGGTCAAGCATATGTTTAATCTCCTCTGAAATAGGATTCAGGATTCAGGATTCAGGAATTATACTCAAATCAGAATGAGAAATGCACTTTTTTCCCCTCCCCCCAACCCACCTGTGCCCCGCAGGGGTACTCCCCAAAAATTTGGGGAGGGGGAGCGATTAAACGGGTGTGGTTTGGGCGGCATAGCCGCCCAAACCACACCCAAAAAGTCTTTTCTCCCACCTGTACCCCGCAGGGGTACTTCTCCCTGAGGGAGAAGGGGGCTGGGGGGATGAGGGCAAAAATGCAGCTTTCAAATTGATTTCAGTTTAGGAGCTTCCCGTCCCGGCTTTAAAAAATTGTGACAGGAGTCCAAAACTGTAGTTTTGGACTCCATTTTTCATCCTCATTGATAGCGAGTCCGCGAGATGGAGGGTGCTTCGCCGAGTCGCAGAGTCGTAGTTTCGTTTATTCGCAATTGGATAATTAACTGGGGGATTTTACAGCCGAATTTCGGCTTTGACCATATTGAGCCGGTTTTCTGAATTGATGGGGATAATTTTGGGCTGCACCCGAATTTGATCTTCTACCCGGTATTCGGCTTTGGCGATGTTGAAGCGGCCATCGGGCGTGAAGCTGGTGAGCGCCCACAGCACCAGCACCGGGTTGTCAAACCAGTTGAACGAATGGTTGAACAACAACGGGTGCGGCGCGCCGGTTTCATCAAACAGGGTCAAATATTCTACCCGGTTGTAAAAATCGGGGATCATGCGCAACGGTTCGGATGGCGCGATGATTTCAATGGGCGGCGGCAGCATCTTTTGTTTTTCGGCTTTGATCAAATTGAGCCGCCGGTCGGCGTTGACATGAACCAGTGTAACCGGCGATCCGCCGGAATCGCCGGCGGGTTGCTCCGGCGAAACCACCGTTAGCATACCGGCCATTGGCCAGCGACTCTGCCCAATTAAAGCCAGGCCAATCATCGCGCACAGCGCCATCGCCGACAGGGTGGCATAAATTGACCGTGACAACGGGCCGGGGTTGACCAATGGCCGGCCGTTAAGCCCCGGCCAATGCCGGCCCGGCGCACGGAGCGGACGGCCCAGCAGCAAATTCAGGTCGGCGGCGTCTTCGTTGAGCGTGGCGGCCAACTGTTTGAGCCAGCGCGGTTTAATGTCGTCCGCCGGGATCAGCCCCTGCTCCAGCGCCTGCACGGTGGCGGCGGGCAGATTGGCCCGCTCCGCGACCTGGGCCACAGTAAACGCGGCGTTGCGGCGGGCGGCGCGCAGATAGCGGCCCAGCCGCAGCGAGGCCGACTCAACCGCCGCTAATTCGCCGCGGGCGCGCGCCGCGTAAAGCTGCTCGTGCCGGCGAGCCACATGCTGGCCAAATTCTGCAAAATATTTGTCACGTTGTTGTTCTTCGTTGGCCGGCATAATCAGGCTGTTCCTTCAAACAGGCGGTTCAGTTCGGGAAAGGCGCGCAGTTTGTCGCGGGCGCGTTTGTGGTAAACCCGAATGGTGTTTTTGTTCATGCCCAGCCGTTCGGCCACTTCGGTGGAGCTGGCCAATTCTTCAAAATAGATGAGCATGATTATTTTGCGTTCAACCTCAGACAGGCGGGCAATGAGCTTGTGCAATAAATCATCGGCCTCTTTGCGCACGCCGGGGCTGATTTGCCCGGCGGCCTCGTCGATGAGGTTGAGCTGGCTGGCAATAAAATAGACCGCCTCGTCTTTTTGGTCGCTGAGGGTATCCAGCGAGACGGGCGGCGGGGTGTTGAAAAATTCTCTGATTTTTCGGTGGGCAATGCTAAACAGCCAGGTTTTGATGGGCGTGCCGGTGTAAACAAAGCGGTAAATTTTTTCAACCGCCACCAGCCACACCGCCGCCGAAATTTCATCGGCGTCTGTGGCCGAAGATACGCGGCTGCGCACGTAACGCCACACATCTTTGTGATGCCTGATGTACAACGTTTCCAGAGCGCTGCGACTTTCGGCGGGGGAGCCTTCCTGAATGAGATCGAGCAGGGTTGCGTCGTCGGCGTCTTTGGTTTGGGCCGGCAGCGGCCAAACCAGGGGCCACGGGCCATTCAGATTAAACACAGAATTAGCGGGATGTTCGCTGTCGAGCGCCTGCATCGGCTTGCCTTTGGCTGTTAGCTACAGAGGAACAACGTACCGGGTAGTGTAACCAATTAGCCCAACCGCGGCAAATTTTAAAAAAGTGTGAGGGCCAGCCAGATTTTGAACATACCGACAGCTAAAATTCTCACCGCAAAGGACGCTGAGAACGCGAAGTTTTCATTGTTTCTCAGCGTCCTCTGCGGTGTTCAAAATCATTGGGTGATTAGTTGTGGAGCGCCTCAAGGTAATGTTCGGCGTCGAGCGCGGCGGCGCAACCGCTGCCCGCGGCGGTAACGGCTTGCTGGTAGTGATGATCCTGCACGTCGCCGCAGGCAAAAACACCGGGAATGCTGGTGGCGGTGACGTTGGTTTTATCGGTAGAGGTGAGAATGTAACCCTGGTCATCGGTTTTGAGCTGGCCGTTAAACAGTTTGGTGTTGGGGGTGTGGCCAATGGCCAGAAACAGGCCATCGATATCCAGTTTGGAGGTGTCGCCGGTTTGGGTATCTTTGAGCAGCAGGCCGGTTACTTTTTCGTCGCCCAGCACATCGAGCGCCACTTTGTTGACCATCAGCTCGATTTTGGGGTTGGCTTTGGCCCGCTCCAGCATAATGGCCGAAGCGCGGAAGCCTTCGCGGCGGTGGATGATGTAGACTTTTTGAGCAAACTTGGTCAGGAATGTGGCTTCTTCCATCGCGCTGTCACCGCCGCCAATTACGGCGACGGTTTTGCCGCCAAAGAAAAAGCCGTCGCAGGTGGCGCAGACGCTCACGCCGCGGCCAATCAGCCGCTGCTCGTTTTCCAGCCCCAGGTAATTGGCCGACGCGCCGGTGGAGATGATCACCGTGTGGGCCAGATAAAGTTCGTCATCTACCCACACTTTTTTCACATCGCCGCTCAAATCCGTTTGGGTCACATCTTTGGTGATAAACTCTGCGCCAAAGCGTTCGGCCTGCGCGCGGAACTCCATCATCAAATCCGGGCCCATAATGCCGTCTTTAAAGCCGGGGAAATTTTCTACTTCGGTGGTGGTCATTAACTGGCCGCCGGCGGCGTAACCTTCAATGACCAGCGGCTTCAGGTTGCCGCGTGCGGTGTAAATAGCGGCGGTTAAACCGGCCGGGCCGGAACCAATAATAATGGTGTCTCGGATTTCTTTACCGTTTGGGGTTGAATGACTCATTTTTAAACTTTCCTCGATTTGGGTGGTGTATTTTTTCACTTTCACGCTTTTAGACGCAAAAACCCGGCCAAACCTTACCTCTACAATTTTACTATGCGCACTTCTTCCATCAACTCGATGTTGCGAATGGCGGTGAGCACCTCCGGCATCACATCGCCATCCACGCTGATAAACGAGATAGCCAGCCCGCCCGGCTCGTTGCGGCCGGTGCGCCAGGTGGCAATATTAATGTGATATGCGCCCAAAATGGTGCCCACCTGCCCAATAAAACCGGGGCGATCGTGGCTGTAGGTGACCAGAATAATGCCCTCCGGCCGCACATCAACGCGCCAGCCATCAATTTGCACCAGCCGCGGCTCGCGGTCGTTAAACAGGGTGGCCGAAACCGTGCGCTGGCCGCCGCCTTTCCACTCCACCCGGCAGGTGATCAGGTTGGCGTAATCCAGCGAATTCAGCCCGCTGGTTTGCGATACGGTAATGCCGCTGCGCTGGGCCAGATGCGGCGCATTAATATAATTGACGTTGCGGTCCATCACCGGCGACAGAATCCCTTTGAGAATGCCCACCGTAATCGGTTTGATGTGGTCGGCAATGTCATCGCCTTTGATTTCAACCTCAACCCGGGTGATTTTTTTATCAGAAAGCTGGGCTTGCAGGCTGCCCACTTTTTCGGCCAGCAGCAGGTAGGGCTGCATGGTGCGCAGCAAATTGGCATCGGTAAAGGGCATGTTAATGGCGTTGCGGTAATCCACATCGTGCAGCGCATCGAGCAGTTGCAGCACAATTTGGGTGCCCACGTCGCTTTGGGCTTCAACGGTGCTGGCCGCCAGGTGGGGCGTAACAATCACATTGTCCAGCTCCAGCAGCGGGCTGTCGGGCGAGAGCGGTTCGGTGGTAAACACATCGAGCGCCGCGGCGGCAATTTTGCCGGATTTCAGCCCGTCGATGAGCGCGGCTTCGTCAACCAGCGGGCCGCGGGCGGTGTTGACCAATCGCACGCCGTCTTTCATTTTGGCGATGGCCTCCGCGTTGATGATGTGTTTGGTACCGTCGGTGAGCGCGGCGTGCAGGGCGATAAAATCAGCCTGGGCCAGCAGTTCATCGAGCGTTACCGGCGTCACCTTTAAATCGCGGGCAATTTCGTCGCTCAGGTAGGGATCAAAAGTGATGACTTTCATATCAAAGCCCTGGCAATGTTTGGCCACCCGCGCCCCAATCCGGCCCATGCCAATAATGCCGATGGTTTTGCGGTAGAGCTGAATCCCCATAAAACTTTTGCGGTCCCACTCGCCCTGTTTGAGGCGGGTGTACGCCTGCGGCACGTGGCGGCACAGCGCCAGCAGCAGCGAAATGGTGTGCTCGGCGGTGGCAACGGTGTTTGCGCCGGGCGTGTTGGTCACAATGATGCCGCGCATGCTGGCCGCGGTCACATCGATGTTGTCAACGCCGACGCCGGCCCGGCCCACCACTTTGAGCTGGTCGGCGGCGGCCAGCACCTTTTCGGTAACTTTAACGCTGCTGCGCACAATCAGCCCGTGGTAGCCGGGAATTTTTTCGGCCAGGGTATCGGGTGTTAGCCCTTTGACAATGTCGTAAGACACGTCTTTGGCGGCGTCAAGGTAGGCCAGCCCCTGCGCCGACACATCATCGGTAATTAATACTTTGAAAGTCATCTAACTCTCCCTCCTGAAAAGTGGTAGGTTTTTTGCCCCATCCCCCCTGTCCCCCCTTCCCTTTGGGAAGGGGGAAATTTAAGGAAACGGTGTCAATTTCGGGCGCTTCGCACCCGAAATTGACACCGAAATTCTCTTTTCCCCTCCCCCGCCCGCGGGGGAGGGGCAGGGGAGGGGGTAAATCTCGCCAAAATTTTTGCCCACGGTTTAGTACGGAACCGTGCCGCAAGAACTGCTCTGTTTCAACTGTTAAACACCACCTCGCCGGCCTCGATCAACGCCAGCCCCCGGTCAAACAATTCCCGGTAGGGCGAGTGTTCCAGCCGGCTGCGCTGGTGCGCCCCCAGCGCCAGCGGCAAAACCGGAGCCAAACTGGGCGAGGTGATAAAAATTTCGGCGTGGCGGGCAACCTGCGCCCGGGTGACCACCCCGCCAAAGCCAACCACCACATCAACGGCGGGTTTGGCGGCAATGTCGCTCATACCGTCGCCAATCAGCATCGAGCGCCCGTCGCGGCCGGCCAGCAACTGGCGGGCTACATCGGCCTTGCCCTGCGATTCAACCAGCGGTGTTTGCTCGGCGTCCAGATAGAGTTCGTCCGGACGCGGTCCCCATTGGTCCTGCTGGTAATCCCACCACTCGCCGGTGAGCCGGTTAAACATCACATCCACCGCCCGAATGTTGGCCCGCGGAATGCCCAGCCACTCGCCAAAGGGGCGCACCGCCGGCAGCAGCCCACCGCTGATAATAAACAGCTCTTTGCCCAGCCAGGCCAGCGCATGCACCACCGCCGCGGCGTCGGGCGTGAGGGTGTCGCGGTAGCGGCGCTCCAGCTCGCGGATTTCGGCGCGGGTGGGCGATAGCAGCTCAAGCCGGCGGTCGTAAATACTTTGCAGGTGAACCTCGCCGTCCATCGCGGCATCGGTCATTTGTTTGACTTCGGCAAATTTACCTTTGCTGCGGGCCAGTTCGTCGATGCCTTCAATGGTGCTGAGCGTGCTGTCGCAGTCAAAAATAATAAAATCGAACCCCGGCCATTTGGCTTGCGCCCACCTGTCTTTGAGCACCGCGCCCCCTCTAACAAAAATGGCGGACACATTGCTGTGCATCCGCCATTGGCTACCCAGAAATAAATTTTTGCCAGTTTACCGCAGTTGGGTTGATCGGTCAATCTAGTTGGAAACCGCCGCGGCCACGGCCTTTTCAAAAATCTCCAGCGCCGCATCGATCTGCGCGGCGGTGACCACCAGCGGCGGAATCCAGCGCACGGTGTTAGCGTACATGCCGCAGGTTAACAAAATGAGCCGTCCGTTGGCCAGCGCGTGGCCGGCCACTTTTTTGGCCACATCGGCGGCAGGCTGGCCGGTGGCGGGGTCGGTGAACTCGGCGCCGACCATCAGCCCCAGGCCGCGAACATCGCCCAGCACCGGGTGGCGGCTCTGAATTTCGGCCAGGCCGTCCATCAACTGCCGGCCGCGGGCGACGGCGTTGTCCACCAGCCCCTCGGCCTGAATCACTTTGATGGTGGCTTCAACGGCGGCGCAGCCCATAATATTGCCGCCGTAGGTGCCGCCGTGCGTGCCCACCTGCCATTTGCTCATAATTTCCCGCGTTGAGGCGATGCCGGAAATGGGGAAACCGCTGCCCATGCCTTTGGCCATCACCATTACATCGGGCTTGATGCCGGCGTGCTGGTGGGCAAAAAATTTGCCGGTGCGGCCAAAACCGCTCTGCACTTCGTCAACAATCAGCAGGATGCCGTGTTCATCGCACACCTGGCGCAGCCCCTGTAAAAATTGGGGCGGGGCGGGCACGTAGCCGCCTTCGCCGAGCACCGGCTCAATGATCATGGCCGCGGTTTCCTGCGGCGCGGTTTGCGTGTGCAGAATCATATCGAGTTCGCGCAGCGCCCAGTTGCTCACCTCAGCGGCGGACATACCGTAGCGGTAGGCGTACGGGAACGGGGCCACAAACACGCCACCGGGCAACGGCTGATAGGCCACCCGGTAAACGGTTTTGGCGGTGGTCATAGCCATTGTTTGGGCGGTGCGCCCGTGAAAACTCCCCTGAAAAACAATAATGTTGGGCCGGCCGGTGGCGTGGCGGGCCAGCTTTATCGAAGCTTCGACGGCTTCTGCGCCGGAGTTGGAGAAAAAGAAGGTATCGAGGTGGTCCGGGGTAACGGCGTTGAGAGTGTGGCTCAGCCGGACGAGAGGTTCGTGAAAGTAGCAGTTGACCTGCGCGTGTAAAAATTTGGCCGCCTGATCCTGAATGGCTTTAACCACGGCCGGGTGGCTGTGGCCGGTATTGGCTACGCCGATGCCGCTGGTAAAATCCAGGTACTTTTCGCCGGCGGTGGTGTACACGTAACTGCCTTCGCCGCGTTCAACAACCAGATTGGTGACCCGGCCCCAAACCGGCGACAGATGTGAAAGATCGTGCGTCATTGCTGTTCCACTCCTTTGCTTTTAGGATTCAGGAGTCGGGAGTTAGGGATTGGTTAGTATGACAGAATTTTCGCCACCCCACATTTGGCTGTGGTCGGTGGCAAGTAGCGGGTGGCAAGTGGCGCGTTTTTATCCGCCACCTGCTACTCGCCACTCGCAACCTGTTCAGGTGGCGAAAAACTAAAGACACTAACGGGATTGCGACTTTGCGACTCTTTTTTGGCCTCCTATTTTACTGCCAGACCAGTGGTTGAACAAGCCTGCGGCCAAGGATTAGGGCAGGGACGCGTATAATCGGGATATGTCTGCGTAATCATGAACAGGCTGTGGATAACTGTCAATTTTCTGTGGATAACAACTGCTTTTTTGTGAATAACTGGCCGTTTAACGTGGACAAATTCTAACTTTTTGGGGACAACGCTATGACCGACTTGCAGCTCCTGCAGTTTTTTAACCAGACGCTGGCCAATCCGTTTTTGGATATGGTGATGATTGGGTTGAGCACGGTGGGGTTGGCCCTGCTGCCGGCCATCGGCCTGGCGCTGTTGTTTAACCGGCGCAACCGCCGCAGCGGGCAGGCCATTCTTGGGGCGATGGTCATCAGCCTGATTGTCACGCTGGTGTTTCAATATTTGGCGCTGCGGCCCCGCCCGGAAGAAATCCGAATGGTGATCAACCCACCCAATTTTCCGTCGTTTCCCAGCGGGCACGCGGCGGCGGCCTTTAGTTTTGCGCTGGCGGCGGGTTTAACGTACCGGCGCTGGCTGGGACCGGCGCTGCTGCTGGCAACACTCATCGGCATTAGCCGGCTGTATCTGGGCGTTCACTATCCATCTGATGTTTTTGCAGGGATGGTGTTGGGAGCGGCCATCGGCGCGGCCGCGTTTGGGCTGGCCAAACCCCGGCCGGAAGGTCGGTGGCTGTTGTGGCCGCAGGCGGCCATTGTGGTGGTCGTTACACAAATGGCCTACATGGAGCTGCTGCCGTTGGCCGTGCTACGCTGGCCCCTGGCCGATAAAGTGCTGCATTTTGTGTTGTTTGGAGCGGTTGTATTTTGGCTCAACCTGTGGCTGAATGGCCGCACCGTTAAATGGGGCTGGCTGATTATACCGGTAGCCATTTTGTTGCCGTTGAGTCTGGCTCTGCTGGAAGAAGGGTTGCAGCATTTTTCGCCGCTGCGCACCGCCGATCCCTTTGATCTGGCCAGCGATGTGGCCGGAATGCTGTTTTTTTGGGGGATCAGTTTAAAGGTTTTGCCGGCCAAAAAACCACAGCCGACCGCCAACTTTACCGCAAACTGATCGGCCCGGTTTCTGCTGACAGCGGGATTTCAAACGTAAATTTGCTGCCAACGTCATTGACGCCGGGGTCTACCCAAATTGTGCCGCCGTGCGCTTCAACAGCAATTTTACAAAACGCCAGCCCCAGGCCAAACCCGCCGCGGCGCGGCCGGTCGCCATCAAGCTGCACAAAGCGGTCAAAAATGTGGGCGCGGCTATCGGCGGGAATCCCCGGCCCGGTATCAATCACGGCAAAGCGCACTTTGTTGCCGTTGGGAGTAACCACTATTTGTATCTGGCCGCCGCCGGGCGTAAATTTTATCGCGTTATGCAGCAAGTTGCCCAAAATTCTGTGCAGTTTTTCCTCGTCGGCGTCAATGACCGCCAGGTCTACCGAAACATCGGTTTCGAGCGAGATATTTTCCATGCCGGCCAAAAAGCGCACCCGGTTGACCGATTCCTGCACAAACGCGTGCAGGTTAATCGAGCGAATATTCAGATAAAAGTTACCTTCTTCCATGCGAGCCACATCCAGCAAAGATTCAACCATTAATTGCAACAAATCGCAGTTGGAGTTGGCAATATCGATGAGCTGTTTGTTTTCTTCGAGCACCTCCTCCGGCAGCACCATCTCTAAAATTTTGACCGCGCCAAACAAACTTGAAATCGGGTGGCGCAAATCGTGAACAATCAGGTCGATGGTGTCCTGCCGGATGCGCTCCAGTTCCATCAGCTTTTGTTTTTCTGTTTGGAGCTGGCTCACCTGTTTAACAAGCTGGCTTTCGGCGCGGGAACTGGTTTTGCGGGCGTCGTCTGAGGCGCGGAGGCGGGCGCTGAGCATGCTCAAAATGCCCAGCCCCATGGCCGGATTCTGGCTGAGCAGCCGTTCAAAGCTTTCGCGGGTAATGGTTAGCAGGCGCACATTTTCCAGCGCAATCACCGATGCCGAGCGGACTTCATTTTCCAGCAGGGCCATTTCGCCAATCACCTCACCCACGCCCCGCGAGCCGAGCACCGTCGGCGCTGAAAAGTCGCCCTTAACCACCGCCACCCGCCCCGACCAGACAATGTACATGGTGTTGCCGGGGTCGCCTTCTTTAAAAATAATATCGCCGGACTGGTACTGGCTTTCGCCCAGCAGTTGGGCTAATGTGCCGCGCCCGGCGTTAGCCAATACGCGCAAAAATGAGTTGCCCAGTTTTGAATTTGATGATTTGCTGCTGGGAATGGGGATTGAATTGAGATTAATTAACTGCTCGGGGGTAATATTTTCAGCAGTCACCGGCT
>JAJVIM010000013.1 GCA_022071955.1 Anaerolineae bacterium
GTTACACCTGGATAACAAGTAGGTTGATAATTGTAGCACAAAACAACCACCGCCAAATAATCATCAAAATTTTTCATGCAGTGCAAAACGGTGTACCATACCGGCGGGAAATTTGCATGGATTATCAACCGGAAAACTCAACTCAACGAGCGCCGGCATTGTCGCCGTGGACAGCCATCGATGTGGCCTGGGCGCTGGTCTTTTTTGTGGGCTGGATGGCCACTATTGTGCTGCTGGGTGAGCTGTGCAAACTGGCCGGCCTGCCGCTCGACCCCAGCATCGTTGTTATTTTTGGCACCGCACTGCTGCTGCTGCCGGTGTGGTATTTTGCCCTGCACAAATACCGCGCCAGCCTGGCAGATTTGGGCCTGCGCCAGTTTCAACCGGCCGCGGTGGGGCTGGGCTGCGGGCTAATGCTGGCTTCGCTGCTGTTTAATGTGGTTTACTCGGCTTTGCTGGCCGTGTTTGACCTGAGCATGCAGCCGGACATTGCCATTA
The DNA here is from genome assembly GCA_022071955.1 of Anaerolineae bacterium. Taxonomy (GTDB): domain Bacteria; phylum Chloroflexota; class Anaerolineae; order 4572-78; family J111; genus J095. The sequence continues at coordinate 499 of JAJVIM010000013.1, forward strand.
TGTTTGACAGCACCCAATTTCCGCTGGTGCTGGTGTTGGGCGGGGCGCTGGTGGCCCCGGTTGTGGAAGAAGTGTTTTTTCGCGGCTTTGTATTTACGGGCTTGCAGCATCGCTGGGGCTGGAAAGCCGCCGCGGTGGTCAGCTCCGGCCTGTTTGCGATGGCCCACGTGGTGCCAACTTCGATCATCCCCATTTTTATTTTGGGGCTGATTTTTGCCTACCTGTACAAAATTTCCGGCTCAATCTGGCCGGCAATTTTAATGCACATGCTCACCAACACGTTGGCGCTGTCGGCGGCCTACGCTGTGTCGCAGGGATTTGTCCCGACACCTTAACAACAAACCCGGTATCGGTTGCGACTTTGCTCGCTTAAGTTATAATACATATCATCATGCTTATGGAGAGCGCCTATGTATTTATTGACTGCTCCCATTCCCGACGATCTGGCCGCCGCCCTGCGGCCTTATCGCCAACTGTACGATACCCAGGTTGATGCCGTCCCGCCGCACATTTCGGTGGTCCCGCCCTTTGTTTTTACCGGCGAGACGGCTGCGTTGTTTGAGCATTTGAGCGAGATTGGGCAGGCTCACGCGCCGATCAAAGTCTCGGTTGTCGGTTGGGATGTTCACCCGTATCAGGGCGGATTTCAATTACGGCTGCCGCTGATTGGCGGCAAGTCCGAAGTTGCCAGCCTGCGCCAACACGTGCTCACCGGTCCGCTGGCCTATCTGGCCCAGCCCAACCGCATTATCTGGCCGCACATTGAATTTGGGCAGGTTGCCGCAGAAGCCGACGCCGCCCAGGCCAAAGAGGTGCTGCGCCAGTTTGAACCCAAATTTGTATTCAGAGTGATGCACATTGAACTACTCGTCCGAGACGCAGACACTGCGCCCTGGCAGTTGCACAAAAAATTCGCCCTGGAGGCCACTGTTGCCGGCACCCGCCGCCGGCAATCCTCTTCAGATGGACTAGACCTAAATCAATTGACCAGGAAATAAAAACCACTATGGAATTTACCCAAAAAGAACTGTATCAACTCCTCAATCTGGCCAGCGGCCCGCTGTGGCTGGTCGGTGCAGATTTGAGCTACGCCAATTTGAGCCGCGCCAGCCTGCGTGACGCCGACCTGGCCTGGTGCAATTTTGAAGGCGCAGACCTGCGCGGCGCAGATCTGGAAGGCGCCAGCCTGCGCAGCGCCAATTTGCAGGGCGCAGACCTGCGCAACGCCAATTTGCGCAACGCCAACCTTGAGGCGGCTAATTGGGAAGGAGCCAAACTGCAAGGCGCCATCATGCCCGATGGCCGGACGTATTACTAACTCAACCCATCGCCCAAATAAAACACCCCTGCTGCCCATCCGGCAGCAGGGGTGTTTTACTTTAACTCCAGTTATGGCTTTTGCCCCTCACCCCCTGCCCCCCTCTCCCGCGGGAGAGGGGGATTTTGACTTTTGTGGTCAGTTTGGGGCGGCAAAGCCGCCCCAAACTGACCACAAGATGTTTTCCCCTCCCCCATTTTGGGGGAGGGGGTAGGGGGTGGGGGCGGTCTACCCACAAATTGACAGGTTTGTGGGTAACGATAATTCTGAATTTGGGGCGGGAGGAAGGGCAACGTTAAGTTAACTGCCGCCGCAGCCAGGCCACAATTTGCCGGTTGGTGGCCGGTTCCAGTGTCAACAACACGTGGCTGGCCCGCGCCGATTCAATCAGGTCTGCCGCCGGCGCGGCCTGCTGCAAGCAACGTGCGTGCTCCGGCGGCGCAATGTGATCGCGGCGGCTGTACACCAGCAGCAGCGGCAGCCGCAAGCGGCCAATGTTTGCCACCGGCCGCAGCAGCGCCAGCAGCTCCGAAACATTGTACCGGCTGCGAAAACCGCCGCTTTTCCACGTTTGCCACACCTGCCGCGCCGTCATTTCGCGGAATAACGACATCCCGGTCCGGCTGCACAGGGTGTTAACCAGTTCAATGTAAAACGAACGGCGGGTGTAATTTAAGCTGATGGGTGTGCCGGCCACTACCAGCGCCGCCACCGGTGTGTCCGGCTGCCGAACCAAACTCTCAATCGCCAGCGCCCCGCCCAAACTGATGCCAATGACTCCCACGGGTTTAAGGCCCGGCAGTTGGCGCAAATACCCTGCTGCCGCCGGCACCGTCGAGAGGCAATCCGGGTAATCCAGCGGGTGGTGGCGGTCATCGCCGTGGCCGGGTGGGTCGATGGTCAGCACGGTAAACCCCTCGGCCAGCAGCAGCCGCACCAGCCGCCACTTGAAAAAGGTTTTGGTTGCGCCCGCGCCGGGCACCAAACACACCCCCGCCCCAAGGTTGCAAACGTTGGCCGGCGGGTGAAGCAACAGGCCGGGAATCTGGTGTTGCCCATCGGGGATGGCGACCCGCTGGCAGCCGCCGTGGGCCGGGTGCTCCGCTGCGTACAGCGAGTTGGGGTGGATGACCGGCGCAATGATCGAGCCGCCCCACAGCAGCAGCCCTACCGCCAGCACCGCCAGCGGCGCAGCCGCCAGCCCCAGCCACGCCGCCGGGACAAAGAGTAGCCAGCCCGCCGCCAGCAACGCCAGCGCCAACGCCAGCCCGGCCCAACGCCTGCCTCCCGCCAGCGACAGGCCATCGAGCCGCAGCAACACCGCAACCAGTTGGCCCGCGCCCAATATCAGCAAAAACAGAGCCAGCACACCTTGCACCTCAACCTCCGGTTTACCCGCCCCCCAAAAGCAAAAACGCCCGTGATGAGCGGGCGCTTTGCTTTGGGCAAGAGAATGGACCAGTTTAGCCCTGGTTTTTCTTGTCCTGAACTTCGACGCGAATTTCCTGCGCCAGGTTTTTCAAATCCTGCATCGCTTTGCGCACGCGGGTACCGGCGGCTTTGTTGCCGGCTTCAAATTTGCGCACATCCGCTTCGGCGTCCAGCACGAGCTGCTTCAGTTGTTCAAACTTTTCCACGGGTATCTCCTTCAATTTAATTTCTGATTTGTACAAACAACAAGGCGAAATTATAGCCAAAACCCGCATTGACGCAAAATTTGGGCCAAAAATTACCCGGCCACATGCTGGCTCAACTCCAACGTGGGCAGTTCCAGTGATAGCGCCGGACGCGCCGCCGTGGAACCGACCGTGCCTTTGGGCGCAACTTTCCAGAACAAGCCCAACCGCGAAGTCCAGCCATCGAGGATGGATTGGGCGTACTGGCTGCCGGTTAGCCGGGCGTGGCGCATCACCAGCATGCGCAGCAGGCTGATGTCGCGATTGTTGGTCACGCGGACCACCTGCACCATATCCGGGTTAACCCGCTGCGGCAGGGTGCCGCTTTCATCCAGCACAAACGCCACCCCACCGCTCATGCCCGCGCCAAAATTGTAGCCGGTGCGCCCCAACACCACCACCACGCCGCCGGTCATATACTCCAGGCCGTGGTCGCCCACCCCTTCGATGACCGCCGTGGCCCCGCTGTTGCGCACGCCAAAGCGCTCGCCGGCCTGGCCCGCGGCAAACAGGCTGCCGCCGCTGGCTCCATACAGCACTGTATTGCCAATGATAATGTTTTCGCTGGCGGCGATGGGCGATTTGAGCGGCGGGCGGACGACAATCTGGCCGCCGCTCATACCTTTGCCCACGTAATCGTTAGCTTCGCCCACCAGCGTCAGGTTGAGGCCGGAAATGTTGAACGCGCCAAAACTCTGCCCGGCGCTGCCGTGGAAGGTCACATTGATGGTGCCATCGGGCAGGCCGGCATCGCCCAAGCGACGGGCAATTTCGCCGGACAGCGTCGCGCCGATGGTACGGTCGGTGCTGCCGATGGGCAGGTTGAGCGTGACCGGCTCGCCGCTGGTCAGCGCCGCTTGAGCCTGGGCCAGCAGCAGGCCGTTCAAATCGTTCACCTGCAAGCGAGCTGTCACGTCGGCATCTTTTTGCTCAAAATGCAGCGAGCCATCGGCCCCCCGCGCCAGCAGCGGCGACAAATCAAGCGAGTCGATGTTGGCCTGCCCCACCGTCACCTGCCGCAGCAAATCGGTGCGGCCAATCACCTGCTGCAAACTGCGGTAGCCCAGCCGGGCCAAAATCTGGCGGACTTCGTGGGCCACAAAATGCATGTAGGCCATCACGTGTTCCGGCTGGCCGGCAAATTTGGCCCGCAGTTCGGGCCGCTGGGTAGCCACGCCAACCGGGCAGGTATTGCTGTGGCAGGCGCGGGCAATCAAACAGCCCTCGGCTACCAGCGCGGCGGTGCCAAAGCTGACCTCGTCGGCCCCCAGCATGGCCGCGATGACCACATCGCGCCCGGTTTGCAGCCCGCCATCGGTGCGCACTTTAACCCGGCCGCGCAAATTGTTGAGTTGGAGCGTTTGCTGCGTTTCGGCCAGGCCAATTTCCCACGGCAGGCCCACATTTTTGATGCTGCTCCAGGCTGCCGCGCCGGTGCCGCCGGAGTGACCGGCAATGTGCACCGTGTCCGCGCCGCCTTTAACCACGCCCGCCGCCACCGTGCCGACGCCCGCCTCAGATACCAGCTTGACCGAGACTTCGGCCCGCGGGTTAACCTGCTTCAAATCGTAAATAAGCTGGGCCAAATCTTCGATGCTGTAAATATCGTGATGGGGCGGCGGCGAAATCAAAGTGGTGCCGATGGTGGTGTGGCGGATGCCGGCAATTTCGGCGGTCACTTTGTGGCCAGGCAACTGCCCGCCTTCGCCGGGTTTGGCCCCCTGCGCCATTTTGATTTGCAGTTCGCGGCTGGACATGAGATAGGCCGGGGTAACGCCAAAGCGGCCCGAAGCCACCTGTTTGGTGCGGTCGTTGCGCTCATTGGCAAAACGCGCCTGCGCCGAACCGCCCTCGCCGCTGTTGCTGCTGGCCCCCAGCCGGTTCATGGCCACGGCCAGCGTTTCGTGGGCCTCGCTGCTGAGCGCCCCGTGCGACATGGCGGCGGTGGAAAAGCGGCCAAAAATCGACTCCAGCGGCTCTACTTCGGCCACATCGATGGGGTCGCGGTCGGAGGCAAAGTCCAGCATATCGCGCGGGCCGATGGCCCCGTTTTCGGCCAGCAGCCGCAAAAATTCCTGGTAGGCGGCAAAACCGGCGTCAAAATTTTCACCGGTAAACGAGCGCAGTTGGCCATCGAGTTTGGCCGGCTCTGCCGCCGCCGGGCTGAGCACACCTTCCAGCCGGACGGCATCGTGCAGAGCTTTGACCGTTTGCGGGGTGTAGGCATGCAACTCGCCGCCGCGTTTGAACTTGTAAAAACCGGGGCTGTCGATGGCCGCTTTGTCCGGGTCGCCAAAGGCAGCGGCGTGCCAGCGGCGCATTTCGGCGGCAATTTCGGCCAAATCGATGCCGCCCAGCCGTGAAACCGTACCGCTGAAATGCTCGTCTACTAGCGTTTGGCTCAGGCCGATGGCTTCAAAAATCTGCGCGCCGGCGTAACTTTCAACCGTGGAAATGCCCATTTTCGACATAATTTTGAGCAGCCCGGCTTCCATTGCGCGGATGTAATTGCGTTTGGCTGTGACCAGATCGAGCTTGATTTTGCCCCCCTCCACCAGCGACTCGATGGTGGCCAGCGCCAGATAGGGGTTGACGGCGTTGGCCCCGTAGCCCATGAGGCAGGCCAGGTGATGCACCTCGCGGGCTTCGCCGCTTTCAACCACCAAACTGGCCTGCATGCGCTTGCCCCGGCGGATGAGGTGGTGGTGGACTGCGCCCACGGCCAGCAGGCTGGGGATGGGCGCGTGGCGCTCGTCAACGCCGTGATCGCTGAGCACCAAAATAGTTTGGCCGCTGTCGATGGCCCGCTCGGCCATAGCGCACAGCCGGGTGAGCGAGCGCCGCAGGCCGTCGACGCCCTGCTCCACCGGGTAACGGGCGGCGATGGTGGTGGTTTGAAAACGGGGATCGCCCAAACCGCGCAGGTGCTCCAGATCGAGGTCGGTCAGCACCGGGCTGGTCAGCTCGATGAGGTGGGCGTGGCGGGCGCTTTCGGCCAGCAGGTTGGGGCGCGCCCCCAGCCGGGTGGTCAGCGACATCACAAACGTTTCGCGCAGCGGGTCGATGGGCGGGTTGGTTACCTGGGCAAAGCGTTGTTTGAAGTAGTGGAACAGCGGTCGCGGCCTGGCCGACATCACTGCCAGCGCGGCGTCATCGCCCATTGAGCCGGTGGGTTCTTTGCCTTCGTCGGCCATGGGGCGGATGATAACCGTGATTTCTTCGTTGGTGTAGCCAAACGCGGCCTGAAAACGGGTGAGCCACTGCGAGCTGGTGTTGACTTTGGGCGGCGTTTGGTAGTAGGTTTCCGGCTGCAAGCTAAAGTTGGCCGGGCGGGTTTCGGTGGCAAAGGGTTTGAAGCCTTTGACCCATTCCTGATACTGCGGGCGACGGGCCAGCTCGTTTTTAACCTGATCGTTGGTCAGAAAAAGCTGCCGTTCCAGATCGACCAGAATCATCTGGCCGGGGCCGAGTTTGCCTTTGGTGGTGATCAGCCCCTCGTCAATGTTGACTGCGCCCGCCTCCGAAGTGGCGATAACCAGATCGGTGCTGGTGGTGATGTAGCGCAGCGGGCGCAGGCCGTTGCGGTCGAGCGTGGCCCCCACCCGGCGGCCATCGGTAAAGAGCAGGGCGGCCGGGCCGTCCCACGGCTCAATGAGCGCGGCGTGATAACGGTAAAAAGCGTGGCGGTCGGGGTGAATGTCAATCAGGCTTTCCCACGCTTCCGGCGCGAGCATGGCCATCGCGTGATGCACGTCGCGGCCGGCCCGCACCAGCAGTTCCAGCACGTTGTCCAGCCGCGATGAGTCGCTGCCCTGCGGGTCAACAATGGGCCACAAGTCGGCCATGCCGTGCGGCCAGTGCGGCGATTCCAGCGTCGATTCGCGGGCTTTGATCCAGTTTTCGTTGCCGGCGATGGTGTTGATTTCGCCGTTGTGGGCCAGCATCCGCAGCGGCTGGGCGCGTGTCCAGTTGGAAGTGGTGTTGGTGCTGTAACGGGCGTGCACCACCGCCAGCGCCGATTCAAACAGCGGGTTGGTCAAATCCAGATAAAAATCGGCCAAATAGGGCGAGAGCATCAGCCCTTTGTAAACCACCGTCCGCGAGGAGAGCGAGGCCACGTAATAGGCATCGTTGACGCCGTCGGTCATGCCGGCGGCGCGGTACGCCTGCACCAGCCGTTTGCGGATGGTGAACAGCAGCCGTTCAAACGGTTCGCCGGCGGCAATGCCCTCGGGCCGGCGAATGATGATCTGCCGGATTTCTGGCCGGGTTTTTTGGGCCGTGCGGCCCAACGCGCTCACGTTGACCGGCACGGTGCGCCACTGAAGATAGTTTTGAATTTTGAATTTTGAATTTTGAATTTTGAGCGGGGCGTGGTGGCCGTTACTGCCGTTTTTGCCGCTGCCATTCGTGGTAGCCGGAGTTTCGGGAGCGAGGGCGGGCGCAATAACCTGCCCAATCACCGCTTCGGTCAGGCTGACCGCCGCCGCCACATCATCGAGCGGCAAAAAGAGCATGCCCAGCCCGTAGTCGCCGGGTTCCGGCAAATTGTTAATTTCAGCGGCCAGCAGTTGGTGCGGGATTTGGGTTAAAATTCCGGCCCCGTCGCCCGACAGGCCATCGGCGTCGATGCCGCTACGGTGTTCCATGCAGCCGACGGCCTCCAGCCCCATTTTGACAATATCGTGGCCCGGCACGCCAGTGGTGCGGGCAATAAACCCAATACCGCAGGCATCGTGCTCAAATTGAGGGCGGTACAGGGTTTGGCATTTTTGCTGGCTCATTGGCAGTTCCTTAAAAATAAATTTTTACTCTCATCCCCCCTCCTACCCTTAGGGCACTTTGTCCCCGGCGGGGAGAAAGGAGATTGATTTTTTTGGGCGATGGCAGGCGCTACGCGCCTGCCATCGCCCAAAACTTTTATTCCCCTCCCCCTGACAGGGGGAGGGGGTAGGGATCTGGACTAAAAAGCCCCGACAAATGCTCGCGGCAGGAGGCGGGGCTTTGAGTACAATTCTGTATTTTAATCCAATCGGCAAACTCTGTAACTACCCGAATGGGTGAAAAAAGTCGGGAGGTGGGCAGTTGGGTCAGTTACGGCAGCACGGTTTCGCCCATCAGGTAGCGGTCCACCTCGCGGGCCGCGCCGCGCCCTTCGTTGATGGCCCAGACCACCAGGCTTTGGCCGCGGCGCATATCGCCGGCGGCAAAAACGCCCGGCACGCTGGTGGCAAAATGGCCGTAGTCGGCTTTGACGTTGGAACGCGGGTCGCGTTCCACGCCCAGGCCGCTCAGCAGCGTATCTTCCGGGCCAAGAAAGCCCATCGCCAGCAGCACCAGCTCCGCCGGCCATACTTTTTCGGTGCCGGGGATTTCCCGCAGATTGGGCCGCCCGTTTTCCCACACCCATTCAATGTCGATGGTGTGAATTTCTTTGACGCGCCCCTGCTCGTCGCCTACAAATTTTTGGGTCATAATCGAGTAGTGGCGCGGGTCTTCGCCCTGCAACGCGGCGGCCTCTTCCTGCCCGTAATCCACGCGGAAGATTTTGGGCCACTCCGGCCAGGGGTTGTCCGGCTGGCGCGCATCGGGCGGGCGGTCCAGAATTTCAAATTGAATCACGCTGGCGCAGCCGTGCCGCAGCGAGGTGCCCACGCAGTCGGTGCCGGTATCGCCGCCGCCGATGACGATGACATTTTTGCCTTTGGCCGAGATATGGCCACTGTTGCCGTGGCCGTTGCGGCTGAAATTGGTATCCAGCAGGTGCTTGGTGTTGCCGTGCAAAAAGTCCATTGCATAGTGGATGCCTTGCAGTTCGCGGCCTGGCACGGGCAGATCGCGCGGTTTGGTGGCCCCGCCGGCCAGAACCACCGCCTCAAAATTGGCCAGCAGTTGGTCGGCGGGCAGGTCTGTGCCCACTTCCACGCCGGTGGTAAAGGTGATGCCTTCCGCCGCCATCAAATCGATGCGGCGCTGGACAATCTGCTTATCCAGCTTCATGTTGGGGATGCCGTACATCAGCAGCCCGCCGATGCGGTCGGCGCGCTCGTAGACGGTGACGGTGTGGCCGGCCTTGTTGAGCTGGTCGGCGCAGGCCAGCCCCGCCGGCCCGGAACCGACCACGGCCACCCGCTTGCCGGTGCGTTTTTGGGGCGGCTGCGGCTGCATCCAGCCTTCGGCGTACCCGCGCTCAATGATGCTGTATTCAATATTTTTAATAGTGACGGGCGGGTCGATGATGCCCAGCGTGCAGGAACCTTCGCACGGGGCCGGGCAAACGCGGCCGGTGAACTCCGGAAAGTTGTTGGTTTTGAGCAGCCGGTCGAGCGCCTGCCGCCACAAGCCGCGATAAACCAGATCGTTAAATTCCGGGATGAGGTTGTTAACCGGGCAGCCGGAGGCCATCCCGCTGATCAACGCGCCGGTGTGGCAAAACGGAATGCCGCAATCCATGCAGCGGGCGCTCTGGCGCACCAGATTCTCATCGGGGAAGTGCAGATGAAACTCCTGCCAATCTTTTACGCGCTCACGCGGCGAGCGATCCGCCGGTAATTCGCGTTGAAATTCCATAAAGCCGGTGGGCTTTCCCATAACTCGTAACTCCTTCTGAAAGTTGCAATTGCAATAAAACAAAGGATGAAGGGTGAGGGATGAAGGATAAAAATTTCATCCTTCATCCTTTTGCCTTCCGCCTTTGCCTTAATTGCCGCTCACGCGGGTCAGGTCGTTTTTGTTTTGCTCAAAAGCGGCCATAATGGCCTCGTCGCCGCTCAGCCCCTGGGCTTCTACCTGGGCGATGATTTCCAGCATGCGTTTGTAGTCTTTGGGGTAGACCTTTACAAATTTGGGCAGCAGCCCGGCCCACCCGGCCAGCACGCGGCCACCCAACGCGCTGTTGGTGTACTGCACGTGCCGCTCGATCATCCCCTTCAGCTCAACGGCCTCTTCGGCCAGCGTGATGCGTTCCAGATCAACCATCTCTTTGTTGCAGTGATTGGCAAAGTTACCGTCCCAATCGAGCACGTAGGCAATGCCGCCGCTCATCCCGGCGGCAAAGTTGCGCCCGGTTTTGCCCAGCACCACCACCCGGCCGCCAGTCATGTACTCGCAGCCGTGGTCGCCCACGCCTTCAACCACCACGCGAACGCCGCTGTTGCGCACGGCAAAGCGCTCACCGGCCACGCCGCGAATGTAGGCTTCGCCGCCGGTGGCCCCGTAAAAGGCCACGTTACCAATGATAATGTTTTCTTCCGGCGTAAAGGTGGCTTCGGCGGGCGGCGAAATAATCAGCTTGCCGCCGGACAGCCCCTTGCCAAAGTAGTCGTTGGCGTCGCCTTCCAGCGCCAGGGTCATCCCTTTGGGCGCAAACGCGCCAAAACTCTGCCCGGCGGAGCCGATGAAGCGCAGCCGGATGGTGTCTTCCGGCAGGCCGGCGCTGCCGTAGCGGCGCGTCAGTTCGCTGCCCAAAATGGTGCCGACCACCCGGTTGACGTTGCGAATGGGCAGCGTGGCCGCCACCGGCTCGCCGTGTTCCAGCGCCGGCTGGCACAGTTCGAGCAAAACCTGATTGTCCAGCGCCTTGTGCAGGCCGTGGTCCTGCTCAATCTGGCAGTAGCGGCCCACTTCCGGCCCCGCCTGCGGCTGGTACAGAATGTTGGAAAAGTCCAGCCCGGCGGCTTTCCAGTGGTCGATGGCTTCGTTCATTTCCAGCACGTCGGTGCGGCCCACCATTTCGTTGATGGTGCGGAAGCCGAGTTCGGCCATAATTTCGCGCATTTCCTGCGCAATAAAGCGCATAAAATTGACCACGTACTGCGGGTCGCCGGCGAATTTTTTGCGCAATTCCGGGTTCTGCGTGGCCACGCCCACCGGGCAGGTATCAAGGTTGCAAACGCGCATCATGGTGCAACCAAGCGTGACCAGCGGCGCGGTGGCAAAACCAAACTCTTCCGCGCCCAGCAGCGCGGCAATAACAACATCGCGCCCGGTTTTGAGCTGGCCGTCGGTTTCTACCACCACCCGGCTGCGCAGGTTGTTCAGCACCAGCGTTTGGTGGGTTTCGGCCACGCCCAGTTCCCACGGCAGGCCGGCGTGTTTAATGCTGCTGCGCGGCGACGCGCCGGTGCCGCCATCGTAGCCGCTGATGAGGATGACATCGGCTTTGCCTTTGGCCACCCCGGCGGCAATGGTGCCCACCCCCACCTCCGACACCAACTTGACGTTGATGCGGGCGCGGTGGTTGGCGTTTTTCAAATCGTGAATCAGCTCGGCCAAATCTTCAATCGAATAAATATCGTGGTGCGGCGGCGGCGAAATCAGCCCCACGCCCGGCGTGGAGCCGCGCACCTTGGCAATCCACGGGTATACTTTAGCGCCGGGCAACTGGCCGCCCTCGCCGGGCTTGGCCCCCTGTGCCATTTTAATTTGCAGTTCGCGGGCGTTCACCAGATATTCGCTGGTGACGCCAAAGCGGCCGGAAGCCACCTGTTTGATGGCGCTGTTGCGCGAGTCGCCGTTGGCATCGGGGATAAAGCGGGCCGGGTCTTCGCCGCCCTCGCCGGTGTTGCTGCGCCCGCCAATCCGGTTCATGGCGATGGCCAGCGCCTCGTGCGCTTCCTGGCTGATGGAGCCGTAACTCATCGCCCCGGTTTTGAAACGGCGGCAAATTGACTCAACGGATTCCACTTCATCCAGCGGAATGGGCGCGCCGCCTTTAAATTTGAGCAGCCCGCGCAGCGTACCCAGTTTGGTCGATTGGTCGTTGACCTGCCGGCTGTACTGCTGGAAGGTTTTAAAATCGCCGGTGCGGCTGGCTTTTTGCAGCAGGTGAATGGTTTGCGGGTTAAACAGGTGATGCTCGCCATCCTGCCGCCACTGCCAGTCGCCGCCGGCTTCCAGAGTGTGGCCGTTGGTTTGCCGTTCCGGGAAGGCGTAGCGGTGGCGCGTTTCAACCTCTCTGGCAATCACGTCCAGCCCAATGCCCTCCACGCGGGTGGGCGTCCAGGTAAAGTATTTGTCAACCAGCGCTTTTTTCAGGCCGATGGCCTCAAAAATCTGCGCGCCGCAGTAGCTTTGAATGGTAGAAATGCCCATTTTGGAGAGCGTTTTGACCACGCCCTTCACCGACGCCTTGACATATTTGGCCTGCGCCTCTTCGTAGGTGATGCCGGTGAGCATCTGCTGGTTAATCATATCGGCCAGCGTTTCGTAGGCCAGGTAGGGGTTAATGGCGCTGACGCCGTAGCCAATGAGCGTGGCAAAGTGATGTACCTCGCGCGGCTCGCCGCTTTCAAGAATGAGCGCGGCGCTGGTGCGGTTGCCGTTGCGGATCAGGTGGTGGTGCAGCCCGGATACCGCCAGCAGCGCCGGGATGCCGGCGTGGCTGTGGTCGATGCCCCGGTCAGACAAAATGAGGATGTTGTAGCCGGTCTCGATGGCGTGGTCGGCGGCGGCGTACAGGTCTTCCAGCGCTTCCTCCAGACCGGCCTGGCCGCCGTACACCGGGAACAGAATGGGCAGGGTAATCACCCTGAAACGCGGGTGGTCGATGTGGCGCAGCTTGGCCAGTTCGGCGTTGGTCAAAATGGGGTGCTTCAGCTTGATTTGAATAGCGCTATCCGGGCCGGGGCTGAGCAGATTGCCCTCGGTGCCCAGCATCACCTCGGTGGCGGTGATAATTTCCTCGCGGATGGCGTCGATGGGCGGGTTGGTGACCTGGGCAAAAAGCTGCTTAAAGTAATCGTACAGCAGCCGGGAGCGATTGGACAGCACCGCCAGCGGCGCGTCGTTGCCCATCGAGCCAACCGGCTCAATGGCGTTTTTGGCCATCGGCCCAATGGTCATGCGCAGGTCTTCAAAGGTGTAGCCAAAGGCCTGTTGCCGCTGCAACACATAACCGTGATCGATGTCTTTGGCCATGCGGGTGCCAATCTGGTCCAGCTCCTGGGCAAAATTACCCCTGTTTTTGCCGTTGATACCGTTGGTCGCCGGCTTTTTACCGTCCCAGACGGGCAAATCTTCCAGCTTGATCAAATCATTGTCCAGCCACTCGCGGTAGGGGTGGGCGCTGGCCATCTGGTGTTTCAACTCTTCATCGTGGATGATGTGGCCCTGCTCGGTATCGACCAGAAACATGCGGCCTGGTTCCAGCCGGCCTTTGTAGAGAATGTTCTCCGGCGGGATGTCGAGCACGCCTACTTCTGAGGCCATCACCACCAGATCGTCTTTGGTTACGTAGTAGCGCGACGGGCGCAGGCCGTTGCGGTCGAGCGTGGCCCCAATAACGGTGCCGTCGGTAAAGCCGATGGAGGCCGGGCCGTCCCACGGCTCCATCAGCGTGGCGTGAAATTCGTAAAAGGCGCGCTTTTCGTCGCTCATGCTTTCGTGGTTAGACCACGGCTCGGGGATCATCATCATCATCACGTGCGGCAGCGAGCGCCCGGCCAGCGCCAAAAATTCCAGCACATTGTCAAACATGGCCGAGTCGCTGCCGTCCGGGGCCACAATGGGTAGCAACTTTTTCATATCGTCGCCAAACAGCGGCGACTCAAAATGCATTTGCTGGGCGTGAATCCAGTTGATGTTGCCGCGCAGGGTGTTGATTTCGCCGTTGTGAATCAGGTAGCGGTAGGGGTGGGCGCGTTCCCAACTGGGGAAAGTGTTGGTGCTAAAGCGAGAGTGGACCATCGCCAGCGCCGATTCGATATCGGGGTCGGCCAGATCGGCGTAATATTCGGGAATCTGCTCAGACATCAGCATGCCTTTGTAAACAATGGTTTTGTAAGACATGCTGCTGGCGTAAAAATATTCGCCGCCGGGGAAGGCGTCGGTGTAGCGGATTTCGTTGGCGGCCCGCCGGCGGATCACGTACAGTTTGCGCTCAAAGGCCAGGTCATCGGTGATGTTGGGGTTGCGTTTAATGAAGCACTGGCGCATAAACGGCTCCACCGCTACCGCGGTTGCACCGAGCGTGCTGTTATCGGTGGGCACGGTGCGCCAGCCCAAAAACTCCTGCCCTTCGTCAACCACCACTTTTTCCACGTGGGCTTCTATGGCGGCGCGCTGGGCCGGATCGGGCGGTAAAAAGAGCACGCCCACGCCGTACTGGCCCGGTTCGGGCAGTTCAAAATCACACACTTTTTTAAAGAATTTGTGCGGGATCTGAAACAAAATACCGGCGCCATCCCCGGTATTGGGTTCGGCGCCGGTAGCTCCCCGGTGCGATAAATTATTCAATACCTCCAACGCCTGTTGGATGATTTGGTGCGATTTTTGGCCTTTGATATTGACCACAAAGCCAACGCCGCAGGCGTCGCGCTCAAACTGCGGGTCGTAAAGGCCCTGCTGCTGGGGCAGCCCAACGGGGGGCTGCGCGATATGATGTTGCATGGCGTGTATCCCTCCTGCCGAGTTAACAAAAACACCCTATCGCCCGTGACTCTGTCGCGCCATTGCGATGGGGTGCCTGGTTGTGGGAACTTTGGTTTTTGGCCCGCTAACGAGAACGGGCAATTGCCTATTGTAGCGGTAACAATGGGTGCTGTAACTACCCATGTGGGTAATATTTTTCACAAGGGCAATTTGGGGCGGGTAATTGGTACTAAAAGTGCCCAAATCCGGCAAAAATAACGGATTTCTAACGGGTTTCTAACCGTTTTCAGGTGGATAGTTTTTAAGATTTAGCGTATAATTTTGACATTGCTCACGATTCCAACGTACAGGTTGTGTCACACTCATCTGCCAGCTTTTATTTTCGTCCCCGGCACGTACCCTCAATTTGTTGAGCCATTGCCGCTGTTACAAATCATCATGCCGTTAACATTTCGGCGCGCTCTTTGGAGATTCAAAGATCACTTAGCAAAGTGACGTTTGCACGTTACAAGGTGACGGCTGTACGTTACAAAGTGACGATTGTACGTTACAAACACAACAGGCCGTTATTCGAGGGGGGAACATGAACAATTCGGCGCGGAACTGGGTGCTGTTTCAACGATCAAACAAAGAAACCGAACGGGCCTGGACCGACACTTGTGATGTAGCTCGGGTTGTCAACATTTAACGGGTATCCTTGCTGTAAGTTTACAGGGATGCCCGTTTTTTTGTTTCCGGCAACGTCGCCTGCCGGTGCCGCGGATGGAAATTTGCCGTAGGGCGGTTCGCGAACCGCCCCTACATTCGTTACTTCGCTGATCCGCAGATTTGCATATTTTCAAGGGAGAAGGTTATGAGCCGCAACAAATTATTCAACCGTAATCACTGGGTTTCATCGCTGGCCGTGCTGCTGGGCCTGCTGCTCAGTTTGGGGCTGGTTTCAGCCCGGGCCAGGGCCGACGGGCCAACGGTTCAATCCGGCTGGAACGAATCGGCAACCATGCAGGCCGCGGTCCGCTACAAATCGTTTGCCAACACCGGTTCTAAAGAAATCTATCTCGGCGTGCCCGATCTCGGCGCGGCCGAAAACCGGCACGAAGCCGATTTTACCTGGGTGCGGGGTGAAAATAACGTTTCCTTTGCCTACATCCCCGACGCGCACAAACTCACCACCACGGTCAGCAACCCGGAAAAAACCGTGACCGTGGATTACGAACTCAGCCTGGGCGACCTCAATATTCTCCAAATCAACCTGGCCAACCGCGACGAAAAGGCATCCATAGCCTTCAACTCAGTTGAGCTGAACGGAAATTCGCTGGGCAATTTTCAGAGTCGCGGCACGCAGGATTGGACGGTTACCGGATACAACCTCAGCGGCGGCTTCACCCTGACCGGCGTGGTTGTGCTGGATGGCCGTTTTAGCAAAGACGATAAGAGCAAACTTGAAATAAAAGTGGGCTACAAAACCCCGCCGGAACCGGAGCCGGAAACCGACCTGCGCCTGACCAAAACCGGGCCGGAAGCAGTAACCGGCGGCGAAACTATCAACTACACTCTGACCGTTGAAAACATCGAATCTGATTCGGCCACCGAGGTGATGCTAACTGACACGCTGCCGCCGGGTGTGACCTTTGTTTCGGCCAGCACCGATGCCGGCGAGTGCGGCCAGGCCGAAGGCGTGGTCACCTGCACGCTGGCCGACATCCCCGAACATGGCAGCGCGCTGGTCACCATTGTGGTGACCGCCCCGGACGTGACCGAACCGGTCACGCTGACCAACACCGCCACTGTTTCCGCCGATGACGATCACCACGGCGATAACGACACCGCGCAGGCGGTGACCATTGTCAACCCGCGCCGGCGGGTCAGCGCCCGGCTGCAGCTTGATCCGGAACTGGCGGCCAACCAGCTCGGCTTCGAGCACACCCTCACGGCGAAACTGGAGTTTAACCGGAATGACGACGCCGGTTTTGTCGCCGCCCCCGCCGGCGAAACCATCACCTTTACCCTGGGCGATGGTAGCCCCGGCACGCTTTCGGCCGAAAGCTGCACCACCGACGACAGCGGCCAATGTTCGGTCACCCTGCAATCCAATACACCCGGCCTCAGCCAGGTTACCGCCGCCTGGGCCGGCGACATTGCCGTTGATGAAACCCTGTCGCTGCCGGCCGAAGCCACGGCCACGGCCCAAAAATATTGGGTCGATGTCCGGCTGTTACTGGAGCCGCTGCAAGCCGCCAACCGCGTTGGCCAGTCGCACACCATTACCGCCCGGCTGGAGTTTGACGCCGGCGACGGTTTTCAAGCGCCGCTTTCGGCCACGGGACTGGTCAGCCTGGTTAAAAACGGCCCCGGTAATTTCTCCGGCCCGCCCTGCGACCCCGCCGCGGGCGGCGTTTGCACCGTAACGCTCGACTCCACCGAAACCGGCCTGACCACCGTTTCGGCCAGTTGGAGCGGCGATATTGAAATTGCCGACGGGCTGACCGCCGCCGCCACCGCCGCCACCGGCGAAGGCGATGAGCTGGCCAAACGCTGGGTCAATGCCCAGCTCACCATCACCCCCACCGTGGCCATTAACCCCGTCAACACCAATCACGTGCTCACCGCCACGCTAACCGTGGACAACGGCGACGGCGCGGGCAGTTTGCCGGCAGCCGGCCAAACCATCGATTTTACCATTACCAACGCCGATGGCTCGCCGGGCAGCCTCAATTGCGTTACCGGCGCTGCCGATGGTAGCTGCCAGATCACTATTCAATCCACCGTGCCCGGCACCAGCACCGTCACCGCCAGTTGGAGCGGCGACATCACCACCCCCGAAGGCACGGTTTCGGTTTCGGAAGAGGCCGTGGCAACCAAAAGCTGGTTTGAGGTGCGGGCCAGCATCGGCGGCATCACGCCGGATGGCTGCCCGGATCAGTATGACCCCAACGACAGCGTGGCCGATATTGTGCCGCTGAGCAGCCTCCACCAAATGAACCCCGGCGACATCCGGATTTCGCGGTTGTGCGGCCCGGAAGATATGGATTTTTGGTGGATTCACATCGACTCAAGCTCGATTGTGACGGTGACGCTGTCTAACCTGCAAAATGATTACGACCTGGCCGTCTACACCGGCCTCGATCAGCTTGACCCGAATCCGGCCTCAGACGCCAACGCGCTCATCACCGTGATGGACAGCACCTCGGTTGACTCGGCCGGCCGGATGGCTTCCGGGCGAATGGCCTCCGGGCGGATGGCTTCGGGGCGGATGGCTTCGGGCCGGATGGCCTCCGGGCGCATGGCCTCCGGGCGCATGGCGTCGGGCCGAATGGCTTCCGGTTCGGCCCAGCTTGGCACCGCCGATGAAGTGGCGGTCGCCACGGTAGAAGGCAGGCAGAACATCTTTATTCAGGTGCTCAGCCTTGAAGGCGAATTTGGCTCAGACTACACGCTGAAAGTGCAAACCAAAGCCACCGACGTGGGCCAGTGCCAGTGGACGCCGGCCAACCCGGTTACTCTTAGCGAAAGCGTTTACGGGGCCAGCTCGCCGCAAACCCTGATTTTGACCAACCTGGGCCGGGTGGAGGCCATTTACGGCACAGCCCGGGCGCAGGCGCTGTGGAACAGCCTCAAAGCGCTGGCCGACGCCACAACCGGGGTGGTGGTACCGCTGGAAAGCGACGGCGCGGTCGCTGCCGCCTACAGCGGCTGGAACGCCAACTACTGCAACATTCAGGCGGCCAATACCGTCACCGATAAAATCCGGGCGCTGATTGCCACCCAGTATCCCAACGTGCAGTATGTGGTGCTCGCCGGCAGCCAGGAAATCATCCCGGCCCGGCAGGTGCTGGAAGGCCCCATCACCATTTCGCCGGAACCCGAATACGTCGGCGCGTCGGGCGTCGATGCCAATAACCCGCTGTTTTGGGCGCTGCAGGGCGGCCGCATCGCCACGGATGATTTTTACGTGGACAACAACCCCTTCCAGTTTTTGGGCCAGCAGCTTTACGTGCCGGATACGCCCATTGGCCGGCTGGTGGAAACGCCGGAGGATATGAGTGCGGTTATCGCCAATTTCCTCAGCAGTAACGGCGTGGTGCAGAACCCCACCTGTTTGATCACCGGCTACGAATTTTTGGCCGACAGCGCCGCCCAGATTAACAGCACCCTGCAAACATTTGGCCTGGCCACCAACCCGCTCATCTCCAACACCTGGAACGCCAACGATCTGCGCAACTTCTGGCCGCAGGCCAACCCGGCCCCAAAACTCGTCTCGGTGAACGGCCACTTTGAACACTGGCGCACCCTGCCGGCGGTGGGGCCGCAGTTGTTCTTTAGCTCAGATTTGGCCAACAACCAAAATGTGGTGGCCTATTCGATGGGCTGCCACGCCGGGCTGAACGTGCCGGATGGCTGGATACCCAACACCAACCCCAACATCGCTGCCGGCATCCGCAACGATTTTCCATCGGTGTTTGCCCGGCAGGGCGCGGCGGCCTGGTTTGCCAACACCGGCTACGGCTACGGCGATGACGAAGCGATTGCCGACTCCGAACTGCTGATGCTGTACTACACCCAGGAACTGGGCAGCAACAGCGCCGGAGTGCCGGTGGGGCAGGCCATGCTCAACGCCAAAGACCGCTTCATTGGCAGTTTTTCAACCGGCAGCATGGGCATTTACGAGGCCAAATCGCTGATGGAAGCCACGCTGTACGGCCTGCCGATGCACAAAGTGAGCGTGCCGCTGGCCCAGCCAATCGGCCTGCTGCGGCCAGACATCGCGCCGCTGGCTGGCGCCACCCGGCTGGCCTACCCCGCCACCAACGAATCGGTGCTGGTGACAGAAGAGCCGGCCTACTCGGTTTCGCCGGGGCTGCTGGCCGCGCCGCAAAATCTGGTTTTCTCGCTGACCAAAGTCGATACCCCCCGCGGCAGCTTTTTGAAACCCAGCGCCGGGCCGAGTGGTCTGGACCAGGTACAGGTAACGCCGGGCCGGCCCATCCAGCCCAAAACAACGGTAAAACTCAGCACGTCTGCCGGCCAGCCGCTGGGCGCGTTGCTGCTGGATGCCAAATACGAGGAGCTGCCCGACTTTGACCCGGTGGTCACCAACCCGGCCACGGACACCACCCGGCTGGAGGCGCTGCTGAGCGCCAACGGCTGGTTCCCCGATATTTTCTGGGGCATCAACCGCTTTGGCAACACGCCGCGGTTGGTTGTGGTGCCGGGGCAGTACAACACTGCCGGCCGGATTGAGCGCCGCTACAGTGAGATGAATTTTGATGTCACCTACGCCGGCAGCGGCAACGTCGATTTTCAGCCGCCCGGCATCTGGTCGGTTGAAAGCGCGTGCAGCGACGGCACGGTCAATTTTGCTGTTAAAGTTGAGGATGCCTCTGGCATTGCCCGGGTGCTGGTCACGCATCAAACCAGCACCGGCTGGCACAGCGAAGACCTGAACCTGACTCCCCACCCCGACAACGACGGCAGTATTCTGGCCAGCGGTGGCTTTCCGCTGGCGCCCGGCCTGGAATACTTTGTGCAGGCGCTCGACGGCGCGGGCAACACCAACTTCAAAGTGAACACCGGCGCTTACTACCGCACCTGCATGCAGCCGGATGCCAGCAACAATGTTGGCGCTCAAAGCACGCACCTGATTCCCATCAAACTGGAAATCAACTTTGGCGACGGCTGGGAACTGGTGCCCGACCAGACCACTTTTGGCCTTGATATTGTTACGGTGGGTGGCGTGGGCCAGGTTAGCCCCAACAGTTTCTGCTCGGTAGTGGGCACCAGCAGCGGCCAATGCTCAATCATTCTTACCTCGAGCGCGCCGGGATTGTCGGTGGTAACCATTAACCCCAGCGCCACGGTGGTAGTCCGCTTCAACGGCCAGGAATTCCCGATCAACGTTCCGGCCAGCCCAACCACCTTTGTCAAAGAATGGTGGCTCGGGTCAATCTCGCTGCCCAAGCAAATGGCGGCGGATGCTTCCGGACAGGTCTGCTTCACTCTGACCGGCGGCAACGCGCCGGGCAGTTCGGCCAACCCGCAGTGTCACACGTTTAGCGGCGGCGACAGCCACTGGTTTGTGTGGAATGGACTCTCATCAGCCAGCAACTACCGGCTGGAAGAAACAACAACACCGGCCGGGGTTACCCCCACGCCACCAATTAGCAACATCACCCTTGACTCGGCCCACCGCGATGTGGTGGCCCGAACCATCAACAACCGGCGCACCGAGGTTGAGCCGCCCCACGACGATTTTCAGGGGTGCAGCCCCGGTTACTGGAAACAAAGCCAGCACTTTGACTCGTGGGTAACGTACCACATTGGCGACAGCTTCAAAACCATCTTCAACGTTAATTACAAACAAACGCTGTTGCAGGCCTTGCAGCAAAACGGCGGCAAAGAAAAAGCGTTGGGGCGGCAGGCCGTTGCGGCGCTGCTCAACGCGGCCAACCCGCAGGTGAACTACTTCTACAGCCAGACCCAGATTATCAACATCGTGCAGACGGCCTTCGCCACCAAAAAATACGAGGAGGCAACAGAACTGCTCGAAGAACAGAACACGTCGATGTGCCCGTTGAATTAAAGTAACTACTCAGCCGTCATGCCCGAATGTCTTTATCGGGCATCCACTGAAGGCCAAAACGGTAGATTCCCGCTAAAAACACGCGGGAATGACATCCAAAATGGTGCGGCTGAGTAGTTACGAATTAAATTAAAAATGGCGTTGGTGGGGCAGCAAAGCTGCCCCACCAACGCCAAAAAATCAAACGGGGAATGGGGCAAAAATTACCCCATCTGCGTGAGCAAAGCGCGAGCGTTGGCCAGCTCGGCTTTGGCCCCCAGCGCCTCAAACAAGGTGATGGCCTGCTCCAGCCGGCCGCGCTCCGCCAGCGCCGAACCGTTGGCCAGCGCCAGCCGCGCCAGCGGGATCACCGTTTTGGCTGCCTCAAATTCACTGTTCAGCTCGGTTAAAATCTGGTGACTCTGCCGCAGGGCCGCGCCGGCCTCGTTGTGATCGCCGCGGGCCAGGTGCACCTGCCCCAACACCCGGTACGACATCCCCTCCTCCAGCCGCGCTTCCTGGGTCTCGGCCAGTTGCAGCGAGCGCTGCACGTGAGTTAATGCCTGCTCCGGCTGGCCGGTTTTGAGGTAATACTCACCCCAACGGCGTTCCAGCTCCGGCAAAAACTCCTCCGAACCAATCTCGACAAAAATGGCCCCGCTGCGGGTTAAGCAGGTTTCGGCTTCGGCCCACTGCTCCTGGTAAATCCGTACCTGGGCCAGGTTGCTCAAAATTACGGCCTCGCCCCAGGCCGACCCCACTTGCCGCCAAACGGCGTAACTTTCTTCAAACAGCGCCGCCGCTTCCGGCCATTCGCCCCGGTCCAAATGGTTGTAGGCCAGATTATTGGCCATCATCCCCTGACCAAAAATATCGCCAATCTGATGCTTTAAGGCGAGGCTCTGGCTCAACGCCTCGCCGGCTTTGTCCCAGTCACCTTTGTCGCTGTAAACAATAGACAGGTTGTTGTAGGCATCTGACAGGCCAACAATGTCATCAATTTGCTGGTACAGGGTTACACTTTGGCGGCAGTAGTCGAGCGCGACATCCAGGTTGCCCAGCCGCCAGTAGAGCGCGCCCAGCGTGTAGTAAGTGTGGGCTGTGGCCCGCTGCCCTTCGCGGGTGAGAATGTGTTCGGCCACGGCCAGGCTGTGCTGGCACTGCTCAATGGCGGCCTCGTTGTTGCCCTGATGGCGCAGCACCAGCGCCGCCAGATTGTGGCCATGCACCACTTCGATGCCCGGTTCAAGCCCGGCCAGGTATTCAAAACTGCGGCCCAGCAGTTCCAGCGCCGTGTCGTACTCGCTGCGGCGGTCATGCACCTCGGCGGTTTTGCGGTAAACCTCGGCCAGTTGCTGCTGGTGGTTGGCGATGGCCGGGTTATTATCCAGCAGAAAACGGGCCGCGGCATAGTAGGTGAGCGCCTCATCGTACTGGCCCGATAACGACAGCACTTCGCCGGCCCTGACCAGCACCGGAACGCGATCGGCTGCACTCAGCAACGGCAACAGCCGCCGGTAATAATCGAGCGCCGTTTCATTGGCAAATTCAGCCTGAGCCAGCTCGCCGGCCTTGCGCAGATATTCGCGCCGTTTTGGCTCGTTCTCGCTGCGGTCGTAATGAAAGGCCAGCAGGTCGATATACTGCTCCAGGTCATCAAGATAAGTTTGTTCAATGAACCGGCCAAATTGATCGTGCAAAATGGACCGCATGGCGTAGGGCAGGCTTTCGTAGGCCACTTCCTGGGTGACAATGTGCTTGAACAGGTAGGTCAGTTCGGGGTCGGGTTTATCCAGCGGAGTCATTTCCAGCCGGTGCAGCGTTTCCAGATTAGAACGAACCTGCTCCGGGCGGCCCAAATCCGGGTACATGCCCCACAACCAGCCGGCCTGAAACAACCGCCCCACAACGCTGGCCACTTTGAGCGTACTTTTTTGCTGCTCGGTCAACCGGTCGATGCGTGCCAAAATCAGGGTGTGCAGGCTGGCCGGCAAATCGAGCCGATCCAGCATTTTGTTATCGTGGGGGTCAAACCGCTGGTCTTGCAGGTAGTTGAGCAGTTCCTCAATGTAAAACGGGTTGCCCTGAGCGCGAGCGGTAATTCGCTCGGAAAATTCGGCCGGCACTTCGGCCTGATCGCCAAAAAATTGGGCCAGTTTCAGGCCGATCAGCCGTTTGGCTTCGTCCGGCGTAAAATCGGCCAGCTCCACCCTGGAAAAATGGGGCAACTGCTCCACCCGCGGCGACTGTAACCGCTCGACGGAGACCGGCCGATAGGTGAGCATAATCAGCACCGGCAAATCGTTGATGGCCCGGGCAATCACCTCCAGCAAATCGTGCGAGAGCGGGTCGAGCCAGTGCAAATCTTCCAGCACAAACAACAGCGGCGAGGTTGCGGCGCGCGCCCGCACGCAGTCAACCAGCAACGACTCCAGCGAGGTTTTGCGCAGCTTGGCATCAAACGAGCGGGTCCGGTCGTTGTCGGGCAGGGGCAGGTTGAGCACCGCGCCCAGCAGTGGCAGACGGAGCGGCAGCGCCGGGTCAATCTGGGCCAGTTGGCGCTCAAGGCTGGCCGTTTGCGCGGCCAAATCCTGGGCCGGGTCAATGCCAAAAAAAGCGCGCCAGATGGGCTGCCACACCAGATAACTGATGTTGGT
The DNA here is from genome assembly GCA_022071955.1 of Anaerolineae bacterium. Taxonomy (GTDB): domain Bacteria; phylum Chloroflexota; class Anaerolineae; order 4572-78; family J111; genus J095. The sequence goes on from JAJVIM010000013.1 coordinate 24,079, forward strand.
GCCGTAGGATTCGCATTCGCCGCCGTAACCGGTCAGTTTTTGGGCGTCGCCGCTGCCCAGCGCCTCGGCCACCAGCCGGGATTTGCCCATGCCGGCCTCGGCGGTGATGGCCACAATCTGGCCACGGCCGGCCAGCGCCTGCGCAATTTTCTGCTGAATCAACCGCAATTCGGCCTCGCGGCCCACCATCGGCAGAGTATATTTTGGCTCCTGCAAGCGGATGGCCCGGTCGGCGCTGGCCCCGGTCACTTTAAAGGCGGCAATCGGCGCGGATTTACCCTTCACCTTGAACGGCGGCAGGCTGTCCCACAAAAAACCTTCGCCGACCGCATGGCGTACCCGGTCACTCACAAAAATCTGGCCCGCCGGCGCGGCCTGCATCAGCCGCGCGGCCAGGTTCACTTCGTCGCCCATTACGCCGTAAGTTCGGCGGCGCGTGCCGCCGTAAGCGCCGGTACGCATGACCCCCTGGCTGATACCAATTTTAACGTCGATGATAAAACTGAGGTCGGCCGGGAGCGTCTGCAACTCCAGCGCCGCCGATACCGCCCGCGTCGCGTCGTCTTCGTGAGCTACCGGCGCGCCAAAAGCGGTGTACAAATAGCTGCCTTTATCGCCGATGGTCAGTTGAAAGAGGTAGCCTTCGTAGCGGGTCAAAATATTTTGCACCCAGCGAATGTAGGCGTCCAGCTTATCACCGGCCGACTCGTCGGCGTCGTAATCGATGCCGCTGAAGCTGAGAAAAACCGCCACCGCCGGCCGCAGTTCGGTGAGAAATTCACCGGCGCCGGCCAGCAGCCGCTCGTAAACCGGCGGCAGCAGCCAGGGGCGAACTTCTTCCCAGCGCAGGGTGTCTGGGGGGAGGATGGGTTGAGCAGACTGCTCCAATTGGTCGCGGTGCGGCTCCAGAATTTGCGCCACCACGCCAAACCGCTGGCCGTGGTCCTCGCGCCAGGCGCTGATCTCCAATTGAGCGCCAATCTGGTCAACCACGGTTGAGTCAACCACCACTTCGCCCTTGCTGGCCTGATGCTCGGCGGCGGCCATCCGGTCGAGCGTTGCCCCGGCCAGGGTGTCGATGTAGTGAATTTGGGGGTCACCCACCAAAAAACGGCGCACCGGCCCTGCGGCCACGGCTGCTTTCATAGCCAGGGTTATTTTTTTGCCCGATGGCGTTTTCAGCGCGGCAAACTGGCCCATTGCCTGCTGCATGGCCAGCCCGCTGGCCACGGCCCGCAGGCCGTCGTCCGCATCGAACCAGCAGGTGATAGCGTCGCCGCTGAAAGCGATGACGCTGCCGCCGTAGCGATGCACCTGCATGACCAGAGCATCGTAAATGAGGTTGAGCTGGCGGGTTAATTCTTCGGGGCCGCGCCGCTGGCCGTATTCTTTGAGCAGCGCTTCGGTGAGCGGAGTAAAACCGGAGATATCGGCAAACAAGGCCGCGCCGCGGGTGTGGTTGGGCAAACTAACCCGCTGCGCTATCGCCCGGCGTCGATCCATCGCAATGTAGGTAGCTGGCGATTCCATTCGTCATTCCCCCCAATAAAGCTAAATCCGCAGATAGTACGAGTATAACACTATTAATATATTCCTGTCTGTGAACCGATATTCCTAAATTGGTTAGTGTCTTTAGTTTATCGCCACTTAAAAAGGTAGCGAGTTGCAAGTAGCGGGTGGCGGGTAAAAACGCGCCACTTGCCACCCGCCACTCGCTACCGACTACAGCCAGGTGGGTGGCGGCGAAAATTCCGTGACACTAACTAAATTGTAATTATCAGCAGCCTTGGTATTTCTGCCAAAAACTGGTTGGCTCGCCCATTCGATGAACGGCTGAAAGCATGGTAAAATATTTCCCCTGTACGGCGGGGCAGGCCTCGCCGGGATTGAGGAGCGCCCGTGAAAACCCACTTTAGCCGAGTTACAGCGCCGCTTTGGCTGGCGGCTTTCCTATCGCTGGCCGCCCTGCTGCCGCTGGCCCGTCTTGAACCGGCCGCGGCCGCCGCGAGCGCCGTCGCCGCCCAGCCGGCCATTACCCCCACAATTGGCACGCTGACCGCCACTAATTCAGTTACCTGGCTGCCTATTCTGCTCAAATCGAGCCTGTTTCCCACCGCCCCGCTGCCGCTGAGCAGCTATCCCCGGCCCGCCAACGACAACGGGCTGGGCATCCACTGGAGCACCCACCTCTACGCCCAATCCGACGCCGCCACCAGCTACTTTGTTTCCGAGCTGGCGCAGATGAACATCAAATGGGTCAAACTGCTGGTCGATGGCCTCAACAACCGCGATTACGATGACACCATCGACGCGCTGGTGGCCCGCGACATTATGCCCGTTATTCGCATTTACCGGCAGTGCAACACCCCCTACAACCCCACCGACCTCGACCGGATGGTGCGCCACTACGTAAAAAAGGGCGTTTTTTATTTTGAAACCTACAACGAGCCGAATCAGTCCGGCAAATCCGGCGGCTGGTGCGATGGCGACGGCACGCCGCAGCCGGAGGTTCTGGCTCAAATCTGGGCCGATGCCGCCCGCGTGATTTATCTGGCCGGCGGCTACCCCAGCCTGCCCAGCTTTTTTGCGCCGGACCAAAAACTGCCGGACTGGCAGACCGCCTTTTTCTATCGCTTTTTCAACGCGCTACGGCAGCAGGGCAACGAGGACGTGCTCTACTTCAGTTGGGGCGCTATCCACAATTACACCATCAACCACCCGCCCACCTATCCCTTTGACCCGGTCAACCAGTTTGGCCCGCCGCTGACCGCCGCCGAAATCAGCCGCTACAACCTCACCCCCACCCAGGCCGCCGATATGAACCTGCGCCGGGAGATCGCCGCCATTTTGAAATACCGGCCTGTCACCGCTGCCGACGCCGCCCGGCTCGGGTTTCCGCCGGAACTGGTCGGCGAGATCAACCTGGGTTTTACCCGCGGCAAAATGAACGGCTTTCTGCTGCGCGATGACTCAACCGCGTTTTTGCACTTTATCAGCTACCGCGAGCAGTTTTACCGCCTCTTTGGCTTCGACATCCCGCTTATTTCCACCGAGGGCGGGGCCACCCGTGAATCGGCGGAGGACGTGCGCTACCCCAAAGTTGACGGCCAAACCGTGGCCGACTGGACGCTGTGGAGCGCCAATTACATGCTCGAAAGCGCGCCGGATTACTATTTTGCCAGCAATACCTGGCTGTTGGCCCAGCACGCGCTGGATTACGATGAGCCGGTGTGGGAAAAGAATGCCTGGTATCACAACCGCAGCGGCGATCAGGAGCCGGTGGTTAATGCGCTGAAAAACCGGCCGCGCAAGGCCGAAGCCCGCCAACTCTGTTTTGAGACCGAACTGCGCGCCGCCGCGCCGCATGGCAAAAAATCGAGCGCGAAGTGCCGCGTCGCGCCGCCGCAGCCAACGGCCAACCCGCTGGCCAACTACCCCCGCCCCCCCGCTGATAACGGCCGCGGCCTGCACTGGTCGCCGGGCAACCAGCCCCAGCCGCCGGAAATTACCGACTATTTTGTCAACCAGTTGCTGGCAATGAACATCAAATGGGTCAAGTTTTTGCAGGATGACTCACCCACCGTGGCCGACCCGTACTTGCTGGAGCAGCTCGCCGCTCACGGCATCGAGCCAATCCTGCGGGTGTACCAGCCGGCCAACGCCCGCTACCGACATTTGCCGGAGCTGGTGCCGGCAGCCGCAGCCAAAGGCGTGCACTATTTTGAGCTGTTCAACGAGCCGAATCTGGCCGGCCCGGCCGGCGGCTGGGCCGCGGGCGAGTCGCCGGATGTGGGCAAAATGGTGGAACTGTGGCTTGTGGCCGCGCAGGAAGTGCAGGCCGGGGGCGGCTACCCCAGCCTGCCGCCGCTGGCCGCCGGCGGCGCCATCGATGATATGCTGTTTCTGCGGGAATTTCTGGACGGTGTCCGCGCCCGCGGCCAGGCCGGGCTGCTGCCGGGGAGCTGGCTGCCGCTGCATAACTACTTTCTCAACCACCCGTTTGATTACCCCACCGACCCGGTTAACGTGGACGACATCCCGCTGTCCGCCGCTGAAATCGCCGCGCGCGGGCTGACTCCGGCGCAGGCAGCGGCCATCAACACGGCGCGTCAAAACGCCAAATTGCCGTTTGAGCAAGGCGGCTTTTGGGTGGGCAACACCATCGACGAGGACAGCAACGCCTTTGCCAAGTTTGAAGCCTACGCCCGCATTTTCTCCGACCGCTTTGGCTACACCCTGCCCATTCTCGGCACCGAGGGCGGGGCTATCATCGGTGCGGCGGAGGACCCGCGCTACCCGCCCGTGACCGAAGCCGACCACACCCGGCTCACGCTGCAAGCCTATCATTTTATGCTCGATGCCGCGCCGGACTACTTTTTTGTGCAAACGCCGTGGCTCATCGCCAACAACGCCATCGGCAGCAACGACCCTCGTTTTGAGACCGCGGCCTGGTTCAAAGACCGCGCCGGTAATGCCCTGCCGGTCATCGAGGCGCTCAAAACCGACCCGCGCAAATCCGAGGTGCGGTAATCAGCCAAGTGAGCGCGGGACGGATTGACGGGGTAATGGGGGCAACGTATACTATTTGTGAATGTTGAGGAGGTAATGGTATGAAACGGGAATTTTACGTGGTTATTGAACGGGACGAAGATGGAGTCTACGTTGGCGAAGTGCCTCAACTGGCCGGCTGCTACTCACAAGGCAACACGCTGGACGAGCTAATGGCCAACATTAAAGAAGTGATCGAAATGTGCCTTGAAGAGATCACTGACGCCGAAATCTGGCCCGAGTTTGTGGGCGTCCAAAAAGTAATGGTCTGATGGGCAAACTCCCAATTGTTACCGCCAAAGAACTGCTACGGATATTGGAGGAACTGGGTTTTGTGATTGTTCGGCAAAAGGGAAGTCATATCAGATTGAAACACTCCGATGGCCGAGTTGTAACCGTACCCATTCACTCTGGACAGGATATTGGCCGGGGATTGTTGCGAAAGATTCTACGTGATGTAGAAATCAGCCCGGATGAATTGGCTGAGCTATTAAACAAATAACTAAAGATATACTTGCGTAGGGGCGCTTCGTAAAGCGCCCCTACTTTCTATTTTCAAACCAACTTACTGCGGGCTGTAATTGGGCGCTTGTTTGGTCAGCATAATATCATGAACGTGGCTCTCAATCAGCCCGGCGTGGCTGATGCGCACAAATTTGGCCTTTTGCTGCATATCCGGCAGCGACTCCGCGCCAACGTAGCCCATCCCGCTGCGAATCCCGCCCACAAATTGAAAGATGAGATCGCGCAGGTGGCCTTTAAAGGGCACCCGCCCTTCCACGCCCTCCGGCACGGTTTTGCCGCTGTCGCTGGTTTGGCCGGTGCCGTAGCGATCTTTGCTGAAGCGGGTCATCGCCCCGATGCTGCCCATGCCGCGATAATCCTTGTAGCGCCGCCCCTCGTACAAAATGATGTCGCCGGGCGCTTCCTCCACCCCGGCCAGCACGCTGCCGAGCATCACCGCCGCGCCGCCTGCCGCCAGCGCCTTAACCGCGTCGCCGGAGTAGCGAATCCCGCCATCGGCGATGACCGGGATATTGTATTCGGCGGCGGCGCGGGCGCACTGGGCCACCGCGCTGAGCTGCGGCACGCCAATCCCGGCAATGATCCGGGTGGTGCAGATAGAGCCGGCCCCCACACCCACTTTGATCGCTTCCACCCCGGCCTCAATCAACGCGCGAGCGCCTTCGGCCGTGGCCACGTTGCCGCCCATCACCGGCGTATTTGGGAAGTTGGCCCGCACCCAGCGGACGGCCTCTACCACTTTGCGGCTGTGGCCGTGGGCCGTGTCGATGGCCAGCACATCCACCCCGGCCGCCACCAGCGCTGCGGCGCGCTCCTGATAATCCACCCCCACCCCAATAGCTGCCGCCACTCGCAGCCGCCCCTGCGCATCGGTGGCGGCGTTGGGGTAATCGATCTTTTTCATAATGTCTTTGACGGTGATCAACCCTTTGAGAATACCGGTCTCGTCAACCAGCGGCAGTTTTTCAATACGATGCACCTGCAAAATTCGCTGCGCTTCTTCCAGCGTGGTTTCCACTGAAGCGGTGATCAGATTTTTGCTGACCATAAATTCCGAAATCGGCTGGTTGAGATTTTTGGTAAACCTAACATCGCGGTTGGTCAAAATGCCCACCAGCCGGCCCGAACCGTCGGCATCGGTGATGGGAATGCCGGAAATATGGTAGCGGCCCATGATCGCCTCGGCGTCGGCCAGGGTGTGGTGCGGGTGCAGGGTGATGGGGTTGGTGATCATCCCCGCCTCCGAACGTTTAACCTGATCCACCTGCTCGGCTTGCTCGGCAATGCTCATATTGCGATGAATCACGCCGATGCCGCCTTCCCGCGCCAAAGCGATGGCCAGCCGCGCTTCGGTTACCGTATCCATCGCCGCCGACACCACCGGCACATTCAGCCAGATATCGCGCACCAGCCGGGTGCGAACATCCACCTCGGCCGGCAGCACCTCAGAAAAACCCGGCAGCAACAGCGCGTCGTCAAAAGTGTAGGCCTCGTTTTTGAACAAATCGTCAGTCATTGCGTCTCTCCTTTTTGGGAGGAATCAGGCGTTAGGAATTGGGGGTTAGGGGAAAAACCAACTCCTAATTCCTAACTCCTAACTCCTGTCCTCTGTTAAATTTTGCCCATGCCGTCAATTGAGGCATAATGAGTGCCAATTTACAACTAACTTTATGAGAGGGCAAATGCAGCGATATGCTCGTGTAGTAATCCACAGCGCCGAAGCTGACCCCCCTGGTGTTTCTGCGCTCCGGCGTGCGGCCCACGATGCCGGCCTGGCCGCAGTTTCCGCTATTCACCCCGCCCGATTGTTCTTTTTACGCCACCCCCAACTGACCGATACCCACATTAACACCCTTTGCCGCCGTTTACTGGCCGACCCGGTCGTGGAACAATTCAACTGGCAGTGGGTTGAAGGTCAGCCCCCCGCCGCCGATGGGCAGGTGATCGAGGTGGAATTTCGGCCCGGCGTCACCGACCGCGAAGCCTTTGAGGTGCGGCAGGCCGCCCGGCGGCTCGGTTTTCCGCCGGTACAGGTGGCTACCGGCCATCACTACCGGATTGAGGGCCAACTCACGGGGGCCGAGTTGCACCGGCTGGCCCGCCAGGTGTTGTGCAACGAGGTGGTGCAGCAGTACCGCATTTATCAAAAGGATGAAGGCGGAAGGCGGAAGGATGAATTTCAGCCTTCATCCTTCATCCCTCAGCCTTCTGCCGAGGCCACCGTGGAGCAGATTGACCTGCGGGAGTTGGATGACGCCGCGCTGGTGACGCTCAGCCAGCAGCGGCGGCTGGCGCTCAACCGCGACGAAATGACCGTGCTTCGCGATTTTAGCCGCCAGCAGAACCGCCCGCTGACCGACGCCGAGGTTGAAATGGCGGCCCAAACCTGGAGCGAACACTGCTTCCACAAAACCTTCAAAGCCCACATTTTATACGAAGAATTGAACGCCAACCAGCAGCCCGTCCGTGCCGAAATCATCGACGGGCTGTTGCGTTCTACCATCCGCGCCGCCACCGAAGCCTGCCGCAAACCGTGGCTGGTCTCGGCCTTTGTTGACAACGCCGGCATTGTTGAGTTTGACGGCGAAAACGTGCTGTCCTTCAAAGTGGAAACGCACAACCACCCCTCGGCGCTGGAGCCGTTTGGCGGGGCCAACACCGGCGTGGGCGGCGTTATCCGCGATGTCGTTGGCGTCTCGGCCCGGCCCATCGCCGTAACCGATGTGCTCTGTTTTGGCCCGCAAACCCTGCCCGCCGCCGACGTGCCGGACGGCTCGCTGCACCCGCGCCGGGTGCAGGCCGGCGTGGTGGCCGGCGTGGGCGATTACGGCAACAAAATGGGCATTCCCAACGTTAACGGCGCGGTGCTGTATCACCCCGGCTACACCGCCAACCCGCTGGTTTTTTGCGGCTGTTTGGGGCTGGCCCCCGCCGCTAGCCACGTAACCCAGCCGCAAGTGGGCGACCGCATTATTGTGCTGGGCGGGCACACCGGCCGCGATGGCCTGCGCGGGGCCACCTTCTCCTCGCTGGATTTGGACAGCGACACCGGCGAGGCCGAATTTGCCAGCACCGCCGTGCAAATTGGCGACCCCATTGTTGAAAAAGATGTGACCGAAGTGATTATGCTGGCCCGCGACGAGCGGCTGTACCACGCCATCACCGATTGCGGCGCGGGCGGCCTCTCCTCCGCTGTGGGCGAAATGGGCAGCGAACTCGGCGCGGCGGTGGAACTGACGCAGGTCGGCCTGAAATACAGCGGCCTGCGCCCGTGGGAAATCTGGCTGTCTGAAGCGCAGGAGCGAATGGTGCTGGCTGTGCCCGCCGAAAACCTGCCCCGGCTGGAACACCTCTGCCGCCGTTTTGATGTGGAGTGGGACAACATTGGTACCATCACCGGCGACGGGCAAATGGTGGTCACTTACGCCGGCGCGCCGGTGGTCAACCTGCCAATGGCGCTGCTGCACGATGGCCACCCTCGCCTGCACCTGACTGCCCGCTGGCACGAGCCGGAAGCCCGGCCGCTCAACCCGGCCCAACTTGACGCCATCGACCCGGCCGCCGCGCTGCTGGCCCTGCTGGCCGATCCCAACGTGGCCAGCAAAGAGGCCATTATCCGCACCTACGACCACGAAGTGCAGGGCGGCACAGTCGTCAAACCGCTCACCGGAGTCCGCAACCACGGCCCCAGCGACGCCGCCGTCATCGTCCCCAATCCAAAATCCAAAATGCCCGATAAAACGGGGCAGGCTCTCCAAAATCCAAAATCGGTCAAAGGCGTGGCCGTGAGCAGCGGCATCAACCCGCTCTACGGGCTGGTTGATCCCTACCGCATGGCCCTGGCCGTGGTTGACGAAGCCGTGCGCAACGCCGTGGCTGTGGGGGCCGACCCCGACACGCTGGCTTTACTCGACAACTTTTGCTGGGGCAACCCCAATTTGCCGGACCGGCTGGGCGGGCTGGTGCGCGCCGCCAAAGGCTGCTACGACGCCGCCCGCGCCTTCGACGCGCCGTTTATCTCCGGCAAAGACAGCCTCAACAACGAATACGTCGACCGCGACGGCCAGCGGACGCCCATCCCCGGCACGCTGCTGATTTCGGCCATCGGCATTGTGCCGGATATTCAGCAGGCGGTGACAATGGATTTGAAAGCCGCCGGCAACCGGCTGTACGTGGTCGGCAATACCCGCACCGAACTGGGCGGCTCGCTGCTGGCGCAATATTTCCCGCTTGACACCAACATTGCGCCGCGCCTGCCGCGCAATCCACTGCGCGTGGCCCGGCAGTTGCACGCGGCGATGCGGGCCGGGCTGGTGCGCGCCTGCCATGATTGCAGCGAAGGCGGGCTGGTCGTAGCCGCCGCCGAAATGGCGCTGGCCGGTGGGCTGGGGCTGGCGCTCGATATTGAGGCCATTCCCGCCGATACCGACGCGGCCCATCCGCTGATCCGCCTTTTTAGCGAGAGTACCAGCCGCTGGCTGGTAGAGGTTGAACCGGAACAGGCTGCCGCCTTTGAAGAGGCGCTGCACGGCTGCGTGTTTGCCGCCATCGGCCAGGTTACCGCCGAGCCACGGCTGCGGGCCGGCCTCGTTGATCTGCCGGTGGCTCAACTTGAACAGGCGTGGCAGGATAGTGCGCTGTAACAAAATCAAAGGATAGCTTTATGCCGCAACCCTCATCACCCCCGGCTCAATTTATTCCGGCGTCGCTCTACCACCAAATTCTGGAGCGGCTGCCGATTGCCTGTGTGGATATTGCCATTGTGGCCGGCGGGGCGGTGCTGCTGGTTAAACGCAAAGACCAGCCGGCCCGGGGCCAGTGGTGGGTGCCCGGCGGGCGGGTGCTCAAAGGCGAAATGATGAAGGAAACCGCCGTCCGCAAAGCCCGCGAAGAAGTGGGCATCGAGTGCCATGTGGGGCCAATTATCCACACCGCCGAAACGATTTTCCCCGACGGCCCCAATGACATCCCGGTGCACAGCATCAACAGTTGTTTTTTTCTGTACCCGGCCAACCCGGATTTCAAACCGCAGCTCGATGACCACCACGCCGAATACCGCTGGGTCAACAGCATTCCGGCCGGCCTGCACCCCTACGTGGAACGCTGCCTGATGGGCGCCGGGCTAACCCGTTCGCCCGAGGACGAAGGATAATGACCAAACCCAACATTTTGATTTTGCACGCCTCCGGCACCAACCGCGACCACGAAGCGGCCTGGGCCTGCGAACTGGCCGGCGGCGCGCCGGAAATTGTACACATCAACCAGCTTCGCGCCGGCGAGCGCCAACTGGCCAATTACCACATGCTGGTAGTGGCCGGCGGCTTTTCCTACGGCGATGCCCTGGCCGCAGGCCGGCGGCTGGCCCTCGATTTAACGCTGGAACTGGCCGATGATCTGGCTGCGTTTGTGGCCGCCGGCAAACCAATTTTGGGCATTTGCAACGGTTTTCAGGCGCTGGTTAAAGCCGGGCTGCTGCCCAACCCCAACCTCGATACCAGCAACCAAACCGTCACCCTCACCCACAACCAGCGCCAGCAGTTTGAGTGCCGCTGGGTCACGCTGGAACCCAACCGCGAGTCGCCCTGCATTTTCACCCGCGATCTGCCGGAGCCAATCTACTGCCCGGTGGCCCACGGCGAAGGCCGATTTGCCGTCGCTGCGCCGCTGCCCGCCCGGCACGTGGCCCTGCGCTACGGCGGCAGCGATTACCCGGCCAACCCCAACGGCTCCGTCGATGGGATTGCCGGCATTTGCAACGACAGCGGCACCATTTTGGGGTTGATGCCCCACCCGGAAGACCACATTGTGCCGTGGCAGCACCCGCGCTGGACTCGCGGCGAAAACGGGCAATTGGGCCTGCCGTTGTTTGCGGCGGGGGTGCGCTACGCCGCGAATTGCGAATAGCGAGTCTTTTGCCATTCGTCCATTCGCTATTCGCAATTCTGGTAGTGTCTTTAGTTTTTCGCCACTTGAAAAGGTGGCGAGTTGCAAGTAGCGGGTGACGCGTAAAAACGCGCCACTCGCAACCCGCCACTTGCCACCGACCACAGCCAAGTGCGTGGCGGCGAAAATTCCGTGACACTAACGCAATTCTTAATTTTTTGGAGGCATAAAATGCTCACCGAAACCGAACTCACAGCCATCGTCCCCATTGCGCTGACCGGGGTGGACATCCCCGAACTGGGTAACAAAATCCAGGGTAAAGTGCGCGATATTTATTTGCGCGGCAGTGAACGCATCCTCATCACCACCGACCGCCTCTCGGCGTTTGACCGGGTGCTGGGCGCGGTGCCGTACAAAGGGCAGGTGCTCAACCAGCTTTCGGCGTTTTGGTTTGAGCAGGTGGCCAATGTCATCGGCAGCCACGTTATCAGCCTGCCCGACCCCAACGTCACCATCGCCCACGAGTGCGAGGCGCTGCCCGTGGAAGTGATTGTCCGCGGCTACATTACCGGCGTCACCAAAACCGCGCTGTGGTATCGCTACAGTTTAGGCGAGCGCGAAATTTACGGCCATCGCTTCCCAAACGGGCTGCAAAAAAACCAGCCGCTTCCGGAGCCAATCATCACTCCCACCACCAAAGGCGGCCCCACCGGCCACGACGAACGGCTGACCTGCGACGAAGTGGTCGATACCGGCCTGCTTAACCGGGCCACGTGGGATAAAGTGATGGCCGCTGCGCTGGAGATTTTTCGGCGGGGGCAGGCGGTGGCGGCTCAAGCCGGGCTGATTTTGGTCGATACCAAGTATGAATTTGGCCGGCTGCCCTCCGGCGAAGTGGTGCTCATTGACGAAGTGCATACCCCGGATTCCAGCCGTTTTTGGAAGGCCGACAGCTACGAGGCCCGGCTCGCCGCCGGCAACGAGCCGGAGAATTTTGACAAAGAGTTCATCCGGCTGTGGTACGCCGAGCAGGGCTATCGCGGCGATGGCGAACCGCCGGCCTGGAACACTGATCTGGCGGTGCGGGCCAGCCAGCGCTACCAGCAGGTGTTTGAGATGCTGACCGGGCAGGAATTTGCGCCGGGCGTGTATCCGGCGGGGGAAAGAATTAAGGCCGCTTTGATGCACAATTCGTAATGCGTAACGCGTAAAAGGTTACGAATTACGCGTTACGCATTACGGATCACGTAGCACATTCTCAAACTCACCCAACATGAAGGAGGAAGACATGGCTGACGTCATCATCATAATGGGATCAAAATCCGACATGCCGCACGTAGACAAAATTACGGCGGCGCTGAGCCAGTTTGAGCTAACGGCCAAACTGCACGTGTCGTCGGCGCACAAAAGCCCGGCCCACCTGCTGCGCTTGCTGGCGCAGTACGAAGCCGACCCCGCGCCAAAGGTTTACATCACCGTGGCCGGGCGGAGCAACGCCCTCAGCGGCATGGTCGATGCCTGCGTAACCGCGCCGGTTATTGCCTGCCCGCCCTACTCCGACAGTTTTGGCGGCGCGGATGTATTTTCCAGCCTGCGCATGCCCTCCGGCGTTACCCCGGCGCTGGTGCTTGAGCCGGCCAACGCGGCGCTGCTGGCCGCCAAAATTCTGGGCCGCATCGAACAGGTGCGCGCCTTTCAACAAGCGCAAACGGAAAAGTTAATCAAGGATAATGAGTCGTTACAGTAGGAAATAGGAATTAGGAGTTGGGAGTTAGGAATTAGGAACAACACATTTGTCGGGTGCGTCATTCTGAGGCCGCAGGCCGAAGAATCTGGAGATTCTTCACTTCACTGCGCTTCGTTCAGAATGACTGCGTTGATATTTGGAGTTGGGAGTTAGAAATCAGAAAGCTAACTCCTGATTCCTAACCCCTAATTCCCGGAAAGACGCAACAGGTTCGGGATGCAATCAAAAATCCAAAATACCCAAAGGGTACTTCGTCAAAAATCCAAAATGGACAAGCCCCGCGACAAATGCGGCGTGTTTGGCATTTACGCCCCCGGCGAAGACATCGCCCGGCTGACGTTTTTTGCCCTGCACGCGCTGCAACATCGCGGGCAGGAAAGCGCCGGCATCGCCACCAGCGATGGCCACGTAGCCCACATTTACAAAGCGATGGGGCTGGTCAACCAGGTTTTCAACGAAGAAAATCTGGCCACCCTGCCGGGACATCTGGCCATTGGCCACAACCGCTACTCCACCACCGGCTCCAGCAAGCTGCGCAACGCCCAGCCGCTGCTCATTGAAACGGCGCTGGGGCCGCTGGGGGTAGCCCACAACGGCAACCTGATCAACGCCCCCCAACTGCGGCGAGACCTGCTCCAACGCGGCGTCGGCCTGTCCAGCTCGTCCGATACCGAGGTGATGGTGCAACTGCTGGCCGGCAGCCACGGCGACTGGAACAGCCGCCTGCGGGGGATGATGGCCCAGGCCGAGGGCGCGTACGCGCTGACCATCCTCACCCGCAACGCCGTCTTTGGCCTGCGCGACCCGTGGGGCTTTCGGCCGTTGGCCGTGGGCAAACTGGGCAAAAGCGGCTATGTGCTGGCCTCGGAAAGCTGCGCCTTTGCCACCATCGGCGCGGAATTTATCCGCGAAGTGCAGCCCGGCGAAATTGTCCGGCTCGATGCCAACGGCCTTCACGCCGAACAGGGCGCAGCCCCGCGCAATTTTTCGCTGTGTACGTTTGAACACATCTACTTTGCCCGGCCCGACAGCCTGTTTCAAGGCCGGGTGATTCACGCCATCCGGCAGGAGTTGGGCCGCGCCCTGGCCCGCGAAGCGCCCGCCCCCGCCGACATCGTGGTCGCCGTGCCGGACAGCGGCACGCCCGCCGCGATTGGCTACGCGCAGGAAAGCGGTCTCCATTTTACCGAAGGTTTCATCAAAAACCGCTACATTGGCCGCACCTTCATCCAGCCCACCGATCGGCTACGCCAGAACAGCGTCAGCCTCAAATTCAACCCGCTGCCCGGCAACCTGAACGGCAAACGGGTGGTGATGGTTGACGATTCGATTGTGCGCGGCAACACTGCCGGCCCGCTGGTGCAACTGCTGCGCGACGGCGGCGCGACCGAAGTTCACGTCCGGGTGTCGTCGCCGCCCATCAAGCACCCCTGTTTTATGGGCGTTGATATGGCCACCCGCGCGGAACTGATTGCCCACAACTTCAGCGTGGATGACATCTGCCGCCGCATTGGCGCCGACAGTCTGGCTTATATTTCGCTGGAGGGGATGATGCGGGCCGTGGGCGCGATTGATCCCGACGGCACGCCGCACGGCTACTGCAACGCCTGTTTCACCGGCAACTACCCTATCCCGCTGGTGGAAGAAATGGACAAACTCTCGCTGGAGCAGGCGTTTGGCTAAATGCAGGAATTGGGAATTGGGATTTAGGTTTTTCAAATTCCTAACTCCTGACTCCTAATTCCTCACTCAAATAAAGCAATTCAATGAGGAGGGCACCTCCGTGAAAGTACTAGTCATCGGTTCCGGCGGGCGCGAGCACGCGCTGGCCTGGAAATTGGCGCAAAGTAAACGCGTCAGCCAGCTTTTTGTCGCGCCCGGCAACGGCGGCACACCCAACCGGGTCAACATCGAGGGCACGGATTTTGCCGCGCTGCGCGAGTTTGTTGCCGCTAACGGCATCGACCTGACCGTGGTGGGGCCGGAAGTGCCGCTCGCTGCCGGCGTTGTCGATGATTTTGCCGCCCACGGGCTAAAAATCTGGGGACCGAGCCAGGCTGCGGCCCGGCTGGAAGGCAGCAAAGCCTTTGCCAAAGAATTTATGCGCCGGCGCGGCATCCCCACTGGCGGCTTTGCCACGTTTACCGATTTTGACGCCGCCCGTGATTACCTGCTGGCCCAAACCGAACCGGTGGTCATCAAAGCCAGCGGGCTGGCCGCCGGCAAAGGCGTAATTTTGCCCGACACCGCCGCCCAGGCCGAAGCCGCGCTGCGCAGCATTATGCTCAATCGTGAGTTTGGCGCGGCCGGCGACGAAGTTTTGATTGAAGAGCGACTGACCGGGCCGGAAGTATCGGTGTTTGCCTTTTGCGATGGCCGCACTGCCCAATTGATGCCGACTGCACAGGACCACAAACGCGCTTTTGACCGGGATGAAGGCCCCAACACCGGCGGGATGGGCGCGTATGCCCCCGCGCCCATCTGCCCGCCCGATTTGCTGGCCGAAATCGATGAAACGGTGATTCAGCCGACGCTGGCCGGGCTGGCGGCCGAAGGCTCGCCGTACGTGGGGGTGCTGTACGCCGGGATGATGCTCACCCCGGCCGGGCCGCGCGTGCTGGAATTCAACTGCCGCTTTGGCGACCCCGAAACACAGGTGCTGCTGCCGCTGCTCAACAGCGATTTGCTGGACATCATCGAGCGCAGCGTTGAGGGCCGGCTGGCCGGGCTTGAAATTGAGTGGGCCGATGCCGCCGCGGCGACGGTGGTGCTGGCTTCCGGCGGTTACCCCGGCAGCTACGCCAAAGGCAAAACCATCACCGGGCTGAACGAGGCCGCCGCGCTCGATGGCGTGACCGTGTTTCACGCCGGCACCACCCTGGCCGATGACGGCCGGCTGCTGACCGCCGGCGGGCGGGTGCTCAACGTGACCGGCATTGGCCCCAGCCTGCAAATGGCGCTCAGCCGGGCCTACACCGCCATCGAGCGCATTCACTTTGAGCAGATGCACTTTCGCACCGATATCGGCTGGCGGGCATTGGATTGAACAAACGTTTGTTAGTGGAAAGCAGCCATTTAACAGACTAAACGTATGGCTGAACAAGATTTTCATTACTTTCCCCACCCCCCAACCCCCTCCCCCAAAGTGGGGGGAGGGGGAGCATAAAAAATAGTGTTGTTTGGGGCAGCGAAGCTGCCCCAAACAACACTAAAAAAGAAATTCCCCTCTCCCGCTGGGAGAGGGGTCAGGGGGTGAGGGCGAAGAAGAATTACAAGTTGGGGTTGTTCTTTGTAACAATCGTGGTGCAAACTCAAGCCAACCAACGGAGCAAAGATGACTAGTTTATACGAACAAGCCGGCGTGTCGATTGACGCCGGGCAAAAAGCGGTCAATTTGATGAAAGAGGCCGTTACCGCCACACACGGGCCAAATGTACTGGCCGGCATCGGCGCGTTTGGCGGGCTGTTCAGCCTGGAGGGGCTGCTGGACGGACTGGCCCGGCCCACGCTGGTGGCCAGCACCGACGGCGTTGGCACCAAAGTGAAGCTGGCCGCGGCGCTGGGCCGTTACCGGGGCATCGGCCACGATATTGTAAACCACTGCCTCAACGATATTGCCTGCGCCGGCGAAGGCGTGCGCCCGCTCTTTTTTCTGGATTACATTGCCAGCAGCCAGCTTGCCCCGGAAATGGTAGCCGAAGTAGTGAGCGGCATCGCTGTGGCCTGCCGCGCCGCCGGCTGCGCCCTGCTCGGTGGGGAAACCGCCGAAATGCCCGGCGTTTATCGCCCGGCCGAGTTTGATTTGGTGGGCACGGTGGTGGGGCTGCTCGATGCCGGGCGGGTGTTCCCCCGGCCCACGCTGGCCACCGGCGATGTGCTGCTGGGGCTGCCCTCGGCGGGAGCGCACACCAACGGCTATTCGCTCATCCGCAAAATATTTGAGACCACGCCGCTCGATGCGGAATTTGCGGGGATTGGCCCGCTGGGCGACGCGCTGTTAACGCCGCATCGCGGCTACCTGCCGGAATTGGCCCGGCTGCGCGAGGCGGGCATCGCCGTGCAGGGGCTGGCCCACATTACCGGCGGCGGGCTGGTGGAAAACCTGCCGCGCGCGCTGCCCGCCGGCCTCACTGCCCGCCTCGAGCCGGGCAGTTGGCCGCTGCCGCCGCTGTTCCGGCTGATTCAACAGCAGGGCGGCGTGCCGGACAGCGAGATGCGGCGGGTTTTCAATTTGGGCGTGGGCATGGTCGTCATTATTAAACCGGAACAGGCCGCCGCCGCGCTGGAAACGCTGGCCGAAGGCTGGCGCATTGGTGAGGTAGTTGAGGGGGATGTGTTGCTTTGGAGTGGGTAGCTGATTGCTAATCAAACCGTTGTAATCTCAAGATAATTGTGGTATACACTCTGGTTACTATAGGTTAAAATACAAACAAGATGCCGACAACGTTACGATTTGGGCCGTACCGTTTTTATTTCTATTCCTATGACTGCGGTGAGCCGCGCCACATGCATGTGGATCGAGATAGAATGAGCGCAAAATTTTGGCTCGATCCTGATGTGGCGTTAGCCACCAACTGGGGATTTAATCGAAAAGAATTGCGAGAGATTGAACAAATTTTGCACGAGAATCTGGAGCCGCTGAGACATGAATGGGATGCATTCTGCAACGATAACCTTGATTAGAATTATCAACGTTACTGTGACCGATGATACGCTTGCCGTTGATCTTGAAGATGGCCGTAGTATCGCCATTCCAATTGGCTGGTATCCGCGTTTGGCTTACGGCTCTCCGGCTGAACGGGCTAACTTCCAAATCAGCGGCGCGGGATATGGTATTCACTGGCCTGATTTGGATGAGGATATTGGCGTTGCGGGTATCTTGCAGGGGAAAAAATCGAGCGAAAGCCAGCGTTCATTTGAGCGATGGCTCAAGAAACGAAGAATAAAGCCCAATGACTAAATCAAAACTCGTTGTGCTGATTTCTGGCAGCGGCAGCAATTTGCAGGCGTTGCTGGATGCCTGCGAGGCGGGGACGCTGCCGGCCAAAATACTGCTGGTTGTTTCTAACAAAGCCAGCGCCTACGGCCTGCGCCGGGCGGAGAGCCGCCGGATTCCCACGGCCATCTTCAAACGCCGCAAAAACGTTGACCGGCGCGATTACGATGAAGAACTGGGGCGGTTTATCGCCGCGCTGGAGCCGGACTGGGTGATTTTGGCCGGCTGGATGCATCTGCTCAGTATGAACTTTCTGCGCTATTTTCCCGGCCGGGTGGTCAATTTGCATCCGGCGCTGCCGGGCCAGTTCCCCGGCACGCACGCCATCGAGCGCGCGTTTGAGGCGTTTCGGCAGGGTGATATTGAGCAGACCGGCATTATGGTGCATGTGGTGCCGGACGAGGGCGTGGATGACGGCCCGGTGCTGGCCACCGAAATTGTGCCCATCGAGCCGGACGACACGCTGGAGGCGCTGGAGCAGCGGATTCACGCCACCGAGCATCGCCTGCTGGTAGAAACCGTGCGCCGGCTCATCAGCGGCGAACTGCACCCCGGCTGAATTACTCCAGCATCGATGTAACTGGCACGCGAATCAATTCACCTTTGTCATTTTCTCGCACCCGGTACAGGTCATCCGGGGTGGCCACACGGTCAATAAACAGGATGCCGTCAAGGTGGTCAATTTCGTGGTGAACCACCACGGCGTCAAACCCTTCAAACACCCGGTCAAACGAATTACCCCACTCATCCAGGCCGGTCACCCGCAAATAATGGGGGCGCACGGTTTCGGCAAACAGGCCGGGGATACTCAGACAACCGTCAAAATCTCGTTTCTCGTTTTTGGCTTCCACAATTTCCGGATTAATCAAAGCGACAGGCGGGCCAGGCTCATCGTTGGATTGATTGTGGCCGCCCAACCGTACCACCAGCACCCGGCTGTGATCGTTAATTTGGGGCGCGGCCAGGCCGATGCCATCGTCACGGTCCAGCAGGGTATCCTTTAAATCCTGCACCAATTTCTTCACCCGCCGGTTAACCACGCGCACCGGTTCGCTCTTTTTGCGGAGCGCCGCTTCATTTTTGTTGTATAACACAATCGGTTTGATGGCCATGTTCAATAATCCCCAAATTTTATTTACCAGAACTATAACAAAAAATCAGGGCGTCGACAAACCGGCGATTATCCAAAAATGGTCAGAAAGTTGCTTTAAACCCCGGTAGTTCTGAGGTATAATATGCACGGGTATTCCCCCTGCTAAAAATCAATTTTATTAGTTCAAAGGAGACGCATTATGGCAAAGAAAATTCTGTTCCTGGTGGGCGATTATGTTGAAGACTACGAGGTAATGGTGCCGTTTCAGGCATTGGCTGCCGTTGGCTACGATGTTCAGGCCGTTTGCCCCAACAAAAAAGCTGGCGAATTTGTGCGCACCGCTATCCACGATTTTGAGGGCGACCAGACTTACAGCGAAAAACGCGGCCACAATTTTACCCTCAATGCCTCTTTTGACGACATCAACGTGACCGATTACGCCGCCCTGGTTATCCCCGGCGGGCGCGCCCCGGAATACATCCGCCTGAATGAAAAAGTGCTGCAAATTGTGCAGTACTTTGCCAAAGAGAACAAACCCATTGCCGCCATCTGCCACGGCGCGCAGGTGCTGGCCGCCGCCGGCGTGCTGGAAGGCCGCGAGTGCTCGGCCTACCCCGCCTGCGGGCCGGATGTTACCCGCGCCGGTGGCCGCTACATGGACATTTCGGTTGACGCCGCCCACGTAGATGGCAACCTGGTTTCCGCGCCGGCCTGGCCGGCTCATCCGGCCTGGATTGGCAAGTTTTTGCAGGTGATGGGCGCCAAAATTGAGTTGTAAACCTGTATAACGTAGTGCAATAGCCCCAACAGGCCGAGAGCACTCTCGGCCTGTTAATTTTCACAATGGACCAAAAAACTCTACTTCGAGCCATTCCCTATTTTAACCCCCTGGCAGACCCCGCGCTGGAACAGGTGATGCGGCAGGTTGTTGTGCGCAAATGCCAGGCCGGTGAAATTATATTTTTGGAAAACGATCCCAACGCAGGGCTGTACCTAGTTGTCGAAGGGCTGTGCAAGGTTTACCGGGTTTCGGCGGAAGGCCGCGAGTACATTCTGACCACGCTCCACCCCGGCGATTCGTGCAACGAGGTGCCCGTGGTTGACGGCGGGCCAAACCCGGCCAATTTTGCCGCCGTCGAGGACTCAACACTGTGGGTAATTTCTGGTGACAGCATGACCTATCTGCGGCAGGAATTCCCGGAGTTGAACAACGCCATCATCAAAAATCTGGCTATGCGCTGCCGGCAACTGGTGCAGCGCGTATACAACCTCACATTTTTGCCGGTAACCGGCCGGCTGGCCGCCTTTCTGCTCCAGCAGAAAGCGGAAAACAATGAGATCAGCCGCCGCTGGACCCAGGACGAAATCGCGGCCCACCTGGGTACGGTGCGGGAAATGGTGGGCCGCGCTTTCAGAGAGTTGCAGCAGGCCCAACTCGTTGCTATTAACCGCCACCAAATTGAAATTCTGGATGAAGAAGGGTTGCGCCATTTGACCTGACGGCGCAAAAAAAAGGCCGGTCGCAACTGACCGGCCCTCTTTTTTATCGCCCCGGCGGGAAAACGTGAACTTCGTCGCCGGCGGTAATAGATATCCCCGGCCCGCCAATATAGCTGATGTCTTTGCCGTTGAGCAGCACCCGCCACATCGGTTTGACCTGGTAAACCTTGTGCGGCACAAACCAGGGCGTCCCGGCGGCATCGAGCCGCTCCCCGCCAATCCAGCCCAGATCAAACACTTCTGAGCGGGCCTGCGGATGGTAATTGAAAAATTTCTGCAACAGCGTGTCAACCGTGGCTCCGGTTGGCAGGTGAATTTGCAATTGCTGCTGGTGGGTAACATTGCGCATCCGGCCAAACAGTGACACCGTAACGGCAAAATCGCCGCTGTCAACGGTTCGCGCCGAGCGGTAGCCCATCAGCATCATATTTAAATGGAGGCTCAACATTTTATTCCAGCCGGCCAGCGCCAGCGGTACCACCGCCGCTCCGGGCATCTCCTCGGCCAGAAAACGGGCAAAAGCGGCATTAACCAAACTCACCGAGCCGGTAACGTACATTTCCGGCACGTGAATCTGGCGCGGGCCGTGCGCCGCGTGAATTTGCCCGGCCCGGAACAGGTAGCGGGCAAAATCCTCACCCATATCCAGCCCCAGCGTGCGGGCCAGCCAAACGGTGAAAAAGCGACGGCGTTCGGCCAGGTGTTCGGGGTCTGCGCCGCGTTCCCAGCCCAAAATAGCGGCGGTTTCACGGTCTTGCAGCAAGTAATCGTAGGTGCCCACCACCAGCTCGTGGCCGCGCCGAAACAGTACTTCTACCGTTTCCAGCATGGCCGCCGTATCGGCCCGGCTGAGGCTCAAAAACTCCTTCATCCGCTGCCATTCTTCTTCCGGCGTTGGGGTTAAGTTGGCCAGTTCCCACCGTTCGGCGGTTTTATTGTGCCCGTTAATTTTGGCAAAAGGATTCATGGTGCGCCTCCTGTGAAAATAGACCCCTCCCCAACCCTCCCCCTGACAGGGGGAGGGAGTCACGCAGTGACGGGTGGGGGTTGAAAGATTTTCACCCGTGCCAGGTACAGGCATTCTTCGTTGCCGTGCCGCAGGCCGAGTCCGTCTCCTGTGAAAACAAGTTGGTTGGGTGGGCGTGTTGCGTGTCGCGTGATAAGCCGCCCGCCGCCCCTACAATTTCCACTCCAGTATACCGCACCTGCACGCCCAATACTGCGACTTTTGTCACTTTTAGCGCAGTTGGGCGTGGCGAAAACAGGTGACAACATGATCGTTGACCAGACCGCATGCCTGCATGTACGCATAACAAATGGTTGGGCCGACAAAATTGAAACCGCGTTTGCGCAGGTCTTTGCTCATCGCGGCGGATTGTGGTGTTTGGACGGGAATCTGCGCCAGCGACGTCCACTCATTTTGGATGGGCCGGCCATCGACAAAACGCCAGATGTAGGCATCAAACGAGCCGAATTCGGTCTGCACCGCCAAAAACGCGCGGGCATTTTGCACAGCGGCCTCAATTTTGCGGCGATTGCGCACAATTCCGGGGTTGGCCAGCAGTTCCGCCAATTTGGCATCGTTGTAGCGCGCCATCTTTTCGGGGTCAAACTGGTCAAACGCGGCGCGGTAGGCCTCGCGTTTGCGCAGAATGGTAATCCAACTCAACCCGGCCTGCGCCCCTTCAAGAATGAGCATTTCAAACAGATGGCGGTCATCGTGGGCCGGCACGCCCCATTCTTCATCGTGATAGGTAATGTAGAGCGGGTCACTACCCGCCCACTCACAACGAGTTGTCATGCAAGAGTCTCCTTTTTTGATTAATCCCGATGGGCGCGGCAGCGTTTGCTCCCGCGCCAGCGATACCAAGGCCCGATGCCCTCGCCGCAAACCTCGCAGCGATGGACCTGCCGCCATTCGCGGACAAGCTGGTTGCGCCACACCCGCGCGCATTGCTCCCAGCCATCATCAGACATCCCCAGTGGCCACAGGCGCACGGTTTTGTCCCAACTGCCAGACACCAGCCACTGGCCGTTGGGGCTAAAAGCCACACTGTGAACATAGCCGCGATGGCTGCTGAAGGTGGTGAGGTGCTGGCCGGTGTAGGCATCCCACAAACGGATGGTGGTATCCCAACTCCCCGAAGCCAGCAGCCCGCCGCCGGGCGCAAACGCCACGCTGTGAACTTCGCCGTTGTGGCCGGTTAAACAGGCCATTTCCTGGCCGGTGGCGGTATCCCACAAACGCACGGTTTTGTCGCGGCTGCCGCTGGCCACCCGGCGGCCATCCGGGCTAAACGCGATGGTTTCAATCAGGTCGGTATGGCCTTTAAGTTCCTGCACAATTTCCCCGGTATCTATCCGCCACAGCCGCACAGTTTTGCTGCCGCCGGCAAGCAGCCGGCCATCCGGGCTAAAGGCCACGTTGTGCAGCCCGTAAGCCAGGCCGTGCATGCGCTGGGTTTCTTGCCGGCCATTCACATTCCAAACCAGCACCCGGTCTTGCAGCGAGCCGGTTGACAGCCCGGCCACGCGCCGGCCATCGGGGCTAAAAACCACCTGAGCCATATCCGGCCCATCGAGCTGGCGCAGCCCCTGCCCCCGGCTCACTTCCCACAACTGCGCCTTGCCGTTGCGGTCAATCGACGCCAATAATTTACCGTCGGGGCTAAACGTCACGTCCCGGCCGGCAAATTGAGCCCAATCGCGGCCGGTTTCAGCATCCCACAATCGCACCAAACAGTTGGAACCAACTGAAGCGATCATCTGCCCGCCGGGGCTAAAAGCCACCCCGATTACCGTACAGCCAATGTATTTGAGCAGCCATCGCTCTTTAAGTTGTATGTTGTCAACTACTGCTGCTTGTTTCATAGCTTCTTTCCGTATGCCTACGACAAATGTCGTAAGCATGTTCCGCTAATTTCTATAAAATAACTTTAAAAATACCCGTCGATAGGCGTAGATGCAAATAGCCGGAGGGCGGATTACATAACAGGCTACATTTGATATACTGAGCGTGAGTTTCAACGAGAAAGAGGTGCAACATGAACCGAGTTCGATCAATCGTCATCAACAGCATTTTGAGCGTAGTTCTTTTCCTGCTAATTATGGCCAGCGTTCTGGTTATTAACGATGCCCACGCCGTTCAGGCCGATGCCGCCGCCGTGGATCAGGTGGTTTACCTGCAACTCGACAATGCTCCGCCGGTGCGAGACCTGGCCCAACAGCGCCTTGCCCCGCTGGAATAAGTAACCGAACCAACAACTCCAAAGGCCGCCCCGAGCGGCCTTTTTTATTTCCCCGCAAAAATCTATTGACGGGTCTGCCCCACATGTTGGACAGACAGGGGGGAAATGGGGGGACACCCCCCGCCCCCCGGCCGTTCGGCTGAGCTCACGACGAAGCCTGCGGCGCTTTTTCTAAAATTCTGGACACACCCCCCTATTGACAATAGTAGATCAAAACGTTATAATAGCAGATAAATTTTTAGTCTAGGCTAAAAATTATTTTATACAGGACTAAAACAGGATTAACAATGAACACAACCTCAACCGCAGAACGTATTTTGAGCGAAGATGTTCTCAAACACGTTTACAAATGCGAACAAAATGGCCGCCGGCCAACGCTGGAAAGTATTGCCGGGGTGTTGCAGGTTTCGGCCAACGAGGCCAGCCAGCTTATCAGCAATATGGCGGCCCACAACCTGCTCAAACTGGACAACGGCGATTTTCATCTGACAGCAGATGGAACCAACTACGCCGTGCAGGTGATCCGGGCGCACCGGTTGTGGGAACGCTATCTGGCCGACGAAACCGGCTTTCACGAATCTGAGTGGCACGACCGGGCCGAACGGGCCGAGCACACCTTGTCGCCGGCCGAAGTTGACGCGCTGGCCGCCCGGCTGGGCCACCCCACCCACGATCCCCACGGCGACCCCATCCCTTCCGCCAGCGGCGAATTTGTGCCGCACGGCGGCCAGCCGCTCAGCGCACTGGAGGAGGGTCAAATTGCCCGCATTGTCCATCTGGAGGACGAACCGCCGGTGGTTTACGCCCAACTGGTCGCCGAGGGGCTGTACCCCGGCCTGGAAATTTTGCTCAAAGAAAAATCCGTCGAGCGTCTTCGCTTTGTGGCCGGCGGCGAAGAGCAGGTGCTGGCCCCAATGCTCGCCCGCAACGTTACGGTTGTGCCGTTAGAAGCGGCCACAGTTTCCACCCCGTACGAGCGGCTGAGCACGCTGAAAATTGGCCAAACCGCGCGCGTGGTCAGCCTGTCGCCGGCCTGCCGCGGCCCGGAACGCCGCCGTTTTATGGACCTGGGCATTTTGCCCGGCACCGTTATCAAAGCCGAAATGGTTAGCCCCAGCGGCGATCCCACCGCCTATCTCATTCGCCAATCGCTGATTGGGTTGCGCAGAGAACAGGCCGACAATATTTTCATCAAACGCAATTTTGAGGAGTCCCGCTAATGAGCAGGTCGATTAACCTTCCCGCCGCGCATAACTGCCAAACATGCCCGGCGCATAATATTGGCCAACTGACCAAGTTGGGCATCGATATGGACAACTGGGATTATGTGGTGGCCCTGGCCGGCAACCCCAATGTGGGCAAAAGCACCATTTTTAACGCGCTTACCGGCCTGCGCCAGCACACCGGCAACTGGCCCGGCAAAACCGTGGCCCGCGCCGAAGGCGGCTTTGATTACGGCGACCATCGCTACAAAATTGTTGATTTGCCCGGCACGTACTCGCTGCTGTCTACCAGCCTTGACGAGGAGGTGGCCCGCAACTTTATTTTGTTTGGCCAACCCGATGTAACCATTGTGGTGGCCGATGCCACCCGGCTGGAACGCAACCTGAATCTGGTGCTGCAAGTGCTGGAAATTACCGACCGGGCCGTGGTTGCCCTCAATTTAATGGATGAAGCCCGCCGCCACGGGCTAACCGTGGATGACCGCTCGCTGGCCCGAGATTTGGGCGTGCCGGTGGTGCCGACCAGCGCCCGCTCCAAACAGGGTATTGATGAGCTGCTGCGGGCAGTGAGCGACGTGGCCACCGGCCAGTTTATCTGCAAACCGCATCGGCTTAAAAATGAACCGATGGCGCTCAAACACGCCCTTCAGGAGCTGATGCAGCAAATTGAATCAGCTTTTCCGGGGCTGCCCAACGCACGCTGGGTGGCGCTGCGCCTGCTCGATGGCGACCAGCGCATCATCGAAGCGATTGAGCGCGGCGAACTGGGCGACCTGACTCGCGACGATCCCGGCGGCGAAACCAACGGCAGCCTGGTTTGGCAGTTGCAGGAGGCGCAGCATGCTTAATCAGGGTCAAATAACCAACGATGCCGCGCGCAACATTTTGGGTTCGGCCAGCCGGTTACGCTGGGAGGTGGGCAGCAGCGTCCACGAAAATATTGTGGAGGCTATTTACACCGATGCCGCCCGCATCGCCGACCGGGCGGTGGTGTACCCGGACACGCCGCCGCGCTTCAACCTTGACCGCACCATCGACCGGCTGGTAACCAGCCGGCTGTGGGGCTTTCCGCTGATGATTTTGCTGTTTACGGCGGTTTTTTGGATCACCATTACCGGGGCCAACTATCCCTCAAGTTGGCTGGCCTATCTGCTGCTGGATACCTTGCACCCCATGCTCAAAGAAGCCAGCGCCTTCATCGGCCTGCCGTGGTGGCTCGATGGCCTGCTGCTTGATGGCATGTACCTGGCCACGGCCTGGGTGATCAGCGTAATGCTACCGCCGATGGCTATCTTTTTCCCGCTGTTTACCTTGCTGGAGGATTTCGGTTACCTGCCGCGGGTGGCCTTTAACCTTGACAACATTTTCAAAAAAGCCGGCGCGCACGGCAAACAATCGTTGAGTATGATGATGGGCTTTGGCTGCAACGCCGCCGGAGTGGTAGCCACCCGGGTGATCGACAGCCCACGCGAGCGGCTGATCGCCATTATTACCAACAATTTTGCGCTGTGCAACGGGCGCTGGCCCACCCAAATATTGATCGCGGCGTTATTTATGGGTACGCTGGTGCCGGCCTATCTGGGCGGGTTGATTTCCGCGCTGGCAGTGGTGGGCATCGCTGTGCTGGGGGTACTGATGAGTTTTGTGGTCTCGTGGGGGTTGTCTCGCACGTGGCTCAAAGGCGAGGCTTCAACCTTTAGCCTGGAATTGCCGCCGTACCGCCCGCCTCGATTCTGGCAAACGGTGTATACCTCGCTCATCGACCGGACCATTTACGTGCTGTGGCGGGCCATTGTGTTTGCGCTGCCGGCCGGCGCGGCGATTTGGCTCATTGCCAATGTGTCTATTGGCGGTACGAGCATCGCCGAATATGTGATTGGTTTTCTCAACCCGGTGGGGCTACTGCTTGGTCTAAATGGGGTTATTCTGCTGGCGTATGTTGTGGCTATTCCGGCCAACGAGATTGTTATCCCCACCGTGCTGATGCTCACGGTGCTGGTCACCGGCGCTACCCAGTTTGGGGCCGGGGCCGGGGTGATGTTTGAAACCGGCGACAGTGAAACGCTGGCGCTCTTTCATGCCGGCGGCTGGACGCTGCTGACTGCCATCAATTTGATGCTGTTCAGCCTGCTGCACAACCCGTGCAGCACCACCATCTACACCATTTACAAAGAAACCGGCAGCGTTAAATGGAGTGCTGTGGCGGCGCTGCTGCCGCTGGCCATTGGCATTGCGGTTACCTTTACGGTGGCGCAGGTGTGGCGACTGGTCAGTTTGGTTGGCTAAAGCCCAGCGTTGAGTAAACGTAGGGTAACAGGTATATTGTCATCAAGTTTACAGAAAAGAAGCGCGGTATATTAAAGCTGTAAATTTTCATTAACTCTTCTCCTCCTTTTGAAAAAGCCGGGTCTGGGCACCCCGGCTTTTTCGATTCTGGCCGCATTAATGCCGACGGCCTGTGGTCGCTCCCCGATTAAAGACAATTTCAAAAGACAGCGAAACGGCTCCGGTGGGACACACCTCCTGGCAAACGGACGAATAATCACAGGCGGCGGGTTTGGCCAGCACCGGCAGCGATGTCTGCATTAATAGAACCTGGTTGGGACAGGCGGCAACACACAGGCCGCATCCCGTGCATTTAGTTGCATCGATAATCGGCAAAAAATTCGTTCCAAGCATCATCCAACCCTAATTGGCTAACGGACTACAGGATTAGTTGACTCAAGCGTATCAATTATCAGAAATTCTGTAAACGACTTTTGTCACGTAAATTTTACGTAAAAGATTACCTGTTTTATGTCAAAACTGTTGTAAATTACATAAAGTCATGTTATAATCTTAACATTCTTAATAGCTAGGATAAAAGTACTAGCCGGCGCTACATTATGCAGGCCCAAAATCTAAAGCACTCCGTTATCCAAATTCTTGATGCCTCCGGCACAATTCAAGGAACTGGATTTATCATTGATAGCCACACAGCTGTAACGTGCGCGCATGTTGTCACCGCCGCCGGCGCAACGCCCGGTGACAGCCTTACTGTTGCATATGCCAGTAATGGCCAAACCTGTTCAACTGTAGTGATGTCAGACTTTTGGTGTTCGCCAGAACTCGATGACATCGCCATTTTGCAGCTACAGAGCGAACCCCCTTCGCAAGTGCTCCCCCTAACGCTTGGCTCCAGCCAACAGACCAGTAACCATTCTTTTTACGCTTTTGGCTATCCGCAGGTTGGCGATATTCAGGGGGTTTGGGCGCAGGGCACCATTTTGGGTACCATTACCAACGGCAGCGGGCTTTCAATGCTGCAAATCCGGGCGCAGGAAATTGTTGAAGGCATGAGCGGCGCGCCGGTATTTGATACCCACACCGACCGGGTAGTGGGCATGGTCACCGCCACGTACTACCCGGCCAACGGCAGCCAAAAACTCAGAGATGTGGCCTTTGCCACCCCCATTGAAGCCATCCTGCAAACGTACCCGCACATCAAACTAGCCCCGCCCCGACCGGAAACCCAAACCGATATTTCAATTAACCAGGCGCCGCCGTTGCCGCTCCATTTTGTGCCGCGCCCGGAAATCACCGATTCGGTCAAGCAACGTTTGCTGGATAATAACCCGGTTACACCTGGTATGGTGCCGTACAGCGCCTTACTGGGGCTGGGAGGCATTGGCAAAAGCACCGTCGCTGCTGCGCTGGCGTATGACTCAGACGTTCAGCATCGTTTTGGTGACGGGATTTTTTGGGCGACGGTTGGCCAGGAACCTGACCTGTTAAACGTGCTCGTCAACTGGATTCATGCCCTTGGCAATTACGATTTTAACCCCACCTCCATCGACACCGCCTCAAATCATCTCAAAAACCTGCTGCAACACAAATCGGTGTTGTTAATTCTGGACGATGTCTGGGACGCCGAGCACATTGAGCCGTTGGCCGTATGCTGCTGCCACGGCCATATTCTGGTCACCACACGCCGGTTTGACGTTGCCGAAGAGCCGGGAGCCGCCATATTTCAGCTAGAGGTGATGAGTCCGGCCCAAACGCTCAACTTATTAGCCACCAAAATGAATCGCGAGCTGAACGACGCCGAACGCAGCGACGCTTTGCGGCTGGCCGAAGCTGTCGGTTTTTTGCCGCTGGCCCTGGAACTGGCCGCAGCGCGGGTGGCTCGCGGCACGCCCTGGTCGGCGTTGCGCCAGGCGCTGGAAAAAGAGGTGGCCCAACTGGAAGCGCTGGAAGCGCCCCGCCGCCGTCGCCGCGAAAAATCACAGGTAGAAGCCTCTTTCAATTTGAGCCTGAAAGCTCTTCAGGATGACGACGAAGAAACACGCCAGGCCTTTATCTGGCTGGGCATTTTACCGGAAGATGTTCAAATTACAGCCCCGATGGTCACCACCATCTGGCAAACTGATGCAGTCAAAGCGGCGGATACCCTGGAAATTTTGTGGAACGACGCCCTGCTCTTGCCGGGAGCGCCGGTTTGGCTTGATGGGCAGGAATGGCCCAGCTATCGCCTGCACGATCTGCTGCGCGACATCGCTCGCCGGTTGCTGACCATGCCCGAGCCAAACGGGTTGGGGTTGAGCCTGCCCGCCGTTCACGCCACGCTGCTGGAGCGCTACAAAAAACGCACCAAAGGCAGCCGGTGGCACACCCTACCAGACGACGGCTATATTCACACCTATCTGGCCTGGCATCTGGAACAGGCCGGGCAGCTCGACCAGATTCACCTGTTGCTCAGCGAAGAAACACCCGCTGGCCGTAACGGCTGGTTTCACGCCAGAGAACAGTTGGGGCAGCTCTCCGGCTACCTGGCCGATGTAAATCTGGCGTCCCGGCTGCTCCAGCGACAAAACCTGCCACAGGAAACGGTTATCGGGCTGCAACTCAGATACGCCCTCATTACCGCCTCGCTGAACAGCCTGGCCCGCAATATCCCCTTCTCGTTGCTGACAGCACTGGTTGAGAAAAAACTCTGGACTCCGGCTCAGGGGTTAACTTACGCTCACCAGCTTCGCAATTTTGAAGATCAAGCCAGGGCGCTGATCGAGTTATCGCATACGATGGCGCCGGGCGCAAAAACGTCGATTGTAAACAAGGCCATCGACGTTGCCTTGCAAATCACCGACTCCTGGCAGCAAACTGAAACCCTGATGGCACTGGCCGAGCGGCTGGCCGAGTTCGGCCAAATTGATCATGCGTTGGGTGTTATTTGTGAAATCAAAAATGAGCATTGGCAGGCCGAAGCGCTAACCAGGCTCATTCCTCACAGCTCAAAAATTGATCTTTTGCAGGTTTTGGCCGCGGCCCGCGCCATTGACGAAGAGGAGCAGCGGGCTGAAGTTTTTTCTGAACTTATCCCCCATTTGTTGCCGCCAACGCAGCTTGAGGTGATGCAAGAAACTTTGGCCGCCGCCAAAAATATGAGCGACGAGGAACAGATTGCCGAGTTTTTGGCCAAACTGGCGCCCTGTTTTCCTCAGGATTTGCTTATGCAGGCCTTGGAAATTGCGCATGGCATCGAGTGGGAAGGCGCTCGCGCCGAGCTGCTGGCCGAACTTGCCCCATTTTTGCCCGACCCCCTGCGCGAACAAACGCTGATTGAAGCCATCGCCATTACCAAAAACATCCAGTTTGACGAATTGCGCCGGCAAATATTAGTCAGTTTAGCGCCCCATTTGCCGGAGAAATTGATTACCCGCGCCATGGCCAGCGCCTGGCTTATCAAATCGGCCAAAACCCGGGCCAAAGCTCTGGCCCAATTAGCCCCGTATTTGCCGGCCGAATTGCAGGCGAAAGCGTACCACGAGATTCAAACGGTTGTGGAAAATGCTACAGACCGGGTTAACCAGGTATCGCTGGCGGCGCTGCTGGCCCCGTATCTAACGCCGCAGCAAAAAAGCCACGTGCTACAGACCGCCCTAAAATCTGTAAAACTTGTGCCTCAGCACTGGAAACGCGCCGATTTACTGGCAGCGCTGGTGCCGCATTTACCCGCGCCGCTGCTCACAGAAACACTGGCCATCGCCAAATCCATCCAGGATACTGAAGGCCAAACAGCCAACCTCTGCCACATTGCCATCAAAATGGCCGACTGCAGCCAGCACACCACCGCGCTGGCTACCGCCCGGGAAATCAAAAGCGCCTGGCCGCGAGCCAAAACCCTGGCCAGCCTGGCTCCTCAGCTAGCACCGGAACTGCGCCGAGCCGTGCTTCAGGAAGCGCTGGAAATTGCTCAAACCATCAACAATGAGGTTGAGCAGGCTGCCGCCCTCACCCAATTGGCTCCCCAATTGGCCGAACTGGGATACCCGGAGGCGGCGCTGGAAGCCGTGCAAAATATCTGGTACGAACAGTGGCAGGT
Organism: Anaerolineae bacterium; assembly: GCA_022071955.1. Lineage (GTDB taxonomy): Bacteria > Chloroflexota > Anaerolineae > 4572-78 > J111 > J095. The sequence goes on from JAJVIM010000013.1 coordinate 55,203, forward strand.
TAGAGCGCTGGCCAGCATTGCCTCTCACCTGCCAGAAGCGCAACTGGTTGAAGCCCTGCAACTGACCCAAACCATCAAAGACGGGGCCAATCGCACCGAGGCGCTGGTCGGCCTGGCGCCGCACCTGGCCGAACCCCTGCTGCTCAATGCGCTGCACTCGGTGCAATCTATCCACGATGGGCAGCGCCGCGCTGAAGCGCTGCTGGGGCTTATCCCCCACCTGCCGGAACCGGCCAAATTAAAGGCGCTGCGCGGTATGCTCACCGCGGTGCGGCTGGGCTGGGATCAACCCAAACAACTGCACGTGCTGGCCGATCTGGCGCCGCAACTGCCGGTCTCGCTGCGCACGGAAACCATGCAGCAGCTTAACGGCACCATCTGGCAGATTAACAACGAAATTGAACAGGCCGGCGTGCTGGCTCGACTGGCGCCCTACCTGCCCCACAGCGACCACGCCCGCGCTCTGGAAACCCTGCAAGCCATGCATAACGATGCAGCTCGAGTGGATGGCCTGGTTGGTTTGGCCCCCTATTTTTCACCCAGGCAGCTAACTCAGGCTCTCAAAATAGCTGCGACTACGCCCAACGAAATTCAACGGGCCAGAGCATTGGTCGAGCTGCTACCCTGCCTGTCGCCCCTGCATTTTGAGCCGCTACTCGAAGCGATTCCGGCTTTTCAAAATGAGGCCCAAAAAGCGCACGTGCTGGCCCATATAACCCCCTATGCCCCCGACTATTTGTTAGCGCCCATCGACCAACTGGCCCAAACCATTCAGGATCAGTGGCGCCGGTCAGAAATACAGGTTGAACTTTCGCTGCGTTACGGGCAAACGGGCCGGCCAGAAAAAGCGCTGCATACCGCTCGCGCTACATGGGACAACGTAAAACGGGCTATCGTGCTGGCCCAACTGTACCCGCATCTGCCGCCGCCGCTCAACGCCCAGGCGCTCGATGATGCGCTGTCGGCCTACAAAAACATTTGGTACGCCAAATGGCAGGCCGAAGTTTTGGCCGAACTGACACCTTTCCTGGCCGAGGAAGATCGCCTGCCTCTGCTGCGAAATCTGCTCAACACCATTGCTGCTTTGCCCGATGAACGCAAACGGGCCGAGGCGCTGGGCCAAATTTTGCCGTACCTTTCCGGCAAACTGCTGCCCGACGCAATGACAATTATCAACAGCATTCACCACCGGCCCAGCCAGGTTGAACTGCTGGCCCAACTGATTCCCGCAACGCCGGCCGCCTTACAGGCCGACCTGCTCGCCGCCATTCGCCAACTGGACGATACACCGGCCCGGGCGCTTTTGCAGGCCAAACTGGCCCTGTACCTGCCCAGCCCCCACGCCGACCAACTGCTCAAAGAAACGCAAACCCTCATCTGGTCGGCGGAAAACCGCGATGAGTTAGATGCCATTCTGGCCGAAATTGTCCCGATCCTGGCCCAACTCCCGCCCGAACAACTGCACCAAATCTGGCAGGAAATGCTGCCCCACCTTTACCAGCGCCAGCGCAAAAACCTGCTCACCGATGTAAAAACATTGGAACCGATCATTTTGTCGCTGGGCGGCACCGAATCGATGGCCGAAATCAGCCGCACCATTCAGGATGTTGGCCGCTGGTGGCCGTAAACCTATCCCCGCTGTTCAATTTTTCTGAGGGCTAAATAACAAAATGCCGAGGTAACCGGCCGGCTGGCGTACCAGGCTGTCCGCCGGCCGTGAGGAATCAAAAACAGCGGTTCGGCCGGCCAACTGCCGTCATGCCGCTGGCTTTTGAGAAGAATCTCCAGCCACGCCTCTTGCGGCCGGGTTAGCGCCAAAAACGCCGTCGTTTGGGCCGAAATATGTGGCCGGCGGCTTTCCTGCTCAACCCACTGCCAGAGTGTCGGCTCGATGTGGGCCAGCAACTCGCGCAAGTCAGCCGCAATCGGCCGGGCGCGTAACCGGGCCAGCACCGTTACCGCCGACCACAGCACGTAGGGTGTTACGTAATACAGCGCCGCGCCCAACCCGTAAGTTTCAAATCGATGGCACACGCTGCGAGCCGAAGCTTGAATCAGTCCGGCGTAACCGGGCCAGTCAAAATCGAGCAACCCCAGCAGCAAATTGATTTCCGTGGCGGCGCAACTCGCGCCCCAAATCACCGGTGAATCCGCGTCGCCGGCCGGTTCAGCCGCAAACCAGACCGGGATTTCGCCGGTGGGGCGCACGCTGGCCCGCATTTGGGCCAGCGGCTCAGCCAGTTGCTGCCGCGCCAATGCTTGCGCCGGGCCGGGCAGGTAGCCAAACAGCCGCAGCAACAGCCCCAAATCGTCGGCATCGGGCGGCAGTTCCGGCAAATTGTAGTAGCGACAGCCGCTGGCGTGCAGTTGGGCAAAGATTCGGGCCAGCGGCTCGTCCATTGGGTGGCCGGTTTGGGCCAGCGCCTCCACCACCAGCCCGGCCGGAAACGCCTGCGCGGTCAACTCCCGCACGCCGCCGCGCTGCACATCCCAGCTTTCGCTAAACGTTAAATCCGAAAGCAGATAGCCTTCGGCGGCGCTGAGCGCAGCGGCCAGCGAGTTACTCACCGGCGCAAACGCCCGCGGCACGGCGGGTTTTTTCGGTTTGAGCGAAAACAGGCGGCCGGTATCCTGCACAAACCCGGCAGCGGCGGCCAGATAGCCGGCCAGCGTGGGCACACCGAGCGTCTCCGCCGCCAACTGCGCCTCGGCCAGCCGGCGTTCATCGGCCTGGCACAACCGGCTCACGGCTCCGGTCAGCACCGCCGCGCCCAAAATTCGCTCCGGCGATACGGGCTGCTGCGGGTCGATGCCAGCGGCGGCCATAATTTGAGCGATGGGATACGTCAGCCGGCGTTGAGCCACATCCCGCCGCAGCGCCAGAATCTCGGATTGAGTCTGGTAAACGCGGTTAAACGTATCGAGCAGCGCGCCAAGTTGGGGCAGATCGGCCTGCCGCCCAGCGGTAACGGCCACTGCGGCCAGCGGAATTTTGGCCAGCGCCCAACGCCCGGCCAATAGCGACTCGGCGGCTGGCTGCGGCGCGGCGGCCAGCCGGGTTTCGGCGTATTCGGCCCAGCAGGCGCGGTAGTAGCCCCAAAATTCCGACCCCGGCGGAAAAATCTGAGCCAGTTCAACCGCCGCCTGCTGGAAAAGCAGTTCGGCCAACGGCGCATCGGCGGCCGAAAAGCCGCTGCTGGCATCGGTTATCAACTGCTCCAGCGACGCGCCGGCAAACAGAAACACCAGCGCCGGCAGCAGATGGCGCGCCAGTGGCTCGCCCGCAACGCGCCAATCGGCCAGCAGCCAGAAATGCAAAACCAGCAGTGGGTGATCATGGCGGCGGTTGAGAATATCAATAAATTGGCCGGAATCGCTGTGCAGAATGGCCAGATCGTTTTTGAGCAGCGCGGCTCGCCGGTGCAGGTGAGGCGGCAGGCTGCCAAAAAACTGCTGCACCGCCGGCCAGGCTTTTATTCGCTGTGGATAATAGGTGGTGAATTCGTCCATAATAAAAAAGCTGTCTGATTTTAACGCAGATAGCTTTTTTTTGCCTCTTGTGCGGGCAGAAAATCGGATTGGATGTAACCAACGTAAGTTGGGAGAGGAGGAATTGGGGGGACTACCCCCCAGCCCCCCGGCCTGCGGCGTTTGCTCAAACAGCAGCCTTATTCTCGCCGAAGCTGGCGGCCAGCTCTTTTAACGACTCAACATCAACATCCTGCAAGGCTTCCAGCAAATCAACGGTGGGTTCGATGCCGGCTTTATTCAGCGTTTTTTCCGGGTTATCGACCAACGCCGCCGCAAAGTCCTCATCAGACAGGATTTTGCCTACCAATAACTGCAAATCAGCGCTCATTGTGCCCCCTAAATTAAGTTTTTTTGGATGGATTAACACTGAAATTGTAGCACCACCGTCGCCCGTTGAAAATATGACTTAGATACTAAACTGTTTCTTTGCGCTCTGTCTGGTACAGATCGGCCAGCCGTTTGGCCAGCGCGCCGGCCATTTGCATTAAAATGGGCGGGTGCTCGTAAGCGATGAGCTGCAAATCGACATCCGTCAGCACAAAACAGCGCGATGGCTCCACCGCGCGAACGGTAGCGTAACGCGCGTCTTCGGTGAAAAAAGCAATCTCACCGAACTGCTCGCCCGGCTCCACCTGCCCCACCACCCGCTCCTGCCCAGCGCGGGTGATGAACACTTCCAGCCGGCCCTCGTTCAAAAAATAGACATCGTCGTTGCGCTCGCCTTCCCAAATCACACACTCGCCGGGGGCAAAATTGACCAGACTCAGCTTGCCGGCCAGTTTCAACAGCACGTCCACCGGCAGCGGGCGGTAAACATCGGTTTGATCCAGCAGCGCCAGCCGGCGAACGGTGTTTTCGGCGGCAGAGTCGGCCTCGCCCAACACGACGTGCCGGTACAGGCGACGATCGGTATCGGTGGGTAAATTGGCCGGCAGGGCAACGGCCGGGTCGAGGTTGGCGGCGATGAGATGCGGAAAATAGGGCCGCAGCGACGCCGGGGCCATCTGCGACAGAAAATCGAGCGTATCCGCCGATTGCGCCGCGCCCCAGTTTTCTAAAATGAGCCGGGCCTCGCGCTTGAGCGACTCGGTTTGGGCGGCCACGGTCAGTTCCACGGATTCGAGCAGTTGCAACAGCAGGGCGCGGTAGCGTTTGTAAAAATAGCGGCTGGCCACCGCCGAATTTGGCCCGGCTTCCTGCGAGGCCTTGAAACAGGCTTGCAGCGCAACCAGGTTGGCCGCCGGGTCGGCGGGCGGCGGCAGCAGCTCGATCCCCAAATTGAGGTAATTGCGGGCAAATTCATCCACGTACTCGGTTTCGCGGCTGGTCAAATCCAGGTAGAGCCAGCCCAGATGGTAATAAATGTATTTGAGCTGGTCGGTGGCGTACTTTTCATCAATTTCTTCGATGACGTTGCCGCGCTGTTCCAGCCGCTGCACCATTTCTGTGGTGAGCTGGCCGCTGCCCTCCAGAAAATCCTCGGCGGTGCCGCCCAGCGACGATTGGAGCAGTTCCAGCTCTTCAAACTCGGCGTCGTCAATCTGGCCGGAGGCGTTGAGCGCGTGCAGTACGCTGTAGTAAGAGTCGGTGGCTACGTTTTTTTCGGTAATCTGCTGGGCCAGGGTGTCGATGGCCCGGCGCAAAAAGCGGCGCGCCTCGTCTTTTTGCTGGGGCGACAGCCGGTGTTTGACCACGGCCACAGCCAGTTTGTTGGCCACCTGTTCCTCGTGCCACAGGCTTTTACCAAACAGCCCGTAACGCTGGCGAAAGTGATGGGTCAGTTCGTGGGCGATGATGTGCGGAATGAACAGCCGGAAAAAGTAGAGCAGTTCGTCGTCGGTTTCGCAGCCCAGCAGCGAGCGGAAAAAGAGCGCCTGTAATTTGCCCACCGGGCTGGCCAAATCCGGCACCGACAGGTAAATGTGGCGATCTTCCAGGCTGTAGTAGCAGAGCATCCCTTTGCCCCGCCGCAACTCGATGCCGGGGTCGGACTGCAGGCCATACGAGGCGAACTCGTCCAAAAACTGCCGGAAATACTGCTGGCCCAACGCGAACAGATCGATTTTTTCCATTGTCTTTGCTCCTTTAAGTAGGAGTCAGGAGTTAGGAATTAGGAGTTAGGGGCAGAAATCGTAGGCCGGGCTTGTAGCCCGACAGTCACGTTTCTCTGCAGCCCGTTTTACGCAACACGCAACACGATTTTGGACGAAGTGCCCTTTGGGTATTTTGGATTTACGAATTACGAATTACGTTTTACGTTTTACGCAACACCCACTCAGAGCCAAAGGCCCCCTATGGGAAACTCAAAACTTAAAACTCAAAACTTAAAACCCACCCAACTCTCTTCATCCTTCACCCTTTATCCCCTGGCCCGGCGTGCTTTCCGTTGCATTAACCAATTTGGCCAGCGCCGCCAGTCCTTTTTCGGCCTGCTGCCGCTGTTTATCGAGCAGTTGTTGCCGGGTGTCCAAATAAGCCAGCAGTTCGGGACAGGCCAACGCCCCGGCGTGCGCCGTCACTGCGGCCATCATTTCGGCGAGCGCGGCCATGCCCCAGGCAAAACCTTCGCGGGCCACCCAGCCGGCCACCGACTCGGCGGGCGCGCGGCGCTGTTCGGCCTCGCTCAAAAAGTAGGTGGTCACGCCGGTGGCCACATCTTTGTGCCAGCCAAACAGATCGTTGTGCATTTGGTGCCAGCCGCCCAGCAGATCAACCAGCCGGCCCCACGGTTCGAGCATATCTGGTTGGTCGTGAAAATGGCACACGGCCGCCAGCGGAATCTTGGCCGCGCACACTTTTTTAGCCGAAATCTGCTGAAACTGGGCCGCATCCAGCCGGGGCGTGCGGGCTTCGGCCATCGCCGATTCCGCGGATTGGTACCACGTACTCTGAAAATAGGGCCAAAAGGGATGTTCCGGGGCAAAGTAGTTGATGTACGTACACTGAAACTGGGTGTGAAAAAAACCGAGCGCCGGCAAAAGCTGCGGCTCGTCGGTGCTGTGGCCGTCCATCACATTGTCGATGAGGCGGATGTAGAGGTAGCCGTTGAGGGTAGAGTAGATCAGATCAGCTTGCAGCGTTTCATCGATCACGCCATCGAGGCAGTCATCCAGCCACCACGGCAGCAGCAGCGAGGGGAACGCCAGCGGGTGCTGAAAGTAATCCTGCAACTGATTGGAACCGGCCAACTGCCGCAGCCAGGCCCAAATGTGCGGCGACATCACCGGCATGGCCAGCTCCAGTTCCGCCTCCAGCCGGGACACCGCCCCGGCAATGAGATTACTCAACGTTGAGTTGTACATTGTTACACCTCGTTGGCTAACTGCTGGTAATACGCGGCTCCAATTTCCTCAAAAATTTCGTTGGCCCGACGCAACTGCCCGGCGCGATCCGGGTGGCCGGCCGGCAGGTGGCGGGCCAGTTCAAAATGAGCCAGCCCGGCGTCAAACGGCATATCGAGCCGGGTGGCGGCAGTCAGCCCCTTTTGCCACCACTGCCGGGCCGCGCGCTGCCGGCCCGATAACCACTCAAAATTGCCTTGCCACAGCGCCGCGCGCGGTTGACCAATGGGGAACACCCGCGCATACCCCCGCAACGATTGGCAGGCTCGCCGCGCCAGCAGTTTGTGGGTAAACTGAAAACTTTTCAAACTGGTCGCAAACAGATTGTGGCCGGCGACGCAAGCCTCGGTTTCCCACAGGGCCAGCACGGTTTCGGCCAGGTAAGCGTAGCCCGGCAACGACAGGTAGGAGGTGGGCGAGGTGCGGGCCATCAATTCGATGGCGGCGGCGGCGGTTTGCAGCGCCGCTGCCGGCTGGCCGTGCTGGCCCTGCACCCGCGCCAGCAGCCCGTGCAGGTCGATGCGCAGGGCCTCGTCAACAATGGGTGAATCATCTTTGGCCAGCAGCGCTTGCAGGGTTTCCAGCGCGGTCAGCGCCTCGGCAAATTTGCCCTGCGGCAGCAGGCAGTAAACCAAACTGCGCAGCGCCCAGGCCTGGTTGTGGGCGTCGCTGCGGCGCTGGGCCGAAGCATATAAATCGTTGGACAGGCGAACGCTGGCGGCAAAACGGCCCTGCAAATATTCGGCGATGGCCAGATTGCCCACGCCGTCATCCCAGCGAGCGTGATCGCCCAGCCGGTCGGCGGCCTCAATCACCTGGCCAAACAGATGGTTGGTGCGGCTCCAGTTGCCCACGCCGGCGTAATATATGCCGGTGCCCAGCCACACCCAGGTTTTGGCCGGCACGTCATCGATTTTGCGGGTAGCCTTGATGGCCCGGGTGCAGTACATATGCGCCCAGCGGTGCAGCGGCACAAAGCCGATAATCGCTCCCACGGTGGTGTAGCCGCGGGCCAGCTCCGGCGACAGGCCGGCAGCTTCGGCCAGGTTCAGCGAGCGAAACGCGGCGTACAGCGAGGCCAGTGTATCGTTGGCAAAATAGGTGATGGTTACCAGCCCTTCGTAGGCGCGGGCGGCCTCGAGCAGCGTTTTGCGGTTGGCCGGGGGGTTGGGATTGAACTTGGGCCACAAGCGCCGGATAAACTGGCGGGCGGCCTCGCGGGCCAGCCCCAGCCCCAACCCCACCGGCGATTGCGGCGCACCAAAATCCAGCAGCGCCAGTCCCTCTACCAAATGGCCGCGGGCCTCGCTGAACTTGACCCAATCCACGTAAGCCTGGCCGAGTTTCATTTGCCAGCGGGCGCGCCGCGCCGCCGGGGTTGAGTCATCGGCTTCTTTTTCGGCCAGTTTGATGGCCCGGCCAAAAAATTCAACCGCCTCTTCGTTGGCAAAGCGCAGCAGCGCCTGATCACCGGCCAATTCCAGATAGTCCAGCGCCTTGGGCGTTACCTCGGCTTTGCGCCAGTGGTAAGCCAGCACCGAATAAAATGGCGACAGGTCATCGGCGTAACTGCGCTCGTACCACTCGGCCACGGATTGGTGCAGGGCGCGGCGCTGGGCAAAGAGCATCATGTTGTAGGCCACTTCCTGAGTGATATTCTGTTTGAAGGTGTACGCCAGCGACGGCTCCGGCCGGTCCAGTTGGGTAATATCCAGCCGGCCCAGCGTATCCAGTTGGTCCGACAGGTTGGCTTTTTCAGCGACAATCGGGTGAATATCGTGCAGGGTTATGTATTCAAAGGCGCGACCAATCACACTGGCCACTTTCAACGTCATCTGCTGCGAAGGCGTCAGCCGGTCGATGCGGCTGGTAATGACGCCCTGAATGGTATCGGGCAGGTTGAGGGTTTGCAGGTCGCTGGCGGCGGGCGCAAGCTGGCATCGGCCGTCGGCTACCGTCACCAACCCGGATTCACGCAGGGCGTGGGCCAGTTCCGTGCTGAAAAAAGGATTGCCCTCGGCCTTGGCAAAAATCAGTTCGGCCAGTTCGCCGGGGAGTTGCTCAACTTCCAGACAGGCGCTCACCAGCGCCGCGGTATCCGGCAGCGACAACCCGCCCAACCGGATCACCCGCGCGCCGGGCAGCTCGGCCAACTGCTGGTACTCGGCAGGCGGCGGGCCAGACATAGGCCGGGCGACAATGACCAGCAGCAGCGGCTGCAATCGCTCAACCACCAACCGGGCCAGCGCCCACGAAGCCGAATCCAGCCAGTGGGCATCTTCCAGCACAATCAGCCCCACGCGGGCCTGCTGCAAAATAAAGGTGAGTAAATTGTGAGTGTTATCGGCGCGCACTTTACCGGCCATTTGCCCGGTCAGTTCGTTTTCGGGCCAGTCCTGCAGCAGCACCGCATCGAGCAGCGGCACCAGTCGCGGCCAGGCCGATATGACCCGGCTGGAGCCATCGGCGGCGCTGATCAACGCGCCGTCAGAATCGGCGGCATCGGGCAACAGGCTGTGCAGGCGAGACATAATCACCTCGCGCTGGGCGGCGGGGTCTTCGGGCAGATGGTTCAGGCTGAGCACCTGATGAAAAATGGCCCGCCAGGCGTGGTAGGGCGATGACTGGTCGATGGCGCTGCCGGCGCCCACCACCGTGTCGATTTCCAACACGCGGGCCTGCCGCAGCAGTTCGCCCGCCAACTGCGATTTGCCCATGCCGGCCGGCCCTTCGATGATGACCACGCCGCTGGCGGCCTCCTGCCGGAGGGCGTTCAGCCGGGCGGCCAGCAGGTCGCGCTCGGCGCTGCGGCCAACAATAGCCGTAGACAGCGAGCGCGGGTCAACCGTCATCCGGCCCTGGCTGCGCGGCCGGAAGACCTGAATCGGCTGGGATTTGCCTTTTACCATTAACGGCGGCAGCGACTCAAAATAGGGCACGTCGCCAATTGCGCCGGAGCCATCGAGATCAACGCCCAGCATCAACTCCAGCGCCGCCGAACTTTGCGTGCCGTGATAGGTGGCGGCATCGCACAAAATATCGCCGTTGGCGGCCTGCATCAGCCGGGCTGCCAGGTTGATCACATCGCCGATCATCGTGTACTCGCGGCGCTGGTCGTTGCCCACAGAGCCGCAAAAAGCCCGGCCGGTTGTAATGCCGATGGCGCTGGCCAGTTCCAGCTCGCCGAGCTGTCGTTGGATGTCCAGCGCGGCCTGCACCCCGCGGATCGGGTCGTCCTCGTGCGACAGCGGCGGCAGGCCAAACGCGGCAATCAGGGTAACGCCTTTGTCATCGACGCTGAGCTTGTTGATGCTGCCTTCGTAGCGGTAAATGGCGGTTTGCAGGCTGCGCATCAATTGATGGGCCTGGCCCAGCGCCATGCCATAATCCAGGTTGGGTAAATTGACAAACAACACAGTCACGCGGCGCAGTTCGGCCAGCCAGCCGCTCAGCCCGGCGGCCAGCCGGGTTAAAATTGCGCCGGGCAGGTAGGCCCGCAGCCCGCTTTCCAGCGCCGGGGTCAAAGGCGGTAGGTGATCAACCGGCAGGGGCAGGGGTTGGTTGAGCCTGTCAAGCCGAACCACCAGCCCCGATTCGGTTTCGGTGAGGGGCGTGCCGTTGGCCAGCGGGTGCAACAGCCGCCATGCCGGCGCGGTCAGCACGGTTTCACCGGGGCGCACCAAATGCGCTACCGCGCCCACCCGGGCCAGCGGTTCGCCGGTGACCAAAAATTCCCAGCGATTGAAAATACCGCCCAAATGCAGCGCCCGAATATCGCCGGCTCCCAGCAGCAGTTTGAGCGATAGCTGGATGCCGGGCGCGGCCTGGTAGGCGTTGAGCTGCCGCTGGATTTCCAGCGCACACTGGGCGGCCTGTTGGGTTACCTGTGTCAACTGCGACTCGCCGGCGGCCGGCCACAGCGCGATGAGCGCATCGCCGGCAAATTTGGCAATATCGCCGCCGTGGCGGGTAATCAAACCAATCAATTGGCCAAAATAGGCGTTTAGCAGCGAGGTCAGCTCCTCCGCGCCGGCCGGCCCTTTTTGGGCCAGCCGTTCGGTTAGCGCGGTAAAGCCGGAGATGTCGGCAAATAACACGGCTGCCGGAAATTGTTCGGCGGTGGGGGCGGTGATGGGTTCGGGGTTTTGGGCCAGTTGGCGTTTAATGAGAGTGGGAACATAACTGGCCAGGGTACTAATTAATTCGTCAGACACCGGGTTGTCCTTTTGTCGCGTCTGCGTTAAGGTTGCAATCTGGGGTAATTATAAGAAAGAGCGGGAAGCAAGTCAATGACACACCCAACCCGAATCGCCGCCGGAAATATTGACGCCCCTTTGTTTCTGTGCTAGATTTGGCCCAGCGGCATTCGGGGGGCAGGGAACACGGTCGCAAAGTCGCAGGGAGCAGGGTCGTAGATTCGCACTCGCCATTCGCCATTCGCTATTCGCAGAAGTAGGTCACGCTTGCAGCGCAACTAATATCAAGTCCCCGGCACTTTTTGTTTGGAAATTAGCGCCAGATTGGTTCAGAAACATCAATTTTAGCAGTTCAAATGCCGGGGACTTCTTAACTGTGCGACTCCTAAAAGTATTGCTTGATACTTTAAACGTACGCCTAGCGTTTTAAAATGCTAGGGATGGAATTTAAAATGCAAGCCTAGCGTTTTAAAATGCTAGGAAAGAAATTTAAAACGCAAGCAAGCCCGACAGTCCTGGTAGTGGGTGAAAATTGGGTAGGGGCGCTTCGCGAAGCGCCCCTACTCCTCGCAATTCGTAATTGTATTTTCACAGGAGATTACAGCCGGCCAATGAACAATAGCACAACTTACGTCATCGGTCATATTAATCCAGATACCGATTCCATTGCCTCGGCGATGGGCTATGCCTGGCTGCTGCAAGATACCGCCCAAAACGAATCGTTTATTGCCGCCCGCGCCGGGCAGTTGAACCCGCAAACCACATGGGTGTTAAATCGACTGAAGCTGGAGCCGCCGGCCCTGCTGCCCGATGCGTCGCCCCGGTTTGAGAGCATCGCCCACCGTTTCAACACCACCACCCCGGAACACCCCCTGCGCGAAGCCTGGGCCATTGCCAACCGCACCGGCGGCGTCGCGCCGGTACTGGACGAAAACGGCCAGCCGTACGGGCTGATCACCGTGGTCAGCCTGTTCAATTTTTTGAGCCGCTCCATCGGCTCCCACCCCCGCCGCGAAGAAACCCGCATTGCCGAACTGTTTGACCAACCCTGCCGCGAAGCCTGCGACACCACCGTACCCCGGTTTTTGGCCAGCAGCCGCATTAAAGACATGCTGCCGCGCATTTTGCAGGAAGAGCGCACCGAATTTTGGGTGATTGACGAACACGGCAGTTACGTGGGCATCAGCCGCCAGCGAGAAGCGCTCCACCCGCCGCGGATGCGGCTGATTTTGGTTGACCACAACGAATCCGGGCAGGCGCTCGGCGCGCTGGACGAGGCCGATCTGCTGGAAATTCTGGACCACCACCGGTTGGGCAACCCGCGCACCAACAGCCCCATCAAATTTATGGTGGATATTGTCGGCAGTACCAGCACCCTGGTTTCCGAACGCATTGACGAGGCCGGGTTGAGCGCGCCGCCGGCATTGGCCGGGCTGCTGCTGGCCGGCCTCATTTCAGACACACTGCTGCTCACTTCGCCCACCACCACGCCCCGCGACCACCGCGCCGCGGCCCGGCTGGCTCGCTGGGCCTTTTTGGGCGGCTCGGTGCTGAGCGGTGAAACCCTGGAATCGTTTGGCCAGCAAGTGCTGCAAGCCGGCTCCGATATGTCTACCCGCAACCCGGCCGACATTGTTGGCGCCGACTTTAAATTGTACGAAACCGTCGATTTGCGGTTTGGGGTGTCTCAGGTGGAAATCACCAACTTTGCCCAGCTCGATGAACGGCTGGAACAGGTGCGCGAGGCGCTGGCCAACCTGCGTGACAGTAAAGGGTTAAATTTTGCCATTTTAATGGTGACCAACGTGGTAGAAGGTTCGAGCCGGCTGATTTTAACCGATGACGTGCCGCTGCTGGATGTGCTGCCCTACCCTCGCCGCAGCGACGGCACCCGCGAAGCCAAAGGCGTGGTTTCGCGCAAAAAGCAGTTGCTGCCGCTGGTGCTCGGCGCGCTGGAGGCGTAGCCGGTTACTGCCCAGCGGTTATCAAAATTCCGTTCTGCGACGGATCGCGGCCAAAAATGCCGTCCGCCTGTTCCTCAAATGGCCAGTTGGCCCGGCGCGCCCGCTCAACCAGCCGGTTCAGCTCGGCCTCATCGGGCAGCTCGACGACAAAATAACGCAGTCCCACGGCATCGGCGGGCGGCGGCGGCGCGCCCACTCCGGCCCAGGTATTAATCCCCAAATGATGATGATAGCCGCCCGCGCTCAAAAAGGCGGCCTGCCCGCCAAAATGCTGCATCAACTCAAAGCCGATGACATTTTGATAAAATTCTTCCGCCGGCAGCAAACTGCTTACGTGAACGTGCATGTGGCCCAGCACTGTGTCCGGGTGCAGCCCCACCGACTCATCCGGCGGGCCATCCAGCTCGGCCAGAATGGCATCGGTATCCAGTGGGTCCGTAACCATTTGCAGTTGGCCGTTAACAAATGGCCACTCGGCCCGCGGCCGGTCGCGATAAATTTCAATGCCGTTGCCGTCGGGGTCGGCCAGATAAATGGCCTCGCTCACGCCGTGGTCGGCAAACCCTTGCAGCGGTGTTTGAGTTTTGGCCAGCCGCCACAACGACCGGGCCAGCTCCGGCCGGCTGGGGGTTAGCACCGCAAAATGGTACAACCCGGTGGTGCGCGGCACGCGCCGGGCCTGCGGATTTTCCGTGAGGCGCAAAATATCGCGCCGGCCCGCGCCCAGCCCCGCCGACTCGTTGTTTTGCCAGTGAACCTGCATGCCCAGCGACTGCCGGTAAAACTCCAGCGAGCGGGCCATGTTCGCTACGGTCAGGTGCACGTGGCCCAATTTCGTCTCGGGATGAATTGCCATCGGCCTTTGTTTCCTTTCAACACGCTATAAAGTAGCTGCGAGTCCGGCAAAAATTTCGGGCAGCGTCGCCTGGCCGTTTGGCTCCGGCCACACCTGCACCATAAATTCCCGGCCCATCATCTGCCGGGTGATTTCCGGCGGAAATTTTTTAAAGGGGTTATTCGGCCCAAACTGGGTACGATGGCATTCCAGCGCCGCCCACTTGGCCTCAACCGCCTCGCTCACATCCAGCACAAAATCAATCTGGTCATCGGGCCAGCCCATATGGCGCTCTTCCCGGTCGTCCCAATCGCTGGTATCGATACCCATTTCGGCCAGTTTTTGGCGCATGTCAGCAAAAAAGTTGCGCGGGAACACCACGTACAGCAACTGCTCCGGCTGCCAGGCCGGCCCCTGCTCGGGGTAGCGGCTGGCGTCGGCGGCGGCGTGAAACGCGGCTACCGTGTGCAAATGAATGGCGATGTGATCCGGGTGGCCGTAGCCGCCGCTGGGGTCAAAAGTGACCACCACCTGCGGCCGCAGCCGCCGGATTAACCCCACCAGCCGGGGCACGACCTCCTCGGCGGGAATGTTGGCAAAGGCGCGGGGATCATTATTTTCCGGCGTGCCGGCCATACCGGAATCCCGGTAATCCAGAAAAATGAGTTCGTCTACGTTAAGCGCGCTGCAGGCACAGCGCAGTTCGGCTTCGCGCACCTGTGGCAGGGTGGCGGGGGTAGCCAGAGCCGGGTCAGAAATCTCGCCCACTTCGCCGCGAGTGGCGCACACCAGCGCCACGTGCGTGCCGTTAGCGCCCAACCGGGCCATTGTGCCCCCCAGCCCAAACGATTCGTCATCCGGGTGAGCCAGGCAAGCCAGCAGAGTATTTTTTGGCATTTTGTCCTCTTTTCTGCACGGAATTAATGCCAGTAGTTGTACAAAAATCAGGTTGTCGTGTCAAGTGGAATCTGATATAGTGACAGGCAACAAAGGAGGCCGCCCATGCTAAACATCACTATTCCCGGCCACCAGCCGCTGCGGCTGGAACACCTGGTACTGGATTACAACGGCACGCTGGCCATCGATGGCCAATTGATTGAGGGGGTGCTGGCCCGGCTAACGGCGCTGGCCGGCTCGCTGCAAATCCACGTGATCACCGCCGACACATTTGGCAGCGTGCAGGCCGCTTTGAGCGGCGCACCGGGCGAAGTTGTGATTTTGCCGGCCGGCGCTCAGGACGAAGCCAAACGGCAATATGTGGCCCAACTCGGCGCAGCGACGGTAGCGGCAATTGGCAATGGCCGCAACGACCGGCTCATGTTGCAAGCCGCGGCGCTGGGCATCGCCGTGATTCAGGCCGAAGGGGCTGCGGTTGCCGCGCTGGCCGCCGCCGACATCGCCGCGCCGGATATTGTGTCGGCGCTGGATTTGCTGGCTCACCCGCTCCGGCTGGCGGCCACACTGCGCAGTTAGGCTTTATCCGGCTTGTTACTCCATTTGAGGGTGATTTCGTAATTGGCCTCGGCCCCCACCTGCCCGATGGCGAAATTGCCCAGTTCGCCGGTGGCGGTCAGGCCAAAGGTTACTTCCACCTCGTCGGCCTGCAACTCCACAAACTGCTGGCGCAGCACCATCGCCGATTTTTTCACTCCGGCAAAGGCATCGGCAAATTTTTGGTTGACAGTATTGATGGCGTTGCCTACCGCATCGCTGCGGCTGGCTTTGGTGATGCCGCCGGCCTGCGCCGGCCGGTTGGCCTGCACCAGAATGGTGGTGCCGTCCTCAAGTTTGTACTCGATAAATGTTGGCATTGGTTTTCTCCTCTGAAAATAGCGCCGCAGGCCGGGGGGCTTGGGGGGTAGCTCCCCCCAACCATTATTTTCATTCCCCGTTGCAGCAACGCAGCTTCGGTTAATGTCCTGTAAAAATAGGATCAGGAATTGCGAATTGCGGGTAGCGAGTAGCGTGTGCAGTACCCCGGTACTAAACATAAGTATACGATAACAACACCCAAAAATCAAAGCCGGCGGCTTTTCGCTAATTCACGGTATTTATGCTACAAATAGCGCCATCTTTTTCTGCTTTGGAGCTGCTCAGTTGGCCCGAATTTTGCTGACCGGCGGGCGCGCGCCGGTGGCGCTGGAACTGGCCCGCCTCTTTCATCGCGCCGGCCAGACCGTGTTGGTGGCCGAGAGCGTGCCCTGGCCCATGTGTCGCGGGTCGAAAGCCGTGGCCGGCTGTTTTCATGTGCCGCCGCCCAACCTTCGGCCGCAAGTCTTTATCGACGCGCTGGCCGCTGTCATTCGCCGCGAGCGCATCGACTGGCTGATCCCCACCTGCGAGGAAACCCTGTTTGTGGCCTGGGGCAAACCCCGGCTCAAACCGCTCTGCCGCGTGTTTACGGACTCATTCGAGGTGTTGCACAGCCTGCACAGCAAATGGCAGTTCATCGAGCTGGCGCGCAGCTTCGGCCTGCCGGCGCCGCCCACCGAGTTGGTTACTACCAGCGCGCAGGCTGCCAGGCTGATCGCCGCCAGCCGCCGGCTGGTGCTCAAGCCGGTTTATTCGCGCTTTGGCACGCAAACGCTGATCCGCCCCACCCGGCCGCCCCACATCGAACCGGGCCGGCCGTGGGTGGCCCAGCAAATTTTGCCCGGCCGCCAGCTCTGCACCTTCAGCGTGGCCCACGCCGGGCGGCTCGTCGCGCACAGCACCTATGCCATCAAATTTACCGCCGGGCGCGGTGCGGCCATCCATTTTAAAGCCGAAGACCACCCGCCGGCCTTTGAGTGGGTGCGCCAATTTGTGGCGCAAACGCGCTTTAGCGGCCAGATTGCCTTTGACTTTATCGAAACCGGGCCGGGGCAGGTAGCGGCCATCGAGTGCAACCCCCGCGCCACCAGCGGCCTGCACCTGTTTGGCCCGGAACTGGCCGGGGCGTACTTCAAACCCAACCGGCCGCTGCTGACGCCGCTGCCCGGCCAATCGGCAAAATTGACGGCGGCGCTGCTGCTGTACGCGCCGTTCAACATCCGGCGGCACGGCTGGCAAAGCTGGCTGGCGGCGCTGGCCGGCGGCCGCGAAGTAGTTTTCAACTGGCGCGACCCGTGGCCGGGGCTGGTATCGCAGTGGGTGGGGCTGGCCTGGTTTTTGGGGCAAAGCGCCCGCCGCCGGGTTAACCCCACCGCCGCCACCACGCTCGATATTGAGTGGAACGGGGAAACAATGAGCAATTAACAATTACGAATGACGAATGACGAATGACGAATGACGAATGACGAATGACGAATGACCAATGACGAATGACGAATGACGAATGACGAATGAAAAATGACCAATGACCAAACCTTTAAACTGACCCTGCTGCAAGCCGGGCACACTACCGCGCC
This sequence comes from Anaerolineae bacterium, assembly GCA_022071955.1. GTDB lineage: Bacteria > Chloroflexota > Anaerolineae > 4572-78 > J111 > J095. The sequence goes on from JAJVIM010000013.1 coordinate 72,459, forward strand.
GGAGGCAATGATCCTGCGCGGCGAGAGCTGGCGCAAAATGACCATCCCGGCGCTGTTTGCCCTGCTGGAACATCCCCGGCTGGGGCCAATCCTGTTTGACACCGGCTACAGCCCCCGCTTTCTGGCCGAAACGCGGCGCTGGCCCTACTGGCTGTATGCCAAAATGACGCCCGTTTTCATCCGCGCCGAGGAGACCGCCGCCGCGCAGTTGCAGCGCCGGGGCATCCGGCCCGCAGACATCGAACGGGTGATTGTCTCTCATTTTCACGTTGACCACATTGGCGGGCTGGCCGATTTTCCGCGGGCGCAGTTTATTTTTTACGCCGATGCCTTCCAGCCCAAAACCGGCCTGGCCGCCGTGAAAGCCGGTTTTTTGCCCGGCCACCTCCCCGCCGATTTTGCCGGGCGCGCCGCGCCTGTCGACCCGGCGCAAGCCATCGGCCTGCCGCCGGAGACTGCGCCCTTTGCCCGCGGCGTCGATCTGCTGGGCGACGGCAGTTTGCTGGCGGTGCGCCTGCCCGGCCATGCCGTGGGCCAAATGGGCCTCTTTTTGCAGGCCGAAGGGTTGGGGCCGGTGTTTTTGTGCGCCGATGCCTGCTGGCACAGCCGCGCCTTCCGTGAGCTGATTTTCCCGCACCCGTTGCTCAATCACCTGCTGCACCCCGACCCCGCCGCCTACCACCAGTCGATCCGCCGGATCCACCAACTGCACCAGCGCCGGCCCGAGCTGCACATCATCCCTTCGCACTGCCCGGAAGCGGCCCAACAATATTGTCAGTAGTCATTGGTCATTGGTCATTTGGCTGTACCCCGTAACCAATGACCAGTGACTAATGACTAATGACCAGTGACCCATAACAAGTGAACAATGACCAAACTCGCGCTTTTCGATGCTGCGACAATCAACACTTTGCGCTGGCCGCTCACCGCCGACGGTGACTACGCCCAACGCTATCTGCTGCCGCTGCTGCAAAACGGGCCGCAAACCTACGTGGCCAACGTCCACACCGAACTGGCCGTGTTGCAGGTTGATGACGTCCTGCTGCCGCTAACGCTCACCCGCTTTCATCCGGCCAACAGTTACGTGTGCTCGCCGTACAACCACTACTTTGCCTACGGCGCTCAGGAATTTGACAAGCTGAATAATCGCCCGCTGGAATTGCTGCTGCGGGCGCTGCTGGGGCCGGTATTCCGCGCCTATCGCCACACCCGCTTCGATGAGGTGGTGCTGGTGAACAACTGGCTGCTTTCCACCAACCTGTATCCGCAACTGGCGGCAGGGCAGGTGGAGCAGGCGCTCCGTTTTTTGGCGGCGCGCTATCCGGACCGGCCGATTATTTTTCGCTCGGTGGATGGGTTGGGCAACCCGGCGCTGCTCAAAACGCTGGCATCGCTGGGCTGCGAGCTGGTGTTCAGCCGGCAGGTCTATTACCAGGATGCCCGCACCCCGGCGCTGCTGCGCAAAAAACAGGTCAAAATCGATCTGCGCCGCTACCGGCAAACCGATTGCCAGCTTGTCACCGAGCTGACCCCCGCCGACGCGCCGCGCATGGCTCACCTGTACCGGCTGCTCTATCTGGACAAATATTCGCACTTTAACCCGCACTTCACCGAAGAGTTTTTCCGGCTGGCGCTGGAAAACCGGCTGCTGACATTTAAAGCTTTTCGGGCTGAACCCTATCAAAAGTCAGGTGACATCGACGCGGTTTTGGGTTATTTTAACCGAAACGGAATTATGACCCAGCCAGTTTTTGGCTACGATACCCAATTGCCGCAGGAGCTGGGGCTGTACCGGCTGCTGAGCACGCAGGTACTGCTTGACGGCATCGAGCACAAACGGCTCATCAATTGCAGCGCCGGAGTGGGCGAGTTCAAACGGCTGCGAGGCGGCCAGCCGGCGCTGGAATACAACGCGGTCTATCTGCGCCATTTGCCGGCGCGGCAGCAGTGGCCGTGGCGGCTGCTCAAGGCGCAGCTCGATGGCGTGGCCGTGCCATTGATTCAAAAATACGGATTTTAGTTTGTGTCACGGAATTTTCGCCGCCACCCATATGGCTGTAGTCGGTGGCAAGTGGCGGGTGGCAAGTGGCGCGTTTTTACCCGCCACCCGCTACTTGCCACTCGCCACCTTTTTAAGTGGCGAAAAACTAAAGACACTAACGACTTCTGAAGCACCACAAAAGGGATAATTTATGACACTCATCAAAATTGCCGGATTGGGCCGTTATCTGCCCGAACGAGTGGTACCCAACTGTGAAGTTGAAGCCTTGTGCGGCCTGCCCGCCGGCTGGATTGAACAGCGCACCGGCGTTAAAGAGCGTCGCTGGGCTGCCGCCGAAACCCACGCCCATATGGCCGCCGCCGCCGCGCGCGAAGCCGTAGCCAATGCCGGGCTGTCGCTGGCGGACATCGATTTGATCATCAACGCCAGCGGCACGCAGGAGCAGAGCATCCCCGATGGCGGGCCGCTGCTCCAGGCCGAACTGGGGCTGGCAGAATCCGGGGTACCGTGTTTCAGCGTGCACGCCACCTGCCTCAGTTTTTTGATGGCGCTGGATGTGGCCGCCAGCTTGCTGGCCGCCGGCCGCTACCGGCACATTCTCATTGCCAGCGCCGAAATCGCTTCGGTGGGGCTGAATTTTGCCGAGCCGGAGAGCGCCTCGCTGCTGGGCGATGCCGCCGCCGCCGTGGTAGTAACCCGCACGCCCCCCGGCGAGCCATCGGCGCTGCACGCCCGCCATTTTGAAACCTACAGCCGGGGCGCACATCTGGCCGAGGTGCGCGGCGGCGGCAGCCGCCATCACCCCAACCACCCCAACACCACTCCGGCGGATAATTTGTTCCACATGCACGGGCCGCAACTGCTCAAATTGACCCATCGCTACAGCCAGAATTTTCTGGAACAACTGCGGCCGGGGCTGTCGCGCAGTTTGGGGGAGATTGAATGGGTGGTGCCGCACCAGGCCAGCATGCTGGGGCTGCGGCTGATGAGCCATTTTGGCTGGCCGTTTGAGCGGGTGCTGGTGACGCTGGACCGGCTGGGCAACTCGGTGGCGGCGTCTATTCCGGTAACGCTGTACCAGGCGGTACAGGAGGGCCGGATTACGCGCGGCAGCCAGGTGTTGCTGGTGGGCACCGGCGCGGGGTTATCGCTGGGCGGGGTGATTGTGACGTACTGAGCGGGGCGCTTTGTCAGACCGGGAGGGTGGTGCTAAAATGCGGGGTGATGCCTGCCGGCATCCAGAGGAAAAGAGCTGCCGCTAAATTGCCACAAGTGCCACCCACAAGGAGACAGCGATGTCACGCATCAAAATTGCGGCGTCTATTCTGGCCGCCGATTTTACCCGTTTGGGCCAACAGGTAACAGATGCCGACGCCGGCGGCGCGGATTACCTGCACGTCGATATTATGGACGGCCATTTTGTGCCGAATATCTCGTTTGGGCCGCTGATTGTGGCCGCCATCCGGCCGCTCACCCGCCTGCCGCTCGATGTACACCTGATGATTGAAAAGCCGGAGCGCTATCTGGCCGCGTTTGCCCAGGCCGGGGCCGATATTATTACCGTTCACGTGGAAACCTGCCCCCACCTGCACCGCACCATCGAAGAGATCAAAGGGCTGGGCGTTAAAGCCGGCGTTACCCTCAACCCGGCCACTCCCCTCTCCAGCCTGACCGAAATTATGCCCTTTGTTGACCAGGTGCTGATTATGTCGGTCAATCCGGGCTTTGGCGGGCAATCCTACATTCCCACCAGTTCAAACAAGTTATCACGGCTGCGAACCATGCTTACTGAAATTGGCTCGCCGGCTGATATTGAAGTTGACGGCGGCGTTAACCCGGACACCGTCCGTGAAATTGTGCAGGCCGGGGCCAACGTGTTGGTCGCCGGATCAGCGATTTTTAACAGCAAAGCCGCTGTGGCTGACAACATCCATCAACTTCGCCAACTGATCCCCTAATTCTATCTATTAATTTAAAGGAGTTACCCAATGATTGTTACAACTGATGCACTCTTCAAAGTAGCGTACGGCAAATTCGCTGTCGGCGCTTACAACATCAACAACATGGAGCAGACGCTGGGGCTGTTCCGGGGCAACCTGCAATCGCAAGCGCCGTTCATCCTGCAAATCTCCAAAGGCTCGCGCAAATACGCCGAAGTAAAAATGCTGGAAGGCATGATCCGCGCCGCCGAAGAAATTTTTCCGGATGCCATTTTTGCCGTCCACCTGGATCACGGCGACGAGGAAACCTGCTACGACTGCATCGCTTCCGGTTTTTACAGCTCGGTGATGATTGACGCCTCGCACCACCCCTTTGCCGAAAACGCGGCCATCACCAAACGAGTGGTTGAACGCGCCCACGCCGCCGGCGTGAGCGTTGAAGCCGAACTGGGCATGCTGGGCGGCGTGGAAGAAGATATTAAAGTGGATGAAAAACACGCCATGCTCACCGACCCCGACGAAGCCAAAGCCTTTGTTGAAGCCAGCGGCTGCGACAGCCTGGCGGTGGCTATTGGCACCAGCCACGGCGCGTACAAATTCTCCGGCAGCCAGGGGCTGCACCTGGACCGCATCGCCGAAATTCAAAAGCGTCTGCCCGGCTTCCCGCTGGTGATGCACGGTTCCAGCTCGGTGCCGCAGGAAGAAGTGGCCCGCATTAACGCCGCCGGCGGCAAGCTGGGCGGGGCCAAAGGCGTTGACGAAGATCAATTTGTCAAAGCCTATCCGCTGGGCGTAACCAAAGTCAACATCGATACCGACGGCCGGCTGGTGTGGACCCGCGTTCACCGCGAATTTTTCCGCGACGAGCCGGAAGGCTTCGACTTCCGCAAGCCGGGCAAAGTGTACATCGCTGAATACGCCAACTTCATCGCCCACAAAAACGAAAAACTCGGTTCGGCCGGCAAACTGGCTGAAGTTCGCGCGGCGCTGAGCTAACAGCAATTTATCGCCAAAAATCAAACGCCGGTCGAGTTATGGCTCGACCGGCGTTTTTTTATTCCCAGGTTACGTCGCCGTAAAGATCGGCGGGGTAGCCGCGCCGCACAAACGCCTCAAAATTGGGGCGTTCATCGCCAATTTTAAAAGATGGCCCATGCCCCGGAAAACACTCGGTGGCATCCGGCCACTGAAAAACAATGGTGCGCATGGTGTCCATTGTCTGCGAAAATTCCGCCACGGACCAGGTGCGGCCCGGCCCCCCATGAAAAATCGTGTCGCCGACAACGGCCCGGCCGCTGGGCAGCATAAAGGTGACCATGCCCGGTGTGTGGCCGGGGGTGTGGATCACCCGCAGCAAATAATCACCCAGTTCAATCGCGTCGCCATCGGCCAGCGGCCGGTCGGCGGTAACGCCACGCGGCGGTTCGGCCGGGTGCAGGTAAACCGGCACGTTGAGCCGGGCGCGCATCTCGGCCAGCGCGCCGGTGTGGTCGGCGTGAGTGTGGGTGAGTAAAATCGCTACCGGCGTTGAGCTACCGAGCATGACGCTGAGGCTGTCCGGCTCGTCGCCGGGGTCAATCAGCACGCTCTGCCCGGTGCGGGGGCAGATCAGGGCGTAACTGTTCATCTGCCACGGCCCCACCTGCACCGATTTCAAAATTAAACGGTCTGACATTTGATGCCTCCTGTGTTGAACAAAAAACCGCCTTCACGGGTTGTAAAGGCGGTTTTGAGGTGGCGGGGAGGGTGGGATTCGAACCCACGGTCGAGTGTTACCCCGACAACCACTTAGCAGGCGGCCCCATTCGTCCACTCTGGCACCTCCCCAAAATTAATTATCAATTATCAATGAACAAAAAGTACAGTGATTTATTGTTCATTGTTCATTCCCCCGTGGCGGAGGGAGAGGGATTCGAACCCCCGGAGACCTTGCGGCCTCAGTGGTTTTCAAGACCACCGCAATCGACCACTCTGCCATCCCTCCTCGGCAAAAGGCAGGGCATATTTTAGCAAAGGAGCGGCGGAAAGTCAATTGAGAAAAGCCGGCGCGTGTGGTAAAATGGGGTAACTTTATGGGGCTTTTGGAATTCAGGGGGGCACAAGGGGAGTGAGGCGTGAAAACCGGTTCATCTCGCTTATCACTCGTCACTTGTCTTGACACCGCCCAAAATCCGGTGGAAACACTTTATCAAAAGGATATTTTTTATGAGTCAAGCCTCTGAGCCCGTAACCAAAACTTACCAGCCGCTGCAAACCTACCACCTTTCTCACGATCTGCGCGGCCCGTTAAATTCAATGCTCGGGTTTACAGAACTGCTGCTGGAAGGCATCGAAGGGCCGCTGACCGAGATTCAAATTGAGGATATTACCGCCATTCGGCAAAGCGCCACCAATCTACTCCGATTAATTAATACCGTGGTCAACCTGGGCAAAATCGGGGCCGGACAGTTCAAGCTCAACCAGCAGCCGGCCAACCTGAACACCATTATGGCAAATGTTATTCACAGCCTGCCGGAAAAAACGGTGGCCCACGCTGAACTCTCGATTAAACCAACCCCCGATATGCCCACCCTTTTTGTTGACAGTGAACGCATCGAAGAGAGCGTGTTCAATATTCTGGAATTTTTGCTGGCCAAAAAAACCACCACCGCCATTACCATCAGCGCCGCTCCCACCGAGTCTGGCGCGGTGCTCACCATCGTGGCCACCGGAACGGTTCTTTCCACAGAACAACTGGCCCACCTGTTTGATTTAACAGTAGAGGTTGAGTCCACCGGCCGCAGCAAACTCACCGAAGGTGGCCTGTACATTCCGCTGGCGTTCAAACTGGCCCAACTTCATCAGGGGCAACTGACCGTTAACAGTTCAGCGCCAGGGGGGACTGAATTCTGCCTGACTTTGCCCCGTTATACCAACAGCATAGCCGAATCGCTTTAAAAGCTTTGAACCAGACCCGGCGCCGGGTATAATACCCTGCTACAAGATGCATCATTTTCTGGAGGTTAGTTGATGTACTATTACGGTTTCGATCCGTTATTTTGGTGTTTTATGGGAATTGCCGCGGTATTGGGAATGATTGCCCAGGCCGCGGTCAAAGGTAAATTTTCAAAATATTCACGGGTGCGCACCATGCGGGGCTTAACCGGCGCGCAGGCGGCCCGTGAAATTCTGGATACCAACGGCCTGTACGATGTAGCCATCGAAGAAGCTCGCGGCGGCGGGCTGAGCGACCATTACGACCCGCGCAGCCGGGTGCTGCGGCTCTCATCAGAGGTGGGGCGGCAGCCGTCGGTGGCGGCGGTGGGGGTGGCGGCCCACGAAGCCGGCCACGCCATTCAGCATGCCAAAGGCTACGCCCCCCTGCAATTGCGCAGCGCGCTGGTGCCGGCGGTTCAGTTTGGCAGCAATCTGGCCCCGCTGTTGATTATGGCCGGGTTTGCGCTGGAATTTTTCTTTCAAGCGTCTGGCGGGTTGGGGTATTATATTGCCTGGCTGGGCGTGGCCGGTTACGGGCTGGCCGCGCTGTTTGCCTTTGTTACCCTGCCCGTTGAACTCGATGCCAGCAACCGGGCCAAACAACTGCTCTACCAGTACAACATTGTCGACAAACAGGAACTGGCCGGCGTAACGCAGGTGCTCAACGCTGCCGCCTGGACATATGTAGTGGCGGCCATTGCCGCGCTGTTGCAACTGCTTTATTGGATCATCCGGCTGAGCGGCCGCCGCGACTGACCCTGTTTTGGCCAAATGGATTTTTCATTTGGGTTTAATTATCTCGTGATACTAAACAAACAACGTTCGATTTGGATTTTTGATTTTGGATTGACGATTTGAGGTATCGGCGATAGTTGCAAGATTGTAATTAAAAATTGAGTAGGGGCGCTTCGCGAAGCGCCCCTACATCTCGCTGATTCGCAGATTCGTTCATTCGCAGGAGGTCACTTTGTCAAAACCACGGTTGATTATTGGCGGAATTATCGCGGCGGTTCTGTTTTCCGCCTGCAATTTCTCATCGGCGCTGCCCGGCCTGTCGCTCACCAAACCGGCCGCCACCCCGGCCACGGCCTCCCAAACAACCGAAGCTGCGACCACCGACGCCACCACCGCGGAATCCACCAGCGCAGCCGAGGCCAACCCGGTGGCATTGCCCACGCTGGCGCCCTCGCCCACCCCGCTGCCGGCTGGCGCCATCGCCGAAGCCGATGCCGAAGAATTGCTGCTGATCAACCTGTACGAACGCGTGAACCCGTCGGTGGTCAATATTGTCATTACTGTGGACAATGGCAACAGCACAGCGGCCACCTCGCTTTTCCCCACCCAGGGGCAGGGTTCCGGGTTTGTGGTTGATGCCGCTGGCCACATTGTCACCAACAACCACGTCATCGCCGATGCTAATAAAATCGAAGTGACCTTTTTTGACGGCACTACCGTCGACGCCGAATTTGTGGGCGCGGACCCCGACAGCGACATCGCCGTGATTCAGGTTGACGTTCCCGCCGAAAGCCTGCGTCCTATCACCTGGGGCGACTCCGATACTGTGCGCGTTGGCCAGCGCGCCGTGGCCATCGGTAATCCCTTTGGCCTGGCCGGCACGCTGACCAGCGGCATTATCAGCGCCCTGGGCCGCAGCCTGCCCACCGAAAACGGTGCGTTCCGCATTCCGGAAATCATTCAAACCGATGCCGCCATCAACCCCGGCAACTCCGGCGGGCCGCTGCTCAACTCCGAGGGGCGGGTAATTGGGGTGAACACAGCCATTGTGCCCCGCCGCGATACGTTTGGCGGCGAGCGCAGTTTTTTGGGCGTGGGTTTTGCCGTGCCGGCCAATCTGGCCAAACGAGTGGTGCCCGGCCTGATTGAATCCGGCAAGTACCAGCATCCGTGGATTGGTTTTTCTGGCAACACGGTAACCGCCGAAATTGCCAAAGCAATGGACTTACCCAAAGCCGGCGGCGCGCTGGTGGTGCAGGTGATCTCCGGCAGCCCGGCCGACAAAGCCGGCCTGCGCAGCGGTACCCGTGAAATCGTGCTCGACAGCGGTCTCGACACCACCATTGGCGGCGATGTGATTATCGCCATTGATGACGAGGAAATCCACTCGTTTGATGATTTGATCTCGTTTCTCAGCCGGCGCGGCGAAGTCAACAGAAAAGTGATGCTGACCATCCTCCGCAACGGCAAAGAACAGCAGGTTGAGCTAACGTTAGAAGCCCGCCCGGAAGCGGACAACATCAATTAAGTGAACAACAACCCGCTGCCCCGGCTCGATACCGCGCCCGAGTTGCGGGCCAAACTTTTGCCCTTTTGCCGCCTGTCACCCGGCCAAATCTGGTGCGACCCGCTCACTGGGCATCGGGTGGGCTGCCTCGATGCGACCAACCCCGGTCACATCCGGCAATTGCTGGGCGACGCCTCGGCCACGCTGGCGGTGCACGATCCGCCCTACAATCTGGTGGCTTTCCCCCGCCGCAGCATTGAAGAATACATCGACTGGTGCCGCCACTGGCTGCGCCTCACCGATCAATCGCTGGCAGCAGACGCCGCGCTGTACGTGTGGCTGGGCGCGGACCAAAACGATGGCTTTCAACCGCTGCCGGATTTTATGTTGATGATGCGGGAATTTACGGAGTTCGCGCCGAGGTCGTTTATCACTATGCGCAACCAGCGCGGCTACGGCACGCAGCACAACTGGATGGCCGTGCGCCAGGAGTTGCTCTACTACGCCAAAGGCCGGCCCGTGTTCAACGTTACCTACACCGACATCCCCAAAATTTTGCGCGGCTACTACAAAACCGTCAACGGCCAGCGCACCGAAAATTTAGAGCGCAGCAAAGCCGATACCATTCGGCCCGGCAATGTGTGGGTTGATGTGCAGCAGGTGTTTTACCGGCTGGAAGAAAACGTGTCGGGCTGTTACGCCCAAAAACCGCTCAAAGCCATCGAGCGGATTGTACAGGCCAGTTCGCGGCCCGGCGAGCTGGTCATCGACTTTTTTGCCCACGCCGGCACTACCCTGCTGGCCGCCGAGCGGCTCGGCCGCCGCTGCTTCACTATTGATACCGACCCCATTTTCTGCGAAATCACCATTCGCCGGCTGGAGCACTATCGCGCCAGCGGCCAAACCGGCTGGCAAAACGGCCACGCTTTTCAGTCGGAACTCGACTCAGCGGCCAGACTCTGAACCAACCCCGCGTTCAAAAAGAAAGCCAGCGCCAAATCCACCAGAAAATAAGAGTTGTCTACCAGCCCGTGGGTTAAAAAAATGACCATGCTGGCCATCAACCCCAGCAGCAGCGGCGACGCCTGCCGCCGGTACAGCCGCCACGCCACCTGCCAGTAAACCGCTTGCAGCCAAAAAATGATGACCAATCCACCAACGCCCAGCCGCGTGCCAAAATCCAGCAGCCAGTTGTGGGGGTGATTGAGGTCCGGTTCCTGCCACGCCTCCGGCAAAATGTAGCGCGTGCGGTACTGGTACAGAAAATTGTCCGGCCCCACGCCCAGCGGCCAGTGGTCGGCCAGCATTTGCAACGACGCCTGCCACAGTTTAACCCGGAAAAAGGCGGTGCTGCCGGCCTCAAAACTGAAGGTGGTGCGGAAACGCTCGGTGCGGGCAAAGGGGATCAGCGCCAGCCCAAACAGCAGCGCCGCACCCAGCAGCGCCCCGCCCAGTTTGAGCCAGTTGACCCGCCGCCCCCGAAAAGCGGCCAAAAGCAACAGCGCCAGCAGCCCGGCAGGCAGCCCCAACAGCAACGCCCCTTTGGAAAAAGTCAGCAGCAACGCCAGGCTGGTCAGCGCCAGTCCGGCGGCGTACAGCGCCCGCCGCCACAGCGCCGCGCCGGGCAGCAGCGCGACAGCCAGCAGCAGCGGCCAGGCCCGGCCCAGCGCCAGCGCCAGATTATTGGGCGAGCCGTAACCCAGCCCCAGCGCCCGGTGCACCCCTTCGGCGTCAATAGAGCGATTGGTGAAAAAGTAGAGCGCCAGCGCGATAGTCGCCTGCAACACCGCGCCGGCCACAAAAGCATCAACCAGCGCCGCAGGCCGGAGGGATGGGGGGGCGTCCCCCCGCTTGTTTTCTATCGCCGCCAACCCAAAATTGAGCCGGATCAAAAAATAAAAAATGACCGGATCAAAAACGACGGTGCGCCACTCGCGCAGGGCCACGGCAAACTGCCCGGCGGCCAGGGTGGAGAGCAGGCCCAGCGCCACCAGCGCCAGCGCGGCCATGTCAAAGGATGAAGGCGGAAGGCGGAAGGCGGAAATTTTGAATTTTGAATTTTGAATTGGGAATTGTGCCAGCAAAAGTTGAAAGATTGTGCCGGCGGCGGTGAGGGCCAGCGCCAGTTCCACCGGAGAAAAACTTGCTACGCGAAGATTTATCGGCGTCAAATAAAAGAACGAGGCGAAGGCGGTCAGCGCCAGTCCCAGATCGGGGCGGAACAGCAGCCCCACCGCCAGCAGGCCGAGCAGCAACAGCGCCGGCCAACCGGGCAGCAAATAAAGCAGCGCGGCCAGCGCCAGCGCGAGGGCCAGCCCCGCCGCGGCGGGCATCGTTTGAGCCGATTGCGTCACCCGCAGCGTACCCGCCACCAGCCGGGCCGCGGCCGGGGCAAGCTGGCTCCGCCGCCGAATGGCCAGCGCCAGCAGCCCGCCGCCGCTGGCAGCAGCCAGCAAAGCGGCCAGCGCCAACCCGGTTTGGGCGGTGCGGGTGTCCGGCTCGGTGGCCACGCTCCAGCCGAGGATGGCCCACTGCTCCCAGCCGCCGTCGGCTTCAATGACGGCGGTGTGGCGGCCCGGCGACAGATGGCGGGCCAGCGTCACCTCCGCTTCCGCGGCCAGCGGATCGTACAGCACCACGTAGCTGCGGCCCTGCTCGTCGCGCGGCAGGGCGTTGGCCGGTTGGTCATCAATTTTAACCCACAGGTAACCGCGAAACAGGCCGCGCGCCAGCCGCAGATCAAGCCGGGTGCCTTCAAAAAAGAGGGTCAGCATGCGCGGCGCGGCGCGGGGAATATCGGCCCGACCCCCGGCAAAACGCCAGCCGGGGCTATAGTGGCCGGTCAGATGGTCGGCGGGGTAGCGGCCCGGCGTGGTGGTTTTTTGGCGGTCGGCGGCAGCCCGGAACACGTCCAGCAACGGCGGCGTTTGGGTGAGGGCAAAACCGCGGGCCGGGTCGTCGGCGGCCAGCCCGGCGGCGTCCCAGCGCACGGCCAGCATTGGCCCCAGCCACGGCCAGTTGGCGCGGGCGTAATCAATGGCCTGGGCGGTGCGGTTGGTCTGCACCGAGGGCAGATCGTTGCTCCACGGCGAAGGCTGGCCGGCCCAGTTGGCCGGCAGCGCCACCCAGCCAAAAGCCGTGGCCCACACCGGCGTGTCGGCGTCGTTGTGGGCCAGCATCACCTGCCGCAGCAGCTCCACCCGCCGAAAATTGGGCTGGTCGGGCGCGGGCGCGTCGAGCGGTTTGGTCCACAGGCCGTAGGGCTGCACCGCCACCACGTCAAACCAGCCGGCAGCGTTGGCCTGGTACAACCGGTCAAGATAGGCCAGTTCAGAAAGGTTGAGCGGGTTGGCCTCGGTGGTGGCGGCCAGCGCCGCGGTCAGAATGGCAGCGGTGGGATCGGCGGCGCGGATGTTGAGCGCGGCCTCGCGCAGCAGATTGGCGTAGGCGGCGGCATCCACATAGCGATCCCCCCAGTTGGCGCTCAGATTTGGCTCGTGCCAGATTTGATAAAAGTCGAGGCGGTCGCCGTAGCGGGCGGCAACTTCGCCGGCAAAGCGGCCAAAATCGCTAAAATTGACCGGCGGTGTGGTTGGCGTGGAACCGGCGGGGCGCGCCCATTCCGGCGGCGTTTGCAGCACTACAATCAGCTTGAAGGTGGGCGCGGCGGCAGCGATCACCCGGTCAAGGTTGCGCCAGTTAAACCGGCCCGGCTCCGGCTCAACCGTGGCCCAATCGACCGGCAGGCGCAGCCAGGTGAGACCGTTGGCCCGCATCGCGGCCAAGGTGCGGTCGGTGGCATCGTCATCGTACCGGGTCAGATCGATGGTGACGCCGTAACCTTTGTCGGCGGCCAAAAAGTTGGCCGGCTGCGGCGGCTGGCTGCGGCGCAGTTGCAGGCCAAACACCAGCGCGCCCAACAGCGACGCCGCCAAAATCAGCAGCAATAGAATTGGCCAGCGGAGATCACGTTGCAGCATAACTCAGTCCGGGGTTTGGAATGGATTCAGTATAACCATTGTTAGCCGTTTGACAAAAGCCGGGCCAAATGCGCGGGCGCACTCTTGGGCGCGGCCGGTTTGTGCTATAATACCCACCAACAGGCAGACTACGGGCTGGTCGCCCCGGCCAACATCCCCCTGAACGACCTGCTGGCTCTGGCTCGGCACCTCCAAAACTCGCCAAACTGACCGCCCGGCCGGGAATATTTGGCCGCTCTGTTTCGTATTGCACCCATGAAAACACTGGCTCACTCTGCGAAGGAGGTCGCAATGAAGTTTTACCAATGGTCAATTTTTATAGTTTTGTTGACACTTTTGCTGGCGGCGGGGGTTTTTGCCGGCGGACCGGCGCTGGCCCAGCAACCGCCGCAAGCCGAGGTGATTACCGCCGCGCTGAATATGCGCACCGGCCCCGGCACCGGCTTCGATGTGGTCAGCGTGGCCATGCAGGGCGACAAATTTGAGGTCACCGGCGCCAACACCGACCAAAGCTGGCTGCAAATCAAACGCACCGATGGCTCGGCGGCGTGGATATCGGGCTGGAAAGATTATGTGCAGGTTACCGGCTCGCTGGCCGCGGCGCCGGTCGTGCAGCCCGGCGCCGCGCCGGCTGGCAGCCCCGCCGCTACGCCCGGCGGCGGCAAACTGGCCTTTATGACCGCCAGCGGCGGCGACATCTACCTGATCAATGCCGATGGCTCTAATTTGCGGCGGCTGGTGGCGGGCGCGCTCGACCCGGCCATTTCGCCGGACGGGCAGCAGGTGGCCTTTACCCGCTGGGGCCTCACCGAAGGCGTCTACCTGATCAATGCCGACGGCAGCAACGAGCGCCAGGTTCACCCGGCCAAAACGCCCAAATCGCCGGCATGGTCGCCGGATGGCAACGCGTTGGTATTTAACATGCAGCGCGGCGGGCGCATTGACGTTACCCGCGAATGCAAAACCTCTGACTCCAAAGATGACCCCGACCTGCCGCCCAACGCCTACGACGTGAGCCGCAGCACCATCATCAAAGATAAAAAGTACGAGTTCTGCTATTCGCTGCCGCCCCAACCGTGGTGGCAGCTACGCAAGCTCGATCTGGCAACCGGCCAATTTGTGGATGTGAACAGCGACACCAACAGCTTTGGCCCGGCCTGGGACCCGCGCGAGTCGTGGCGGGTGGTCTACTCCGGCGATGTAAGCATGGTTCAGCTTGACCTCAACCGGAACGAGAAATTCCTGCTGTTTGACGGCACCGCCGACCGCACGCCGGCCTTTTCGCCGGATGGCACAAAACTGGCTGTGGCCAACAAATTGCCGGACGGGCAGTACGCCATCCACGTGATCAATATGGACACCGCCGAGCGCACCGTTTTGGCCACGCAGGGTAGCAACGTTTCGCCCACGTGGTCGCCGGATGGGGCGCAGATTGCGTTTCTGTCTAACCGCGACGGTGCGTGGGCCATCTACATGATGAACGCCGATGGCTCCAACCAGCGGCCCATGTTTGCGCCGGGCGCGCTGAGCGATATTCAGTTTTCCGTCAACGGGGTGGATGAGCGCATGTTGTCGTGGGGCAAGTAACTTCCCCCCAAATATTGAGGGGTAGACAGGCGTCAAAGCTCAATCCGAGGGATTACCCCTCATCCCCCCAACCCCCTTCTCCCCACGGGGAAAATATTTTTTGGTGCGATTTTTGGCGGCGAAGCCGCCAAAAATCGCACCAAATCAATAAACATGGTGTTACCGCCAAAACCAAAAAGCCTCCGGTAAACGAGCCGGAGGCTTTTTGGTTTAGCGCGTTTCGGTCACTTTGCGCAGGCCGCGCGGGTGGTCGGGGTCGTAATCTCGCACGGCGGCCAGATGCATGGCCAAAAGCTGGCCCGGCACAATCGCGGCGATGGGCGACAGCCATTCCGGCACCGGTTGCGGCAGTTTGAGCGGAATGCGGGCCTGGGCCAGCGTGGCGTCGTCATCGCTGATAACAATCACTTCGGCCTCGCGCTGGCGCAGGGTGCGGATAAATTCCTGCATTTCCGGCAGCACCACCCCGGCGGGGGCAATGACAATGGCCGGAAAACCGTGTTCGATGAGCGCCAGCGGGCCGTGCATAAAATCGGCGCTGCTGTACGGCTCGGCGATGGTGTAGGTTAGCTCTTTCATTTTCAGCGCCAGTTCAAAGGCGGTGGCGTAGTTGTAACCGCGGCCAATCACCACGCAGTCGCGCATGTAGCGATAGCGCTCGGCTACCCGGGCGATGGCGTTATTCATATGCAGCGTGGCCGAGACCACTTCCGGCATCCGGCCCAGCGCCGACTGCATCTCGCTGTTGCCGGCCAGTTCCGCGCTGAGCATGGCGATGGCCGCCAGTTGGCTGGTGTAGGTTTTGGTGGCGGCCACAGCTTTTTCCTCGCCGGCGCCCTGGTTGATGACAAAATCGGCCTGTTGGCCCAGGTCGCTATCCGGCATGTTGGTGATGGCGGCGGTCAGCGCGCCCTGTTTTCTGGCTTCGGCCAGCACGGCCACAATATCGGGGCTTTTGCCGCTCTGGCTGATGCCCAGCACCAGCGCGTTGCCAAAGCGCGGCGGCTGTTTGTAAATGGAAAACAGGCTGGGCGTGGCCAGCCCCACCGACAGCCGGTTGACCGCGCCCAGCAAATATTGGGCGTAGCGGCCGGCGTTGTCGCTGGTGCCGCGCGCCGCGATGACCACGTGCACAATATCGCGCCGTTTGATCTCGGCGGCCAGGGCGGCGATCACCGCGTGCTGCTCGCTCAGCAGCCGGCGCAGCACTTCCGGCTGCTGATAAATTTCGTTGAATAAGTTTGATTTTTCAAGCATCGGTTAATCCTTTTTTGAGGAGTTAGGAATTAAAGAAACACTGACTCCTGATTCCTGACCCCTGATTCCTAACTTCTGATTTCAAGCATATTTTTGTAGATACCCGGCGTTGAATCCGGGATGACAGTGGCCCCCACCACTTTTTCATAAAAATCCACCGGCCCTACCCCACCGATAATGGCGTAGGCAAAACCCTGCTCGCGCATGGCGTGCAGGCAGGCCAGCAGCAGCCCCTGACCCAACCCGCGCCCGCGCTGGCTTTCGAGGACACCGGTGGGGCCAAAAAAGTTGCGGGCGGTGGCATCGTGGCAGGCAAAGCCAACCGGCTGGCCTTTTTCCACGGCGATGAAACAGGCTACCGGCGCGCGCGAAAAAGCGACATCACATTCGCCGGCCCAATATGGCTCAAAATGATGGGCCACCCAGCCAACCACAATGGGCTTTTCGGCGGCCAGCGCCCGCCGGATTTCGACGCCGGCGGCGGCAGCGCGGGCCAGCGCCGGCTCCAGCGGCGGCAGATTGTACAGTTTAACGAGCATGTCGGTCATTGCGAACTCCAGAATACGGATCATCAAATAGTGATTGTCTTTAATTTTCCGCCACAAATTTCCTTATGATGTGATACGTGTTGCGTGTTGCGTGATACATGTTTCCACGCAACACGTATCACGCAACACATGTATTACAATTTACATGTCGCCGTTCAACCTCTCCCCCACATAATCCGCGCGCATTTTTTCCAGCCGGGCGGCGCTGTCGGCAAAACCGCCGGGGCGGCTGCGCGCGTGCCACAGGTAACGATACTCGGCCAGCAGCGCGTCTGCCTCGGCGGCGAGGGCGGCCCGCTGTGAGTCATCGGCCCGGATTACCCACAGCCCACGGCGGCAGGCGTGGCGCAGCAGCCCGGCGGCCCACTGAAATTCGCGGCGCAGCAGCTCGGCGTCCGGGCAGGCCGGCTGCGCCTGTGGCAGCCCGGCGGCGGCGGCATCGATCTGGCTGAGAATGGAAGTGAGCGTGGCCGGGTTGAGATTACGCCCGGCAATTTGGGCCGGGCTTTCCTGCAACAGCCGGAACAACACCGAATTGTTGTGCGGCGCGCCGGCGGCGCGGTAAACGTTGCCCAGCTCAAAAGCCACCCGGCCCAGCGCGCCGGTTTCGTCGCGGAAGGCAAAGCGGCTGGCCAGTTCGGCGGGATTGAGCGGCTCGTTGGCGGCAACAGCCCAGGCCAGCCCCGCGCCGTAAGCCAGCGGCAAATAGCTGACCGGCAGCGGCTGCCAGTGGCCGTTGTCGCCCCAATCGGTGATGAGGTAGCCCACCGCGCCGTGGCCAAGGCCGTTGCGGGCGGCGTTGCGCAGGTTTTGCAGGGCGTTGTCGGTGCGCCCGGCCACGCTGTTCCAGCTTGACGTGCCGGCGCACACATAAAACGGCACCCCGGAGGCGGCAAATTTAGCGCCGTGGTCGGCAAAGGGATGGTCAGCCTCGTAGCCCCACTCCATCGCCACGGCATCGCGGGGCAGTTCCGGCACCAGTTCCGGGTATTCCATGATGATGTCGCCCCAAAACTGCATGGTGCGGCCCCGCGCCTTCACTTCGCGATAAATTTTCAGCAGAAACTCCAGGTAAACCCGCCCCTTGCCGCGTTGAGCCACGCTGGCGGCGCTGGCGCCCTGGCCCAGCTCCACGGCTTCATCGCAGCCCACGTTGAACTGGCGGCTGGCAAAGTGGGGCAGCAGTTCGTCCATCAGGCTGCGGACCAGTTCCAGGCTGCCGGGATTTTCCGGGGCCAGCGAAAACGGCTCGTTAAAATGGCCCCAGTCCGGCAGGCCGGTGTCGCAGCCGTGGGGACATTCGGCCAGCGGGCGGTAGCGCGGGTGGATGAGCCAGCGGCGCATGTGGCCAAAGGTGTTCTGGTTGGGCACCAGTTCGATGCAGCGCTCACGGCAGTAGGCATCGAGGGCCAGCACCTCCGCGCCGGTCAGCGGCGAGGCGTCAGCCCACACGTCGGGGTGCTGCTGGTAGGCAAAGGTGTGCTCGGTGTAAAGCTGGAGCTGGTTGATCTTCCAGCCGGCCAGCATGTCGATCAGCTCAAACAGCGTGTCCAGCGTGGGCACGCGGTCGCGGCTGATATCGAGCATGACCCCCCGGTTGGGGAAATCCGGCCAGTCGGCGGCGCGCAGTTGCGGCAATTCGCGCCGGCGCTGTTCGATAAGCTGGATGAGTGTGAGCGCGCCGTACCAGACGCCGGCGGGCGTGGCGGCCACAATATCGATGGCCGCGGCGGTGATGGTGAGCTGGTAGCCCTGCGGGTGAGCCACCGCGCCCGGCACCACGTTGAGTCGCAAGCAAACGCGGGCCGCCGGGGCGGCGTCGCCGGCAACAATGGGCCACTCGACGCCGGCGGACTGGCGCAGGGCGGCCTGCACCCGCTCGGCGGTAAACAGCAGGGCCGATGGCTCGGCGGCGTTGAGGGCGATGAGCCGCTCCGCCGGCAGGGAAAACGCGCCGCCGGTCAGGCTGAGCTGGCGCGGCGCGGGCAATAACAAAAGTTGGTCGGTCATGGGTCAGTTCTCTCGCAGGATGAAGTTGAGGCAGGCCAGCCAGAAATCGGCGTAGTGCGGCCAAAACACAAAATTGCAGCCCCAGTGCGGCGCGGGGTCAGACATGTAGGCCAGCACCCGGCCCCGGCCAAATGCGCCGGAGGTGACCAGCGGGTCACCGGTTTGGGGGACGGTCAGCAGCACCGGGCAATCGGGGCGGGGGGCAACTTTGTTGTAGCCCAAAATGGGCGGGAAAGTGGCAAAATCGAGGCCGGCAAAGTGGGCGCTGCCCGCCGGGGTGGGCCGGGCGGTGAAACCTTCGGTGCTTTCCACCAGGTCTTCGTAGTCGCTGCACCGCACCGGCAGCACCTCTCGCAGGCGGGTGCGATTCCAGCCGCCTTTGCCCATTTCGCCGGTAAACGACAGCCAGCCGCCCAGAAACATCGCGGACGTACCGGCCTGAATGGCCTCGACGGTGAGCCGCACCCGGTCGGGAAAGGTGAGCACGGCGGTGCCAAATTTGCGTCGGTCAAAAAAGTTGGGGTCGAGTTGAAAATTTTTGGCCTCAACATCGCTGAAGATGAGCACGTCGGTGTCGGCCAGAACTTTTTCGTACTCGCCGGGCGGCAGCTTGTAAAAATCCCACGTTGGCACGGAGGTGACGCTGTGCGCGCCGCTGCTTTCCAGCGCGTCTTTGAGCCAGGCGCCGTAGTTGAACAGTTCCAGCCCTTTGTAGGCGTAATTGAAAGGCGTTTCGGCAAAGACCGGGCCGCACATCACGGCCCAGTCGCCTACGTAGTAAATACGAGCCATCGGATAGTCCTCCGGTGAAAAATATCAGCGAACCAGCGAATGTAAGGGCGCTTCGCGAAACGCCCCTACCCAATTTTCACCCGCGCCGGCTACAGCGGCAATTTAACCGGCTGGCCGGTTTCGGCGGAGCGATAGGCGGCCAGGGCCACCTCGACAGCGCGGTAGCCATCTTCGCCGGTCACGGCGGGCGGACGCTGCCCGCGGATGGCGGCCACAAACTCGGCAATCATGGCCTGGTTGGCGTCGGAGCCCCAGTAGGCCCACCAGTGACTGCTGTTTGACTGGTTGTAAACGTTCAGATTCTGGCTAAAGGCATCAACCACAGTCAGGCCGCGCTCGCTGATGAGCTCCATTGTCAGGCCGCCCCAGGTGGGGTAGTTGAGCGGCTTGCTCCAGCTACAATCGATGCTGGCAAAGGTGCCATCGGCCAGGGTGAGCATGAGCAGGCCGCCGGTCTCCACGTCAACTGTGTCGCGGTGCAAAATGTGGTTGTTGACGGCGTAAACTTCGGTCACTTCGGTGTTGAGGAACCAGCGCAGCACGTCGGCCAGGTGAACGGTGTGGTCCATCATGGCCCCGCCGCCGGCCAGCTCTTTGTCCACAAACCATTGGCGGTGAGCGATGGGCATTTGGCCCTGGTTGGTGGTGTTGAGGCTGAACACGCGGCCCAGCGTGCCGGCGTTGAGGGTGGCCTTCACTTCCAGCAGCGGCGCGCTGAAGCGCATGGGGAAGGCGGTCATCAGCGTGACCCCGGCGGCGGCGCAGGCATCGATCATGGCGCGGGCGTCTTCCAAATTGGTGGCCAGCGGCTTTTCGCTGAGCACATGGACGCCGGCCTGCGCGGCCTGCTCGGCCAGCGGGCGGTGTTTGTTGTTCTCCGAGCAGATGATCACGCCGTCGGGCTGTTCGGCCAGCAATGACTCGTAAGAGGGAAACAACCGGGCGTTAAACTGGGCGGCAAAGTGCTGGCCGCGCGCGGCGTCGTCATCGCAAAAGCCGACGAACTCCACGCCGGGCAGGGCGCGGATGTTGTGAATGTAGGCTTCGGCGTGCAGGTGGGCAAAGCTAACAATGGCTAAGCGCATTAAAAATACTCCGTCATTGGTCATTCGTCAATTGTCACCGGCTGGCCGGTTTGGGCCGACTCGATGGCCGCCAGCGCAATTTGCAGGGCGGCCAACCCGTCGGCGGCGGTAATGGGCACGGGGGCATCGTGGGCCAGCGCGGCGTAAAATGATTTGAGCTGGGTGGTGTACGGGCTTTCGCTGAGCGGGCTGCCGGGCAGCGGCACATCCGGCGCGTCGGTTTGGGTTTGGTGCAGGTGCAGGCGGATGGCCGCCATTTTGTCGGAGTCGGCTTCCAGCCAGCCATCGGAGCCGGCAATTTCCAGCCGGGTGCGGAACAGCGGCGGCGGGTAGGCCCACGAGCCTTCGACGTGGGAGATGGCCCCGCCGCGATGCTTGAGAATAGCCAGCCCGTAATCGATGGGCGCGGCGGGGTGGGCGCTGCTGATATTTTTGGCAAAGACCGATTCGACCTCGCCGGAAATCCAGCGGGCGTAGTCAAAATCGTGAATCATCAAATCGAGCATCATGCCGCCGGATTTTTCAAAATCGGTGAACCAGTTATCGACCGGTTTTTTGGGGCGGAAGGTGCCGCGCGTGAGGCGCACCACCGCCGGCTGGCCGATATCGCCGCGGGCAACGGCGGCCCGGGCCTGGGCGTATTCCGGGAAAAAGCGGACCACGTGGGCCACCAGCAGCTTAACGCCGGCGGCATCGCAGGCGACGATCATCTGCCGCGCGTCGGGCACGGTGCGGGCCAGCGGCTTTTCGCAGACAATGTGTTTGCCGGCGGCGGCAGCTTGCAACACTTGCGCGTGGTGCAGGTGGGTGGGCGTGCAAATATCAACCACATCCACCTCGGCCAGCATCGACTCAAAATCGGGATAGATTTTGGCCCCGTACTGCCCGGCCAGCGCGCCAGCCGACTCGGCGCTGGCGCTGACAAAGCCGGCGATAGTGGCCGGGGTTTCGGCCCAGCCGGCGGCGTGGGTAACACCCATAAAGCCGGTGCCAACAATGCCAATTTTCATAAAAACCTCCTTTGATTTTGGATTTTAGATTTTGGATTTTGGATTGGGCGCAAAACACGGCAAACAGCCTGCAACACCACCAATAATCGTAAACCCAAAATCGTCAATCGTAAATCATTTGACTGCCCCGGACGTAATGCCCCGAATGAGTTGCCGGGAGAAGAGAATGTACAAAATGAGCACCGGAATCATCGCCAGCGTAAGTGACGAGAGGACGGCGTTCCAATCGCTGACAAACTGGCCCAAAAATTGCTGCGCGCCGTAAGTAACGGTTTTGTTGCGCTCGCCGGGGGCCAGAATGAGCGGGAACCAGAGGTCGTTCCAGATGGGGATCATCACAAACACGGCCACGGTGGCGATAGCCGGGCGCACCAGCGGCAGAACCATGCCAAAAATGCGGTACTCGCTGGCCCCATCGATGCGGGCCGCCTCTTTCAGTTCACGCGGAACCTGGGCCATAAATTGTTGCAGCACAAAAATGGTCAGCGGCAGACCCTGCGCGGTGTACACCAAAATGAGCGCCGTCAGCGTATCGACCAGCCCCATCGACACGACCAGCCGCAATATACTGACTGTCCCCAGCCGGATGGGAATCATAATGCCCAGCGCCAAATACAGCCCCAAAAATGTGTTGCCCGGAAATTTATATTCCGACAGGGCGTAGGCAGCCATCGCGCCGGTAAAGACAATCAAAATGAGCGACACCACGGTGACAATCAGGCTGTTGAGAAAATAATACTGAAAACTGGATCGTTCAAAAACGGTGTAGTAACCCTGCATACTAAAAGTGTCGGCCAGCGGCGGCTCCCACGGCGCGTTAAAAATGGCCTTGCGCGTTTTAAACGAATTCATCAGGATGAGCACAATTGGGAACAGGGCAATGAGTGTGTAACCAAACAGGACAAGCTGCGGCACGCCCTGTTCGCGGATTCTATGCCAAATTTTCATCAGTTCCCCCTAAATTTCGTAAGTGGTTATGCGGCGCTGCCAGCCAAACAGATAAAGCAGCACGCCGGCCAGAATAATCAAAAACATCATCGCGGCGACGGTCGCGCCCATTGTTGGGTTGCCCAACTGCAACTGAAACCCGAAGAAGGTGCGGTAGAAAAACGTGCCCATAATATCGGTGGAGAAGTTGGGGCCGGCCAGCGCGCCTTGCGTGGTGTAGATCAGGTCGAAGGCGTTAAAGTTGCCCACGTAAGTGAGAATGGTCACAATGCCCACGGTAGGCAGGATCAGCGGGAATTTAATGCGCCAGAAAACAGTCCAGTTCGTCGCGCCATCAACATGGGCGGCCTCGACAAGTTCCTCCGGAATACCGAGCATAGCCGCGTAAAAGAGCATCATCGGGATACCGATAAATTGCCAGACTGAAATGAGCGCCAGGGCAATCAGCGCCGGGCCTTCCAACCCCAACCAGGGTTTGAAAAACTGATCCAGCCAAACCAGCGCCATCAACCCTTTGGCAATGCCCCACAACGGGCTGAGAATAAGCTGCCAGATAAAGCCGATGATCACCACCGAGAGCATGGTGGGTAAAAACAGGGCGGTGCGGTAGGCGGACCGGCCCAGCACCTGCCGCTGGCTCAACAGCGCTGCCAGCAGCAGCCCCACCGGGTTTTGGACAAACATGTGGATAAGAAAAAAGATAAAATTATTGCGCAACGCGCCCCAAAAGCGCACCGACCAGAGTTCATCGGTGAGCAAGGTTATGTAATTTTGAAAACCGGCAAAAGTTTCGGCGCCCTGATTGTTAGGGGCAAACATACTCAACCGCAATGAATCGATGAGCGGATAAATCATAAACAGGGTGTAAATCAGGGTTGCGGGGATCAAAAACACAAAAATATGGGTGGGAAAAGCTTTGCGTCGTTTGGCAGGCATAGCTGTATAACTCCTCCTCTGAAAAACAGGAGCCAGGAGTCAGGAATTAGGAGTTAGGGGATTCCTGCCCCGACTCTAAAAAATTGTGACCGGAGTCCAAAACATGCGAATTGCGAATGTAGGGGCGGTTCGCGAACCGCCCCTACTGCTTACTTCTTACTTTTTACTTCTTATTTGGGCCAGGCTGCGTCAATTTCTTTGAGCGCGGTATCCAAATCGGTGCTGCCGCTGACCCAGTCGGTCATCCCTTTCCAGAACGAGCCGGCGCCAACTTCACCCGGCATCAGGTCAGAAGCATCAAAACGAACGCTATCCGCGTCCAGAATCATCGCCGCAATCTTCTTATCCATCGGGTTACCATACCACTCCAGCTTCGAATCCATATGGGGCGAGATCGCGCCACCAGCCTTCACCCATTCTTCGACGCTGGCTCCGGTGCTAAAGTATTCCATCAAAGCCCGCACTTCGGGACGATCGTTGAACATAGCCATAATGTCGCCGGCCACCAACACAGGTTTGCCGTAGGCTTGATCAATCGGCGGCAGGTAGAAGAAATCGTAATCTACGCCCGGCTTGAGGCCCTGACCAAAGAAGTCAGGAATCCAACCGGCTTGCATATGGAGCCAGCATTTGGGCGGGTTCTCAAACATTGGCACCGGCGAATCGCCAATGAAAGTCGTTACAATCTGTTTGGTGCCACCATAAACATATTTATCATCAAGCCAGATTTTGGCCATTGTTTCGGCGGCATTTTTAACTTCGGGCGAGCTGAAAGGCAGTTCTCCTTTGACCCATTTGTCGTAGTTTTCCAGCGAGGTGGTACGCAGCATGATGTTTTCCATCCAGTCGGTGGCGACCCAACCGGTGGCGTTACCGCTTTCAATACCGATACACCAGGCCGTGTCGCCATCGTCAGCAATCTGCTGAGTCAGAGCCATCAGTTCATCCCAGGTTTGCGGCACTTCGTAGCCGGCAGCCTCAAACTGGGCTTTGGGATACCAGACCATACTCTTACCCGCGGTGCGGTGCCAAACGCCGGACATAATCGGGCCGTCGGGGCCTTCCATGGTAGCCATATCCAGCCACGCCTGGTTGTAATTGGCTTTTAGTCGGTCCATATCCATAAAGGTGCTAACGTCTACCACTTTGCCCTGGCGAACAATATTGGCCAGATAACCAGGTTGGGGGAAGTCGATGATATCGGGAGCGTCGCCGGCATCCACCCGGACGCTAACTTGCACTTCAAATTCTTTAGTGCCGTTATACTGTACATCAATGCCGGTAGCTTCTTCAAACGGCGCTAACGCCCGGTTAAACTTTTCTTCTTCAACTTCAACCATCGGCCCCAATACGGTGACGGTTTTACCGGTAAATTCACCGGCCATCGCCCGGCCCAAGAACGAATCGGCGGCCAGCGCAGGCATGGCGGCTTCTTCTTTGGTGGTGTCGGCCGGCGCGGCGCTACCCTGCGCGGGTTTGTACCATTTTTCCAGGCCGGTTTGAATCTGGGTGGCGGCATCGGCGGGGGTGAGGGTGCCGTTGATCACCTGAGCGCTCACGCTCCACAGTTCATTTTCCAGGTTCGGCTCGCCGCGCGAGAGAATCTGGTAGCTGTTGCGGATGGTGCTGTCGCACTCTTTGCGCCAATCAACAAAGGTTTGGGCCACGGGATCGTTCAATTTGATATCGTGTTTGGACAGCGAAAAGAAGCCGGGCAGCGAGTTGGCGTACAGGTCGGCAAACTCGGCGGTGGTCATCCATTCCAGGAATTTGCGGGCGGCTTCCGGATTTTTGGTGTTGGCGTTCATGCCCAACGCAATGTCGGTGTGGTCGCTGATGTAGCATTTGTCCGCGCCTTCGGGCAACGGGGGTTTGAACGCGCCCATTTCAAAATCGGCCTGGTCATTGAACAGGGCAATATCCCACGAGCCGGCCGGGTAAATGGCGGCCCGCCCCAGCGAGAAGAGGTTCTGGCTGTCGGGGTAGGTTTGCGCTTCAAAGCCGTCGGCCAGGTAGGGCGCCCATTTGGCCAGCGCATCCCACACGGCCACGTACTGCGGGTCGGTGAATTTTTCGGTGCCGGCAATCAGCCCCAGGCGGCCTTGTTCGCCTTTCCAGTAGTTAGGCCCAATATTTTGAAAACCCATTGTGGCCGATTCCCACTGGTCGGCGGTGCCGATATCGAGCGGGGTGTAATTGCCATCTTCTTTCACTTTATCCAGCAGCGCGTAAAAGTCGGCTTCGGTAGCCGGTTCGGTCAGCCCGAGCTCGTTGAAGATGTCTTTGTTGTAGATGAAGCCGTGGATAACCGAAGCCATCGGCACGCAGAATACCGATGAGCCGTCGTCGGTAACCCAGGCGCTCTTGGCCACATCACCAAAATTATCCATGCCGGGCAAGTCGTTCAGCGAGGCCAGGTAGCCTTTATCAAACAGGGCCAGCGAGGCGTCAAACGGGCGGCAGGTGATCAGGTCGCCGGCGGTGCCGCCTTCGAGCTTGGCATTAAGCGCGGCGTTGTATTCAGCCGGCGCTGAGGGAGCAAACGTTACCTGAATGTCCGGGTATTGTTTGTTGAAGGCGGGGATGATCACATCTTCCCAGATTTTCAGGTCGTCGTTGCGCCAGCTTTCAATGGTCAATGAGGCTTTGGCGGCGGCTGGGGCAGGTTCTTCGGCCTTGGCCTCTTCTTTGGGTTGTTCCGCCGGAGCGGCTTCTTCTTTGGGTTGCTCGGCGGCCGGCGCTTCAGCTTTGGGCTGTTCGGCCGGAGCCGGAGCAGGCGGTTGTTCTGGCGCGCAGGCAATTACCGCCGCGGCCAGCAAGGCCATGATTAGCAAAACAGACAGTTTCTTCAACATCAGTTGTCTTCCTCCTTGAATTAATCGACAGAAATTTTTTGAGATTTTTGAGCCTTCGGGTTAGTGCATAACACCTCCTTTGCTGGTAGGGATTAGGAGTCAGGAATTAGGAGTTAGAGCATTTTGCATGCAGCTAACGCCCAATTTCTAACTCCCAATTCCCGGTCTATCGAACCCGGGCAAACCGGGCGCGGATATCCTCGGCAAACCGCTGCACCAACTGCTGCACGTAGTCAAGCGGGTCAAGGCCGGTATTGTGGATGAGCGGGCTGAGGTCCATGCCCCAATTAAGGCCGGTGGTCACATCGGTGTTGTGCGAGGCGTGGTAGGTGGCGTTGGCCCGTCGCCGGCCCATGGTGGCCAGATCGTAGCGCTTGCCGCCGGTCACCTGCGAATCAAACACGCCAACGAGCGCCATCTGCATATTTTCGTGCTCGGAGCAGTTAAACGCCACTTTGTCGTCGTCCGCCAGCCAGTCCAGATCGCGCCACACTTCGCAGCCGTACAAAGTTTGAGGGCGTTCAGCGGCGGGCAGGCGGCGAATAGCCTCAATTGTTTTCAGGGCCACGCCGATGTGCGTATCGTGCTTGTCGGCCAGGTTGTGGGTGTAAACAATCTGGGGGCGGCAGGCGCGCAAAATCTGGCTGATGTCCTCAATTGGTTGCTGGTCGGCCCCATCTTTGACAGCGCGGCTGGGAAAATCAAGCAGGATTTGGGCGGCAAACTCGCCCACCACGGCGGCTTTTTTCTGCTCCTTGATGCGCACGGCCCACATCTGGTCATCGGTGTAAGCGGCGTAGGGACCGCTGCGCGGCGAGCCACGCCCGTCGGTGACCACCACACCGGTAAACCAGCGGTCTTCGCGTTGAAAACAGGCCAGAATGCCTTCGGCGGCCATAATTTCCAGATCATCCTGGTGCGCGCCGATGGCCAGGTGTGTTGTCCGGGCCAGCGCCTCGGCGGCGGGCAGGCCATCGGGCATAAATAGTTGAGCTTTGGGCTGAGTAAAGTTCATTAAAAATGATCCTTCGTCATTGGTCATTCGTCATTGGTTATTGGTTATCGCCGGCAAACTGGCCGCGGCGATGGACTGGCCGACGCGGCGGCTTTTTTCATCCGGCAATTGAATTTTTACGCGGGCGGCTAGGTCTGGAAATTCGGTTTGCAGCACGTGGTACGCGTTCTCCAAAATCAGCGGGCCGCCCTGCCCGGACGTAACCCGGCCCAAAATAAGCACATGTCGCAAATCATAAAAATCGGCGTAATGGGCGATGGCGTAGCCCAAATACACACCAATACTCTGCCAGATTTTAACCGCGCCGGGGTGGCCCTCTTCCAAAAATTTCTGCACAAATTTAAGCCGATCAGCGTCCGGCACACCGCTGGGCAGATCCAACCCGGCCTTGGGCGCCAGCCGAAACACGCACTGCTGTGAAAAATAGAGCGCGCCTACGCCGTGGTCACCGCTCCATTCGTCAACCGGGGCGGCGGGGTTGTAATCAACCGGGGCAAAGGCCAGCTCGTTGAGCCAGCCGGTAATGTGGCCGGCGTGGTCTACGTAGCCCACCGCCTCGCTGGAGCCGAGCGCCACGCCCAGCACCTCGTTATCTTCCAGCGACATCGAGCCGGCCAGCGCGGTCACATCGCCATCGTTCACCACTTCCAGCGGCACGCCAAATTCATCGCGGATGCGCAAAAACATGGTTTTGATTTGGTCAAACTGGTCGGCCGGGATGCCGCGAAACAGCGAAGCGACCATGGGCCGGTTGTTCACGTAAATACCGGCGCTGCTGCCGCCAATGGCATCGAGCCGGGGCATTTTGGCCTGCGCCGAGCGCAGCGCCGCCACAATTTCCCGGTAATGGTAGTCGGGGTCAGTTTGCTGGCGCGGCTGCCAAACCACTTCTTCGCTAAAAATGGCTTCGCCGTTGACCACCGCCGACACCTTGCGATCGGATGCGCCCAAATCAAAGCCGATGCGGTAGCCATCGAGGTGGCGGCCCAGCGGCTGACCGGCTTCGTTGGCCGGCGGCACGTCGTCAATATCACACACCACCACAGTAAAGGGGTGTTCGTACACTTTCTCGCCCATAAATTCGTAATCAAAGGCGCGCTCGCCGGCGGCGGAATAAACGGCCCGGATGTACTGGCCCACCTGCGCCGAACCGCCAATGTACACCTTCCAGCCGCCGCGCTGCCACAGTAAAAATTTGACCACTCGCTCAACGTAGGGCAGGTTGGCCGCCGCGTGGGGATGATCGTCGGCGTAAACCACGGTGCCGTAGCGGGAGACCACGCCATCGGCCCGTTCCAGAGCGATGATCAACGGTACGCCCGCGCCGCTCTGGGCCACCTCCTGCTGAAAGTATCGATTAGCCAGCACCGCCGGCCGAAAATCCTCATCGAGGGGGGGGATAATGTTGGGGGTAATCAGTTGAAAGGTCATTGTGAACTCCGTTCCAATTCGTGATGCGTAATCCGTAATTTTTCTACGCATTACGAATTAATCTTTTATACCAACCCCAGCTCATTGGCCAGCAGCAGCGCCGCCGCACCAAAAATCACAATATCGGTGCCCAGATTGGCGACCACCACGGTTGTTTCATTGGCCTGAGTAGGCTGCACATGCCGGTGCATTTCCTGCCGGACCGGCTCAACCAGCCCGGCCTCAAAGCGAGCCAAACTGCCGCCAATGGCAATCTGTTTGATGTTTAAAATGCCCACCAGATTGGCCACGGCGATGCCCAGGTAGCGGCCCATTGTCGCCACCGCCTGCCGTACGTCGGGGTCGCCGGCGGCAAATGCCTGCAAAATCACGCTTGTATTCACCTCTGCCGGCGCGGCAGCAAACTGGTGCAGCAGCGACTGCGGGTTGCGCTGCATAATTTCTTTGGCCTGGCTGATAAGCAACCGGCTACTGACCACCGTTTCCAAACAGCCGGTGTTGCCGCAGCGGCAAACCTCGCCGTTTTCCACCACGCGAATGTGACCAATTTCGCCCGCGCCGTTGCCATCCCCGTAAAAAAGCTGGCCGTCAATTACAATCCCGGCGCCAATGCCGCGCCCCACTTTAACCACCACCAAACTCGATAATTGCCGGCTGCAACCAAACGTAAACTCACCGAGTGCAGCCACCTGGCTGTCGTTGGCAATGTACACCGGCAGCCGGTAGCGTTCGGCCAGCAGATCGCGCAGCGGCAAATCCTGCCAATCCAAATTGACGGCCTTGCGCACCACCCCGGCTTCGGGGTTCATCAGGCCGGGGGTGCCAATACCAATCCCCAAAATGGGGCTGGTGGCGGCGGCGGTTAATTCATCAACCAGTTGGTACACCAGTTGCAGGGCCGCTTCGCCATCGCGCTCATCCACCGGCAGGCCGCAGCGATGGATGATTTTGCCCCGCAAATCGATGACCGCTCCCCGAAACTCGCTGTTGGCCAGATCAATGCCAATCAGGTGGCGCGAATCCTCAACCACGCTCAGCAAAATAGGCGGCTTACCGCCTTCAGACGGGCCTTGCCCCACTTCGGCGACCAATCCTTCCTCAATCAGCTCAACCACCGTGCTGGAAACCGTTGGCCGGGTCAAATGGGTAACACGGGCGACATCGGCCCGACTGATCTGGCCGTGATCATAAATGGTTTTGAAGATGAGCGTTTTGTTGTGGCTTTTGGTTTGAGCGCGGGTGGCTTTGGTAGTAGAAGCAATCATCGGTTCCTCTTTGTAAGTTAATTTAACTTACAAAGCGAGTGTACACCAGTTTGAGTTGTTTGTCAAGCCCCAAAAACAGGTGATTTTCAGTTGAATTTGGGCCAGCCAGCGACTACAATGCCGGTGGCCTTTTTGCACGTCAACCGCGGCGCGGTTAATGGGTGATTATGGCTTTAAGAAAGGATACAGCTATGAACATCGCAATTTTGGGAAGTGGCAATATTGGCGGCACACTGGGCAAAAAATGGGCGGCGGCCGGTCACAGCATCAGCTTTGGAGCGCGCCAGCCCACCGCTGCCAAATACCAATTGCTGCTGGCGGGCGTCGGCGGCAACGGCCGCGTGGTGACCATTGCCGAGGCGCTGGCCGCCAGCGAGGCGGTGCTGCTGGCCATCCCCGGCGCGGCGGTGGCCGAACTGCTGGCCGAGCACGGCCCCACGCTCAACGGCAAAATTATTTTAGATGCCACCAATCGGGTGGGGCAGGCGGAGATGAACAGTTTGGCGGCCATTGCCGCCGCCGCGCCGGAAGCCAACCTGTACCGGGCATTCAGCACGTTGGGTTGGGAAAATTTTGAAACACCGCGCATCGGTGGGGAACAGGTAGACCTGTTTTTCTGCGGCGATGACGGCGTGCCCCGGGCCGCCGTGGAAACGCTGATTACCGACATCGGGTTGCGGCCGGTGTATGTGGGCGGCCGCGAGCAGGTGGGAGTCATCGACGGGCTGACCCGGCTGTGGTTTGCGCTGGTATTTGGCCAGCAGCGCGGCCGGCGGCTGGCCTTTAAAATGCTGACCGAACAGCCCGCCTAACTGACCGCAACCACCCCCGCGGCCACCAGCGCGTCGATTTTGGCATCGGTGTAGTCCAACAGTTCGGTCAAAATAGAGCGGGTGTGCTGGCCCAGATTGGGCGCGGGTTCGGTGGGGATGTCCGGCGCGGCCGACAGGTGCGGCGTGGTGCGGGCAAACGTGGTCGGGCCAACTTCGGGATCGGGCACGTCAACCAGCATGCGGCGGGTGCGGAAATGGTCATCGGCAAACACATCGCCGGCGCTGTAAACAGGGCCGGTGGGCACGCCGGCGGCGTTGAGCCTGTCCACCACTTCGGCCCGGGTTTTATCGGCCATCCAGCCTTCGAGGATGGGTTGCAACAGCGCCGCATTCTCGGCGCGGGCGGTGCCGGTGGCGCTGCGCGGGTCGCTGGCTAAATCGGGCCGGCCCACGGTAGCGGCCAGCCGCTGCCAGATGATGTCGTCCGGCACGTTGAGCGCCACGTAGCCGTCGCGGCATTTAAACGCGCCGCGCGGCCACAAATGCTCCAGTTCGCCGCGGCGAGGTTCTTTGCCGGTGACGGCGTACAAAGTGACCATCCGCTCGTTGAGGGCCAGCACGTTATCGAGCATGCTCACATCAACCAACTGCCCCGCGCCGGTGCGCTCGCGCATAAACAGGGCCTGCATCACCCCGTAAGCGGCAATCATCCCGGAGTAAACATCGGCCATGCCGTACAGGGTGTAGGTGGGCGGTTTATCGGCAAAGCCAACCAAATCCATCACCCCGCTCATCGCTTCGGCCACAATATCAAAAGCGGGCCGCTGGCTGTAGTCGCTCTGATAGCCGGGCAGCCGGCCAAAACCGGAAATCATGGCATACACCAGCCGCGGGTTGAGCGATTTCAGCGCCTCGTAAGTTAGCCCCATATTTTCCGTTGCGCCGGGCCGCAGATTTTCAACCACCACATCGGCGCGGGCAACAAGCTGGCGAACAATCGCCTGCCCCTCTTTACTGCGCAAATTGAGGGCCAGGCTTTTTTTGTTACGATTGTAACTGAGATAGCCGCCCGCTTTTTTGACGCCGTTTTTTTCGACAAACGGTGGAATAGCCCGGCGGGGATCGCCGCTGCCGGGCCGCTCAATTTTGATGACCTCCGCGCCGGCGTCGGCCAGCAGCATAGTGCAGTACGGCCCGCTCATGTACTGTTCCAGGCCGATAACGCGGATGCCGGACAGCGGGCGGGAGATGGGGTTGGTCATTGGTTTATCTCCTTATGAAAACAGGATTCAGGATTCAGGAATCAGGAATTAGGAATTAGGGGTATGTCCCGATTCCTAAAAGTTTGCGGGAGGAGTCCAAAACTGTAGTTTTGGACTCCTGATTTTAATTGTTGGTGTTGTCCCTTGGAGTCGGTCTAATTCCTGTGAAAATAGACCCCCCTCCCCAACCCTCCCCCTGACAGGGGGAGGGAGTCGCGCAGCGACGGGTGGGGGTTGAAAGATTTTCACCTGTGCCAGGTACAGGCATTCATCGTTGCCGCGCCGCAGGTTGAGTCCGTCTCCCTTGAAAATAAACGGATCTGCGAATGTAGGGGCGGTTCGCGAACCGCCCCTACGCTAAATTTTCATTCTTTGATGGGCTGTCGGGAGCATTTCTTCATCACTCACTCGTCCAGCCACTCCACCACGGTAGACACGCCCATGCCCACGCCGACGCACAGCGTGGCCAGCCCGTAGTAGGGACGCTTTTCCGCCGGGGCGCGGCGCTTCATTTCATGCAGCAGCGTCACCAGAATGCGCGCGCCGGAGCAACCGGTGGGGTGGCCCAGCGCGATGGCCCCGCCGTTAACGTTGGTAATGTCCGCCCGCAAACCGAGCTTTTTCATTACCCCCAGCGATTGGGCGGCAAAGGCTTCATTCAATTCAACCAAACCAATATCTGCCTGCGACAGCCCCAGCCGGGCCAGCAGTTTTTCGGTGGAGGGTACCGGGCCGTAGCCCATCACCCCGGGATCAACGCCGGCCACCGCCGAACCGACCCAGCGGGCCATCGGCTTCAGGCCGAGTTCATCGGCTTTGGCGCGGCTCATCAGCAGCAGCGCCGCCGCGCCATCGTTGATACCGCTGGAATTGCCGGCGGTCACCGTGCCGCCTTTGCGGAAGGCGGGCCGCAGCCGGGCCAACTGTTCCAACGACGTATCGAGTACGTACTGGCCGTTTTCCAGCCGGTAGCGCGGGTGCTCGTCGGTATCGATGAGCAGCGGGTCGCCTTTGCGCTGCGGGACCGGCACCGGCGTGATTTCGTCTTTAAACCGGCCGGCGTTAATGGCCGCAATCGCCCGGCGATGGCTTTCCAAAGCAAAGGCATCCTGCTCTTCCCGGCTGATGGCCATTTCCTGGGCAATGTTTTCGGCGGTTTCACCCAGACTGATGATGGGGTAGAGGGCGTCCATTTTGGGGTTGTGGTAGCGCCAGCCGACGGTGGTGTCCCACATTTGCGGCGCGGTGAAGGTGGGCACTTTATCCGGTTTGGGCACGCTCCACGGGGCGCGGCTCATACTTTCGACGCCGCTGCCAATGTAAATGTCGCCCTCGCCGGCGAGGATGGATTTGGCGGCCTGGTTCACCGCCTCCAGCGCCGACGAGCAGTTGCGGTTAACGGTGACGCCCGGCACAGTAACCGGGAAGCCGGCCAGCAGCGCGGCCATGCGGGCCACGTCGCGGTTGTCTTCACCGGCCTGGTTGCCGCAACCGGCGACCACATCTTCGATCAGCGCCGGGTCGATGCCGGTGCGCTCGATGAGCGCCCGGTAGGTGTGCGCCAGCAGGTCATCGGGGCGAACACTGCTCAGCCCGCCGCCGTAGCTGCCAATCGGGGTGCGCACCCCGTCGATAATGACAATTTCTTGCATGGGTATTGCTCCTCTGAAAATAGGGATCAGGAGTTAGGAATTAGGAATTAGGGGATTCCTGACCTGCTTCTCAAAAATTGTGACCGGAGTCCAAAACAAGCGAATTGCGACTGTAGGGGCGGTTCGCGAACCGCCCCTACCCAATTTTCATCTCCCGGTGTCGTTCCGGATGGGACTGTCCGACTCCCCTGAAAATAAAGTTGGCTGGCCGTCGCCCACATCTTTTATTCCCCTCCCCCAAGCAGGGGTAGGGGAGGGGGTCAAATCAAAATGATGTGACCAGCTCTTTAAAGCGGCCGCACACATCGAGGATGGCCGGGCAGGTTTGCTGCAAAAATTCATCGCGGGGCAGGTTTTGGCCGTAGGCCGCCACCATCGCTTCACCTTCGGCATCGGTCATGGCGTAGAGGTAGCTGGTTGAAAGACGCAGGGTCAGGTCTTCGGGTTTGGCTCCAAAATCGGTGCCGGGCAGGGTGGCGATATGAAATTCATCGAGCAGGAAGTTGGCCAATTCCTGGCTGGTGCGGACGTTGTGCTTTTGAGCCAGCGACTCGCGCCAGGGGGCAAAGCTGGGGTACACATAAAAGCCGCCGCCCGGTTTGGAACTGGGCACGCCGAGCGCGTGCAGTGTATCGTACAAATAGGTGGTGACGTAGCCGTGAATGGCGGTGCAGGTGGCCGCGTAAGCGTCGATGTCCGGGTCATCGCTGTAGGCGACCACGGCGGCGTACTGCACCGGTGCGGCGGCGGTTGTCCACACGGCCCCGGCCACGGCGGCCATGTACTGGTACAGGTATTCGCCAAAATCGCCGGTGGGCAGCAGGGCCACGCCCAGCCGCCAGCCGCCCAGCGACAGGTGCTTGCTGAGGCCGCCGGTAACGATGGTGCCTTCCGGGTAGTAGTGCGCGGTTGAAACAAACGGCACGTCGCCGTAAGTGGTCAGCGCATAAATTTCGTCGCTGATGATGACCAGCTCTTCGCGGCGGGCAATATCGGTGAGCGCCTTGAGCAGCTCCGGCGGGTAAACGGAGCTGGTAGGGTTGCCGGGGCTGGTAATCACCAAAATTCCGGGCGATTGGCCGGCGGCGCGGGCCGCCTTCAACCCGGCTTCCAGATCATCCGGGGTGGGGCAGTAGTTGTTTTCCAGGCTGGTGGGCAACCAGGTGACGGCTTTGCCGGACAATTGGGCCTGGGTATCGTAGCTGACCCAGGTGGGCGAAGGCAGCAGCACGTCGCCTTCAAGGGTGTGCATGGCGGCGTAGAGCATGGTTTTGCTGCCGCTGCCCACAATCACCCGCCGGACATCGGTATCCAGGTTGAAGCGGCGGTGGTAATACTGGGCCACGTTGCGGCGCAGTTGGGTTAACCCGGCTACCGGCAGATACGAGCGCGCGGCCGCGTGTTCCTTAAAATCGGCCAGCACTTTGGGATGAACCGGAAATTTGGCCTCGCCGAAGCCCATGTGATACACCTGGTGGCCCTCTTCGCGCAGTTCGGTCACGCGGGTGTTGAGCGCCATCGTGGCCGACATT
This sequence comes from Anaerolineae bacterium, assembly GCA_022071955.1. Taxonomy (GTDB): domain Bacteria; phylum Chloroflexota; class Anaerolineae; order 4572-78; family J111; genus J095. The sequence goes on from JAJVIM010000013.1 coordinate 107,557, forward strand.
TTAATAGGGGGTTTTAAAATTTTACGCATGGTCGGTTCCTGTCTCTAAATAAGATAGAGGCTTTAGCCCAACATCGTTGTTGCTACTAAAGCCCCCTTCCCAGATTGTATCCTTTAAACCAAAACAGGCAATAACAATGACCAATGACCAATTATCAATTATCAATGACGAATGACCAGTGACCAATGACCAATGACGAGTGACCAGTGAGTCTCGCCTCAGGCCCAAAAGGCTTTTTTCAGATTGGCCGGGCTGCTGAAATCGGCCACCGGACCTTCGTATTTGTTGCGGCCCAGCTCCAGCACGTACACATAATCGGCAATTTTGAGCGCGTGGCGAATTTCCTGGTCAACCAGCAGAATGGTGATGCCGGAATTTTTCAGGTTGACCAGCATCTCGTACACCTCTTCCGAGAGCATTTTGGCCAGCCCGGCAGTCGGTTCATCAACCAGCATCACGCTGGGGTCGGTCATCAGCGTGCGGCCCACCTCGACCATGCGCTGCTGCCCGCCGGACAGTTTACCGGCCAGCGATTTGCGCCGCTCTTTGAGCACGGGGAAACGGGCGTACACCTCTTCGATTTTGCGTTTGAGGCGGGCTTTGTCGCCCCGAAAAGTGTACGCGCCCATTTCCAGATTCTCTTCGATGGTCATCCAGCGGAAAATGCCGGGGTGTTGCGGAATGTAGGCCAGCCCCAAATTGATGAGTTTGTAGGTGGGCACGCCCACCACATTTTTGTCATTGAGCAGCACTTTGCCGGCGTTGGGCCGCAGAAAACCGTACACCGCCTTGAGCAGCGTCGATTTGCCCACGCCGTTGGCCCCCAAAATGGTGGTAATTTTGGCGCGCTGGGCTTTGAGATTGACCCCCTGCAAAATATTGAGGTCTTCATAATAGCCTACGAACAGTTTTTGAATCTCCAAAGCGATGTCCGCCGCGTCGGCGTGCTGGTCGGTGGTGGCAAAGGCGGCGGTGGGCAAGGCGTCAGGCATGGGCTTCCTCCTGGGGGTGATAGCGAGCCGGGCCAAACTGCTCGTCCTCGGAGCCAAGGTAGGCCTCGATGACGGCCGGATTTTTGCGAACGGTGTCCGGCTCGCCGTCGGCAATCAGCTCGCCAAAATTCAGCACCAGCAGCCGCCGGCTCAGGGTGAAAATGGTGTCCATATCGTGGCTGATGATAATGAACGCCTTGCCCTGACCGTTGACCGTGGTAATGTAGTCGTAAATGGTTTCCATCAATTTGGGGTGCACGCCGGCAAACGGCTCATCCAAAATGATGATTTTGGGATCGAGCATGAGCAGCCGGGCCAACTCCAGCAGTTTTTGCTGCCCGCCAGACAGGCTGCGGGCGTAATCGTTGGCCAGATGCTCAAAAGTGAGAAATTCCAGCACCTCCCAGGCTTTGCGAGCCACCTCTTTGTGGCTGGCCGTGGCGTGCAGGGCCAGATGCGGCACCATCAGATTTTCCAGCACGGTCATGCGCCGGAACGAGCGCGTCACCTGAAAAGTACGGCCAATGCCGCGCCGGGCAATCTGGTACGGCTTCATACCGTCGATGCGCTCGCCGTTAAAATAGATGGTCCCGCTGGAGGGCGACAGCGCCCCGTCGATGAGGTTGGTCAGCGTGGTTTTGCCCGCACCGTTAGGGCCAATCAGGCCGATGAGTTCTGGCCCGTTGATTTCAAACGACACGTTGCTGGAGGCCTGCAAGCCGCCAAAATGTTTGGATACTTTGCGCAGTTCCAGATGAATCTGATCAGTGGGGGGTATCATAGGCCGGCCTCCGCTTCGGTAAGTTGGCCGGCGGCATCACGTTTGGCCACGGTATCGCGCAGGTTACCCGGCCGGAAGAAATATTGCAGCAAGGGATAGAGCAATCCATTTTGATAAAAACGCAGAGTCAGCATCAGCAGCACGCCAAACACCACCAGCCGCCAGGCACTCATATCGATGGTGTCCGGCAGCAGCGCCCCGGTCAAATCATACCAGGCGTAAGACACAGCCGTGGTTAGCGGTGGGGCCACCAGCAGCGCCGCAATAATCGCCAGCGCCAGCGAGGCCAGCCCGGCCAGCAGATTGGGTAACCCTTTGAGTTGGCTCATGTCCAGCAGCCGGCGGGCCGCCAGCCGCGCCCCCTGGTAAAAGAGCAGCATCAGCAGCAGAACCAGCGCCACGCCGGTTACCGTAACCAAGCTAAAATCCGCCCGCAGATATTCCAGCGCACTGAACACAATCACCGCGCCCAGCGCCGAAGCTACCAGGCTTTCGATGCCGCCCAGCACGGCCATCGTAATAACCAGACTCATCCACAGCAAAATCATATCGTTGGGCGCAATCACCGATACGTAATGAGCGCGGGTAGCGCCGGCCAGTCCGGCTACCATGCTGGTAATCACAAACACCAGCACCTTGTAACGCACCACGTCAACGCCCATTGCCGCGGCGGCTTCTTCGTCCTCGCGGATGGTGCGCAAAAACAACCCGTAGCGCGAGGCGGCCAGCCACGACATCAGCCCCAGCGTTAGCAGCAACAGGCCAAACATCACAAAATAGGGCGGGATTTTGTCGATGGGGTCGAAATTGTAAAACCCAAGATTGAGACCGTTGGGGAACAGCGACACAACCGGCAGGCCGTTCAAGCCTTCGGTGTAATCCTTTTCCGCAGAGATAATCAGCCGCAGAATTTCGGCAAAGGCAATGGTGAACAGCGCCAGGTAAGTGCTGCGCAGCCGCAGCACCAGCATACCGATGATCAGCCCAAACAGCCCGGCCATCAGCATGCCGGCGATGATGCCGGTAATTGGGCCGGTGCCCAAATATCGGCCCAGCAGGCCGGTAGTGTAGGCGCCAATACCGGCAAAAGCCATGTGCCCAAACGAAAACTGGCCGCCGTAGCCCATCAGCAGCGCCCAACTGGAGGCCAGCATGGCAAAATAAAAGCCGATGATCAACACGTGCAGCGTGTAATCGTTAATGTAGCCGGCCGGCAGCGACGGAATAATATCGTAAGCAAAGGGGATCAGGGCAAAGAGCAGCACCACCAGCAGCCCCACCGCCCGAATGAAAAGGGTGCGCTTTTTCATAGCTCCCTCCCAAACAGGCCGGTTGGTTTGAGCAGTAACACAAACGCAAAAATAATCAGGCCGAAGACCTGCTGGTAGGCCAGCGCCCGGCCAATATCGGGAAAGCAGCCCACCCCCAGCGACTCAACAATGCCGATGACGATGCCGCCAACCATCGCGCCGGGTAGCGACCCCATCCCGCCCAGCACAATCACCACAAACGAGCGGATGGAGGCCAGCCCGCTGACGTTGGGCACCCAACTGAGCACCTGCACCATCGCCGCGCCAGACAACCCGGCCAGCATCGCGCCCAGCCCAAAGGCCAGCGTGTTCATGCGGAGCGGGTTAATGCCCACCACGGCGGCGGCCTCTTTGTCCTGGCTCACCGCTCGCAGGGCTTTGCCCACCCAGGTGTAATTGAGAAACCACAGCAACGCCGCCAAAATGAGCAGGCCGATGGCCGCGGCAATCACCCGCGACGGCGGCAGGCTGATGGCCCCCAGTGTAATGTTGCCAATCGGCAGGTAGGGGTCTACTTTGCGGGGATTAGCGCCCACCGTGGCCAGCATCGAATATTCCAGCAGAAAGGCCAGGCCAAAGGTCAGCAGGATGGCGTATTCGCCGGGGCGCTCCACTTTGCCCAGATGCATGGGCCGAAGCAGCGTTCGTTCAAACGCCAGGCCGATGATCAGCGTCACCAGTCCGGCGGCAAAAATACCGACAATCGGGTTGAGGCCCAGCCCCAGCGATTCATTGATGGTGTAAAAGGCGGCGTACCCGCCAATCATATAAAACTGGCCGTGGGCAAAACTGACAATGCCCAAAATGGAAAAGATCAGGGTCAGGCCCATCGCAATGACGCCGTACAAAATACCGATCAGCACACCGTTTGAAATCTGGGTGACCACATAGGTGGCGTTGGTGGCGCACAGGTTAGAGGGGTGGTACGTGGCAAAGGACCAGTATAAAAACCCCAGCGTCAGCAGCGAAGGGGCCACAATCCAGCGCCAATTGAGCGGCGGGGTTTTAAGCCACAGGTACACCGGCAAAATCGGGCCGGTGCCGGCGCCGGCAATCGCCCCGTACAGCGTAGCCGACGAAGCGTCAAGGTCTTTGCGGCGGTAAACGCGAGGCGTTACCACACCGCCAATAATCCCCCACACCAGCACCCAGGCCAGGATGGCCAGCGCCGGGGCCGGGTAAAATTCTTGTTGGTAGAGTGGGCTGGCTAACATAAAAGGCTCTCATTCTTTAATCGATTAAAAATTTGGCGTGGAGGTCAGTCGGCTTTGCCGCCCGGCCTCCACGCCTCCAGTATCCCCCTTCCCTGGGGAAGGGGGCAGGGGGGATGGGAGACTATCCAAAACTTACTGCGGCAGCATCAGATCGGCGGTTTTGTAGGCATCCGGCCAGACCACGGCCGCATCCTGCGCGTCCTGCCCCGGCTGCTGGTACTGCACCATTGTTACAGCAGGGTCGGGGAACTGGTGCCACCATTTTGGCTCTTTGCCGGCGGCTTCGGGCGGGTTGGCCGAGTTGACCGGGAAGGTGATCGTGCCCAGTGCGCCGTCGTACTTAATATTTTCCAGCGCGCTGATCACCGCGTCCGGGTCGGTGGAGCCGGCCTCGTTGATGGCCTGAGCCATCAGCTTGAGCGAGTCGTAGGCTTCCATCGCGTAGGATTCGGCTTCAGCTTTGCCGGTGGCGGCAGTGTATTTTTCCACAAAAGCGGTGGTTTCGGGGGTAAAGAGCGCGCGTGGCAGGCCGATGCGGCTGTAGGTACACAGATTGCCGTCCGGCACGGCCGACCAAAAAGCTTCGCTGTCGCCGACGGCCTGATTGCAAAGCGTCGGCACCTGCTGCGGGCCGATGCCGGCTTCGGCGGCCTGCTGGGTAAAGTTAAACGAGGTTTCGCCGGTGGTCAGCACCGCGATCATACCTGGCGCGCGGCCGGCTTTGATGCGCTCGATGACCGGCGCAAAGTCGAGCGTGCCAATATCGGCAAAGTAGGTTTCAGATTCGATGCCGCGCTCGGTGAGCTGTTCGGCCAACTGTTCGGCGGCGGGGATGCCGTAGCTGGTGTTTTCGGTCATGACAATCACAAATTTGGCCCCGCTGGATTGGATGAAGTTGGCGTTGGCCTGAGCCACTTCTGACGACAACGGCGCAATGCGGAAAATCTGGGGGTAACCTTTGGCGGTTACGTCGTCATTCCAGGTTTCGGCAAAAACCACCGGCACGTTGTTGCTGTGAGCCACTTCCATCGCCGCCAGCCCAACGGCGCTGTGGTATTCGCCCACCACGCCGGCCACGCCTTCCTGGCTGATAAGCCGCTGCATGGCAGCGGTGCCGCGTTCTGGCAGGCCCTCGGTATCAACCATCACCAGATCAACCGGCTGGCCCAACACGCCGCCGGCGGCGTTGATCTCATCGAGCGCAATTTCAAAGGCGGCTTTCATGGCAATCCCGCCGCTCACCGAACCGGGCGCAGACAGTGGCAAAATCGCCCCGATTTTAACGGTGTCGCCGCCGGCCCCGGCGGCCATCATCACTTCACCTGCGGCCTGATTAAAATAGGCTTCGGCTTCGGCGGTAGTGGGAATGTAGAGCTTTTGCCCCACCTCAATCACGTTTGAGTCGGTAATTTTGGCGTAGCTGTCGTCTTCGGCATTTTTCTGGTTGGTGTAGTAGGTAATGGCCGGGTAAGCCAGCACATCGCCCAGAAATTTCTCGGCCAATTTGCTCAACCAGTCATCGGCCTGCACCGTGTAGTCTTCGCCCTGGTTCAACGGCGCGGCCCACGAAGCAGCCGGCACGGCCAACATTAAAACCACCATTACAAACAGAAAATACTTTTTCATTCTTGTCCTCCCTTGGTTTTTTTGGAACAACTTTTTAAAATACAAAGTCAACGCATTGGGCTTGGCTGGCGTTCCTCCTTTCAACTGCTAACTTTTAACGATAATGGCGTTTTTAACGCCCAGGGAATTACGGTAGGAAAAAATTAACTAAACCGGGCAAAATGCCGGCGCAAGGAACAAAGTTGGTTAACCGTCGTGGGTTGTTGTTGAAATTGTAGGTGGAAACAAGAGGGGCAAACCGTTTTTCAGCAGCGCCTAAACGTGCTACCCCAAAAAGAACGGCCCAGACACAAACTCGCGCGGAACCGAACGAAGTAGTTGATTTAACATCCATCGTGGATGCCTGATTATAGTAACAAAGGCGGCAACCTGTCAAGTTATCGCACAAGTCAGCTTTGCCCGCGAGTCGCCTCGCGGAAAAGGCCCATCAGTAAACGGGTGTTGGGGCCGGGCCGGCCCCGGCCCACCGGCCGATCATCAATCTGGCGCAGCGGCATCACTTCTTTGTTGCTGGCGGTGATGAACGCCTCGTCTACCCCGGCCAGTTCATCCCGCAGAATGGGCCGCTCGATCACCTCAAACCGGTGCTGCGCCAGTTCCAGCACCACCCGGCGGGTGACGCCGGGCAAAATGCCCTCAATGGGCGTAACCAACTGCTGCCCGTTGAATACAAACAGGTTGGTGGTGGTGCCTTCCAGCACGTGCCCCTGTTCGGAAACGTACAGCGCTTCGACCGCCCCGGCCGCGGCCGCTTTTTTTTGCGCCAGCAGCGCGCCCAAATAATTGATGGTTTTGGCGGCGGGGATGTATCGGCTGGCCGGCACCGTGATGGCTGTGGCCCCCTGCGTGTAGTAGTTGTCTGAGTACACCCGCAGCGGCGACACCAGCACCAGCAGCCCTGGCCCTTCATCGGCGCTGATTGAATTACTGGACGCCCCGCCGGTGACCACAATCCGAATCCCGGCCTCCGGCAGTTGGTTGCGGGCCAGCGTTTGGCGCACAATCTGCTCAATTTCCGCCGCCGAAGCAGGCAGTTCCAGTTCGATGAGGCTGGCCGAGTGCGCCAGCCGCTGCACGTGTTCGGCCAGCCGGAACGGGCGGCCATTGTAGGTGCGCAAAAAATCAAACACGCCGTAACCGCGCAAAATCGACAAATCCTGTACCGGCAGCGTGGCTTCACTCAGCGGCAAAAATTGGCCATTCACATAACAAATCGGGTCGGTCATTACGGTTAATCCTTTATTTTCCAAATCTCGGCGCGTCTTTTGGGTGCGGCCGGGGTTATAACTACCGGCGAGCCGCACCCATCGCGTTGAGAATTAACTCCGATTGTACCGAAATTTTGCTGGGGCACAAAGCGACCGGCGTCCAACTTCGTTGACGCTGCCTGCTGTTCGTGCTAAAATCAGTCGGCTTTTTAAAAAATAAATCAGAAAAGATGAGGTAACTATGACAACCGTAATCAGCCCATTTGCCAAGCCCGATCCCGCCCTGCCGGTAGTAGAAGGCGTACCGCAAATTACCCGCCCCACCCCGGAAGAAATTGAGTCTTTTCCCGCCGAAGCCAAAACCCTGCTGACCAGCACCGCGGCCGCGCAGCAGGAGTTTTTGGCCGGCGGACAGTTCAACCTGGATTGGCTGGCCGGCCGGCACGTGCTACTGGCGGGCGCAACCGGCCCGGGGTTGGGCGGCGCGCTGGCCGCGGCGGTACTCAACCACGGCCAGGCAGCCAGCGTCACTATTTTGGGCCGCGATCTGAAAAAATCGTTAAACTTTGAAACCGGCACGCTGATGGAAGAACTGGCCCAGGCCAACGGCTTTGGCCAGCGTTTTCACTGGCTCAACGGCGGCATGGCGCTCGAAGGCCGGGCGCTGGAAGAGATTTTGACCGCTCTGCGGGAAGCCGGCGCTGAGCGGGTGGTCTATTTTAACACCGTCGCTGCGGCGTTATCCGGCCTGCTGCCGGGCATGCCGCCGGTTTTTGTGAAAGATGTCGATGCCGGCGGCAACCTGTTCCAGTGGCAACTGCCGGCGCTCAACGAGAAGCAAATCGATGTGACCAAAACGGTGATGGGCGAAATGGCCGTGGCCTTCCCCGGCGTGCTGCAAGCCAACGGCATCGAGGTTGAGGCCGAGGTGTACGCCGACTGGCGCGGCAGCCTGGACAAAGCCGGCCGCGATCCCAACCTGGCCGAGTACGGCCGCCAGGGCGCCTACTCCACCAGCCTGTTTTTGCCCAAAGATATTTTGCAGGCGCACACCCGCCAGGCTTACGACCGCAGCGATCATCCGGTGCTGGATATTTTTTACCCGATGATGCGCACCCGCGCCCTGCCGCTGATTCCCGGCGGGCTGACCATGGCCAACGTGAGCGACAGGCTGATGGAAAAAGAGGGCATCCGCCGGCGCGATGTGCCGGAACTGGCCCTGGCCGCGCTCGATGTGGTGGGCCGGGCGATTACCGCCGGTTACGACAACCCCTTCCCCCGATTGGACAGCCACGACGCCCATTTGGACGAATGGTTCTACGAAGTTGTGCAACGCCTCACCAATAACGAAGACAGCGACTTTTACTTTAAACGCTGGATGTAAAACGAATCAGCGAGTCAATGAGTCAGCGAAAGGCGCACCTGGTTAATAACCGGCGCACATTCGCTGACTCGCCGACTCGTTGATTCATTGGTTCACCTCCCCCCCAAATTCCCATTGCGCCGTATTCTGTCCCCTTTTATAATAAACTATGCACTGGCTGATCGACGGGCACAATCTTATTGGGCATATGCCAAATTTGCGGCTGGATGACCCCAACGACGAGGAAAAGTTGTTGGCCCATCTGGTTCGCTACAAAGCCCGAACCGGCCAGCGTTTGACGGTGATTTTTGATTCCGGCGCGGGCTACCGGCCCGGCAGCAGCAAAAAACAGGGCGGCGTTACCGTTCAATTTGCGCCCGCCGGCCAAACCGCCGATCAGCTCATTGCCCGGCGGGTGCGGCGAGCTAAAAACCCGCAGGCGCTGATGGTGGTTAGTTCTGACCGGGCCGTGCAAACCGCCGCCCGGCTGGCCGGGGTACGCAGCCTGCCCGCCGCCGAATTTGCCCGCCAACTGCTGAGCGGCGGCGGCAACACCGGCGCGGCCGACCCCGGCGCGCAGGCCAACGTGCAGTTATCGGCTGATGAAGTTGATGAGTGGCTGGATATATTTGGGGATGACCAATTCTGACGCACCACAAAATACCGATATTCTGACCGCCGAACTGGCCCACGTTCGGGCCGAACTGGTGCAGGTGAAACGAGAGCTGGCCCAGGCCAAACGCGCCCGCACCGATTTTATCGCCACGGTCAGCCACGAACTGCGCACGCCGCTGAATTCGATTTTGGGGTTTGCCAAGTTGCTGCTCAAACAGCAGGTGGGGCCGCTCAACGAAACCCAGCAAACCGACCTGTCGTTTATTTACGACAGCGCCCAGCACCTGCTGAGTCTGGTCAACGATATTCTGGATTTGTCCAAAATTGAGGCCGGCGTCATTAGCCTGGACAAAACGTGGGTGAGCGTGGAAGAGATTGTGGTGGGGGTGATCGCCTCCACCTACATTTTGGTCGATGGCAAAACCATCGAGCTGAAAGATGTGATTGAGCCGGGGCTGCCCCGGCTGTACGCCGACCGCGACCGTATCCGGCAGGTGGTTATCAACCTGCTCTCAAACGCGGCCAAATTCACCAATCGCGGCGAAATTGTGCTGAGCGTTACCCGCATCGAACGCCGGGGCAAGGATTCGGTCTGTTTTGCCGTAAAAGATACAGGCATTGGCATTAAAAAAGAGGACATTAACAAAGTATTTGAGCCCTTCCGCCAGATTGACAGCTCGGATGGCCGCCGCGCCGAAGGCACCGGGCTGGGGCTGGCCATCAGCCAGCGGCTTGTCCAGCTCCACGGCGGCGAGGTTTGGGTTAACAGCCAGGTGGGCCGGGGTAGCACATTTTTCTTTTCGCTGCCGGTTGAACCCGCCCCGGCGGCCCCAACCGAATACAGGTTAAGTTAACATGGCCAAAATTTTGTACGTTGAAGATAATCCGGCCAACCGGCTGCTGGTGCGGCAGGTGCTGGAACCGGCGGGACACACCCTGCTGGAAGCCAGCGACGGGCCAAGCGGTATTCGGCTGGCGCAGGACGGGCAGCCCGATTTAATTTTGATGGACATTAACATCCCCGGTCTGAACGGCTACGAAACCACCACCCGCATCAAAAGTTTGCCCGGCCTGGCCGAAGTGCCGATTATCGCTTTAACGGCCAAAGTGATGGCCGGCGACCGGGAACGGGCGCTGACCGCCGGCTGCGACGGCTACATTGCCAAGCCCATCGACGTGGACCGGCTGCCCCGCCAGATTAACGAGTTTTTGAGCGGGCGGCGCGAAAAAGTTACCCGCGAAGAAGAAAACATTTACCTGCGGGAATACAACGAGCGGCTGGTGAGCCATCTGGAACAAAAAGTCAAAGAGTTGTCCTCGGCCAACCAGGATTTAACCCGCACCGACCGCATGAAATCCAGATTCATCGATATGGCCGCCCACGAGCTGCGCACTCCGCTCACCACCGTGCGCGGCTATCTGGGAATTTTAACCGCTCCCGGCAACACGTTTTTGGCCAACGCCGACGACGCCACGCTGGAACTGATCGACGGCATTGTCACCGGGGTAGACCGGCTGCGCGGCATTGTGCAGGATATGCTCGATGTGACCCGGATTGAGGCCGGCACCCTGCAACTGCGCCAATCGCCCATCAATCTGGCCCAGGTATACCAAAAAATAGGGCGGGAATTTGCGCCGGTGGTCCACAAACGGCAGCAAATGTTAACCATTGGCGATGCCAGCCACGTGCCCACCATTTGGGCCGATGGCGAGCGGGTCATCCAGATTTTGCGCAATTTAGTGAGCAACGCCATCAAATACACCCCCGATGGCGGCCGCATTGAGATTTCTACGGAAATGATGGGCACCCCCCCGCAACCGTATTTAAAAATCACCGTCGCCGATAGCGGCGTGGGCATTCCGCCGGAGCAGCTCGAAAAGATTTTTGAAAATTTCCACGAAGTGCGGGCCATCGAACACCACAGCACCAGCAAAACCGATTTTATGGGCAGCGGCGCGGGGCTGGGGCTGGCCATTGCCCGGGGGGTAGCCGAAGCGCACGGCGGGTCGCTGTGGGCGGAAAGCCCCGGCTACGATCCGGCAACGTTCCCCGGCAGCAAATTTTATCTGATCCTGCCCTTTGGCCAGCCGCCCAAAGATTAATCCAGCCAAGTTGACAACTTATCCGCACGCTTCTATCATAATCGGGCCGGAGGTTGCACCGGCAAGTTCACCCGGGCAGCGTACAACATGGAATGGTTTAAACAACAACCCAAACATCGCCGCACCATTTACGGACTTCTGCTGGGCATCATTTTGCTGACCATCCCCTGCTACTGCCTGGGCTTTGTGGCGCTGGCGACCGCGCCCAAAGTGAGTGTTGAAGTGATCCCCGGTGAACCGACCGCCACCGTTCCGGTTTGGATTAGCCCTTCGGCCACGGCCACCAGCGCGCCAACCGATACGCCGCTGCCCGGGGTTACCCGCCCGCCCACCAGCACGCTGGAACCCACGCCAACCCAATCGTTCCCCACCGGTGAGCCGCCCACCGCCACCGACACACCCGAACTGCCGACCAATACGCCGCTGCCGGCCACCGCCACGCCCACCACCGCCGTTGTGCCGCCAACCGCCACGTCTACCAATACGCCGACGGTTACGCCCACCGCCACGGCTACCGGCCGCCCTACCGCCACGGCCACCAGCCGGCCCACCGCCACGCCCACCGAAACACCAACGGCCACCAAAGTGGTTCCAAGCGACACGCCCACGGCTACGGCCACGGCGACCAAAGTTCCGCCCACCGCCACAGAAACGCCAACCGCCACGCCCACAGAAACGCCAACCGTTGTGCCCAGCGACACCCCGGTTCAGCAGCAGGAGCAGCCCAACAACGCCGGCGATGGCACCTCAACCCCGTAGTCGGCTTGTGATTGACTCCACAACCCAACATAAGTATACTACGGCAAATTCGCCAGCGGGGAGATACGTAGACTTATGTCATGGTCGCGGATGGCCGTTTTGCTCTTTGTGATCTCAATTTTAACAGCCGCCTGCCAGCCCTCGCCGCCGGCGCCGCTGCCCACCTACACCCCCAATCCCACCTACACCCCGTACCCCACCTATACGCCGCCGCCCTCGCCGCAGCAGAGCCGGCTGCCCTCCGCCCAAATTGACGATTTGGTTTGGCCCGCCGGCCCCCGCGATGACGTTATCCCGGTTGAAGACGCCGCCGCGTTTTTAAATGAAACCGTCACCGTTGAAGGCACCGTCAGCCGCACCCACAATTCCGGCAGCGCCGTATTTTTAAACTTCGATGGCAGCGGCCGGCAGCTTTTCACGGCCGTTATCTTCCCCGACGACTGGCCCAAGTTTGCCGCGCCGCCCGAAACACTTTTTGCCGGCAAACTGGTGCGGATTGACGGCGCAATTACCGAATACAACGGCACACCGGAAATCATCATCAAAAGCCCGGCCCAGATCGAAGTCGCTCTGACGCTCGGCCAGCCAATCCCGGTGGCCGCCTGCAACTGCCCGCCCGCCCCCACTGCCCCGCCCGCCGAGCCCACGCCGGGGCTGCCCGCCACAACCGTAACTCAGGCCGACAGTCCGCCCCCGGTTGAGCCGACATCCGGGGCACTTACCTGGCAAAACGCCGCCGATTTTAACGGACAGGTAGTCACTATTGCGGGAGAGGTCATTAGTACATATAATTCAGGCAAAGTTGTCTTTTTGAACTTTGATGAAGCTTATCAGGATACATTCAAAGTGGTCATCTTTCCCGATGCCTGGCCGCTTTTCCCGGAACCACCGGAAGCGTACTTTCACCACAAAAAGATAAAAGTGACCGGTCAGGTGAAACTGTACCAAAACGCGCCAGAAATTGTTGTTGACCAACCAGACCAGATTGTGATTGTGGAGTAAATTAGCGGATGGCATCACTGCCAACGATATTGTTACTGTTAGCGGCCCTCAGCGCCGGAGCCACGGTTATTGCGGCGATCATCGCCTTTCGCTCTCAGCGCGAGGCCAGCAGCGCCATTTTTCCCATTGTCAGAGAAGAAGAACGCAACCGGGCCCAGCGGGCACGAATTTCTATTTTTGTGTGGATTGCCGTAACGGCCCTGTTCATTGGCGGTTGGCTGGGCACGCTCCGCCTGTCTGGCTCCGCCGAATCTGCCGCCGGCCCCGCCGAAGCGTCGCCCACCGCGGCCGCGGTCATCGAGGCCCAACCAACCCCGGCACCGGCCAGCACCGCCACGCCCGTCATCGAACCCACAGCGACCGCCGCGCCGCTGCAAAATCAGGAGCCGACCAGCGCCCCTCCCACCGACACCCCGCCGCCGGCCGCAACTGATACGCCGGTGCCGTCGGCCACGGCTACCGCAACTCCGCCGCCGACGGCGACCGCCACCAACACCAACACGCCGCTGCCGCCCAGCGCTACCCCGCTCCCCAGCGCCACGCCAACCGCCACGCCCACATCTACCCCAACCCGCGTGCCCCTGCCCGGCGAAAGAGTTCCCGCGCCGGCCGGCGTGCGGGTAGGCCCAATTCAGTTTTCCGCCGAACTCGACAGCGAACAGAGTCCGGTTAACCCCGCCACCACCTTTACCGATGGCCTGGCTCAGGTTTACGGTGTTTTCTCTTTTAAAGGGTTGGAAGAGGGGTTACCGTTTAAAATCATCTGGTATAAAAATGGCGCGGAAATCGCCCGCGACGAAGGCCAATGGGAGTGGGGCCGGCAAGGGCAATCATTTGTGTTTTTAAGCCCCAAAGGCCCGGGCCTTTACAAATTGGAGCTGTGGGTTAACGATACGGTTGTCGCCACCAAACTGTTTGAAATTACCCCTCGGCCCAAATAACAACGCATTCAGCGTCTAAACAAAAATCTCACATCGGTAACATACCTGTGCCACTGTTATCAAAAATTGCAGTGGCGTGGCTGGCCGGCATCATGCTGGCTCGCTGGTTGGCCGTGCCGTGGCTGGCTTTGGTGCCGCCGGCGCTGCTGCTGGCCGCGCTGCTGCTGCTCTACCGGGATACTCCTCGCCTCAAATTGGCCGCAATTTTGGGACTGGCGCTGCTGGCCGGCGCGTTTCGTTTTGGCCTGGCCCAACCCACGTTTGATAAAAACCACATCGCCTTTTACAATGATGGCCCCGCGCCGGTAAAAATTACCGGCACAGTTGCCGACGAGCCGGACGTGCGCGACAGCTACATCAACCTGCGGCTGCGCATCGAATCGATCCAGCAGGGCGATACCGCCCAACCGGTTAGCGGGCTGGTACTGATCCGCGCGCCGCGCTACCCGGCCCGCTTTTACGGCGACCGCCTGTCGGTGACGGGCCGGCTGGAAACACCGCCCGTTTTTGACACCTTCAACTACAAAGATTATCTGGCCCGGTTTGGCCTGTATTCGGTAATCCGCCGGCCGCGGATAAAAGTGCTGGAATCGGGGCAGGGTAACCCGTTTTGGGCGGCCATGTATGCCTTCAAAACCCGCGCCTCGGAAAGCATCAACCGCAGCCTGGCCGAACCCTACGCCTCGTTGCTCAACGGAATTTTGCTCGGTATTGAAACGGGTATCCCCCGCGCCCTGTACGAATCTTTCAATTTGACCGGCACCTCCCACGTAATCGTCATTTCCGGCAGCAACATTTCGGTGATTGCCGCGATTTTGCTGCTGCTGGGCCAGCACATCTTTGGCAAACAATACGCGCCGCCGCTGGCCATCATCGGCATTGGGCTGTACACCTTTTTGGTTGGCGCTGATGCGGCCGTCAGCCGCGCGGCGGTGATGGGCCTGGTTTTTATATTGGCAATCTGGGTGGACATTCTTGTTCAAATAAGGCCCCCATTGATAACCATTCCCAGGAGATTGTTGCTTTTGGCATAAGTAGGCCCAATCGGTTTGCTCTGGAACGAATTGCCAGAATATCTCTACCTGACAACTCTTCAGCTTCTTTTTTGCTGATTTCGCGAGAGTAGTACTTTCTCACTATTTCGTCATCATTGGGGCTAAAAACTTTACAACTTCTTTTTTTGAGTCTTTTGCGATGCAGGTTTAATCCTTGGGCTTTGTTTTTAATGGAATTCCATTCTCGACCTGGTAGCATCTGTAACAATTTTTCTCTTTCAGTCGTTGGATAATGGTTTCGTAGTGTATCGATTTCAGCGTCAGACCACGTAGTTCGAACAAATCCATTCGGTTTGTGAATTAATATTTCCTGTTCTAAACCAACACGCCACACAATTTTGACGCGAATAGTTTTAGTCTTGCTAAACACCACGACCTTTGCCAACAATAAACGCAAAAAGGCATTCTTCAATCCGTTAGGTTGGTTAGGCCATATGTCTCGTAGGTTATCTAAGAATGATGTGACTCGTGAAATATCATCCGAGTCAGCTAATGCTTTACCTAAGACGCCAATCGGTTGCCGACTAAGGTCACCAAGTTCCCTGATACGAATCAAGCGACGTTGAATCTGCTCATCAACCCAAGTTACTTGCGTAGTACTCAATGGAGCTTGGGTCAGATTGGCGCGCAAATTTTCGACCTCTTTCTCCAATCGTTTCACTTCTCGTCGATAACTAGCAGCTTGATCTTTTGCTTGCTCGTATTCATCCGATAGTTTCCCTAATACTTGACTAGCCAAACCAGGTAAAGCGATTTGCTCGATCACAGCTTCGCTAACTGGGTCATCGAGATAATTCGAGATTATATGGACACAACCTTTTCGCATGTCACTGTCACTACACGTATAACACGCAAAAGACTTACTTTGATTATTGTTATAGGTCATCGGTTGAAAAATATCATGGTTGCCGCAATAAACTAATCCTGCCAGGGGAAGGGGATCATAAGTTTTTTTTGGGCAAGGACCTTCTTTGAAGTGTTCTTGTACTTTCCAAAAGGTTGATTCATCAACAATTGGTTCCAAGATGTCCTGGCCCAAAACTTCACCTTGCCATATTTTCCAGCCAATATAGGCTGGATTAGTGGCAATTGAACGCACTTTGGAAACTGGTATAATCCAGCTACCATCTTGATAACGTTTTGAGCGAGCATAGGTCTTGTGGTGAGCTTTGGTATCGTATTCAGGCGAGAATGGGGCAAAACCGATTCCGCGCTTTTTGAGATCGCGAGCGACCCGAGTTGGTGTTATTCCAGGAATGACCAGTTGATTGAAAATAGTTCGCACAATTTTGGCGTGTGGTTCGTAAACCTGATACCTGTGATAATTCGGGTTAGGTTTACCGTTTGGGAGTTGTTTACGTTCATCAACAACATAACCAGGAGGGATTGATTCGCCAGTGTAATATCCAGCCCTGCCTTTCATGTTCTTCGGTCCTAGCAACCGCTGCGCCATTACTTCCAACTCATCAGCGGCTCGTTCGATTTCCATACGGAATAGCCGCATGTGCATTTTATCTTGGAGATTTAAGCGCATATACGGGGTCACAATGATGACATTGTGTTGCTTAAGGAGTTCACCCAAAGCAAACGCATTGATTAGTGTTTGGTCTCGATAAATACGAGAGATATGAACAACATAAACAGCCTCAACCTGGTCGGACTCCACACTTTCGATTAAATACGATAAACCCGGCCGATCTTCACGCCCTTTGGTTCCTGAAATACCCAAATCCCGGTCTTCTACATGGATCTGCTCCGGCAAATATCCGTCTTCTTGGGCTAAATCAATGAGCGCATCTTGAGCTTTGATGCTGTAAATTGACCTTTTGAGTTGTTCATGGCTTGAAAGCCGTTTGTAAATAAAAGCTTGTTTTTCGTTAGGCAAGTTTGTTAAATCAGTCCAAGCAAGAGGTTCGTTTTTTTCAGTTCGTATCCGCCTACCAAATGTGGCGTCCATTGGTTGCCATCCTTTCCTCAGACCGGTGTAGAGTGTAAATAAGAGGCGTTTTTGCTGTGGTTTTACACCTGTTACACCTTACACCCGGCCAAATTTGGCTAATACCTCATCAATTTTCCTATATTGGTTGCCACCCTTACTCCCGAAAACACTTAAAGAAATTGCCGCCCGATTGATTTCCCCGGTCTTAATCTGCTCATCATACAAATCCAAAATGGCCTGCTCTAAATCATCGGGAGATGATTGTGGCATTAGGGGTTTGCTGGCCATTTCCGTCATAGCGAGCGATGGTGCAACATCAAGTACGGAGGAGGCATCTGGGGCCTGGAGTTCAATCAGTCCGGGTTGGCCCGGCAGCCGGCAAAACGCTTGTCCGGGCCTGGTAATTTGGCTGGCTTCACCTGCGCCAAGTAATACCCGCGATTGGCTCTTGCTCTTAGCGTAGAACTGAATTGACGTACTCAGATTTGCTTTTAGACTTGAAGAAATCTCATCGCTATACCACGTCTGGCTACCGGCGATAAGGTACATACCGAATTTACGGCCTGCCTGTGCCAATTTCTTGACGGATTTGGCAATTACCTTACTGTCTGCTACCAGCCCGAATTCATCAAAAAAGATGGGAATAACCGGAAGTCGGCCTGATGCATCGACCACCTGGTTGTATTTGCCCAGGTCATCGATTCCACGCCAGTGGCTAAACAACTCTTTCCGCTGCTCCATTTCCACAAGCAGGTCTTGCAATATAGCTCCAATATCCTGTTCCTCGCTGGCCAACGGGTAACGCAAATTGCGACTACCCTCAAACGAGGTAAAGGTGACGCCTTGGGGATCAAGCATAACGGTGACTGGGTGTTCACGGGCATTGATCACCTGGTAGCCTAAAGCCTGCATTAAAGTGCTCTTACCAAAACCACTTGAGCCGGCTACTGCGATATGCACTAACCGGCTCAATGGGGCGTTAATCGGCTGGATCAAACCGTTTGGCAGTCGTCCAACCCCTAAAAAAATATTGCGGAGTGAGGGGACCGTAACGTGTTGACTCAGATCAACATATTCGGGTAATGGTTGTTGTAGCTGAGGGACATCCTCGGTGACCACATCCGGCCGTTTGCTGATGTTTTGCGTCAATTGGAAAAATGACCACCGCTTGACTTCATCCCACGTTGGTTCAGCCCCGGAGCCACTGACAATGCCGGGTGCGAGATACAAGGGTTTGTGTTCGATATGTAATTTGCCCGAAATTTCCGAAGCATAGACCTGACTGCCCGGAGGAGCGATGGTAACGATAAGCGTAGCCTCTCGCTCTAATTTAAGTGCCTCAGCCCGTCTGGAACGGGCCATACTGCGCCAAACCACCCCACTGGCGTATGTTACGGCTATTAACCACAGTAAAGCGATGAGGACTGCTAAAACTATCCCTAAACCAGCGATCACGGTTACTGTTTTGACGGTAGTGGCGAAAACGTAAACCAAATCATTGAAATATTTTCTGAGTTGATAATCAGGGACGTAAACGAGAACTCCTAACACCGCACAAGCAAAAATCAGAGCAATCACAAACAGAATGATTATCTGGTGCTTCATCGCCCTATTCCTAACCCATAGGCAAATGATTTGATGGTGATGCCAATTACCGCCCCGATAAAGGTAAGCATGTCTTTGACATCCCACCACCAAAGGCGAAGGCGAGAGCGAAATTGATTAAAGCTATGCCAGAGCTTGAACAGATACCGCACGGGGAAGAATAAAAACAGCAAAAGGTAAAATAGCTCTGCCTCGTAGTCAGTATCGATTTGAACACTCAGGGTGATATTTACCTGCGTTGACTCCATTATTGAACGACTCAATGGTGCCTCCTTTCGCTCAGTAAATTACCATTGAGCAGGTTCAGACGTTTCCGCGCCGTATTGGGACTGACGCCAACGATCTCACAAGCAGCGGCTAGCGTCAGCCCGGCAGCCAAAAGTCCGTCAAGTTGGTAAGCTTGGCGCTCAGCTTTGCTGGCCGTGAATTCGCCTTTTTCAGCCTGGCGGTACTCGATTTTCAACTGTTCAATACGCCTCTGAAAATGCTCAATTTGGCTCTGTAGTTCTTCAATCTCGGCGATTTTGACTGCCATAACCGTTTCTTCTTGCTGTTGGGCGGTGGTGAATTGCGCGTGCTGTTGCGCTATCCGCTCGTCAAGTTGCGCACTCTGGCTGCGCTTGTCGTCAATTTCTTTGAGTAAGTTTTCAAGGGTATTGATCGCCTGAGCGCGGGTAATTGTGCGCGTGATCACTGACTTCAATAAATGAGTAACCAAAGCCACGCTAAGCGGGAAAAGAGCGGTAGCAAACACGGCCAAAATGACCTGGCCCTCATCGATCACCTGGCTATAGTACGCATAGGTGGCATGAGCAACATTGGCGATTATGCCCAAGGCCGTGAACAATAACACAGCCCGCCAAGCCAAACGATCATCTTCACCCTGGAGTTTGGCGTTGAGCACGATTACCGCAGCAGTTATCTCGGCAAAATCAAATAACAGGGGGAAAAAGATCGCCAAAGCCGGATGGAACAAGCCGATGGAGTTGAACAAGTCGAATAGCGCGGTGTATCCCAACACCCCGGCTGATAAGATCACCAGGGAAGCACCTGTCACGGCTATCCGGCTGGTTGCCTTGATCGGATCACCATGACCAAACAACCAGGTGAGAATAATGGTAACCATTAGCTCACCTCGTCAACGGTTGCCGGCTTGGCTATCCTCAGTTCTATATCATTGTCTTTGATGGGAATCACGAATCGAGGTAAAATGCATTTACCTAACATAATTTGGACGCTCCGTTCGTTTTATGTGGGGTAACTCTGGGGCAAGTGTGACCGCACTTGTCCCAATGTTTTTTTACCCCCTTTCGTCAAATCTTTGATTGGCTAATCTTCGAAATCTTCCAAGTTAATTTTGCCCTCCGTCCATAGTTTTAAAAGCCTGCGAATAATTTCAGATAATGAGCCATGCCCAATGGCTTTACGACGGGCTTCATTCCAAAGGTCTAGCTCTACCTGAACACTGCGTTGAACAATTTCCTTCGAACCTCCATTCGGTTTATCAGATGATTGTTTAGTCATACGTATGATTATACGTTCGTTCGATTATGTGTCAAAACCGAATCGTCGTTTTGGTGAAAACTAGACCGGAGATTGGGTATCGTCGTTTATTTCGATTCTTTGAATATCGTCCTTATCTTCCGGGGGGAACTCAAGTAATTCAGTTGAATCCGCCAGGTCGTTAGGTAACATTTCCGTTTTTTTGGCGGGGGTCACATGAGAAAACATTCGTGCCAGAATTTGGGCCAATAAATCACGGGTTAGCGGGTCTACCGGTATCAGAGATAATCCGTTCACTGCGACCTCCTTTCCACTACTGCTGATAAACGAACCATGTTGGGCCACTAAAATAGCCTAAAACTGCTTTTTCAAAAGATTTGGGAAAGGAGTTCAGCGAAACCGAAAACGGTCCGCTGAACTCCTCTGAACGCATTCTGGATGCGTTCTATGTCACCGCCTGGCTTCTTTCCTGCCAGTCTTTCCCGTTTGGCGGTTAGGGAAAGCAAACCCTTCAATGCCCAGGGTTTGCGCCAGAGATTTGATACGCAGCAGATAATCGGTCAAGCCGGCTACCTGGTTCAAATCCTGGTTGTCGTCCACCTCAATGAACAAGGTCTTGCTGGGGGTATGTTCCGCCCACGATAACACCTGCGCTTGTTTGCCGCACCGACATAATTTGCGGCAAATATCACACTTGGCTCCGCGTTGTTCAGCCTGACGAATGGCTTGTTCATTCAGTACCATGCTGTCGGCATATGCCAGGTGCTTGGGTGTGATACAATAGGGATGAGGTAGACCGATGTCTTCAACTCTGAGCAACCGAAATGGAGATTCAGGTTCGGGTTGGGGCAACTGATTGAAAATGTTTTGATCGGTTTCTGTCATAAATTTCACCTCCTAACCGCGTGTGATTGTGAGCTTGGCCCACCACGCCTGACCTACGGTTCGCCATAGGTCAAGTCAGCGGGTAAAACACCACATCACCAGGGAAGTTGGCAAGAGCCAGACGCTGATCACCGTTGATAAACGAGTGTTTGGCGGTAAGCTGTTGGTCATTGCCGGGCGCAAGTCTTTTAGCTGCCAACCCAATATAGATTAAGATGTTGGCGTTCGGGTTCACGATAATCATCTCCTTGCGTTAAAAATACTTGCAAAGTGTAGCTGTGGGCTACGTCTACTCAGGTGCAGATCACGACCGGCAAGTATTTCCCACTGATCAGGTAGCTGAAGAAAACTCTCTTGGGAAGGGGAGCCTGAGTATTTAACCCAGACTCCCCGCGGCCATCAAATGATAGCCACTGCTCAACCAACCCCATCAAGCCGTTAGCGCCCGAGTTTCGCCCGCAGTTCGGATAACTGGCAGGGACTGAAATACAGATCGCGCTCGATGCCCAAGCCGAGTTTGTCGCGCACCCCCTTCAATTCAGCCAAACTAAAGTAGCCTAGTTCGGGAAAATCACCGTCCACGAAACCGTAGAACAAATCTTTTCCGTCGAACTCGATGGCATACCAGGTGTAATGGAAGGCCGGAAAGAAGAATTTGCAGACAACCCGCGGATCGGGATCGTTTTCGGTACTGTACAGGGGTGGGAGTTGTTGTCGTAGTTTTTTGGTGAGTAGTTTCATAGTGTTTCACAACCTTTCCTGGGCATATCTTAGCCAGGCAGTGTTGTGCCTGACCTGCCCACCGAGAATAGGTGAGAGCCTATTCCTGCGCAGACAGGCCACGATCAAAAAGGTTGTGCCTCTGCGGACCGCGATGGTTGATCGGGTTGGGTTGGAGCCACCAAAAAATATTTGATTGTTAAACACCAAAAGCAGGTTGCCCCGGTCTTTTGGCAACGACAGTTAGGGTAAAGGGAGCGGTACGGTTAGGCACCGCTCCCCGGGCCACCGTCTGTGACGGCGGCCCTTGATCTTGACACCAACCCGGCTTTAGATGAATTGGACGGTGTTGACCAACACGCGGACCGTCAGTCGGGGCTGACCGCCTTCAGGGGTGTACTGGTTGAGTTCAATTCTGCCCTCAACCAGCAACCTCGTCCCTTTCTTGACCGTGGCCACGACCTCGGCCAGTTTGCCGAAGACCCGCACCGGGAAAAAATCAGTTTCCCCTTCAGGCCCCCGACTTACTGCTAAGCGAAAGTCGGCAAAAGCGGTCTTGCCCTCCGGGGTTTGCACCTTCGGGACAGCCGTCGTGTTGCCCATCAGGATGAGCTTCTGGTAATCCATTGTTATCACCTCCTTTCTGGGTGAGATTTGAATATAACAATATTGGCTGGCGGCCCGGTCCACAACCGATGTTGAACCGAGCCTGACAACCAACGCTCAGACCCACCACAGAAAGAACAGTATTGGGTTGGTGATGATCCCAAATTGGAAACATGTCTCACAAGTTGTTAACGTCCGTGTTAGACTGAAGATAGCGACCCCGCTTATGCACTTGTTGGTATTGCGCCATTCGGCCCTCTTTACGGATTGTGAGGGCGGAGCACCCTTTTGGCTCCATTAGGGTGGGCGCTCAAGATCCGGTGACCGGAGCCGTCATCCTTGAGTGAGCCATATTTTTTTCATTGCTCAGCTTAAGCCCAGGCCAGGCTCAAGCCGCTTGCGACCCACGAGAAGGCGGGGTCATTCCTATGCATTTCTTACCAAATCAACGGGCGCAGGTCTTGAAGCTGGTCAGCCCGCTGCCAAATCGCGGCAGTCAAGATCGTCTCCGAAAAATAATCGGTGAGTTGGGGTTTGATTTTGTCAAACGTGGTCAACCAGTAACGCCGGGCGGCTTTAGCCGCCAACTCACAACAGACCTGGGCCATATTGACCAGCCGTGTGTCGCTGGTCGTGACCACCAGAATCCGGCCCCGCCCTTTGGCCTCGGCAAAGCTTGGCCGGTAATAGTCCTTGAAATAGGCCGCGTACTTGCGCACTTTCAACCCCCAGAACTGAAGATCGCGGCTGGAGTCGCGATATTGCAGGGTTTCAGTGCCCCGGTCGATTTCCAGAAAATGGAACCAGTTCTTGTCGGTTTCCAGCCAGAAAAACGAGTCTGGCACCAGGCGGCGCTTGATCGTCTTACTGTCCGGGTCGGTCGGGTCGGCCAACAAGGTCAGCGGTTGTTGGCCCATCATGCGCCGTAAATCGTCCTCATCCAGCCAACTTCTGATGACAAAGCCATAGCGTTCGGCCGCAATCGTGGCCGCAATCCGAAAATCATTGATGGCCAGCCGGTGCGGCAGATGGAGTTGGCCGAACGCTCCAACCGCTTTCCAGGGTATTTCTTTGGCCGGCACTCCCCGGATTTTGGCCAGTTGACGGCGTGTCTTGGGGGTCAGGTACCACAAGGTCTGCCCCCGGCCCTGACCCAATTTGGTCAACGGCTCATCTTTATCCAACCAGCCGGCATCATAGAGTAACCGCAACCGCTTGATGCAGGCCGATGAGACTAGCTCGCTGGGTAGTACGGGCAGAGAAGACACCGGCAGATGGACGTCTTGCTCGATGGCGGACAGCAGCCAGCTGGCTGCCGCCGTTGCTTCCAATTCTGCCAGCAGGCTCTTGAGCAGGTGCCAGCTTTCAGGCTGGGACTCGGCCAGGGCCAGCAACCACTCCTGCAAGCGGCGGTATTCGGCCGTCAATCGTTTGGGGCCGGCCAGCAACCGCCGCACTTTCCTGAGAAATTTCAACAGTTCGATCTTCTCATTCAGATAGGCCCCAGAATAGCGACCTTTCAGGCGTTCGACGTCGGCCTCAGCCAGCTTCCAGTAGCGCAACCGGGCCGCAATAGCGGGCGGCCAGCGAAGTAAAGAGATTTGGCCCGTCTCCAACACCCCGCCGTAACTCAGAATGTCAGAAAAAATCGCCAGGTCGCGGGCGGTCAGGGCTAGCTCGTGCGCCAGCGGGGCCCGCGTGAAGCGGCGTCGCCGGGACGGCGAAGCGGGTGGGTTAGTAATAGAAGTCATCGTCGGCACGCTCCTCGTTAATATTGGGTAATTCATCTGGATTGTCTTCCACTGTACCAGATTGAGACGGTGATTGTCGCCCCTGTTTTGAGGCCCGCTGGCGGGCTTCGATCTCAGCCAATACCTCAGCAATGGGCCGGCCATCGCGTTCGGCCAGCAATCGCCGGATGTCGGCAATCGTCGTATCACTGACCCAGGCCCCGATCAGCGGTTCGATGGTCAGCGGCACCAGCCGGCCCACCGTCTCACCTTCGCCGGAAGAGAGCTTGGCCAGAAACTTGAAGCGGCCCAGTTGGGTGAAGGCTTGGGCGGCCAAAGCCCGGCTCTCCTCCAACGAGTATTCGACCGGCCGTTCGTGGATAACCGTTGGTTCGCCGTCAACGCTGGAGTAGACCGGCTCGGCCCGTTTGGTCGTGGGGCGATAGGGGAAAAACTGGCGGGCCATTTCCAGGGCTGACTCTTGGTCGTGCGAGACGCCCAAAATCTGGGTGCCCATCGACAGCAGCGTTTTGCGGGTCAGCGGATCAAGTTGGTAGGCTTCCTGGTGGACGATGGTCAGCAAGATCCGGTATTGCCGTTTGAGAATGTTGATCAGATAGTTCAAATCCTGGCTGAAGATGGTGCTATTCGCCTCGGCCTCTAACTGGCCAAATTCGCTCAACTCGTCGATAACCAGCCCCACGCTTTTGTGCTGCCGGCCCCGGCCCCGATGCTTGATGTACTCCACAAAGGAATAAAACAGGCACCAGAGCAGGCCAAAGCGCCGTTCTTCGGCGTTGAGCACCCCCCGAAAATCGAGGCAAACGATCTTGTTGTTGTCGATGACGTCCGCCCAATCAATGGAGGGTTGATTAGCGCCGTAGATGGCCCGCATGGTTGGGCTGTAGCGGAAGGGATTGAGCTTGACTATTGCGCTGCCAATCTTGCGCTGCCGCACCTCTCGTTTCCACTGGAAATATTCCTGCTTGAAGAAATCTACAGCCGAACGCGCTTCGGCATCACGGTTGACCGCCTGCTCAAAACGCGCCTGCCACTGTCCGGCGTTGTCACTGTGCAGCAGATTGGCGATGTCGGTCACCTGTAGGTCGAGGGCGCTCATCAGGATGCCGGCCGGGGTCAGGATCGAGTCCAGGGCGTTGAAGCCTTCGATACTGGCCGTCTTGAGCGAGGGATCCAGCCTGACGATGGTGCTCAGAAATCGCTGCGAGATTTCGTGCAGGCTTTCGTGGCCCAGGCGGTAGTAGAGCGGGAAGGTGTTGACCCGGCCGTATTTGCCGCTCATATCAACATAGACGATTCGCTGCCATAGCCGCTGCTGGTCGGCCCGGCTCAACTGCCCACTTTGACACCACTTCCAGACGTTGGCCAGGAAGAAGTCAATGGTGCCGCCGTGGGGGTCCAGAATCACGCTGGCGATGTGGCGTTGCAAGTAGTTGAAGACAATCCACGCCGCCAGCACCGATTTGCCGGAGCCTGAACCCCCACTGATGCGAATGCCGTTGGCCAGGGCCGAACGGGGCAATCTGAGCACGGGGTGTATTCGGTTAACGCGCTTGTTCCGGCCACTCAACACCGAGAATGACTCCTTCCAGTTCGTCCTGAGACGGTTCAGGCAATTGTCGCTCCTGACCGGGGGTAGAGGAGTGATAGAAACCAGGCGGCAGGCCGGTCGCCGTGGTGAAGTCAGGGGAGTGGCTCTGGCGTTCTGCTTCCGTCCACCAGGTCAAAACCAACCCGCCGCCGATGGCGATGCCCCAGGCCAGTGAAACCAGGGTTACTTTCCAGAATAGAGGCCACAGGTCGGCAGACGCCGGATCATCGCCATAGCGCCACAGGAGTGGCAGGCACAGCCAACCGATAATGACCCACACAACAGTCGAGGCCAACACCACCAGCCCATCATTTCGGTCGAAGATGTAGTCACAGAGCGGATTGAGGACGTAGCGCAGTAGCAGCCCGGTCAGACCCTGGCAGAGAATAAAGGCCCCGAAAACGATGACGTAGAGCAG
Organism: Anaerolineae bacterium; assembly: GCA_022071955.1. Classification (GTDB taxonomy): domain Bacteria; phylum Chloroflexota; class Anaerolineae; order 4572-78; family J111; genus J095. The sequence continues at coordinate 133,544 of JAJVIM010000013.1, forward strand.
ATCGGCGATGAGTTTCAGGATGGGGCTAACCCAATCATTTTCTGGCATTCTTGCGGCCATTTTTTGATCTCCTTCCGTGTTGTTTTTTGTTATTGGCCTTATTTAAGGGGTCCACTTCAGGCACCACGTGCAGCCTTTCACCATTGGCGATGGCCTGCTCGTAGGCATCCTGCCAGGCCGGAGCTTGTTCCAGATTCATCACGTCCAGGCCGTGAATGGTGTGGAGCAGCACCAGCCGGGTTTTGTCACCCGTGGCCACCACGTTGATGTGGTTGAGCGCGTCGCCCACAAACTCAGCCCCGGTTTCGGTGCCCAGAATGAGGAGCCGTTTTTCGGCCGGCATTTGCCGGGCCCGGTTGACGGCGACCCAGGGGGTGGCCCGTCGTTCCAGGTCACTGATTAGTTCGCCCAGATCGACATTTTCAGCGCGTAGATGGCCTTCGACCGAACATTCCCTGTCCAGGTGATCCCAGAACTGCTGGCAGTAATTGAGGTGGCGCTGGAGACCCTCGGCGCTGAGGACAGGCACCGACTTAAATTCAGGATTTTCCTTGGCGTACTGCAAGATCATACTGTTGTCCTTCGCGTCGTAATTGAAGCTGATTCCGGCCAGGATGGCGGGAAGGATGTCGGTCACGCGGTCATTAACCATCTGGCTGATTTGCTCCTCTGTCAGCAGTGATTGGTACACCACGCTACGCTTGGCTCGCTGTTGCTGAAGGTAGGCGGTTTCGGACGTTCGGAACCGCTGGCTGAATTCCAGCAGCGTTGTGGTCATCGAGGCTACGGCGCTGCGATAGCTTTTGAATTGCTCGCGCCGCTGGTGGATGTCCTGGTACTGCTGGCTGTATCTTCCCTGGACCAGCCGCTGGCTTAACCGGTGGTAGCCGCCTTTGAGATGGGCCGACCGCGCCTGGAGGCTCAACTTGGCGAGGCGACCCGGCCCCGAGGTGTGCGCGTTCTGTTGAAACACTGCCAATTCCTCCTTAGCCCGTTCCATTTGGCGGCTGAGATTTAACTGCAACTCAGCCTGCTGTCGATCCAGGTGCAGCAGGAAATGGTGAGCCAGTTGTAAGCCATACGGCTGATCGAGCGCTTTTTGCAGGGCGGCAGTCACCAGCCGCTCGCGCCGGGCTGTTTCCTGTTGCCGCGCCTCGGCCTGGCGCGGCAGCAGGTCGGCCAGCAGTTGGCTCATCACCTGGTCACTGGCCGGCAGCAACTGCTGGCGGGGTACATGCTTCAGGTTGGCCGCAAACTGGCGGTAGCTGACGGTCAACGGTTTGCCGGCCACATCCAGGCGCAGGTCGAGCGGTGTGTTGAATTCAGGATGCTGGCGCAGGAAGTCTTCGAACAACTGCCGTCCTTGCTGTTCAGCGTCCGGGTTCGGTTCGAGGAGGGTATGCAGCACGGTCAGGCCGGTGCAGTAGGCCCCCTGCCGCTTGAGGCGGGCGACCGGATATTCCAGGCCGGCGATGCCGGCGGCCGAGAAAATGGCCGGAGCTTCGCTGCGCATATGTTCCAGCAAACCCCGGTAGCGGTCGGCCACTGGTCCAAAGCTGATGGTTTGCCAGACCTGCTTAATGATCTCCGCCACGTCTTCCCGGCGATTCAACAGCCGGTCGCGCTGGTTGATCGCGTCGTACAGGTAAATCCAGGCAAAGGGGGCCTGGTCCCGCTCGAATTTGAGCAAGCCCAGGCGAACGGCGGGCAAACTCCGCTCGTAACGGGCCAGCAGTTCCACAAAAAAGGCGTAGGTCTTGGCCATTAGCGCCGGCATATCGGCGACGCGTCCAAAAAAGACGCCGGGCAGCACCAGATGAAGCTGGAACTCAAGGCGACTAAGCCCAAGCTGGTTGCGCACCAGTTGTTTCAGAATGTCACGCACTAACAGCACCAGGGCGCTGCCGGTGCCGCCACAGACCGAGGCGATGAGCGAGACCGCTAACAGGATTTGCTGTTGGCTCGATGGGGGAATGCCTCCATTGGCCTGCAACATGTTCTGCACCAGGCCCAGCAGGAAAGCGATGACCAGCAGCCCATTCCGCCACCAGTGGCTGGCGAATTGAAACAGGCCGATCCGGCGCTTGCCTTCTGATGCGCCGTTCAGATTGTCGGTGCCAAATGGCAGGTCAGCCTTGATGGTTCCGCTGTCACCCAGGAGTTCGTGCCCAATGTAGGCTTTGGGGTTGCGCTCAATTTCTGTGGCCAGGTCATGGGCGGGTACGTCATCCAGAGCATAGAACGAGCCAGTGGGTAAATCAGCCTGGCCATCCCGGTCACCGTCAATGAAACCAACTTTCAGGTCGGGTTGCTGGCTGAGCGACTCATCTTTGAGAATGAGTTGCCCACTCACGTTGCCGCTGCCACCGCAGGCCAAAACGAGATGCCCTTGTGGGCCGGTGTGTTCTTCGCCCGGCAAGGAGCCGTTGGGGTTGATAAGGTGAGTGATATTCGCTTCAACATTTTTAGTTAGGGCGTTGTCAGGCATTGTGCAATTCTCCAATCAGGTAGAAGGGGGCTTCTTCCGTCAGATTTTTGTAGACCAGGCGATAGTCGCCCAGGTACAGATTGTCGTCGTGGTGCAGCTGCCGTTCTTCGTGAACCGCCCCATCCGGGTCAAAAGTGAGCAGAAAGGGCTGGTACTGCCCCTCGACAACCTTGGTGAACAGTTTGGCCGCCTGAGAGGGGACGTTGTCGCCCGGCAGCCAGATGTCCATCGCGCCTGAACCCAAGGTGATGGCGACCTTGTTGAACTCGGCCAGAACCAGGGTTTTGACGTAACGGCCCCCTTTGTAGATTTCCAACTCACCGGGTAAGTGGCCAGTCGGGCTGAGATGGTAGCGTAACAGCCCCAGCACGCCCAGCCCGACCCCCAACAGAGCCAGGGCCAGCAGCAGACGCGGCCACGGTAGTATTGGGATGGCTTCGGTCAGCGGCTCGTCCGGCTCAGTGGGAATAACCAACATAACCGTTTTGGTGGTCGTGGCGGTGGGCCGGACGGTGGCCGTCGCTGTTTTTATCGCCGGCGTCGTGACAGGGGGAGCTAGTGTGACCGTTGGAGTAGGCATATGTCCCGTACGGGTTGGGAGTAAACCGATGACCACCACGGCGTAGATAGCTGAGTTGCTGTAATATTGGCCGACATCGATCAGGCGGACCCGCACCCGATTATCACCCGGTTCCAGCAAGTCGGTGATTTCCGCATCCAGCCCGTCCCTGGCTTCGATCCGGCTGCGGTCGGCCGAACGGTAGTCAAAAGTTTTTGTACCCAACGGCCCGCTGATTTCCAGGTAATCATCAACACAGGTGGGGGCCAGCGTATCCGGCGATGAGGACAGGAACACCCGCTGGCCGACTTCTACATTGAGACTCACTTCGAGGTCAACGAAGACGTATGGCGTTGTGGTTGATGGTCGCTCTGGCGTGGCCGAAACCCATTCGACCGCATCCACCACGGTGTACTGCTGAACCCCAGGCAACTGCGCCGGGCAGCCGCCCTGAGCCTGGGCGCGGGGGAGAGGAAACAAAGTGGTGAGGAACAACCCCATGATGGTTATCACATATTTAATGGTCTTCATCAGATTCTCCTTTGATCAAAAGCGTTGAATTAGCTTAATATCGAGCCAAATTGCAGTGGGTTATGGGGTCACGAAGCACATCCTGTCTGGTCAAAATCGGGCCAGTTGCGGCGGGGCGTTTTGATCCCGGCCTCAAGCCCGGATTGGAGGGTGGCCTTGATTTCCGAGGGGCTGAGGCCGAGGGTAACCGCCGCCTGTTCAAGCAAGGCTTCGACCTCACCGCGATCCAGCAGACCCGCGCCCACAAACTGCCCGAGGTTAAAGGCACTTTGATTTAGAGCGTTGTTTCTTCGGCCGGGTTGAGCCTGCGCCAGGTGAGCCAATTCAGTGTTGAGGGAGGCGCTGACGTAGGGATGTTGGGCGTCCAGATTGAGCGTGGGTCTGGCCACCGCTTGCCGTTGGTTTTCGTCGGGTGGGGGATTGTTGCGTAAGGTCAGAATTGGTAATAAAGCCGTGGGGAGAGGCCGGGGCGGCACTGTCCACGGTTCCCGGCCAGGCGTAAAGCGATACCGCCGGCCGGAGACGTGGAGACTGGGAGGAGCTACGACATACGCGCCTTCGCCGGCGCGAATATCAACCCCCGGCGGGCAATTTCGGTTGGAGTTGGAAATGTCTAAAGCCGGTGGATGCCTAAAATACAAATGCCAGCCATTGCCGCCAGTACTGACCGTGGTGGTGATGCGGTCGGCAGGGCTGAGCGGCAGGTCTTGTAACCGCGCACCGTGACGCGGGTCACCATCAATCACAATCAATCCAGACAGTCCGACATTGAGGCCATCATTGGCTTGAGGCCACTGTTGCCACCAGGTGGCAATCTGCTCTGAATCGGTGGTCGCGTCGTAGGCTCCGAATTCAGTCAGCGGATGTTTACCGATACTGCTGCAATCCGGTCGATGGCAACTACAGCAGTCACCTTCCGGCCAGTGGAGCGGTAGCACCGACCAGCCATGACGGGCATAATATAACGCGAATTTACGTAGCTGTTCTGGTAATATTGTCACGTTTCTTTCACTCTATCCTGTTGACTAGGTAAGAATCAACAAAGTGTACACAGCCGTAAATGACTGATCTGTCCTCACTTAAAGAGTCGTTTTTGAATCGTGAATAAGAATGGGTTGACAATCAATGAAAAAAAGGGGATCATGAGGATGGTTATTCCCCTAGCAGCCTGTCGGAGAAGTCCAGAAGCATCCTATATGCTCCCTCCGTGGGTGATAAAAACGTCTTTATTTACGCATACTGGGTGTAAAAACAAAGACTTTTGGGGTATCTTCCCCCACCAAATTGACTTTTTCGACAGGCTGCTAGATCTTCATTTATTGCCACCTCTTGTTTCTCTCCCACACAATCATCGAGTAGCGCACCTACAGTATAAAAGGCGATTCTTCAGAATTTAGAGGTAAGATTACCTAGAACGTATGAGCAACACAGACGATTTTTTTAACCCCGATAAATTTCGCGAATTGCTTGGTGACTTTGTGCAGGAAGTTTGGGACAACCCCAGCCAGGCATCACGCGAGGCCGGAGTTGATTACTCGGATCTCAGGAAAACGATTCAGGGAAAGAGAAAAAAGCTGCCAAAGGCGTGGGAAATCAATGCCCTACTAAATTACGCTTTGTTTAGTGGGGGGTTGAGCGAGGCAAGATACCAATTTTGGTATGAGAACCTGCATAAACGTATGCTTGCTATCAAAACTTTGGATGCCTGGTTGTATAGCGAAACCGATGGACGAATTCGGAATGCTGACAAGTTGCGTCTTAAGGAGAACGAAGAGCATAACAAGTTGCTTCATGAAAACTTAGCCAAAGAATTACCTTATTTAGACCAGGTTGTGGATCGAGTCTTTAAGGCTGGCGGAATAACCTGGTCTGTGACAACTATTTACCTGGTCATTCGTCGATCTCGGCACGCAAAAGGTGTTGTTGAAATTATCGTTCCCAGCGATTGGCAAGTATACCTCTTGGATGCTGCCGACACCTTCATTCGGATTGATTGGGCAGATTTGGTTGCCGATGGGCCGGAAAGATTCATCGCCCTAATTCGAAGTTGGCCAACACTAGCTAGAAAAGTGATTGCCTGGGCAGTCAGCAAAACTCTGGGAGGAAGCTAATGGCTAATCCGCTTAAACGGGTGGATTGTGTTAGATGTGGAAAACAGCACGTGGCTAAGTTTCCTTTGTTGTTTACGTGTCCCGATTGCAAGGCCCTGTTACCAGATAGCTTCGTATTCATCGTCCTAATTCTCTTTCCTGGTCTGGGAATGCTATGCGCAAGGTTAGTATTATTTCTCATGCCAGTTGAAGCCATTGAAACAAACCCTTTGCTAAACTCCACCGTGGGGCAATTTTTAGCTCGTAGCTTATCCAGGTTTGACTCACTATTCAGTTGGTTCATACCAGCTACTTTTGAGTTTCCGGACACGATTCCTATGTTGTCCATCTATGGATGGCAAGACATCCCATCCTCTCTACGCATCGCCGTGTTTGGAGTTGGTTTTGCTATTGGACTGTATATCTACCGCATTACTCGATATCCGATAATTAGACGCCTGGGTTGGGTCTACGAAAAACGCAGCGATAGCTGGTTGTCCATCAAACGGAATAAAGCCACGACCGATGATGACGGGAACGACACCGCTGTTCCCTCCGAACGCCCATCAGTGGTGGAAAGTCAGTATTATTTAAGCGGCCAATTAACCGTCTACAAAGGTTTAAAGTACGCATCTGATTTAATTGCTTTTGGCGGTGGTAATGTCGAGGATAAAAAAGGTTATTTTCATTGCCCCAGATGCCATAAACGGTTACAGTATCCAAGCCCGCCTCATTGTCCTGCTTGTAACCGAGATATGCAGGATTTTGTCAAAATTTCTGAGGCACCTCTTTTTCAATATCAAACTAAAAAAATCAAAGCAACTGACAAGCATTACAAACAGTTGGAACAGGCCCGCCAAAATCTGGCGGAGGCACAGGAAGAGCTAAACTATGCCATTGCCAACAAGTCCTCGGAATACCGGATCAGTGAAGCCAGAAATTTAGTAGGTCTGGCTGAAAAAGATTTAAGGAGGATAGAGTCCAAAATAGCGCGTTTAAATAGGCAGTGAAATACTATGCTCGTTTGGGCTTAATATTAGGAGATGTGGGTACCGGAAGCGGACAAAACTAAAAATAATCCCGATTATCAAACAAGTTGTATTTGAACAGTTTGAATGATAGTCTAGTATGAAAAACCAGGCAGGTATTTTGGAAAAAGCTAAAAACTGACAATTAAATACCATTTTGAAAAGCAAAAAGCCGGGCAATATATGTCCGGTTTTTTTTGTTACGTTTTATCAAGGCTTATTTTCTCCAAATCGATGTGATACCATACCAGTAAGATGGAGCAAGAGACCGACGAGATACCAGACTGGGCCATGCAGGAGCGGGAGGGCGACCTGGGCTGGATCAGGGAGAATTTGCACATCTTCTGGCCGGCAGCCCAGGTGGGATATGAATCCGTGGGCCGGGGCGCGATTGTGGTGGATATGATCACCCGGCCAGATGGCCAAGAGTATCCCTTTGGCTATCTGGATCAAGCGGCTATCGAGCTGGGCGGTGACGAGGAAATCCAGCGGTTGGTCAGCGAATATGAGCCGCGAGAAGAGTTTGTAACCACCCTGCTAAAAACTGAACAACGAACCAGTAGTTACCGGTTGAAGATGATGGCCGAGGAGCAACGGGAACTGTTGGGGAATAGGAGTGACTTTGGGCAGCAAGAACCTACTGAAGTGTTGCTGGAACCGCCCTCTATTGAGCAGTTGATGCAGTGGGAGTGGGAAGGATGTTGCGAAGCCGCCTGCGAATTCGGTTGTGTTGTGGAACCGGATGGGACGTGCGAACACGGCAAGCCTAGCTGGTTGTTGGAGATGGGATTGATTTAGAGGGTAGTCTAAAAATCGGCGCTCGCTGATATTACCGACTGCACAATTTAATCCGGGGATTTATTTGTGCAGGCTCGACTCCTGCTCGTCAGCGGAACCGACCGCCGTAACGTCTGGAAAGCCATTTTTATCACCGTCCATTAAAACTATCCATAATAATGTACTAGCAGCTTGTCGGAGAAGTCAGGTTCCTCAAATGAAGCTATTGTAGTAAAGTTCAGGAATGACAAGAAAATTCAAAACTGCTGATTATGAAAAAACGCTTGACCTGCAAATCAGCTTGCGAGAAGTCCTGCCACCCGACCATCTGGCACGGTTCATTGTTGATGTGGTGGAGCAGCTTGACTTGAGCAATATTTACAAGCAATACAGCGACAAGGGCGCGCCCCCCTACGCCCCGGAAGTGCTATTAGGGCTGCTGTTTTACGGGTATGCCACCGGTGTATTCAGTTCACGTAAGATCGAACAGGCGACCACCGAAGTGATCCCGTTCCGTTTCATTGCCGGCAATATGCAGCCCGACCATGATACGATTGCCCACTTTCGGCAGCAATTTTTGCCTGAACTGAAGGAGATGTTTGTCCAAATACTGCTGATCGCCCAAGAGATGGACTATTTGCAGGTGGGCAATGTCAGTTTGGATGGGAGCAAAATCCATGCTGATGCCTCCAAGAGCAAAGCTGTCAGTTACAAACGATTGTTGGCCATTGATGCCTATCTGCAAGCCGAAGTCAACGAGTTGTTCGCTTTGGCCGAAGCCGCCGATGGCGGTCAATTACCCGCTGAGATGAACATTCAGGATGAGATTGAGCGACGTCAGCACCAATTGGCCCGGTTGGCCGAGGCGAAAAAGGTCTTGGAAGCCCGTGCCCAAGCCCGCTACGAAGCCGAACAATCTGACTTTGAAGCCCAAATGCAAGCCAGAGCAGAAAAAGCGACGAAAACAGGCCGCAAACCAGCGGGACAACCACCCAAACCACCAACCGTTGGGCCGAGTGACAAAGACCAGTACAATTTCACTGACCCCGAATCGCGGATCATGAAAAATGCGAATAACAGCGGCTTTGACCAACATTACCCCGTGCCGGGACGGTGCAATACTCAGGTGGTGGTTGAGCATGATAGCCGTCTGATCGTTGGGCACTGGTTGTGCAATCAGCCCAATGACAAACAGGCCACCTTACCCACCCTTGACACTGTGCCGCCGGAACTGGGCCAACCGGATACCGCCAATTTGGACACCGGCTATTTCGGTGAAAAGAACATCGCCGGCTTGCAAGCACGGGGGATTGAGCCTTACATTGCCACCGGACGTAGTCCTCATCATCAGGGCTGGCGAGGTCATTTTCTGGATAATCCCGACCCACCATCTCAGAATGCCGCTGTTAAAGAACACATGGCCTACAAACTGCGAACCGACATTGGAAATGCCATCTATCGCTTGCGTAAATCGACAGTTGAACCCGTGATTGGCATCATCAAGGAAGTGTTGGGCTTTCGCCAATTTTCTGTACGGGGTTTGGTCGCTGCCGGGGGCGAGTGGACTCTGGTTTGTCTCGCTTACAATCTGAAACGGTTGCATATCTTGCATTATGGATAGGAAACACATGGTTGGCCTTATCTGTGGCCCGAAATGGTGCTCTCAAACCATATTGATTTCATATTCACAAGGTTAATACAACCCGTCTATAGTTTGTTTTGACATCTTGAAATTCTGATTTATCTATTGTTGGGCTGTCGCAGATTACTTTTCCGACAGGCTGCTAGGGGGAATTGAATGGCATCCAATAAATACTAACCCCATTCAGTCCTCGCCAGCCGGTTGAGCGTTACTGAACCGAATTTCAGTGGCAGAGGTGGCTGTGGAAGCGAGTCTCAGCGAAGCGGTTAAACGAGGGGGAGTTGATAATATCTGCGAGTGCCCTCCATTGATGTTCTCTATTGAGTAAGCTGCGGCTTTGGCAAGAACAATGGGTGTAAGGTATAAGTAAGACACAATTATGTGATAGCAAAGCGACTCAATGAGTTCTTCTATGATATAATGTTATTAAATCAAGTTTAGTGATTAAAAATCAAGTTATGTACAGTTTTTTTGCTGTCTGATTATACTGTTCCTCCTGATCCACACAATTTAATCCTGAGGAGTCAACCTAATGCGGATCAACTCCCCACTGGTAAAAGAAGGGGCCAAACGGGTCATTAGTCGTAATCTGGGGTTGCGTCGAGGCGAGGACGTGGTCATTCTAATCGACGAAACCACAACTCAAGTAGGCCATGCCCTCGTACAAGGCGCACGTCACTATGATGTACGCCCTACCGTTATTATTGTGCATAAAGCTGATCAACCTAATTATGTCGACACCAATACCTTACCACTTCCTCTAGCTCGTGCTATTGATGCTGCCCAGGCTATTGTTATTGCTGTGAACGATCAGCCAGATGGGACCGGTTTCCGCGTCAATATACTGCGCCAGAGTCGCCAGCTTAAAAGTAAAGTAGCCTTAATGCCTGGGATTACCCTTGAGATGATTGCGGAGTTAGCCCAGACCGACTATGAGTTCCTTATTTCTCGTTGTGAAGCTCTATATGCACCTCTGCTGCTTGGTCATCAGGTAGTTATCACAACTGTAGATAGGAATGGTGATTCTCATGAACTACGCCTAGAGCTTGATGGGTGGGATAAACCACCTACCATAAGTTCAGGAATTGTACGCCCCCAATCTTTCGACAACGTGCCTTCAGGTGAAGTCTATGTGCCACCTGTGAAGGAAAGCGCAAACGGTGATATCATCATCAATGGTAGTATCACAGATTATGCCTTCAGGGGTGGAGATGAAATAATGTTGTCTTTCAGAGATGGTGCTCTGGTAAAAATTATACCAGGTGATCACCCTGCTGCTCATTTCTTACACCAAGCCATCGAACAGGCGCGCACTGCCGGTGACAAGGAACCGCATTTCCTATGCGAGTTAGGAATCGGCGTTAACCCGATGATTACTACGTTAACAGGCGAGACATTGCTGGATGAAAAAGCAGGCCATACAGCTCATATTGCTATTGGTATCAATAAACCCTTTGGTGGTGATGTTGATGCTTCCCATATTCACGAGGATTTAGTATTCCGTGAACCTACGATTAGAATAGATGGTCGGTTAATTGTTCAAGCTGGTGAGCTATGTGTGAAGGATACGGACTGGCGTTATAGTTTTCGAGATGTAAAGGTAAGTTCTCCTTATGACAGAGAAGATCTCCAGGTGAGACTTACTGGCACCGAAGCAGAATATGGGGCTGGCGGGTTGCTGCAACGCATTTATTTTGATGGCACGGATGCCAGGTCCACGATCTATGTTGGTAGTAATGAGACGGCCAAAATGGCGTCTGACATTTTTGCAAAGATACCGGAGATGGAACCGATAGCCGCCGACCGGCTATCGGAATTGTCAGGGTATTCCTTGGATGTTGTCAGGCCGGTTCTTTACATCATGGGTGAAATTTATGGTCTAATACAGGTACTGTCCTAACGTTACCCTATATACACGAGAGCAAATTTAGGGACAGGCGAACCTGTGCCAAAGAATATGGTCAATAAAGTCTGAAAGTCACTACTTGTCGGAGAATTAATGCGATGACTGAAATAGGCCTCGTCAATGAGTTTCTGGAAATAGTTAAGCGAGAATTAAACACAGATTATCATTCCTCTGATGATCATCTTTCAGAGCTTACTGTTTATATGATGGACCTCTCTCCGTTGCGTCTGCGCCTGTCCACTTTTACACCTTTCATCTTGGTCACAGCGGGTGACATTCAGTGCTTCGGTGAGGAAACAGTGGCTGACCTGGTAAGACAAGAGCTTGTTATACGTCAGGATGTACCTGGGTCCGCCGTTGTATTAGTAGAACAGGATAGCGGATTTTTGCATTCTTTGGGACAAGATCCATACTGGGCGGTAATCCTTGATCGTGATGTAATGACACGGATTATGCGTCATCCCAATCCTAAACGTGAGTTTTTGGATTCACTCCGTTCCAAAATTCCCTTACGTTTCCTATCCCCTTATGAGCCAAACCAGCCAGTCACCGGCAGCCAATTTTATGGCCGGACGAGTGAATTAAATCTAATCCTAACACATCCTAAACGTAGCTTTGCCATTGAAGGAGGTCGTCGTATCGGTAAAACCTCTTTACTTTTGGAAGTCAAGCGCTTACTAATAAATAAAGTTCTTCCAAAAGGGCAGGCGAAACGTGTAGTGTCGTATGACTTTTGGGGTTACAAGGGCGAAGATTCTTTTTTTGGAGAGGTGGTTCGTCACTTTGATGAGGGGTTCCCAAAATTAGTGAAGTCTGATTTTGCCAATTACTTCCCCCGTTTTGTTCTTCGTATGAAAAGGATGTATGGGGGAGCCATTATTTTCTTATTTGATGAAGTAGATGATCTAATTGTACATGAGCAGAAAACAAATTACCTTCTCCTTGATTTACTTAAGCGTGTTGCACAGGCAGATAACTGTCGTCTGCTTGTTGCCGGGTTCCGCGATTTATCTGAAGAGTTAAATAGACATGACACATCGCTTAGTTTCTGCCAACGACTACCTCTGCACAATCTGGAGCGAGAACAAACGATGGCGATGTTGAGGGAACCGATGTTCAATATGGGGGTGAAATTTGAGAGGGATGTATATCCCCAGATTTTGGGTGATACAGGTGGTCATCCCCAGCTTGTTCAACTCTACGGTCAAGCCTTAATAGAGATACTTGATGCAACGGGAGAGCGAATCGTCACCCTGGCCCACATCCGCCAAATCAAAAGAACTGGGCGCCTCTACGATACTTTAATTGAAACACTGATCGATAACACTAATGATTTGGAATTTGCTTTAGTTTATAGCTTAGCTGACCAGGATGAATTCGGCCTTGAGGAGATTGAAGAAATCTTGGCGTCTAGAGAGATACAACTAGAACTGAAGCAAATCCACCACATATGCCGCAAGTTGGAAAGCATTGGTATCATCTCGCGTAGGGGCCAAGCCGACACTTATTACTTCTCTATTCCTTTACAGCCTGCGTTGGCACGCAAGCTTGCCGGGGATGATTTTGTTTGGCGTAAAGCTCGCCAACAGATGCAACTAGAGGACGTCGGTCTATGAGAACCTTGACTTCGAATCCATTTTGCTATACAGAGCCAGTCACGCCTACCAGCAGCCAAATGTATAACTCTGACCCTAATGTCCCATATATCGTGGATGACTTAATTGCCCATCGGTGCTGTCTCCTCGTGGGTCCGCCCGGGAGTGGCACGACTTCTACCCTGTTCGCAGTTCGTGATGCCTTTACAAAAAAGTTGCCCGAAGCAATCTGGTGGCCTATCGACCTAGCCCAATTGCCCATAAACGACACGGTTTCTCTCTTTAGATCCCTTGCAAACAACGGGGTTCTTTTTTTTCCTGATCAGGCGTTTCGGTGGAGTAATAAGGTATTAGATGAACGTGCCTTCTGCCGTGTTCTGATTAGAAGCGTTGTATCAGTCAGGCGGCCAGTGGTCCTGGCAATTGATCACATAGAAAATACGTCTATCTCAGCCGCTAAAACTGTCGTGCGCGGTGTTCGTTCTATATACTTACGAGGTAATGAGTGGGGCGTACCACAGAAATTCATCTCAGTGGTATTGGCTGGCTCGCATATGCTGCGGCGTCAAGGTCAAGGGCGTGGCTCACCCCTCAACTTCGCTCGTATCTATTTTGTTGCTGACCTCGAGTTAGAAGTTGCCAAGCAGATGCTATTGTCGTCCGGGGAGGGGAAGCCCTGGCGCTTTGATACGGATGCAGCTCAATACCTGGCCGAGGTAACTGGCGGGGACAAGTATCTCTTGCAACGTCTAGGATATGATTGCGTGGCAACTTTGAGGGAAAATGGTGGGTTCGCAATTACCCTTGATCTCGCCCAGAAAATTGCAATGGACTTTGTCAAAGCTGGCTTCCGGAACGATCCCAAACTGGGACATTTGCTGCCCTCGCTTATTCAGGACGAAGATGCATTAGAGCTTATCCTTGACCTGCTCGGAGAATCCAGTGTTCAGATCCCTCTAGCGCAAATGATGCGTGCTGACATCACGCCAACCGTTAGCGCTGCCCTCAAACAGAGAGGAAATTCTGTCGTTATTCGTAATGACTTATACCGTCGTATTCTCGTAGAGCACCTGCCTGTCCTCGAAGCCATTCATACCACGCAGCGTAATGCCCAGCAAAGGGTCTACCGTGCACGTCGCCTGCAACAATTGATTTCCCGAATAGAACTTGCTTTGCCAGACCTAGAGGCGTTGCAATCGACACTGGCCGGAATACGAGACTTTGTGCAAGCCCGCGATCTATATTTACTGGATTATGATGAACGGTTACATCAGTTTATACCTGTTGATTCAACGACGCGCGATCGCACTGACTTTATAGTTACATTATCCTCTTTAGATAACGATAAACTGAAACGTGCATTGGGAGACGCAGATGGCCGGCTATACTGCCAATCACATGGGGGGCTGTGTTTGGTTGGCGCTTGCATTGACGGTGAGGCATCCAGTTGCTCTTGGATCCCGCTGAAAGCGCAGAATCCCGGCAGACTGGTGGGAACTCTTGTGATCATAGGTCAGCCTCTAATTATGCCACCGCGGTGGGAGAGTGAATTGATGGAATTGAGTGTCACATTGGCTGACGCTCTTCAACACCGCCGTCATCTCCTGGGGTTACGCCAACTTTCTCGTATTCGAAGCGATTTGCCGTATGCTGAAGTCCAGCGTGAAATTAGTGAGGCGATCGGTTCTCTTTTCAACAAGACTGGGCTTGGCCTCACGCTGGACGAGTCTCTATTTCAAGGTGAAGAAAAGATACTAGCCCAATCGGTTGCAAAACAGGCCACAATGATACTGGAGAATAGCCGGGCATATCATGAGATGCAACATCGATTGGAGGGAAGCCAACTGGCAGTTTCGCTGCTTCCCCACGAATTAAAACGAAAACCCCGAGCTATCGCAGGAGAACTGGAACTCTTGCTTAGCGACAAAGAAGGTCCCTTAACGTCGCATCAGGTCCTAATACTGAAGCGTGTTCAGGAGTATCTTGAGGAACACGAGCAATTGATCGATACAGTCCTAGACGTTACCCGTCTGGATACCCAAACTTATCGGACTACAATGAACATTCAGCCTATCCTTCCGGTTTTGTGCAACATGTTGGACCGCTTAGTCAAGGAAGTTGAGGAGTCGGAGATGCAATTGATGACGGACCTCGCCTCAGCATTACCATCCCATCGATTGGATCCTCTCTTAGTAGATCGAGTTATAACAAATCTGGTGCGCAATGCGGTCCAATATGCTGGCCACGGCGCTATATATGTACGAGCGCGCGCCGTCGATGGTTGTACTCTCGTAGAAGTGGAGGATGAAGGCGACGGTGTGCCAGTGGATTTCAGGGAGCGTATCTTTGAACAATGGCATCGCGGTCCGTTCAGCCGGGGCCTCGCTGGCCGTCCAGGCAATTTGGGACTTGGGCTCTACTTCGTCCGCAAGATGATGGAGTTGCACGATGGCCGCGCCGAGTATGATGATGGCTACTCCGGTGGCGCCCGCTTTATCCTTACTTTTCCTAGACTTGAGGGAGGATATGAAGATGACTCGCCGCGTAGTATTGATGATTGACGATGAACCAGATAGTTTTGACCGTGTATGTCGTCATCTGGATCAAGACATTTATGACCTCCACCATACTCATGATCCACATAAAGGCATAAACTGGGCCAAAGATCTCAAACCCGACGCGATTATCCTCGATCTTCGGATGGAAGGGCTTGATGGCTATGATGTCTGCCGTAGATTGCGCGATCATGAGTCAACCCAGGAGATTCCTGTTATTATCTACTCTGTGGATGGGGAGAAAGACCCTGCTATTATACGTAGCCTAGACCTTGGTGCTCACGCTGTAGTAGAAAAAGATAGACTCTCGATTCTCGAAGCGACACTAAACCGTTTTATCGGATATAAACTTGGTTCTCCCGTGCGTAAATTTCACCGTGAAGGACATGAGTTGAAGATTCAGGGTGAAACCGAACGAGTATGGTTAGATGGGGAAGAAAAGGTTCTTAGACCTTTAGAAGGCAAGGTATTAGCTTGTCTAGCGGCACAGCCAGGTATCTTTATCAGCACCGAACAATTGGGAGAAGCAATTTGGGGAATGAATTGGAAATATATGGTAAAAGGAAACATCCATCGCTTGATAAATAGCTTACGCACAAAGTTGGTAACAACCTCCGGTAAGCGCCTTTTTATTGACAGCCGTCCACGTGTAGGCTACCGTTTACATGGCAAAGAGGAAGAAAAATAAGAAGCTTATCTAACAGCTACCTAACACTATCCACACAGCTAGCTTCTGTGCTGTAATGAAAATGTAAGCAATAGGGTCGTCTCTTAACATAGACGGCAAGTTGATTTCTTTGTAGGATAAGGGCGTACAAGGCCATAGTGTCTTTGTGCGCTCTTTTCTGTTTGTCATCCTCAGGGTTAGATTGGTCGCCATAGGTACAGCCATCTTATCCTTAACCAGATGCAATAGTGCTCAAGGAGAAACGAATGGAGCCTCACTCTTTAACGACTGATGAGGTAGCCGAAAAAATGGAGGTCCATCAGGATACAGTATCCCGTTGGATCAGGCAGGGCAAGCTAAAGGGTTATCGTGAGGGACATCGGTGGCTGGTACTTCTAGATGACTTCGCCAGTTTTCAGGCGAAGCGAAATCCTGAAAAGTCGCTCAAATTTCAGCATAGTCGAGATGTATTTGTGACCAAACAGTGTTTCCAAACAAGTGCCAGCGATATGCTACATTCTGGTGTTCAAATGACCGCTGAAGATAACGGAAATGATCTCGTTAAACCTCCCAACCACTCGAATCAATCTAAAAGTTTGCCTAAAAACAGCGATGACTCTCCTGACTATAATTCTGCTAAAATATCTTCTGATAATACGAAACTGTTAGTAGTATTAACCCTTGTTCCTCTCGTAATCCCTATAGGCTTTATTCTTTGGGGCATCTTCCTTAGACCTCCTAAAAACCCTACCGACTTAATATTCAGAGTGGCTGTGCTTCAGGGGGTCGCTACCACATTGACTGCTCTGGTACAAGCTTTCGCGGAAAAACTTCTCTCGAACAGGCTGAGCAATAGTAAGTACTTTGTGGTGGGGCTTATCAGCAACTCCATTGCCGTTACGTTAATTATAGTTATGATAGCGATTTTGCCGGTCATTTACCCCATGCCTGAGCCGGAGTCTCAGCAGCAATCTGGATCCGAGACTACAGAGGAACCATTGTTGGCTCGTGCGGTTGAGTTATTGCAGGTTATGGTCAGGTTGTTACAAAATGGGGCAATGCCAACGCAAGAAATGACAGCAGAACCAACGACGGAATTGGCCACAGAGTCCACAACCATACCCGATGAGAAAATGACGGAGGAGCCAGTAGTTGAAGCCGCCAATGAATTTTTTCCGAAAACGACTCAGACACCGACCGACACTCCCACGATACAATCCAGCCCAACGTCAACACCCATATCTTGGCCACCAACAATTCCTCCCACCGCAACACCTAGTCCTACACTTACCTCGACCCCAGTGCCTCGCATCAACTTCTGGGCCGATAGGGGTCAGGTTAAAGCTGGGGAATGTGCCAGCTTGTATTGGGAAGTAGAATATGTTCGTGAGGTATATTTAGATGAAGTAGGAGTAGTCGGACAGGGCAACCAGAACGTGTGTCCGAAAAAGACCAAAATTTATACATTACGCGTGATTCGTTTGGATGGCACAGCCGAGTTCCGCCAAGTGATCCTGGAAGTATTATCCTATCCGACTCCGGTTAGTACGTCGACTGAAACCTCAACACCAACGAGCACGCCAGTGCCAATAACCGACACACCAACGCTAATAGCTATACCGTCGAGCACTCCTATGCCACCTGTCGAGACACCAACACCCACCTCAACCCCACCCCCGACCAATGGCTCCACGGCTACAGCTACCTTCACGTCAACACCCACCTCAACCCTACCCCCGACCAATAGCCCCACTCCCATCGCCACGCCTACCCCAATACCCCTGGTATGCGACACTTACAATGCGGACGGACCTCTTAACTTTGGGCCGGGTGATGGGCAAATCCTTGACATCGAAGCCGGGCACTGTATTGACGTTATGCTTTCCATACCTATTATTGGTAATGGTAACCTATCACCTGATTTCGTATTTTACGAGCGATTGGTGCCGGGGGAAGGTGTTATCTACCTAGATTGGATCGAACTTCAGCTTTCCCCGGACAGGGTGCATTGGGTAACAGTCTTTGAGTGGGGGGATAATGATCCAGCTAACACAGCCTACTCCAGTATTGCCGCTTATGGTCGGGATGAGGACGGTGAAGCTGATAATGAGCATATTCCTAGCGGAGATCTTTACGGTGATCCAATTTCTAGCGGAATATTAATTGATATTGATACGCTGAGCTTAGAAGGACCGTTTGAGTACTTGCGGATTATCAGCCCAGCCGATGGACACGACCCAGCTCAAATAGACGCGATTGAGTTTCTTATGACAAAAGACTCAACGCCGACATCGATACCTACAGCAACACTCGTCCCGTTAATGTCGGAAACCTCAACCCCAGAGCTATCAACGCCAACGCCTGAACCGCCAACACCTACACCGGAGTCGCCGACCCCGACCTCAACGCCAACGCCCGAACCGCCAACACCTACACCGGAGTCGCCGACCCCGACCTCAACGCCAACGCCCGAACCGCCAACACCTACACCGGAGTCGCCGACCCCGACCTCAACGCCAACACCTGAACCGCCAACACCTACCAGCGATGAAGGTGATCATAATCGTGGTCATGGCAATGACGATGATCACAATGATGAAGATAACCCTGGTCAGGGCAAGGGGGATTCCTCTTAAGATGTGGCAACCAAAAATTTAAAGTAGATCCTCTGCGGCCTCTACCCCCAATACCATACTTATGCACGACAACTGAGTCTGGTTATGATGACTGAATTTTGACGTGGGGCAAAGATCATTGCTTTATTCTGAATTTTAGTTGATATAAAAATTTCATTCTTATTTACCTTCTTTTTAGCTACCAGGCACTGGGTCCGCACCGTAGGATTGCACCAGTAAGAAGGTTTTTGTTTTGTTTTCGATAATCGCTGTTTGCGGCAAATAGAGCATCGTGAAAAATGTCCTTTTTGCAGAATATCACAATATCCTATCTTGCGAATCCAGTGCCAGCTACCAAAATTTGGGCCAAATTACTGACCGCTTGCCCTGATTCCGCCAGATACAGACCGTTTGAGTGTACCAATACCAACGGTTTACTGCGTTTTAGTTCACATAATCAAACTAAAATGATACTGATTTTCATGGGCATTGCTGGCAATATTTGTCACTCCACACCTTTCGATAGGCTCAGGGCAAGCATTTCCGCATCTTGAGCCTATTGAAGAGCGAATGTGTAAAACTGTTGTTTCTATTCTGACTTGAGTTTAGGTGGAAATTTCAAATGTGTAACAACACGAATTTTGTTATTCACAAAAGGTGTGAGTATGTTATAATAACAACAATTTGTTATGTTATGAGCGAATTATTTCACCAAATAGAATCTAATCCAGAGTTGAAGTTAGTTGAAACAACATTAAAAGAGTTAATGGCTCACCGAGGTGAGTTGGAAATTCAGTTTAAAGGTATCCAATTTGATAATTGGCCAGTAGATGCGCGAGAAAGATATTTGCAGTTAGAGTCATCAATTAAAGTAGTTAAGGCTTCTGATACGGGACAGCGATGGCATCAAGCATACGTAGATGCCCGCGAGAAGTGATTGGATAGGTTAAACGAGGTAGAGTCGATGATATGTGCGAGTACCCTCCACTAAAACTCCCTTATTGAACAAGTTTGCCGATCATTTTCTGGGTCGCGGCCAGAAATTCCCGCGCGTGGTCTGGAAAAACAATGATCCTGGGGCGCTCGCGCTCCTGGTCTTCGCCTTTGAAATGGCTTTCGGTGATGGTTAGATACGGGTTACCGTTTTCGATTTGCTTTAGGTCAAAGAAGTAGGTTCTTGCCCCCGCTTTAACGATTTTGCTTCCATTTGTGTCTGTCATATGCTCACCTCCTCCCCGTTTTTCATAGGAAAATCGTAGCAAAGTGGCGATGAGAAGTCACCAGTCAGTACGTTTGCGTTTTACCTCTCACGGTTCCAGGCGCTGGATTGCTTCTACCCGGTCAAAATCCTGGTCGTAGCTGTACAAATTTTTGAGTTGCTGCCGTTCCATATGAGCAATGGTCAGGCAATCTTCGAAATCAATGGGCATTTTATCGAATAAATCCAATGCTTTTCTTAACGCCTCTCGTCGGTTGATTTTGAGATTGGACAGCGATATTAACGGATAAAGCCGGTCACAGACTTCTGAGCGGGGCAGGTTGTACAATTTCTTCGAGGTCAAAATATAAACGACTTCCGCTATCACTGACTCGGAAGTCGTCACTTGAAGATCCTCTTTCTCTATCCGTTTGAACAACCGGTAACACGCCTCGGCTTTGGATGGGTCATCGTTGGTGATAAACCGGATAAAGATGTTGGTATCGAGGAAACAGGTAGTCACGCATTGAGGTTTTGTAAATAACGTTCGGCATAATCATCGTGTTTTTCGGCTCGAATTTGTTTCCAGTCTTTCGACGAATTCAACGCGGGGATGGAACCCTTGATGTCTTCCAGTGACATCAAACGTCTTGGTCTAATCTCAACCGCATCTTCAGTAATCCTGAAAATGATTTTATCCTTGCGCTTAACTTTCAGATGCCGGCGAACTGCCTGGGGAATGGTCACCAAGCCTTTCTGGCTAAGCGTGCCCTCGAATTCTTTGACCGGTGGGTTGATCAGTGGTGTATCCATAATCTTATTTGTTGCTACCAGTATGGTACGAAATGCCGGTTAAGATTTCAAGAGGCAGTTTTATGCGCCCTCTGGCTTTGCCGCTGCACCGATCTTAACCGGTTCAATTATCTTTCCGACGACATTTTCTAAGTTACGCAACCCGGTTTAACGGTTGAAAAGCCACTCAAAATATGCTCTAATTTGGTTAACATAATTTAGATTAAAATAACCAAATTGGAAGACAACAAAACCTCATTTTCCATCGTCAATCACTCCTCGTCATCGAGTGCTGCCACCATTTTCAAACGCTTGATGGCCAGCAAGTCAGCAGCCTTGACCCGTCAAGCCTATGCCAATGATTTGCGCGACTTTGCAGATTTCCTCGGTATCGAATCTACAGAGCAACATCCACTAACCGCTATCCCTGACACTGCCTGGCAACACTTGGATACAACCCACGTGGCGGCATATCTCGAATACCTCAAACAGAATGTCAGCGACAAAACCGGCCGACCATATAGCACGGCTACTATTTCCCGGCGGATTACGGCCATCCGTGAACTACTCACCGAAGCGGCATATCTTGACTTGTACTCCCACCAACGCTTGCACTATCTCAAAGAACGGTTAACTCCACCAGAAGTCACTCATCAGCACCACGCCGGCATTACCCCTAATGAACAAATCAAGTTGCTGGAACAAGCCGGCAAGCAACCAGGGCTAAAAGGACTACGTGATTATGCCCTCTTCCGTCTTTGGCTTGATACTGGTCTGCGTCGAGCAGAATTAGCCAGTCTCAAAGTTAAAGACCTCATAGTCAAACACGGCATTCCTACAATTGTGGTGCGTCAGGGAAAAGGCAATAAGGTGCGGGAGATCGGGATTGAAAGCTATACCGCTCACGTAGTTAAAGAGTGGTTACTAGTCAGTGGGCAGGTAGACAATGAGAATAATCCAATGTTTTGCCAGGTACGCAAGTTTGGTCAGGCTGATGAGGCGGTTTATCAGGTGGTTGAACCAGATAAACATTTATCAGGGGCGGCCCTGTGGAAACTGGTGTGCTGGTATCGTCAGCAGGCCAACATCGACAGTCAGATTTCGCCCCATTCGTTCCGGGTGGCGCTGGTAACTGATGCCTTAAACGGTGAAGCCCCTCTGCAACACGTCCAGGCGGTTGGTGGTTGGACAACTACTCAAATGATTACCCAAATCTATGATCGTAACCGCTACGCTGAACCGGTGGCGCGGTACAGGAAAACCAACCTGCCACGAAAAGAGCTTGTTCAGTTCACCTCGGGTGATTTTATGGCACCGCCAAACTGACACACCTATGCACACGCAGACCTACCAAAAGCAAATCGTTGAAATTTATCCGGCAGCTTTATGGAAACAGCGCCATACCTGGCGAAATGTATACCATTTACTGCCGAGAAATAGTTGTTTGTTGGTCATTGATGGAAAAAATACTAAGCAGACTACTACGATGAGGCAGGTGGCACAAGCGTTTCGCCAGAGGGGACAACAAGTGTTGATATGGATGTTTCCTGGACAGGATTTCGCACGAAATTGAGGTATTTAGGCGTAGATGGAATAATTTCCTTAGCGTGCAAAATTCTACAATTCGGGTACTACCGTTTACACTGTACTTAGTGCTCTGTTAAGCTAGAATTTGCAACAAGTTAATATATGGCTATCCTAAAGAGATGGCCAAACATATTGAATTAACCACAGAAGAACGACAAACATTAGAACAAATGGTAAAGTCGGGTGTCAGATCAGCCCGGGTGGTCGGGCGGGCACGGGCGCTATTGCTGCTGGACCGAAGCCAGGGGAACGAAAGTACGCTGGACGAAGTGGTCGAGGCGGCAATGCTCAGTAAGGGTACCCTCAATAACCTTAAGAAACGGTACTTTTCAGGTGGGATAGAGCGGGCCCTGTACGACAAGCCCAGACCAGGAGCCAAACCGAAGATTGATGGTGAGGTAGAGGCTCACCTGATTGCCCTGGTATGCAGCGATCCGCCGCCGGGACAAGCCCGCTGGACGTTACGCCTACTGGCCGAAAGATTGATCAGCCTGGAGGTGGTCGACACGATCAGTCACGTGGCGGTCGGGGACGCGCTAAAAAAAATGAACTTAAACCCTGGCAAGTGAAATCGTGGTGTATTCCCAAGGCGGGGGCTCGCTTTGTAGCCAAGATGGAAGACGTGTTATCGGTCTACCAGCGGCCCTATGACCCCCAACGACCACAGGTTTGTCTGGATGAGATCCACAAAGCCTTACGGACGACCCCACGGGGCCAGATCGGGTTAGCACCAGGCCAGGCACCGCGGGAAGATTACGAATACAAACGGGATGGCAAGTGCGCCTTATTCCTGGCGGTTGAACCCTTAGCCGGCAAACGCTATGTCTGGGTTCACCCCCGTCGGGGCAACCTCAATTTCGCTGAGGTACTGCGAGACCTGGTGGAGAAGATCTACTCGGAAGCAGACAAGGTTGTGCTGGTGGCCGACAATCTCAACATCCATCATCCGGCAGCGTTGTATGAACGTTTTCCGGCGGCCCAGGCCCGGCGCATTGCCGAGAAGATTGAATGGCACTACACGCCGGAGCATGCCAGTTGGCTCAATATTGCCGAATGCGAACTGTCGGTGCTCAAACGACAATGTCTGAAACCGAGGCTGCCTGACATTGAGACGGTAAGGCAGCAGGTGGCAGCCTGGCAACAACGACGTAATCAGATGCAAACGACCATTGATTGGCGCTTCACGACCGATGACGCTCGCATCAAACTGAAACGACTTTATCCAATTGTAAAGGTACAATAATTAGCTTAACAGAGCACTTAGCCAATATCTATTTCGTATTGAGCATTTTCTAACCAGCTTTTGATTGCATGCCATTCATCTCCAGTTACAGGGAAATTGGTGCCACGTGGCGTATGAAGTATTTTTAATTCCCATAAAGCTGGATCGTTCCGAAGAAAAATCTTGAGAAGTGGATTTTCTAATAACAAAAGGTTATATCTCACAAGAACTCGTGGTTTGACTTAGAGACCATCACCTCGCTTATGCCAATAATCCAACCCTTTTTGCGAGTCAGACATTACCATAGGTTCGGTCATAACCCTACCAAGCGCATATATTCCTGCCTCTTGGCCCGAAATCCTAGCGTGTACACGATGATCACCTATATGGATTCTTTGGCATATTGATTTAAATTCCAATACTCTTCTCTTTCTGTTTTTAACGAGTCTACAATCCGATGATGATCAGGTTAGCTTAGATGTTCGTCTGCTGGGTCAATTGCCAGCGGCGGGTGTTTGGTTATGAGATAAGATAGGATATAATGAGGTCATCTCTTTGTAATTTTCTGACTCACGCAGATTAAGACGAAGGATAAGAATAAGGGTAAAATGCGACTCAAGGGGCGAGCAGCGGAAATGGATGACCACTTTATCAATTTGAACCTCCCTCAAACCTTACATATTCCCTCCGCCGACGTTGGTATTATCGAGAATTTCTTTTGCAGGTATTAGCCCACACTAACCGTTATTGTCAAGGTGCGGGCTTCTTTCATTTATACCCAATAGATATTATTGGCGTTCACTCAGTTGGTAGTAAAGGTAATGAATGAGATGCAACGAGCATCGAGCGAGCCGCTAACACCTGAAACCATATCTCAATCATTAACAGAGTTGTTCCATCTGGTGAGGAGTTTAATACCAGAAGATCAAAATTTAGTAACTGTGTCACCTAACACAGAGGTTTCTACAGCGGTGGCACTTATGCAGAAGTACAACTTCTCACAGTTGCCCGTTGTTGCTGGAGATGATGTACTAGGCGTGTTCTCATACCGCTCGCTTGCAAATCGCCTTCTCGCAATAGGTAAGACAAAAGAGCATTTTGGAGATTTGTCAGTTGATGAATTTATGGAGCAGTTTAAATTTGCACAACCCTCTGATAATTGGGAGTCAATTCTGGATTACTTGAATCACGCTAGTGGGGTTTTCGTTGGTAATCGGGATCAACTTGAAGGTATTGTAACAGCAACAGATGTTTTGAAGTATTTACATCATATTGCTAGCCCTTTTGTAATGTTAGCAGAAATAGAACTTTCATTACGAAGGATCATTCAAAGATGTGTAACAGATACGGAGTTACAAGGATGCATGCAGAACAGCTTAAAGGATATATATAGTCAGGATGAAATGCCTACAGGCGTTTTGGAGATGACGTTTAATGACTATGCTCAGATAATCGGTGATGGTCGCAATTGGCCCAAGTTTTGTATTGTATTTGGCAATAGTGAATGGTATCGGAAAAAGACTGCCGAAAATCTAAAGGAAGTGAGAGACCTAAGAAATGACGTTTTTCATTTCAGACGAAGTCTAACTAAAGAGGATTATGAAAAATTAGCTATACATCGTAACTGGTTACAAATAAAAACAAGAGCATTTGAGTCACTTAAGCGTAAAAAACAGATTAAAGTGATGAAGGTGATTGACGAACAGCCTGTAAAGCAAGAGTGGGATGAGTCTTCTCTACTAACAGAGTTAATGGATAAAGGACGTGGCGATGAGGCAAATATTGTCACAAAAATTCTCAATTGGGCGAAAGCCCGTAACCTAATGGTTCAGTGGGGTGAGAAACAGAAGTACGGTAAATTTAACGCTTTGATTAAACATAATAATGTTATTTGTTATCTGATAACTGTATCTATGGGTCAAGGAAGCACGTATGTACAACTACAATTTGGAAAGATGCTGCAACAACCACCATTTGATGACCAAGCCAAACGGTTAGAGTTTCGTAAACAACTCAATAACATTGAGGGCATT
Source organism: Anaerolineae bacterium (assembly GCA_022071955.1). Lineage (GTDB taxonomy): Bacteria > Chloroflexota > Anaerolineae > 4572-78 > J111 > J095. The sequence goes on from JAJVIM010000013.1 coordinate 158,829, forward strand.
GACCTTCCCATAGAGGCTATCGATAGTTATCCCGGTATATTTTTAACGAAACTGAGAGATAAACTGGTATTAGATCAATTCCTTAATACACTAGATTGGGCTGTTCAGGAAACGCAATCTGTACAATCTTAATAGCTGGAGCTTTGTAGACCCTTACTTGGAATAATATGTTTTTTAACAAAAAATGACTCTTACTGAATTGCGCTTTCCGCATACAATGGACACTTCGTCTTCTAACTTGATAGATAATTTCTTCGCACCTGCTTTAGGGGCCTCTATTCACTATGACCGAGGCGTTGGTTTTTTTAGTTCAGGCTGGCTACGAATTGCAGCCAAGGGTATGGTCAAGTTTGCGGCAAATGGAGGACGCTCTCGCTGGGTAACCAGTCCTATTTTGGATCAGGCTGATTGGGAAGCACTTAAAACAGGAGATGCCGCACGCTACAATCCAGTGCTAAGAGAAGCTCTAGAACGAAACATTATTGATTTGGTTCAGTCTTTGGAAAAAGATACCTTATCTGCTCTAGCTTGGATGATTGCTGATGAGATTTTGACCTTCAAGCTTGCCTTACCTCGAAACAAATTAGAGCGAGGTGATTTTCATGACAAATTTGGTATCTTTACCGATGTTGAGGGGAATCATATTAGCTTCAATGGTTCCTATAATGACAGTGTTCAAGGTACGCGGAACTATGAAGCTATAAAGATATTCTCTTCTTGGGAAGATGCCTTTGCTCCACTTGTTCAAGCTGATATGCAGCGCTTTGAACGATTGTGGAGTAATATGGATCCAAATGTGCAGGTTTTCAATCTACCCGAAGTAACTGACAAGATTCTGGATTTACGTCAAGATGTACGGCCTTATCCTGAGCCAAAATGGATTGAGATACGTCGTATCCAAGAAGGAAAGCAAATTTATTACTATCGTTCCTTTTCCCCTGCTGTGCCTAGTCATGTCACTTTGCGAGATTATCAAGTAAATGCTACTAACTCTTGGTTTATGGCTGGTTGTCGAGGCATTTTTGAAATGGCTACCGGAACAGGTAAGACTATCACCGCTTTATCTGCCGCAGCCAGACTATACAATCAAAAAAAACGCATTGTGTTAATAATTTCATGTCCATATAAACACTTGGTTGAACAATGGGCAACAGAGGCGTTACAGTTTGGATTTCGGCCTATTCGAGTAGCCGAATCTAGAACCAGATGGGCAGCTAATGTTGCCCAAGAGCTACGAGCTTTTCAAAAACAATATGTGGATATTGTCACATTAGTAACTACGAATAAAGCTTTGCAAAAAGGGGTTCTGCAAGAGTTATTGGAGCCATTTTGGTCGAAAACGCTCCTAGTTATGGATGAAGTACATTATGCTGGTGCTCCAACTATGTTGTCTGCTCTACCTGAGCCTACCCCTTGGCGACTCGGGTTAAGCGCCACACCACTTCGTCATTACGATGAAGAGGGTACAGAAGCAATCTTTGGTTATTTCGGAGATGCTATATTCCGTTTGCCTCTTGAAGAGGTAATTGGTGTCTACTTAACTCCTTATTACTACCACCCTATACCTGTAGAAATGACCGATATTGAGTTCTCCGAATTTTGTGATTTGACACGTAAGTTGCAGCGTCAAATGCGTGGTAAAGATCAACAGATGACTGAAATAGCTCAGAGAATAGCAATTAAGCGAGCCAGAGTTTTGAATAACTCACTCGCTAAACTAGATTGGTTACGGGAAAATATAAGAGATTACTCAAAATTAAAACACACACTGTTTTATGTTGGCGACAAGATTTTCTCAGACGTTACCAGATTACTAGGTTTGGAAAAGCATATTAGGATTCATGAATTTACTCACAGACAAAGCTCAAATGAGGAACGTCAAGAGATTCTGAAAAGGTTTGCTACAGGTAACTTGCAGGCCCTTGTAGCCATGAAGTGTCTGGATGAAGGAGTTGATGTTCCTCCCACCCGCACGGCTTACTTTCTGGCCAGTTCTGGAAGTCCACGTGAATTTGTACAACGTCGAGGAAGAGTATTAAGGCAGTCAGAGGATAAAGAATATGCCACTTTATATGACTTAATTTCTATTCCACCCATGGAATATATCGAACATGGGGAGTTAAATCCAGATTATAAAGCTGTTCAAGCTGCTGTAAGAAGAGAATACCGCCGTGTCAAGGAGTTTGCATCGCTCGCAATTAACCGCTACCAAGCCTTAGATCATATGTTTGGCATTGCCGATAGACTAAATGTTTTGGATGCTTAAGAGGGAATAATGGTACGACCACACTCAAAAATCACAAATTCATTACAGAGATTATTAGACCTTTTTAATGAAATTGAAGACGAAGATATCCGTGAGATTATTTCAAATATTGTTGTCATCGAAAGTAAGCATCGTTCAAGCTCCAGAGAAACTTTCCCGTGGAAAGATGTGAGATCTGAAATTGACAAGATGGCACGACTCAAAGAAGAGCGAGAAAAGCAGGAGGTGAAATGATGCAATTTGAGAGACTTGAAGTCTTGAACTTTGCCTGTTATTACGGAGAACATGCGGTTGATTTTTCTTGTTTCCCTAATAAACCTGTAACGGTCGTGCTAGGCGGTACAGGCTATGGAAAAACAACTCTCTTTGATGCTATTAACTGGGCTTTATATGGAAAAGAATACGAAAAAGATCTAATTACACGCCGGAAGAGAAATATTCTCGACTATGTGAATGAGAATGCATTGAAACTTGGTGAGACAGATAACAACTTTGCTGAGATGTCCTGTACTTTGTACTTTGAACATAACGGTTCACATTATTACATTACCCAGGCCCTAGCCGCTAACGCAATTCGTGATAATCAAGGAAATCTCAAAGCAAATCAAACTGATCGAATTACAGCACTGTACGAGATTAAGTCCAGCGGTAATCACGAACCGATAAAATATGATAACTTATTTCTCGACGAGATTTTACCTAACAACGTAAAAAGTTATTTTCTCTTCGACGGAGATAGAATTTATAATCTGTCGCTTCCAGGCTCCAGTCAAGAAGTTAAAGATGCCATTTTTAGAGTTGTTGATCTTGAGTTAATTACCAATGCAGGACACCATCTTTCGGAGATTGCTACTGAATACCGACGAGCAGCTAATCGAGAGGCCAAAGGTGACTTAAGTAAAGTCGAAGAAAAATATATTGCAGAACACAGACGATTAGATCAGTTAAAGCAACAACTACGAGAGCAAAAAAAGGAGAAAGAAGTTGCAGAGGCACATATTATAGTGATTGAGGAAAAACTTAAAAACCTTCCAGATACTAGTGAATTACAGGGCCGTCGCGCAGAGTTAGTAAAACAGTTGATGGAAATTGAGAATCAGCAGGTATCAGTACGGGCAGAATTACGGTCGTTTGCAGCAACAACGGCTTTAGGATTTGCCAGCGAGCCTGCACTGAATTTGATAGAGATTCTCGATACAAAACGGGAAAGAGGTGAAATCCCAAAAGTAGTCTCTCAAACCTTACTTAAAGACCTCTTAGTTTTGAAACGTTGTATTTGTGGGACTGAGTTTCAAGAAGGAGACAAAATTTTTGAAACCTTAATGGCCAGACTAGAGTTGGAGAAGGCAAAATCAAGTCAACAAGAGTTGTTAGATCTATTGATTGCACTTGGGCGTGCCTCAGATTTAGTAAATGAAGCCAGCCAAAGACTGACAGAACGCGACAAATCACTTCACAAGTTAAAGGAACAGGAAGAGAAGATCAAGGGTGAAATTAATCAGATAGACAAAGAATTAGAGAAGTTGCCGCAAGAAAATGTATCAATCTTGGTTCAAGAATTGAACACAAGGCGTAATGCCCTTATGACTAATACTTCCAGAACACAAGTATTCTTAACCCAAATAGCAAGCTGTGAAGATAACATTAAGATTTATGAAAAAGAGCGTGATGAGTTAAGCAAAAAACAAGAAGCAGTCAGGAAATTACAGCGTCGTGAACGTTTAGCACAACAAGCTGCCGACGAAATTGAAAAAATATATGAAATCTTTGCTGAAGAGAGCCGCCAATCTGTAGAGAAATTAACAATTCAGCAATTCAAGCAATTTGTTCGTAGTGCATCGGAATATACAGTTGCACTTAGCAAGGAATATGAACTCGAAGTTCTAGACTCTAATGGAAACCGTGCGTTACAAAGGTTGTCAATGGGGCAATCCCAGTGTCTTAGTTTGTCATTCATTACAGCAATCTCCCGTGTTTCTGAAAAGAATCCTCCTCTCGTAATAGATATGCCTTTTGGTCGGTTGGACCAAGATGTTCATGACGCTGTCTCAGCACGATTACCAGATTTAACTAACCAATTGATACTTTTCCTCATTCCGAATACTGAATGGAACCAGACTACTGCAACCAACCTAAAAAGTCGAGCTAGCCATATTTACCGACTCGAATTCGACGAAAAGAATCGTCAATCCACTATTCTAGAGCAAAAGGTATAGAGAGATGCGAAGATTAACGATAGATGTAACAGGTATTTCAGTTTATGTGGAAAGTGATATTGTCCATCCAATTTATGAAGAACTTGTCTCACGAGCTGAGAAGAACGCTGAAGATTATCCTTTTGCTTCCATGAAAGATTTGTTCGTAGTGGCGGCTTGTGTGGGTGCCCAACAAAATAGATACAAGGAGCTTACTGGTCCAACGCGAGATATTTTCAGAGGCGAAATCTTTAGAAAAGAAACCGATGTTCCAATTTTGGCGGCATTGGCTTACTACCGCGAAAAGGACTTAGAGATACTCTCAGATCCAAAACAAATTATCAAGATTGCCCAAGGCTGGGCCAATGGAGGTATTCACATTGTATACCAACAGGTAATCGGTGGTCCGCTTAATAGACCTCTTTACAATTTGGTTGATCTAGTTGCCAATCAATCGATTTCATTACAAGAATGAATCCTCTGATAATTAAATGGTTTGATTATTTATAAAAAATTGTCGTCATCAAGTTTTATTAGTTCAATGGGAATATGCCTGGGTCATATCTTCAGGAGTGAGCCAGGGTCCACGAACCTCTGGTGATAATGAACGGAATATGCCATTTTTCTCACCACTCAAAATCCCAATAGCCGACAAAGCTATCGGTTCGGTGTAACATTCAATCAATTTGCGGGAAATGACTGGAGTCATCGTGCTCCCCGGCCCAAAATGTTTTTCACTATGACTTCGTAATCTCATCATTAATGCCTGAGTCAAGGCATCACGAGTGAAAGCTTTGTGAGTAGGTAGAAACTCGTGAATAAAAAAATGCCAGGTTTCGACTCGAGTTGAATCTGTGGTTAGCTCGTGGTGCATAAACCATTGAGTAGTTAACGTTTCTAACTTAGGGTCGTATTGCCAAACCACTTTACCCATTGGGGTTAATTTCAAAGGCAGATTCGATTCAACAATACCTGTTTTTTCCAACCAGGCGCGATACCTGGCGGCAAAAGGCGCACTATAGTTAAAGGGTTTTGCCAAGTCTTCATCTTTCATCGTTGGGTTTTCTAACGCCCTTTTTAGAATGCCCGCCATATGAGACCGATTTAACCCGAAACTGCTGTGAAAATAGACAGTCATTACCTTCTTCCCTCCCCATTTTCTTTTAAATTATTCCTGACTATTTTTTCTGTTTGTGTTGTTGGTACTAACCGGATTAAATCCTCTAAACTTAGTACTTGTTTGTACAAAGCAAGTACTCCTCTATTGATATGTGCCCGAAATTGATCCTCCCAATGCTCCTCTCTGAACCCATCATGGCGACAACGCTCTTTAAGCAGGGCAACAAAGAGGGTATCCCATTGACCTGTTAAGGTATAGCGGTTAATTTCCCGTTTACTGTCTTCGGGATATTTTGTAGGGTCAGGTGGGGTTGGATCATTCAAAGATAGGCAAAACCCCAAACGGCAAAGAATATTGGGGGTTAAGCCAGTACGGGCTTTCAAAGTGCGCAGTCGCTGGTCAGTTTCCTCACATACATTTAGGCGATTTAATTTCATTTCGGTGTCTTCCCATTTGCCTGCCAGAAGTAACCTTTATTAACTATTGTTGTATTTTGAGAATGGTCATATTCCAGGTGATAAAACCGTGCGACAATTGGTTGTATCATCTCAATAAATTCAGCGTCAAATTCCGTATCTGTTGAGAACAGAATAACCTGGTGACTCGCCTGGGGAAAATAGTATTCGACAAGGTTTTGACGATGGGTGTGATCAAGACGTCCCAAAGGAGAATCTACAATTACGGGTAATGGTCGTCCGGAAATTTGGCGCAGAGCCCACATCATAGCAATCGTATAAATCTGACTCTCTCCTGCTGAGATATTGTCCATAGGAAGCGTCTGCCCGTTTGACCTCAACAGCGTCACAGAGAAGTCATATGGATCAATGGTCACCCGTTCAATCAGTCGATCTTTTCGGCATAGACGGTTAAAATTACGAGTGAAAACCTCTTCTAACTGACCTATACGCAACTTGGTTAGGTTGGCAGCAAAATCATCTAACACCAAACCCACATCAATAACTCGCTGAATTTTAGTTAAGAGCTGTTGGGTAGCCGCCTTCTTTTCGTGAGCCTTGTCCAGTTTTCGTTTTAATTCCTCTTGTCGCAACTCTTGCTTACGCCAATCTTCCTCAAATTGCTTGTATTGTTCAATAATTGCGCCAAACTGCTTGTTGTATCCGTTTAAAGTTTCTACCAATGGGGCTAACACGTCATCAGCCGGAACCCGTTGTAGGTTTTGGATCGTTTCTCTAAGTTCACCATCTAACTGAGTCAGCCGTATGGTCAGTTGTTGGAGTCGGTCAGGTATTGTAGTTTGGCTCTCTTCTAACCATTGCAATAGTTGTCCCTGTTCCGGCTCGGAAACTTGATGAAGCAACTCAGTGTGATGAATTTCTTCAGGAGGGTCAACCATGCGTTGTAGGGTGGCTGTTACTCGCTGGCTAACAGTCTTTTGCAAATCAACCAAAATTTCCGCCCCAGTGCCGCGCCAAAAATCCACCTTTTCTATTTCAGACCGAATTATATCAACTCTTCGTTCAATAAATGTTTTTGAGGTTAACCATTGTTGATATTCGGCTTCACGCAGGAGTTGATTCTTAACTTTATTGGCATATTGAGGGCTAATAGCAAAAGGGAGTAAGCCAGCACACAAATCGCGGATTGCCTGTTCAACTTGTTCAATTTCCGTTTCTAATCGAGATTGACTAGCTTTGTATTCATCCCGTTGACGGGCAAACCCACCTCCTATATGGGCAATCTCCTGCTCTTGTAGTTTGATTTTGCACTCAATGTCATAGCGTCGAGTAGCAAAGCGTGTCTGTTCAGTTTCCAATTCTCGAAGGTTCGCTTTTGCCTGGGCTAATTCATCTTCTAAAAGCTCAATTTGCCGTTCAGCCGAGTTAATCTCCCCCTGTTTCTGTTGACGACGACGGTAAATCGTCAGATCTGTTTGTAGTTTCTCCACCACCTCCAGGCCAAGTAGTCCTTTGATAACTTGAGTTAACCCCAAGTTGTTAACTCCATCAATAGCGAGGGTATGAATCTTCTCATTATCGAGGAAAAATAGTTGCGACAAGCCAGGTGGAATTAATTCGGTGAGGAAATCTTGCCACTGGTCTGTACTCATATCAGTCAAGAGACAACTATCTTCAAAAACCTGCAACTTCTCTTTCAAACGTTTGGGCGTATGTTGCCACTCTCGTTTAATAACGTAAGTATGCCGTTCACCGGCCAAAACATACTCAAACTCCAACTCAACACTCGCTAAGTCAAGAGGGATGATACCTTCAGGAGATTGATGAATATGTTGCAGAAGATACTGCGCATACTCATTTTTGCCATATCGTATAAATTGATCCAAAGCTAAGGGGCCATACAGACACAAACGGATAGCCTCTAGTAAGGTCGTCTTACCTGTACCATTATTTCCGCCAATGAGGATAACAGGTTGCCCCTCCTTGGGTCTTAAGTCAAACTCTTTTTCTCCCCGATAAATTCCAAAGTTAACCACAGTAAGCCGGTTTAAGATCATTCGTTATTGACCTCGGAAGATTGGGCAGCATTTAGGACTTCGGAACTTTGTGTTTTGCTGTTATTCGAGATAGCGGCTAAAATCTCCTCATTACTACGCCAATCTCGCTTAAAAGCTGCATCAATTTTATCGTATACCTTGTGGCGACGTCGCATCCCGTAATATTCTTGCTCTATACCCAGGAGTCTTTTAACCAATTCTGTTGGTACGCCACGAGTTTGACAAGCCTCGGTCAGTAAGCTTTCCTCCAAAGGGCCAAAAATACTGCTGTCATCTTGTGCCCAATCCAGGTTTTTTCCCACTTCTTCAGTATAAATTTGAGGAAGGACGTCATTCCAGTCATTTAGCTCTGAACGCCAAATGCGGCGGATTGCCCGTAGTTCTTCAGTTTGAATTAAAGTTATTTTGGGATTACCACTTAGCTCACGGACTTCTTTTTGGGCTTGCAATAACCGTCGTAATAATGTTTGCCGATAATTGAAATCATAGGGACCATAGATGAGTTTCCCCTCCTTAACCCATACCTGTCCATCACGACGAACTAAATTCCGTGTGCCTGGTTTGTTAGCAGGGTCTTGCGTAGAGGCCAGTAAGTCCCGATATAGTAACATGGGTGTCATCCATTCGGCCCCACTTTGAATCATTGCTTCCATAGATTTATCCTTCTCTACGACGGTGCAAACCCAACAACCAAAGCGGGTATTCCCACACGAAGGCGTTAAAGTATCAATGACCAAAGGACACTCCCCCTGTGCAGTTTCGTAAAGCTCACCTAGATTTGCGTTATTGTCACCCCAGGGGTTAGCCTCTAAGAAGAGATAGTCCCAAACATCCTTGACGGTGAAATCTTCAATAGGGGTATAGACATAAGCTCCTGGTAGCATCGAGTGGCGGGACAGACGACTACCAGTAATTTTATGCAAGTTGATGACTTGCTCACGAGTAAAACTTTCCTGTCTTCTGACCCCAAGTATTACCACTGCTTCACCGTGCTCGGTTACTCTGTCCATCACAAAACGATTAGTTGGTTTAATCTTCATCCGATCTGTGCACCACCGAAAACGACTATAAGGAGCGGGATAGCCTCGGCCAATCAGGTTAACCCAAAAACTATCGTCAATTTCGGGGGTTACCTTATGAGCTGTGAGAGGTAAATTTGCTACTTCAGCCGCTTCATTCATCCGACGTAAGCTGGCATCAATCCGCTCGACAATGGCAGGCGACTCAACTAAGGTGTCTGAGGCAACCACATAAACATGTTTGGTCAGCTTTTCGCGTGGGAGACGTCTTAAGGCGTACCAAACTAACTGTAAAGTCGCGGTTGAGTCTTTACCACCACTGAAACCCACGACCCACGGCAAGTTGTTCGACAAATAGATATTCCCGATCTCATCGTAAACCTCACCTAATGGTCTTTGGCGCAATACTGAATAATCTTGGTTGAAATAATTACTGTTGTCGTAAAGGTTTATCTCTGCCATTGTTCTACCCTGCCTATTTATCGTTCTCAGCCAATCTATTTTGCCGATGATTTGTTTCTAATTGCTCTTCCTCTATGGTAGGCGGTAGGCCAAGGGCGGATTTTAACACACTTACGGTCAGCAGGATACTTTGCTGGCTCTTACTAATGCGTCCATTGATAATGGCTCGACCTTCCCATAATTTCGTATTTGATCGCGTCCAGTCAATAGTGGCTAAGGTTTGTATACGCTCTGACCAGATTTTAGGATGTTGAGCAAGCAAGGTGGCTCCAACGATGCCAAGTGCTTGTAGAGCAATTCCATGAGCATGAATATAATCACGACGCAACTCAGCCGTCGAAATCTTTTTTTCTTTTACCAGTCGCCACTCCGGTATAATATTACCCAAAGTTGTCCAGTAATCGGCTGCTATCTTCCCCTCTATTTTATTAATTTGGGGACACTTCCCCTTTTTCTTAAGCAATTCGGCTGTGGCCTGATAGATGCTGGATAATGTAAAAAGTTTGTGTGAGCGGTTGGATATTGTCGTTTTCTCAGTCTCCGTTAAGCCTCTAAATATATCAACATGGCCAATTAACCAACGGCACAAACCGGCTAACGGGTCACGGTGATCATAGAGAATGCCTATTGACTTCGTTGGCCGTACAGCGTGTTTGTTTAGATCAGCAAAAAGTTGTTGGCTCCGCTCCAAATCTCGATCCACAAAAAAAACTACCGAGATTGTTTCATCTGCTAATTCAGGGCATTCTTTAAGGGCTTCCTCAATAGCCGCACGTCGATGTTGACCGTCATTTATTACAAATCTGGCGGTCATTGGCACAACCAACTGGCCTATATCTTGGCCAAGTTCAGTTGCATCGTTTAACGGCTTAAATTCAACATCGCCATCAATCGCGGCTGTTATCGAGGAAAAAGCATAATCATTGGGGTTTTGAACTACGTAGTTCGCAATATCGGGGATTCGAGAACGATTAAGGGTGCGTTGAACCCGCAATTCGGGAGGGAGTTCCTCTTCGTCAAAGAGGAAGATTCTCGGAATCAATCTGAGCGGGCACATAACCACATAATATTCCCGCCCGGCTTGCTTCCCACGCAAGGCAGTAAATAGATAATTAAATGCCTCAGACATTTCCAATAACCTTTGGAAGTGTTATTTTTCCTGTTGGAAGTGTATCATGACTGATTCAGAAGTCAAAATTAACGATATGTCGCTTAAATGTTATTTTTGTGCGATTTTATCCCATATTTTGGCTTATTATTACTCCCCCATTTTCTCCAACCAACGGTAACTAGCCGTTAAACTTAATCCCACCGGCTTCCTGGCGGCCCTCCAATTTGGGAGCTAAGGGTATAATGATGATAGTCCGGTATGGCCAAAAAACCGTTAGCTCCACCAGAAACACTCACTGCCGTTGCTGCCCAAGACTATCCGGGTGCAGACATCCTGGTTAGTTTTCCCGACCAATGGCAATTGGTTCACCGCTTTGGTACAAACAGACCCCCGCTCTACATCGCCGGATTTCCCCCGACCCAAGAACGCCCCAACCCTACTCATTTCGCTGGATTGTCGCGGGAGATTAACCAATCCCTCGATACCTACCGGCTCTATAAGCTATTCGTACCCCGATCCACGCCCATATTTCAGGTTGAATGGAATTCGTATATTGGCCGGGGGCGGATCATCGGCGGACAGAAATTGCAGGTGCAACTCCAACCGTTAGGTCAGGCCCAAATGTGGAAAGGCAACAACGATGGGGTACTCTGGGAATGCTATCTGCACAATAATAGGCGCAGCGGGATCAACTGGCAGGCTCAGTTGTCCGCCTTCTGGCAGGTGGTTGAGCGAGATATGGGGGCGGCCAGAATTTTCACTCAGCCGCACGAACCGACCTTCGAGCACGGCTACCCCGACTTTTTGCAGAATTTAGGCTATGCGCCTGACCCCGAGTTTGCCCTGTGGTGGAGCAAACGCTGGGAGCCGGCTTAAACAAATCTCAGTCCTGATGTGCGTGCCTGCCCGACTATACTGAATTCACCAAACTGGCTCAACTCCTCACTGGTAAAGCCAGCCGCCACAATTTCCGGTTCGATGGCTTTGGCTGCCGCATCCAAAACCTTAAGTCGTTTGTCCGGCCTCAGCTTCTTAAAATCCTCGGAAATGACCAAGACATCCACATCGCTCTCCTGAGTCGCCGTCCCGTTTGCATACGAGCCAAAAATAATGACCTGGTCGATCCTGATCGACTTGGCGACCAGTTTTAAAAATTTGTTTAGTGGTTGTTTAATTTGGTTAATATCCATTGAAACACCTCCTGTCCCTGTTTGATGATCGGTTCAGCTTTCGTTTTGGTATTGTAGAGCGTCCGCTGATAGTCAGGATACCGGACCCGATTGTAGTCCTTTGACAACTGCTCCAAAAAGGCAGCGTGTTTTTTTGAAAAGGCAAGGCCGGTTTCCTGAGCCAGACTGCGCAATTTGTGGGTCTTTTGCGGCGGCTGGCCAGTCAACTCGATTTGCGCGGCTTTCAGCAGTTTCTCCAAAGCCTGGCACATATGATAAACCGCGTTAGGATGTCTCGCCCCCTGAAATAAATAGAGACTGTCGTCGTAATCGGCTTGAGCCACAGCTAACCACTGCCTGGTATCCGCTCTCATTAACCCCATTATATCATTTCGGTGAAGACCTTCCCTTGCCGACAACAAATGACATATGTTTTGTTTAAACTAAACGGCCAGCAGTAGAGCGAAACAAATTAAGCGAAAAGGCCAGCACCTTAGCCGATTTCTGCTATCATTTGAGATTCAAACATCCATAGGGTAGCAGAGGTCAGGGAGCATGATTAAGGTGAGCAAAATCGAACAAATCAGGCGTGCCTACTACGTGGACGGCAAAAGTATGCGAGAAATCGAGCGGGAGTATCACCACGCCTACAAAACAATCAAAAAAGCGTTAGCCAGTGCCGAGCCGGGGAGCTACCGCCTCAAAGAGCCGCGCGACGCGCCGGTGTTGGGGGGGTACAAAGCGCGGACCGCCGAACTGCTGGCCGAAAACGAGACGCTGCCACGCAAACAACGGCGGACCGGGCACCAGATTTACCTGGTGCTGCGAGCTGAAAAGTACCGGGGCAGCGAGTCGAGCGTGCTGCACTACCTGTGGCAACTGCGCCAGGCCAAACGGGTGGCGAAAGTGTACTTGCCGCTGGAATTTGAGCCGGGGCAGGACGCGCAGGTGGACTGGGGCGAGGCCGAAGTGATCCTGGCGGGCGAGCCGGTGACGGTGCAACTGTTTCTGCTGCGACTGAGCTACTCGCGCAAGTTGTTTGTGATGGCCTTCCCCAGCCAGAAACAGGAAAGTTTTCTGGCCGGTCACGTGGCCGCCTTCCACTATTTTGGCGGGGTGCCGCGCCGGATCAGCTACGACAACCTGAAAACGGCGGTCAAAAAAATCTTCATCGGCTCGGAGCGGGAGGAGCAGGACAGCTTCATCCTGTTCCGCAGCCACTACCTGTTCGACAGCCACTACTGCAACCCCAGCGCCGGCAACGAAAAGGGGCGGGTGGAAGATGGGGTCGGCTATAGTCGGCGCAACTTTCTGGCGCCGCCGCCGGTGGTGGCCAGTTTCGAGGAACTCAACGCCCGGTTGCTGGCGCAGTGCCAGGCCGATGACGCCCGGCGGATCAACCGCCAGCCGCAAACCATTGCCGAGATGTGGCAACAGGAACGTTCGCTGCTGCGCCCGCTGCCGGTCCGCGACCTGGAGACCTGCCGCGAGGTGACGGCCCGGCTCAACGGCTACAGCCACATCGAGGTGGAAACCAACCGTTACAGTGTGCCGACCGACCGGGCCGCCAAGACGCTGCGGGTCAAACTGTACCCGTTCGAGGTCAAAATCTATCACCCGGACGAAGCGGAAGCCATCGCCGTGCATCCGCGTTGCTACGGGCAGCAGCAGGACATCCTCGACCCGCAGCATTACCTGCCGCTGCTGGCCCAGCGCCCCGGCGCCTTCAACTACGCCAAACCCATCCGCCAATGGCGGGCCACCTGGCCGGCGGTTTATGAGCAACTGCTGGCCGAATTGCAGCAGCGCCAGCCCGGCAGTCACGCCATCCGCGAGTTCATCCGCGTGCTACAACTGCATCAACAGTACCCGGCCGAGCTGATCGAGCAGGCCGTCGCACAGGCGTTGCAGTACCACTGCCCCCACGCCGACGGGGTGGAACTGTGCCTGCGCCAACTGCTTCAGCCCGATGCTCCGTCGCCGCGGCTGGATTTAACGGCACATCCCCGCCTGCAAGAGATCGCCCCGCGACCGGTCTCGCTGGCCCACTACAACCAACTACTGCCCACAGGAGGCCACAATGACCGCCAATTTGCTGCTTGAAAGCCATCTCCGCAGCCTGCGGCTGGCCACTTTCCGGCAGCAATATCGCCAGGTGGCCGAGGACGCTTCCCGCCACAATCTTGACTACGAGCGCTACCTGCTGGCCCTGGCCGAACAGGAAGTCGCCCAGCGGCTCATCAACAGCCAGCAGCAGCGCATCAAAGCCGCCCGCTTTCCGGTGCTCAAGGAGTTGGCCGACTTCGACTTCAGCCTCATCCCCCAGCTCAACAAGCAGCGCGTGCTCGATCTGGCCCGCGGTGACTACATCGCCAAGGCCGAGCCGATTATTATGGTTGGCGCGCCCGGCCTGGGAAAAAGTCACGTCAGCACCGGGCTGGCCCTGGCTGCCTGCCGGCAGTGTCATCACGTCCGTTTTTACAACGCCGCCGCCCTGGTCAACGAGCTGATCCAGGCTCAGGAGCAACACCGTCTGCCAAAATTCCTCAATACCGCCCTCAAACAGCAGCTCATCGTGCTGGATGAGTTGGGCTTCATCCCTTTTTCCACCCTCGGCGCCCAGTTGATGTTCCAGTTTTGCGCCACCCTGCACGAGCGGGTCGCCATCATTATCACCACTAACTTGGCCTTCGCTGATTGGCCGCAGGTCTTCGGCAGCGAACAACTGACCGGCGCCCTGCTGGATCGCCTGACTTTCAAAGCGCACATCCTGGAATTCATCGGCGAGTCGTACAGATTTCGCCAACGGTTGCAACAGGAAGCCAATGGCCACTGAGTGTCACCACTGCCTGTGGACTTGGGGATTATTATGCCCTGTGGGTATAACTCTCCGCTACGCTCCGAGTTACCCCCAGGGTCCACAGGCGCTACGACTGTGACTCCGACCGCTGCCGCGACGTTCCGTTGAAAGGAGGTGCTGGCCATTTCGATTAAAAAACGCTGGCCGTTTCAATTATTAAGGAACTATCTGAAACCAGTTTGTGCTGGCCTTTGTCGTTAAAAAGTGCTGGCCGTTTCAATTGACAAAAACAGACATACCTCGTCACAATGTGATATGCTTGAATTAGATATGTCAGTTGCAACCCACCCTGAACAGCCAGGTCTGCTCCCCTCCAAAGAAGCTCAACAAGAACAATCGGTCGGTGCGGCGATGAGCAAAGCCGTCGATGACCTATTTACCGTTGAAGCCATTGCCGCTAAATTAGCCAGGGAACAGGCAGATGAAGAGATCAGCCTGTTTGTCGATACCTGGAAACAGCGGCTGGTCGAAATTTTGGAAGGCACCTGTCTCTCAGCCGTCGAGACCTTCCTCAACGACCTTGACCGCTTTCAAAGCGAACGCAGACAACTCACCGGCTCCCTCAACCTCACTGAAAAGGGTGACATTGCTCCCCGGATTGAGTCCCCGACCCCCTGAAATTCTCTCAAAGTGACACCTCACCAGGCACACTGCATATTGCCAGCGACCAGCCGAGATATTACATTGGACATATGGGGCATTCAGATGAAAGCAGACATCCATCCCATCAACTGATCCGCAGCGTCCTGGTCGGCCTGCCCAACGGCTGGCTGATCTTGCTGTTTGACCTCTACCTTGTCGCTCGCCGGTGGTTGACCCAACAGCGGCACGAAGGGCTGTACGAAATCCTTGATTACGATGCCACCCTGGAATTGAAAGACCGCCGGGGCGAAACCGCAATTTTTACCAAACGACAGCAGGTCAAATTCATTCAAGACCATATCCTGGCCTTTGAGGATTACGCCTGGGGTGATGGCGACATCTTTGCCGCGTATCAATGTACCCCGGGTGTTCCGGTTGATCGCTACCCGGTCGGTGACCGGTGGAATATTCTGATTTCACTGCGGGAAACAAAACAAAGTGGGGACGTGACCGACTTCCACATCCAGCGCACGATCAAAAATGGCTTTGTCAAACCCGAGGAATCGTTCCAAACCGAGATTTCCCATCGTACTCGCCGGCTCAAAATGACGATTATCTTTCCCAAATCAAGGCGCTGCCGGCGAGCAGCGCTGCTCGAACGGAGCCGCCATCGCCACACCGAATTGGGGCCGGAACATTTCACCGATTTACCTGACGGGCGGCAACAAGTGATCTGGGAGACTGACAAAGTTCGACCGTTTGAAGTCTATACCCTCAAGTGGCAGTGGTAAAAAGAAGCGGGCGATGAGTCCGCGGAAACCCATCGCCCGCTATTAACAACTAACCGCCACTTCCGCCACCGGCCATCGGTCGTACCTCCTCTCGTTGGTCTTTAGGCAATCGCGATTGTCCTCGGTTTTGTCAAAGCATCGTCAATCGAATCCGAATCACCACCTCTCTTAGCATCGTTTCTTTTCACGATTCAACTCAATCGGCGAATAGAACTGCACCGGTAATTCGAACTCTTGACTCAGAGGGTAGTTTACCTCGAAACGTTTTGTTCTACAAATGGAACACTTTATTTTGTTCCACTGATAGAACAAAATCTCACCAAAAAAGCACTAAAATGTGCGATATGAGGAACATTGTGGGCAGACGGGTAAAATTAGCGCGGTCTCAACTCAAACCGCGGCTGACTCAAGCCGAGTTAGCCGCCAAATTGCAGTTGGATCGGTGGGATATTGATCGGGCTGGTGTGGCCAAGATAGAAATTGGCATTCGCCAGGTCACTGACATCGAGTTACTGAAATTAGCCAGTGCGTTGAATGTGACGGCAGCCTGGTTGTTAGGGGAGGCGGCTAACAGAAAGCAACATGCCGAGTAATTTCTTACTGTGACACAAACGTAGTTGATAAATAATATGGGGAAATGACCGAAAAAAGAACGCCTCTCAATGCCGAACCTGCGAAAGCAAAAACACTGACATATAATAGGTCAAACCCTGAGCCAACATCGTTTGACCGGTTGGAGTTTACCGTTTATCGCCGTTAGCGGGTGATACTAATGTGGGTGTATATATTGTCACTAGTCAGGTTGGCGGTCGCATTATACCGAAAGAACCAGGTGAGCTTTTCAACTGTCAATCACGGATATTATCTGATCCAAATTATGGTAGGTATAATTGATCGTACTTAAATATGGTGTTAACTGCTGTCCCCAGCAGGATGATGCCGGGAAAATCACTGTGGCGCTTTCAATTTGAGTATCTGCTCCAGTTTTTCCGCTTCAGCAGCCAAAGGTGCCGCAGTTATTTCAAAATACACGCCGCTGCTATCTGCTGCCCAACCACCAAGATTAAAACGGTGAAGTTCGGGACCCACAAATTCAGTTAGTAAATTGTCATTATCTGAATCAAAAATTGTTAAAGCGTACCGATCACGAACTACTCTCGAAAAAATAAAGTAATATTTTTTATCTGGACTGTATATTTTTTCTCCTCTGATCGACACGGGTTTTGAAATGGTTATGACCGGATATTCTTTTAATACCGCAGCCATATCCACAACTCCCTCGATCAAATAGTTTTGGTTCGGGTCGGGGGGGGCTATGTCTCGTACCAACAACTTGTTTTCATAATCCGGCCATTCCAAATGATATATTCGCTCGGTACCTCTAACAGAGAAATCACTTAAACATCATACAAATTGAAGGATAATCAAATTTCTGAAGCAATGAACAAGGAAAAGTAGTGGACGTCAGATGGTTTTCAAAATCAGCAGCCAACGTGTCCAATTTCTTGCTGGCGTGATTATGACTGACAGCCTGACGGGTGATCTTCCAAACTTGTTCCTGCGGGTTGAGATCAGGGGCGGCGGTGGGCAACCGCAGAATCTTCAGGCGCGGATTAGCCTCCAAAACGGCCGTAACATGGGGGCCATAGTGCCACGGTGCCCGATCCCATAACAGCACAAGCGGCACCTCCGGAATGGACAACAGTAGTTTTTGCAGAAAAAGCGCTGAGGTTTCGGCATTCATCACTGGCGACTGCATCGCAATTTCCTGTCCGGTGTGCAAGTTCAACGCTCCATAAAAATGGGTATGCTCTCGTCCCGGATGCAACTTGATGATCGGCGTTTGACCCCGGCTCGCCCAGACCACCCGCAGGGTGGCTTGCAAGTACAAGGAGGCTTCATCACCCGCCACCCAAACCGTCTCTGGCGCATCTTGAGCGGTATCAATCAGTTTTTTTCAAACTGTTGTTCAAATTCCAGCACCGCCAGTTCGTTACGAGAGCGATAATGACTGCCTGGACGCTGGCAACTGAAATCACACCGTTCAAATAAGGTGCGGTAGGAGGTGTCACTCTGGTACTTGATTTGGTACTCCTGTTCAACCAGCCGGGCCAAATCCGGAACAGTCCAGAATTGACCTTCGCTATAGCAGTTGTCTGGTCCCCACAACTGCGCGGGGCTATACATCTCTAACCCCTGCTTGATTTGCTCGATCTCGACGGGCGTTAGTTTGGCTCGGTTGCCGCCCCGTCGTTGACCGACCAGTCCGGCGATGCCATACTGCCGATAAGCGCGACACCATTCCATCAGACTGGGCCGACTACAACCAGTAATTTCTTCGATCTCGGCGACGGCGTAGCCCGTCCCATACAACCGCACGGCTTGATACCGGATTTTGGTTGGCCCATCCTGACACTGCTGATAGGCCGCTTTTAATTCATTGATTTGAATTGTACTGAGTTTGAATTTTCGCTTTGCCATCCCTTCATTGTATGTGGTTTATCTGATTTGTCTATAAGTAATGACGCCAAATCTACGTCCGAAGCATTAACCGTTTTCAAAGGAAATGTGTTTAGAGTTTTTCCTCTTGAATAACAATGATCTTGTTTTGCCAGCTACAATATAACGTTTCGTCGTCCAACCAAATGAAATTTTCACAACCCAGGTCTTGTTTCGTGTGCGTCTTTGGAAACAATAAAACCTGAATAGGGTTATTCCCGGTGTACTCCATATAAGCAATTTTGTCGCCGGCTGGCGAGAGTTGCCACCCGTTTACCTTTTCACTGCGAGGCACGACTACTTCAACATTGGCCGGTGGAAAAGACCACCACAACCAGCCGTAACTGCTTATCAATACCATCAACAGAATAACGCTGCTCAATTTTTTCCATATGCCTGTCATTATCTGCTCCTGGTCTTTATGTCACTGTTGCTCATTAACCAGGGTTGCCACCGGCGAAATGAATTGGGCAACTGGCTATCCGGTTTATCAACAGGTATCGGCGCACTCACCTCCGGTTGAGACAGCAAGGTTGAGGGATTTGTTGCATTTTTGAAGATGATAGACAGACAGACAAATGGGTATCGATTTGATCAAAACTACGTTTAAGCAATTAGGCGTTTTAGTGAGCGGATTTTACCCGCCCATTATTTGAGAATGTTCCTTTGAACGAACGATTAATTGGAAGCTGTCTGGTTGTATCTGTGACTGGCTAGATAGTATCCAAAAAGCCCGCTCAAAGCAGATGGAATACTAAAAAAGGAAATTATAACGACATCCCCCATATTGAATGAAACTTGCGAAATTACAAGCAAAACAAAGAATGGGCCAAATGCTCCCACAATGTAACCGCTGACTAGACTTTGCCAGAAACGAGAGTTTGTCTTTGATCCCCATCGTTTAATGAGAAACCCTGATGTAAACCCGGCAATACACGCACCAATAAAATAAAGTGTGAGTAGAGACAATATATATCTCGCATCATTGGAATTGACTGCTATATCCATCCCAATGATTTGATATGGGGGAAAAAGGGTGTCAATAATGGGTTTGCGTATAAAGAAAACTATCGTAGTAAATACACTCAAAAGCATTATCCCCCAAAAACTAGCTTTTACTGTTATTAGCAATGAATCCTTATTCATATTCATTTAACACAATACCTCTCTATCTTTGTCAACGCTTATTCCCTTATTTTTGCACAGGTGTTGCTATCGGTGAAACAAAAGTTGGCTGAGGGTCTGGAACGGTTATTTTTGTCTCAGGTTTGGCTATTGGAGAATTGAAGATTGAGTCTGTATTATCAAAAGACGGGGCTAATAGCGTTGGAACTCCTGCCGAGTTTTTGAATAGAATTGGTAAGAAAATTGGTGGCGGTGGAGGATTTGTGAATACAAAATCGTGAGTTTGACTAATAACAGTTGTCCCTTCGAGCGACTTAATAACAATCGGGTCAGTAATTCCTCTTATGACACCTATTTGGTAATCGCCACTGGCTAACCCTATCCCTTCTACCTCATACATCCCCTCATTATTTGGAAGCATAATTAACTGCGGTTCTATGCCACCCTCAGTCACCAATGCTCCTGGTATTTCATTGATAACTTGACCACTGCTCAAATCAAGACCAGCTCTTCGTCCCAACGGATCAGTTATCAAGATACGGGTCTTCGCGCAAGAAACTCCTGTCAAGAATTGGTCAAATGGTTCAACATACTCAATGTTCCAAAAATCTTTATCTGCGCTAACATCTATCCCGGTAGTGTAGGAGATAATCCGCCTGACCATATAAGGCACATAGGTAAAGCCAACGTGCGTTGGCGGCCATGTAGCCGGATCATTGATATCGAAACCAACGCCTTCTTGATAAGCGGTAATATTGGTGTATGGTGTCAAAGCCGTAATTTCTGTCAGATTAGCGCTATAAGCCGGAACAAGCAAATCCCCGCTAATTTGTGTCACAGGCAACGTGGCAGTGCCATACTTCCAAAAATCCGTATAAAGTGGGTTGGAAGGAGGAGTCTCCACTTGATATTGAAGCGTAGCCGTATAATTTGAAGCATATGAA
Organism: Anaerolineae bacterium; assembly: GCA_022071955.1. Taxonomy (GTDB): domain Bacteria; phylum Chloroflexota; class Anaerolineae; order 4572-78; family J111; genus J095. The sequence continues at coordinate 179,445 of JAJVIM010000013.1, forward strand.
GATATAATCCGAGGAATATTACCAAGTTTTATAATATCGTATGACCCACTACTTGTATTCAGATCGTCAAGGAACGGACTGGGCGGTTTTTGAGAACCGGGTGGGGTTGGGTAGGGAAAGGGTGTACCGGAGCCATCAATCAAATAAGGAGGGGAAACATCATCGGCTCTGGGTATAAAATCTTCAATCGAAGGTGCATTTTCGGAGAAATACTCATAATAGCTTTCGGGTGGAAATAGAAGGGTATTCCCAGCCTCTACTCTTTTCCCTTTGCAAAACATAATACCGGATAAAAGATTATTAAACTCCGGTTTTGGTATCAATGGGTCAGGGTCTCCCCCATATCTTCCCACATAAGCTCCCGGAACGCCTCGATGAGGTGTTCCTAGAGTTACTAACGTATGCACGGTATGATCATTGTTAATGCCGTTACGTTCAAGATAGGCGCGGGCCACCAAGCCACCTGCGCTATGGGCAATCAAATCGACTTGGCTGTAATTTGCATAATCCTTCTGATTGTTGGAATTTTGGATAAGTTGAATGTGTGCCGTTAATGTGATACTACCTGTGTTACCCAACGGTAATTGCCAATCATAAGGAAATGGAATGAGCGTCGCTCCAGATCCGGCTAACCCTTTTTCGTAACCAGCTTGTTCCAAGCCATCCATTAAATTGTCATAATATCCATAAAGTGGATCAATATGTCCTCCGCCTCCATATTCCGGCCCAAATTCCGGCGGATATGTTCCCAAATAACCTGGAAGGAGAACAAGAGGGCGTATTTGAGCCTGTGGTATTTGAACCGTCTGGGTGACGACATTTGTACCCCAGGTAGCGGCAACATCCAGATTCGCGGCGACAGAGGGTTGAACCCACAGCCGCCAGTAGAGCGTTTTGGCTTCTCCGGCCAACACGGTAAAGGTGGTGCTGCCGAGTATTACATCTCTGGTGCAAATCCCCAGATAACTGTTGTGCGAATATTGTGTTGGCCCATTGAAAGATTCCGCACAATCCACTATCATCGGGTCCCCAGCTGCGCCTAACTCTTTGGCGTACATAAAAAAACGGGCATTGCCGGTTGAACCAATGGTCAGGTTGAAAGGACCGGTGCAATTTGGCCCATCTGCCGGGCATAAAAGGGTGACCGTTGCTGTCAGCGGATTAGGCGTGGGCCAGCCGTCGTCATTGAGTTCCAAAGAGGTATCGGTCACGGTCAACGACAAGGGGGCCAGTGGCAACTTGGCCAGATAAGCCTCATCATTGCCGCCGTAGGTCGTATCGAACGCGCCGGGGGTTACCGGGAAATCTCCCGTGGTGCGTCCGGTCAGCAGCACATTACCCACCTCGTCAAGGGCAAGGTCATACCCGACATCGATAAATGTTCCCCCCAGATAGGTGGCGTACCCCCAGGCGGTTCCGGCCGGATTGACTTTGACCACAAAAGCATCGCCCCCATTATTGTAACTCTCATCAACCGCATTGGCCGTGTGGGGAAAATCGGGCGAGGCGGTAGAACCGGTGACATAAGCCTGGCCGGAGGCATCCACAGCAATGGCTCTCCCCTGGTCATCCAGGTTGCCCCCCAAATATGTCGCGTATATCAGCGCCATTCCGGTCGGGTTCAGTTTGGCGACAAAGGCGTCGAAAATCCAGGTTGTGCCGCCGCTGATGCAATTACCGGGCATTCCATTGCCGCAGATGGTGTCGGCGCTGCCGAATGTGGCCGGAAAATCAGTGGAGGCGGTAGCTCCGGTAATATAGGCATTCCCGGCCGCATCCACCGCAATCCCACTGCCCCAGTCGCGGTCACTATCGCCACCCAGCAGGGTGGCATAAAGCTTTTGGCTGCCGGCCGGATTGACTTTGACCACAAACCCCTCAGACACACCGCTACCAAAGTTTGTGTCGACAACGCCGGGCGTAGTGGGAAAATTGGGAGCTTCAGTGTTACCGGTGACATAAGCGTTACCGGCCGGGTCAACCGTGATGCCTATTCCGCTATCATGACCGCTGCTGCCTCCCAGGAAAGCGCCATAGACCAGTGTATTGCCGGCGGCGTTCAATTTGACCACAAAGGCATCGCCCATATAGCCGCCATTGTACGTCGGGTCAAAAGAAGTGGCCGTATGGGGAAAATCCGGCGAATTAGTGTTGCCGGTAACGTAGATATTGTTTGCCGCGTCAAGGGCAATATCATTTCCACTGTCGTTGCCGGCTCCGCCCAGAAAGGTGCCGTATAACAAGGCAGTGCCATCGGCATTGAGTTTGGCTACAAAGGCGTCGCACACTCCCCCGCCAAAACCCGGATACAGCCCGGCCGGAACCGGAAAATTGGAGGAGTAGGTCAGGCCGGTCAGGTAGGTGTTGCCCTGCGGGTCAAGGGCCAACCCCTGGCCCCAGTCATCACTGTCGCCGCCCAAAAAGGTTACATAAACCAGGTCGCTGCCGGTGGGGTTGGCTTTGACCACAAAAACATCTCTGGTAGCCATTGTCGTGCCGGTGGTGTCCAAAAAGTCGGATGAGCTGGTAAAACCGGTGACGTAAGCCGAGCCGGTGGCATCAACCGCTACCGCCTGGCCCCACTCGGCCCCGGCCCCACTCAGAAAGGTGCTATAGAGCAACCCGCTGCCGGTTGTTGTGAGCGTGGCGGCCACTGTCCCCGTAGTTGCCGCAAAGGGAGCCGCCAGTTCAAGCCCCTGTAACTCCGGCTGGGGCAGCGATTTGGCCGTTTTTTGGCCTGAACTCATCACCTCCAGCAACGGCACCGTGGCCGTTCCAAACGCGGTCTGTATCTGTAACCTATTGTCTTGCAGCCCAACCTGGGTGGCGCCCTCTACTTTCAGGCGCACTTTTGCCAAAGCCGCTTCGTTGCGCACCACCAGTCGCGGGGTTAACTGCCCGGCGTTGCCGCTGATTTCCAGATCAATGCCGGGATAGAGATCAACATAGCGCACCCCGCCCCACACCGGCACATCGGCCCGCCAGTTGGCCGGGTTGTTGCCGCGAAAGTAGCTGACTTTGGTGGGTAACCGGTTGAACGGTTCCAGCCGGGGGTGAGGTTTGGCCCCCGGAAACGAAATCTTGAGCCGGGTGCTTCGGCGGGGAGTTTGCTCGACGAATGCCGCCGGGTTTGCCCGGTCGATGGCCGGTGCCGGTTCAACTACCGCCAGCCAAAAGCCATCGTCGGTGAGCCAGAGCAGGTTGCCTGCGCCAATGACCTGAAACCGGGCCGCCGCCTCGAATTGGCCGACGTTTTCGATAAACAACAAGCCCGGCGGGACGGGTTGTGGGTCTGAACTGGTTGGACCGGCGGCTGCGGCCGGATAAACTGGCAGCAGAAACAAGAGGAGTAAACCTATGAGCCAGGGTATGAATTGTCGCAAAGAACCTTGGCTGTGGAAATACAGTTTAACGGAGCGTAGTGAAAACGTTGACACGGGTTTCTCCTTGATGGTGGGGATGTGATATGTGATTTTTGAGCACTCTTGTAACAAATCGTTCCAGTCTCTCTATTGATGCCTTAAAGAGAGGGTTCGCGTCATCATCCTATCGGTATCACTAACAAATATGTCACATCTAAACATTGAAATCGCTTCAAGTTGTGAAGAAATAGTTTGAACTAGAATACCATCTGGCAGACTCCAAACCATATTGTCACGGTCGGAATCCAAGAAATTTCGAGAATCTGCAAGATTTTGAAATTTAAACCACAATATGGCCCAGACCATAAACGCTGGACGTATCCTGGCTACTTGAATTTTGCTTGTGATAGACTATGACGCCGGTAATTTGAGCAACCGTCAAACACCCTGACGCCCAGCATAGCAACATTTCCGGTAACGTATAAGTGACAAATGTCACTGCTTACCAGTGTCATTTGTCACAAATTTGTCTATACTTTACCAAAAACGATTGCTACTATACTCAGCCGGTTGAAAATACCCCCAGTATTGAAAATCACGGGTCTATCGGCTACACTTCTGGGTCGCCATTGATCCGACCCGAGAATCCCTCCCGTCTCTCCCGAAGTAACACCCGCAAACAATAACTGCTGACCCGCCGTTCGCTTTTTAGCAACATCGTCACAAACTCCGCTCGCGGTTCATAAATCCGGACCAGGTGTCGCGTGAGGGCGTGTCCGCTCTGGGCTAACGCCGCCTGATCCAAATAGCCAAAACGCAAGCCTTCCCCATTCGGCCGGAGTTGGGCATCGACCACCACCGCTCCCCGGCCAACCAGTTGATAGCCAACTTGCGCTGCTGGCCACAACACGGCCAGGTTCTCCCGGATCCAGGCCAAATCCTGACCTCGTTCCGCGGCTGCCCAATCGGGCAAGGATTCTCTGTTGTGCGGGGGCATATCCTCATCCTACCACATCGGTTCCCCGACCGCCGGCATGGTACAATACAGTCACCAACCCTATGCCCGAACGCCTCTACCAGCTTCGTTTTGATCTTGCGGGGAGCCGTCTGGACGTCACCCCGCCCGATTTTGTGGCCCTCCCCGCCCCCGCTACCCGCAATGTGCCGGAGCGAATTACGTTTGACCCTCATACCCGTTCGGGCCGCTTCGTCCGCGAAGTACCTGACCGCTACCAGATCACCAGCCCGGCCAACGCCGCCGAGTACCTGCAAACCCAGGTCTTCCACCCCTTTGCCGCCTGCCAGCAGGAGGAACTGTGGGCGCTGTACCTCAACACCAAAAACTACATCACCCACGATTCGCTGATCTACCGCGGCAACGTCAACAGCAGCGTCATCCGCGTCGCCGAAATCTTCCAGCCGGCCATCCGGCATAACACCCCATCGCTCATCCTGTCCCACAACCACCCCAGCGGCGACCCCGCGCCCTCGCCGGAAGACATCCAGGTCACCGAACGGGTCGTGGCCGCCGGCCGGATACTGGATATCGCCGTCCTCGATCACCTGATCATCGGTAACGCCGGCTGGGTGTCCCTTAAAGAAAAAGGGTTGGGGTTTTAGCACACGAAAAAACCGGCCTCTACATGAGAAGCCGGTTGATGGGATTAGTATTCGTCGGGCAACAGAATGGTGGTCACACTCCGGTCAGCTTCGGTAATGATCCAAACCTTCTCCCTGGTGCTCAGGGTGTAGGCGGATAACAACCGCAAACCGGCCTTAAGACTGTGCTCATTCAGCGCGGCATCTTCCGGCGGAACGTCGCCCCAGTCACCATTATGGTGACGGGCGAGTAACTCCATCGCAGTCTCCTGGGCTTCATCCAGGGCCTGCAACGCGCCGGGGGTGGCCACGGTTTGGCCGAGCGAAAAACGTGCTTTTTGATTTCGCATCACTCATTTCTCCTTTTCAATTTACCGGGTAAATAGAGACGTATTCGATTGTCGGTCGCCGCCACCTTACCGCTCGCCATTGAGCCGCGGGTAGCCTCGACCGTTCCTGCGGACAGGTAGCCGCGGGTGACCGGCCGGATCGCCGTTGATCCGGTGGTCGCTGGCCGCTACATAAAGCTGTACTGCACCACGCCTCGTCTGACCTCCACTTCCGAAGGTGAAAAGGGTAATTGAATGATCGGTGTTTGAATGGGTTTGGGTTCTTTGGGTTGGCTTGGGGGTTGGTTACCCAAGGTGGCCAGCGGTAAGCCGCGCCACGCCTGGGCTTTGGGCCGGCCGCCGGCGACGGCTTTCATCAGAGCATCCAGCAGGTTGCCGTCATCCAGTTCCATCGCCGCCAAGCCTTCGGCCAGGTTGCCCTCGACCATCATGGCTGCTTTGAGCTTGGCCGCGACCAACTGCAAGGCCGTTTCCTGAAAGGTGTCTTCGTAGTAGAGGAAGATGACCCGCACCGGGCGCGGCTGGATCAAGCGCCAACTGCGCCGGTCGCGCTGGCGCAGGTCGTTGAGCCGGTACTCGATGCCGGTCTCGATCAGGGTCGGCAACTCGACCAGATCCAGCCCTTCCTTGACCAGGCTACCGTTGGCCAGGAGCACCGGTTCCTGACCCCGGCCGCGACAACGCCGGACAAAAGCGCGATACCAGGCTTCCCGGTCGGCCGGGGGGCAGGTGCTCTGGCGCAGAATTTCGCTGTAGATGCCCTGCTTTTTGAGCAAAGCCTGCATCCGCGGCATCCAGTCGCGGCGATTGACCTGGGCGAAGTAGACGCCCACGCCCCGCTCTTGCGCTAACTCCGCCTGCACCAGTTCCAACAGCGCCTGGTCTTTGGCCAACGGTTCGGCCGATAAGCCGTTGACGCCGGGCAAGGCGTAGGAGCCGATAGGATTGCCCTCCTTGTCTTTGGCGACCAGGGTCTCCTCGACCGGGCAATCGACCCAGCCCAGGCTGGCAAACAGCCAGGCCGAGAGCAGGCCGGGATTACCCTCCCGAGCCAGCTTGACCGCGTCCGGGTGCAGATCGTCCAATGCTTGCAGCCCGTCCGCCAACCGCGCGTCCAGCGGCACCGGCAGCCGTTCCTCGGTGTAAGGCGGCAGGGCGATACCCATATCGGCCAGCTTCAAGAAGGCGGTGTTGGGCAGTAGCATCGTCACCATCCCCGGACTGACGCCGGGCAGTTCCCGCACCCGCTGCGTTTCGCGGTTGTAGCCGTAGGTGCTGTGGTAGCGGTTGAAGGACTTGACCCTGGTGATGGTCTCCTGCAAGCCGTGGTGCTCAACAAAACGCTGGACGTCGTTGTAACCGTACAGCGCCCGGAAACGAGGCAACAGCCGGTAGAGCAAATAAAAAATACTGCTGGCTTTGCCGGCGTAGAGCGTGCCGGTCATGGCGATGACCTTCCGCGCCCCGGCCACCAGATCGGCCGAGGCGAAGCCGACGTCAGTATTGGCCCCCTTGGTCGTGTGGGCCTCATCCAGGATCAGGTGGTAGCGGCCGCTGTAGCGCCGGTTCAAAAAATCGGCGATGGCTACCCGGCCGCCGTAGGCAAAGGGCAATTGCTGCCACAAAGCCGCGCCACAGTTGACGCAGTAACGCTTGCGTTTGCCCATCTCGTTAATCGCCTGTAAGGGGCCGTTCTCGCCAGAGAGGACGTCGCCGCAGTCCGGGCAGCACAGCACCCGTTCGAAACGGGTCAGTTCCTGCTCGACCACGCGGCGGTAGGGATAGCTGGACAGCGTTTCTTCAACTTCAACCGTCTGGTGGATGAGCTTGCGCTGGATAGCCGGGGCGTGTTCCCAGCGCGCGCCGGCTTTGGCCACCTGGTAACTCATCACCAGGATCGAAGGATTGGCTTCGGCCATCGCCTCGATCACGTCCAGCACCGGCTTGCTGACCGGGCGGACTTTGCCCTGGCCATCGGCCTGTTTCCGTTTGCGGCCGATCAGGTGAACTTTGACCTTGAAGTCGGCGAGTACTTTTTCCGCCTCGCGTTTCCACTTGGCCCCGACCTGGGCCGGGCAGACAATCACTAACTTCCAGTGGCCGCGGCCGATCAAAGCCGAAATAGCCAATGAACAGCAGGATTTGCCGACGCCCATCTCCCCGACCAGGATTACCCCTTTGTTGGTCTGCAAACGGGCGGCCAGGGCAGCGGCCCGGACTTGCTGGGCCGGCAACAACCCTTCGGCCACCAGCCGCCCGGCCAGTTTGCCGGGGGCGTGAACCCGTTGCAGCTGCGGCTGCCAGAGAGCCAGATCCCGCGCCGGTTCAAACAGCGGCGGGAAGTTGGCCTCGAGGCTGTTAACCAGCGCCTGCTGGTGGTGCAGCAGAAATTCGGCAAAGCCGTGCTGGTCGTCCAGGCTGTTGTACTCGGCCACCGTGCCGTTATGCAGATTGAGGGCGGTGATGGTTTGCACCAGGATTTCCCGCTCGCGGATGATCTCCTCCGCCCCGTCCTCGGTCAGCTCGGTTTCCTGGCGGGTCAGCACTCGTTTACCGGTGCTGCCTTTGATCAGATGCGGCCGGCCGTCAATGGTCACTTCGGTGCCGTTGACAAGCCCGGCGGCGATGACCAGCGCCGTATGGCCGCTGTTGAGCCGCAGCAGGGGTTGAAAGCGGTCGAGCTGGCCGTCAGCGGCGAACAGGGTTGACCAGTTCTCGCCGTGCTGCACTCCGTATTCCTGCAACTCGGCCAGCAGGGTCGAGGCTGTCGGAAATTTCAGGCGAAAGCGGCGGATGGGGTTCCCCACCGGGTAGCGGTAAGCCAACTCGCCCGGTTGTAGTACCGGCAGGCCCCGCCTGATTTGCGCTAGCAGCGCGGTGCTCAGGGCGTAAGTGTTGTGATTGGGTTGGCTGCGTTTCAGCCCGAAAACGACCACCTGCTTGAAGCGGTCATACTCGGGCGACGGAAAGCGGCGCAGGTTGAGTTGATGTAAGTGCGTCGCCAGCAGGGTACAGAGAGCCTGGTTCAGGATCGGTTCGGGAATGACCCACAGACCCAACCCGTCCGGGGCCAGGAGCTCCAGGTCGGCGGCGATGTGGGCCAGCTCCATCCGCTCCCCGCTCAGAGTTTGATCGTAGGGCGGGTTATCAAAAATCAGGCTGAACTCTCCCTCGACCTCCAAAAACTCCCGCGCTCCGTTCAGGCAGGTGTCCAGCCGGGATTTAGCCTGGGCGTAACGGGCCGGGTGTAATTCATTGCCATAGGTGGTTAGCCCCAAATGGTTACCCAACCAGGCCAGCGGTTCGCCCGTGCCGCAACACGGATCACAGATCGCGCCGGCCCGTTCGTCAGGGCCGGTCACCGCTGAAACGATGTTGGTGGCAAGGGTCTCGATGATGGTCAGCGGGGTGGGATAAAATAACAGCTTGCTGCGGGCGGCTAAGCGGGCCATCGGTCGCTCCCTTCGCCGTCATTGATTTCGGCCAGGTCGTGGTCGATGATCTCGACAGTGACCCCGGCCGGTTTGGCCAGCACGTGGGCCACCCCACCAATGACTTCGATCCTGACCACTGGCGGCGGTTCGCGGCCGGCCGGCTCGCCGTGTAAGAGGCCGTTGCGGATGGCCTGGGTGATGATCCGGGCGTGAGTAGCGGAATCGTGGGCGTTCAGCCCCAAATCCGGCAGCTCCCGGACGTCGAATTGGCCGTTGTCTACGGTCGGCCAGTCGATGTTGTCATCCTCGGGGGCGGTGGTGTACCAGTACTGGCACATCTCGCCGGCGTCATCGTAGCAATGATAGACGGCGACCCCCTCGACTTCGATGAATAAATCGGGTTCAATCCATTTGTACGGCATAATGTTGCTCCTTTTTTGTATCACTGAATGATTTAACTTCCGTTTTTGTTGGCCTTTGGCTTGACCCGCCGGCCGCCTTGCGTCCAGCGAGTTAGATAGTGACCGCGCCCCGGCTTGCTCAATTCTTCCGTAATGCGCTGCCGCGCCATCGCCGGCGAGTTGGCCAGCACGCTGATGATCGCCTCGGGCCAGCCGTCGCTGACGGCGTAGCCGACGTAGAACTTGTAATCGGCTGCCGTTTCGTAAACCGTCCCGGCCAGGTCAATCCGTACCGCCCAGTCCTGGCGCTGCTCGATCAGCTGCGCCAGGGTGACCAGGTCGGTGAACGCCGTCCCGTCGAAGTATTCGAGCCGGTAGGCGTCGGCCGGCAGGCTGGCCGGCCGGTCGCTGATTTTGAGCCGGACCGGGTGGGTCGCTTGCGTCGCCAGCCACAGTGGTGGCCTGGCTTCAACCTGGATTGGCTCAAGCGGCCGCCAGCCGGCCATATCGCACACCCACCAGTTGTCGCGACTGTCCTGCACCACATCGCCGACGCTCAGCGAGGTGTGGCTCAGGTGCAGCCGCCGGATCAAGGCTCGGGCCTGGCCCTGGGGCGACCAGCGCTCGGCCTGCATCCGGTGGAACACATCCTCCAGCGACCGGGCCGCCAACTGCGTTACCCGGCGATGGCTGAAACCCAGATAGCCCAGCTTCATTTCCGCCGGGCGCACCAGGCCAAAGAAGCGTTGGTAATACACCTGATAAGTCATCATCATTCCTCCTGAATGACTAAATGCATTCCCAGCTTGTCCCGGGCCTGCGTCAGTAGATAGGTGCGGGACGGCGCGGTTAACACCACGTCCCGGCCGCGCGATAGCGTCCAGGTCTCCGCCTCAGCGGTCACCGTCCAGCCCTCGCCCTGGTACTGATGGCCGGCGGCTGCCGGTGGGAGCACCAGTCCCAATTTCAACTCTGTCCGAATAATCTGTAACCAGGCCGCCTTGTGCTCGTCGTGACATTCGACGGCGTAGCAGGCGACCTGGCCCAGGCTGTCGAGCCGGCGAATCGGCTGAACGCTGTCTTCAACCAGTTCTTCGACCTCGACGGGCTGGCGGCCGTCATACCGGGTGCGCGTTTTGAGCGACCAGGTTGCCTGCGGCTGTTGGCCGCAGCGCCATAGCCAGTCCGTCCAGGCCGCCTGGATCGGGATCGACAAACATTGGTTCAGCCGGGCGAAAAAGGCCGGCGGACAGCCCTCGTCATAACTCAGCAGGTGAAAGCCCCACTCGCTGTCCTCGGCCACGGTCAGCCGGGGGTGGATCAGCGCCAGGTCGATCAAGCCGCTGGGCAGGGCCGTGCGCAGGCGGCGATAGGTCACTCCGGTTTCAGCCAGCACCCGCAGCGGGTAAGCTTGGCCTGACCGTGGAATGGTGACCTCGGACTGCCATTTGTGTCGGCGCCGGTCGCGGCCCGCTAGATAGGCCCAGACCGCGTTGACCGTTGGCTCCGGGCCGGCCAGGCGCAGGTAGAAAAAGCCGTCAGGCTGGTCAACAAAATCCACCAGCATGGCGGCCAGTCGACCGAACCGAATTTCGTAAAACATATGAAGCTCCTTTAAACGCAAAAAAGCCCGACCACACTGGCCGGGCTGGGTTAATACACAAACTGCTCTATTCTGTTGTTTGGGTGAGCTTATCTTGCGCCTCCTATTTGGCTAACTTATCCCCTGACCCCGGCCATGTGGTCGTCGTAGAACCACAAACCGAATTGTCAAGGTGCGAATCTGTTATCATTATCACAAATACCAGGCCGCCAACACAAGCGCAAAAAATGGGCTCACCTGGTGGGAGCCGCTCAGATCGTTCACATCGGCCTGATTTTTCAAGCGCGGAATCCAATCCACTTGGCCGCCACAAGCGTTGTCAGCCGCCATTCAGACGTCCTGAACCGCCAAAAATTTGGCGCGTGATAGAATGGTCACAATGCTGCTGCTCGACCGCGACCACTCCTGCACCCTGGCCGGGCGGATGTACGTTGATCCCGGTGACGAGGATTTCGGCCAGTGTTGTTTCAATGCCCGCCGCGCCCTCTTTCGCCTGCACCGGCTCGGCCAGGAACGCCCCGTTTATTACACCGAGGGCTACACGATTTACCTCAACACTAACGCCCCGCTCCCCTACCCCTGTGTGGCTGCGCATGCCTGGGTGACAACCGGACAACGGGTCATCGATGTGGATTACGCCGCGCAATTCCGCTTCGAGGCGGCCTATTTCCCCGGCCGGCACTGGCCGGTTGAGCAGGTTTATCAACGGCTTAAGGCCGGTCAGTCCCGTGCAGGCTTCGAGTTTCTGCCGACCGGCATCGAGATGACCCAGGCGTACGTCAACGCCTGCGCATATCGTCTCGCGACCTGGCCGCAGGATGTTTCCCCCGCTGACCGCGATCATTTATCCCGATGGCAACGTCAGCTTGACATCCTGACCGAACGCTAACCGGCTCAACCGCCAATCCACAGACGTTTCTGACGATGATATGGACAATCATATTGGCCTAACCTGCATTCCCGGCTGGCCTGTTATCCAGCCAGCCGGGTGGGGGCCGGGAAGGAAGAGTCTGAGAAGGAATGCCCGGCCCCCGCTGGCGGAACGGAGTGAAGCCGCGACGGTCGGCCTGTAAGGCCGACTGCCCCCGGCCTTGTCCCCGTCTGCGCGAGACCGACGGAGGCACGGAGGAGGGAACGCCCAGACGTGGGATGGATTGGCGACACGACCGAAACAACGTGGAGGTGTGTGGTGTCAATCCAGGCGGGGGCAGTCGGGCTTCAAATGACCGGAGGGAAATGCAGAAGGCCGACCGTCGCCCAGCCCCGTCGAGTGATGCCCCTTTTAGACCCTGTAGATCAAAATCCGCTGAATTGGGGATTTTGGGCCAGAAAAGGGCTAAAACGGGGTGTCCGAGTGGGGCTGCCTTCCTTCTCAGTGTCACCAGCGGGATTCGATGTCCCGCTGGTGACATATTTCGGCGTGACAAAACCGCGTGAAAAACGACTGTGCTCTGTTGTACAGTATGGTTTTCAAAAAACAGAACCAAACGGAGAGTCAAAAATAGAGGTGCAAGTATAGCTAACAACCCATCTTATGCTCTGTAGGACAAGAAAATATTTACAGAAACTGGATCGTCTAAATTAAAACAGAAAAAATAAAAAATTTAAATCGTCTTAAATTCTGAGTATTTTTAATTCTGAGTATTTTTCAAGCTGTATATTATTCGACGCTGAAAAACCAATGATTCTGATGGGGTTAGCGACATTTTCTCTGATTTTCTGATATGACATAAGGAATATCTTGATATAACGTAGGGAATATCTTGATATTCCTCCAGGAATATCAAGTTCAAAAACTACGGTTTTACCTGGTAAGTCAACACATAGATGTTCGTTTTTCCCTGTCCCCTTCTCTGGATTTCCAGAAAGTTGTTTTGCTCCAATTCGACCATTTGTTTGCTCACCCAGCTTTGCGTTTTGCCACAATCCTGGGCCAACCGGTCTTGACCCGGAAAGCAACTGTCGTTGTGCCAGGCATAACTTAACAGCAAGGCGTAGACTAACTTGGCCCCCCCAGATAAGGCTGAATTCCTCAAAATGAAATTAGGCACCTGCGTGAATCCCTGGGCGGCCACCGGGTCAAAGCCTTTGAGAAGGATCGTTTTTTCTTGGATGATTTCCTGGATCGGTTTCATAAAATGTCATATTGTAATATTACTTGATGCGATTCAATATTTCTAACAACTCTGCTTTATGGGTTGTTAGCATTCCTTCAAACAATTTCAAGGAAATTCGCAGAATATCCACTTGAGCAACTTTGCCACGCTTAATCTCTTTGCTAAGCCGGTAGGCCGTATCCTTGACCCATTCAATCTCCTTTCTGGTTAAACGAAAGGTTTGGGCCTGATAGGCCGGCTCCCTTAACTGTTCAATATCCGCTCCGCTTAATTGTAATATTGTCATATGACTTGCTTGCTCATTTGTTTGATCGGTTACTTGCCTATCTTCTTGTTTGTTTTCAAATCTATCTGTTTGCTGATTTGAAAGCGTTCGTTCTTCGTTACCTGGGTTGCTCTTCTGAATGGTAGAACCTTGCTTTTCGTTTTGAGGAGTAGGGGAGTGGGCTGCCGGCTCGGCTTGAGTTGGCGCAGCGATTGGCGGGTCACTCTCAACAGGCGGTTCTGATGGCTTAAAAAATGCCGAACCAGCCTTTAATTCATTCATAATGGTGTCGGTATCAAGTTGCTTTTTCATAGAATAATTCGTCAATTAACCGGGAATACGCCTGTGCCGATTTGGATTGGGGACTAAAGGTAAAAATATCTTGCTTTTGGAAATGGGCATCTCGAATATCAGTATTCCGGGGAATAATGGTTCTTAGCACGCTATCCGGGTAGGTCTGTCGCAGAATTTTTAACGAGGTCTGAGTATTGATGGTGGGATCGCTCATCGTAAATAGAAAACCTAAGAGGCTAATGGCGGGATTGAAGATTTCTTGCACTTCTTTGATTGTTTTGCTGATCTGGACAATGCTGTCTAGCTCAAAATATCCGGGCGAGACCACCACCAACACGTGATCAGAGGCGGTAAAGGCGTTGATCGTTAACCACGATAGGGTCGGGGGGCAATCAATAATCACAAAATCGTAGTTGTCCTTAACTTGATCTAGCTGATTTTTCAGTCGGGCTTCCCGGTGATCTTTGGCAGTCGTGAGTTCAATGTCCGTATTGGAGAGCAGGATATGTGAAGCCACAATATCCAGGTTGGGAACCTGAGTTTTGTGAATGACCAGGGGTTGTCTTTGCAGGATGGTGGTAAAGATGGTTTCGTCTTTTTTCAGTTTCAGATAATCGGGGATCAAGACCTTGGAGGCGTTGGCCTGGCTATCAGTATCTACCAGAAGTGCTTTGCTACCTCTTCGGCTCAGTCCGGCAGCTAGTGAAATTGACGTGGTGGTTTTTCCAGTCCCACCTTTTTGAGAAGCGATAGCAACAATCATAGGTTTGCGGTTAATCAGTCAAAAGCCTCAACGGGTATTTTGACTAATTATGTAATGTTGGCAAAGGCCTGATTTCAATATAGAGGTTATTTTTCAAAAAATCAATAGGGATGCGGTTTGACCAGAAGGACACCGGCCTGACCGTAGCGACTGGCTCATTCATACAGGTTAACCGCTCTCTGTAAAAAAGGCAGAGTAAGCCATTGAAAGATGGTCTAAGACACCTCGGGCGAACTCGACGCTCGTGTTTTATTGAAAAATCCGACGCGCAGCGTCGCTCAGGAGAACCTGCTGAGAAGACTGGGAAGCGAAGGGAAGAAAGACCGAGGTGGCATCCTCTTAGCCCGAAGGGTCAAATAGGGAAGGGGAGAGGTATGGGTAAAGCCATTATTTTAAGTTGCTTCACCAATCAACAGCTGTATTTAAAAATTTTTGGTATCAAATGACAAATGTCGTGAAAAACAGTGACATATGACAGTAAACAGATTGATTTTTATAGAGTATTATATAGAAGGGAAGTTAGGCCAAAATTTTCATTAAATTGTCAAAAATAAGTGATAGTGAATGACTGTCACCAAATCCTAATAGAGAAATTACTTTAAATTCATACAATCGCTTCGGTGAATACGCCTCTATTTTGACCAAAACGATGATTGCGTGAGATAGGTTGTACGATGTTTATCTGATTTTCTCTATAAGAGGTGTGGATTAAATGAAATTGACCATATATTCTGATGTTGGGCAGTTTCTTTCAATTTTTCTTCATCTTTGCATTACCAAGTATCAATGTATAGTTGTAGTTGATTGGGGTTAAGAAATGTGGTCAGATAACGAAACAGAGGTAGACCTACTCGGTTTTCAAGTTCATGCTGATCTTATTCAGTCGGTAGTCACCGATACTTCACTTTTACCTATCACTATTGGTGTGTTTGGTGATTGGGGTAGTGGTAAATCTAGCGTTATGAAAATGCTGGAACATGATTTGAAGGACAATGGTCAAGTTGCCACTATCTATTTTAATGGATGGCAATTTGAAGGATACGATGATGCCAAATCGGCCCTAATACACGCTATCCTAATAGAATTAGCTGAGCATCGAAAGTTAAGGCCAGAAATCAAAAGCCGGTTCAAAAAGTTGATAAAAAAGGTTGATTGGCTGCGATTAACCAGCACTAGCTACCAAATTTTAACTCCCTTTATCACAGCCTGGATAGCTGCTAAAACCGGTGCTCCACCAGTCACTGTTCCCCTAGCTCTGCCACAACAACCCACTCGACGTCCAGATGATGCCCAAGAACAGCTTATTGAAGATTTGGCCGATGTGGATTTATCCGAGTTGTTAAAAAGTGACCCTACCAACCAAGCTATTTTAGGTGTACGAAAATTCCGTGAGGAATTCGGTGATCTGATTTCTGAAACAAATTTAGCCTCCATCGTCATCTTGGTTGATGACTTGGACCGCTGTGACCCCAAACACTTGGTAGAAACATTAGAAGCTATCAAGCTCTTTCTCACTGTTCCCCATGTTGCTTTTGTTATTGGTGCCGATGAGCGCATTATACGTTATGCCATTGCCAAACAATATGAAACGAGAGATATTGCCCAAGAAGCATCAGCTACAGAAGGCCAAAGAGAACTTGTAACAGACTACCTCGAAAAGTTGATTCAGGTACCATACTATTTGCCACGTCTATCCCAAAGCGAAATTGAAACCTATATGAGCTTGCTTTTCTGCAAACAACATCTTGGAGAAAAATTTTCTACCATTCATAATGAATTCAAGGATTCACGCACCCAGGATGTAACAGGTACATTCAGTTTTCAGCAAATACAAGATATAGCTGGTAGTAACAACATAGAATTATCAGACAAACTATCAGAAGAATTGGCTTGGTGCAACACTATTGCCCCAGCGTTAAGCGATATTTTGAAGGGAAATCCACGTCAGACTAAAAGACTACTTAATGCTTTGGTACTCCGCCGAAAACTGGCCGAAGCTGCTCATCTCGAAAACCTCTCTGATCAGATTCTTGTCAAACTTATGTTATTACAGTATCTCCGACCGCGTTTATTTGCCCAACTGTACAGATGGCAAACCTCTCAAAATGGCATCCCCCAAGAAATTGTAGACCTTGAAAAATGGGCGCAAAGTGAAGACCTCGAAATGCCAGATGATGTTCAGCAGCGTATTGAGCCAAGAACAAATTGGAATAACGACAGTATCCGACGCTGGCTAACTTTGACTCCAACGTTGTCCGATGTAGATTTACGGAGTTATTTCTGGATCACACGAGATCGTGTCGAAGGTATTCTATCTGGTGTGTCTACTATTCCTAGACACATGCGCCAAATAATTATTGGTTTGTTGGAGTTGGAAGCCGATGGTATTTTTCCGAACGAACTTCAAACACAAATCCAACGATTTTCCGCTGATGAACAAAATATCTTGTTGGACGAACTGGAAGAAAAATTGAAACGGGCAGAAGATAAGCGTAATTTAATTTGGACTTGGGATAGTCTTTCAAAAATCATTCCATCAGCACCACAACGGCTGTTTGATTATTTGGAAAAAACTCCGCCCCAAAGCCTTCCACCAGCCTTGCCAATAAAGGTGGCAGCTATTGGGCGTGAACATGCCCTTATTACTAGAGCTATTGAGATTTTGCAAAACTGGTCTAATAATAATAGCATAATTGGTAAGGCGGCCAAGGAAGCTTTGAAGCAATTGGAGGGTAAAGCTAACTAATGGGAACATCTACTGGTTATGGTTTACCTAAATCCGGTAACTGGCCCGATACTAAACGCAATGTGACAGAATGGGGGAAAATTGGCACATCAACTCCTACTCAGATTGGGAAAGTCGCCAGTAATTATGTCCACGCGAATGGCGGTGCTGCTTCTGCGGCTCAGAAAGCTACTGCGGCTAATCGGGCTGGAGCAAGGTTGGGTGGTCTGCTATCAGGTATTCGTAGCGATGGCTTAGGCCCTGCGCTGGAAAATGCCGGGCTTGGTCATCTTATTGGTCGCCCTGCTTCTGAAGTCATACGAGGTATTCGAGATTTTTTAACTGGTACTGGTAGTAGCTTGGATGATGAACTGGTGCAAGAAGCCTTCGAGAATTTTCAAGAAGAAATTATCGGACAATGCGAAACTTTTGAAGAGCTTGATGCAACCCTTTCGCGTTTAGCAGTTGTGGATACCATTAGTGAAAGTTTGGAACGATTCTTTGGGTATTTTGTCTACAAAAAATTTAGCCGAGATTTTTCCGAGAGGTTGTTAAAAATAGCTGGTGGGATCAGACAGGCCAATCGCCTTCTTAGGGACATCAAAGATTATGTATTTGACATGATACGTACCAAATTACATGGTCGTGACCTCAACCAGGTGGACTGGCAGGGGCAAGAACGCCTACAAATGACGGAAGAGATTCATGCTAGTGTATGGAGGGTGTTTGGAGAGGGTTGATGGATATTTATGTTACTGTAATGCCATCCGAAGAACAGTTGCTACCAAACGGAACATCTGTGTTTGAAGTGACCATTCCTGAAATTGGTGTACGGCAATACCTATACTTGCCCTTCGATGAATTTCATCGTTTTTTTTATGCGCCGGAAGGTGTCGAAGCTGATTTACTGGTTGTTGCTGGCATCATTTATCTTGTTGACCAACTTGTTTCCAGAAGTCTCTTTTCTGACAATTGGACACGGGAGCTATCACTCTCCATACCTGTAGAAAATTCACTGCTTTGGAATGAAGTATCTACATTGTTTGCAGATGCTTTGCAATTCTTAACTGGCGATGAGTGGCAATTCGTTTTTGATGATCGCACGGTGCCAATTTACCATCGGAGAAATAGACGACTGAGACGTAAATCCCTTTATAATGCTTCAACCACCTGTCTGTTCTCTGGTGGTCTTGACTCACTTACTGGAGCTATAGATTGGCTTGAAGAACAAACCGGGGCGATAACATTGGTAAGTCATTATGATCTTGGTTCCACTGCCAAAAAAGCACAGACTCACCTAGCCAACAAATTACAGCGAGAATATCCGTGGCGCATCAATCTAATTCAAGCTAGAGTCGGTGCTGTGTCCCAAGTGTATGGTAGCCAAGATATTTTTGGGCAAGTACAAAACCCTCAGATCAAAGAGACAACCTTCAGAAGTCGCTCTATCATATTTTTGGCATTGGGCCTGTACGTAGCCAAACAGCAAAGTACCAATCAAATCAGTTTACCTTTATTAGTACCTGAAAACGGTTTTATTGCCCTCAATCCACCTCTTACAGACGCCAGACTGGGATCATGCAGTACTAAAACAACTCACCCTATTTTTCTAGATAGATTTCAAAGCATTGTCGAGAAACTTGGGATTTTGAACACTATACACAACCCATTAGTAAATAAGTCAAAAGGTGATGTGCTAACTCAGGCATTGAATCAAAGACTGACTTATGAACTTGCTCCCCAGTCAATTTCGTGTGCTCATCCAACCAGACGACAGGGTTGGCATAGACGTAATGTGACACATTGTGGCTATTGTGTTCCCTGTTTGTTTCGTCGGGCATCGTTACACAAAGTTGGATTAGATAATGGAACCCACTACGGTTTTGATGTGTGGGCTGGTGAATTGGGGATGACTGAAGAAATTGCTGCTGATTTTAGAGCCGTATTGTCTTGGGTTTATAATGCCCATTATAGTGGCCGCACAACTCAAAAAATTGTAAACAGGATGAATTTGCCTGTACCCTATCAAGAAACAGCCCAGCAAGTTATACAGTCTGGACTCAACGAAATGGCTCAGATTATCTCTGACAAAGCAGAAGGCCATATAAAACAATGGGCAGGCATGGAAAACATATAATGCATGATGCTCATTGTCATTTAGATTTATACTCTGATCCTTATCAGGTTGCTTCAGCGACCGAAAATGCTAATATTACGACAATTGCGGTTACAAATCTGCCATCTGCCTATTTGGCTGCCAAACCCCATATGCGCCGTTTTCGGTCATTGAAACTAGCCGTTGGCTTACATCCTCTTCTAGCTCACGAACATTCTTCTCAGCAGAAGCAACTCTTTCAAGATAGTATTCGTGAAACCCGCTTTGTCGGTGAGGTTGGGCTAGATTTCTCAAAACAAGGAATAGAGACTAAAGACAAACAACTCGAATCATTTCGATTTATTCTTAGGTTGTTACAAAACACGAGGCGTTTTGTTACACTCCACTCTAGACGAGCCGAGTCCTCGGTATTTGAACTGTTAAATGAGTATCAAGTTGGTCCGGTTGTATTTCATTGGTATAGTGGTTCGCTGAAAACATTGGAGCGTATAGCAGAGGCCGGACATTATTTTTCTATCAATACATCTATGATTAAGAGCAAGAATGGGCAGCAAATCATAAAGTGTATTCCTAAAGACCAAATACTTACCGAGACTGACGGCCCATTTATCAAGATTGACAATAGATCAGTGGTTCCAGCAGATGTGCAACACATACAAGATTATCTTTCTGATTTATGGGGTTGCAACTTAACTACTGTGCAGATCCAATTAGAAAATAATTTTGTGCAGTGTCTTAAATTAGCAACTTAATGAGTGAAATGGGCCAATTGCCCAATATTAATCGGTTTGACCACGTGGATCAGATGGTGGCTTATGCCGCTTATCATTCCAACAGCACATCTCCGGGCATCGGTTCACAAGAAGAGCCGGTTGACCAAAATCGGCAAGCAGAGTCTCAAAAAGGCGATGTGTTTTCTAGTCTTATCGGCGCTTCGTTTCAATCCGGTTGTTAAAGCCCTGGCCATTCGACTGGCAGCGCGTGACAAGGATAAGATAGTCATTGTGGGGGCGGCGATGCGTAAACTGCTGCAAATTGTTTATGGCGTTTTGAAATCAAACAAACCCCTTGACCCCAATTATGCTAATTTATCACAAGTTATCGCTTGACGTCTATTACGGTATCTAAACTTCATTTATTTTTATCGAAAGTAGCTTAGGCCACAACTTAAATGTTATATGATCGTAAATTCAACCAAGACTGTAAATAGTGAATATTTCGTAAAGGGTTAGCTCAATGAGTTTTACATATGTATTGCATTATCCCTGGATAGATATTGTAAATCTTGGATGGCTCAAAAACGCTATTTTGTATTGGGATCATATTTCTACAATTGTCCCTGCTAGTATTGCTTTTCCGTATGAGACAATGGACGCGAGGAGCTTTCAGGATGAAGGGGTTTTGACTCCTCTTTCGGTAAATTCTGATATGGATGAAGTTAAGGAATCATCTGATCAGTTTAAATCTCGCTTATTCGATGACGAAAAGAGAGAAATCAAGAGAAAGTTCCGAGAATCTGAATTTAAGGTTGAGCGAGGGGGCTATCACAGTCTATTGCATACAGACAAAATGAGTCCTGAATTAAGAGATTTTTTTAAAGACACGAAAATGGCACACGGCAGAGGAGAATGGAGGCTAGTCAATCGTAATACTGCAACCATCTATATGACGATACTTGCTGCTAATCTTGCTAAAAAACGAGGTTTAGCTATGTTAGCAGATTCAAGTATCTTTGAATCTACCGCTAACAGTGTTTATACAGAAAGCATTCCACAAACCAGTTCTGGTCGTTTTACTATGGAGACGCTTGGCGAGGCAATGCTTGCGTATTTGTCTTTACAAACAGTAAACATAACTTCAGATACTCCAGCAGAAAAAATTATAAAATTCCGTAGAAAACATCGCGATGAGTTAGCTCATTTTAGACTGACTGTCTCCAATTTGGCCGCTCAGTTGAATGAAGAACACCCTTCCTTAGAATCCCTGCAACAAAATGTTCATGACATCTACATTAATCAAATACAGCCAGCAACAAATAATCTCAAGAGGTCGCTCGATGGAATGAAAATGAAAAATTTCGTAGATTATTTAACAACATTTGCGTTTGGAGGGTCTCTAAGTTTAATTCCCGCCTCAACCTTGGAACCTTTTTTAGGTTCAGGTTCTTATGCCATTGCCTTGTGTGCCGGCGGAGGATTCTCTGTGGTTGCTAAAGTTGTTAAATCTCGAATTGATATTAACAACCAGTTCCGAGCAGACCCTTATTCTTTTATTCTGACCGCACAAAAAGAATTCGGGAGATGTAGATAATGTGGTAATTTTCTAAAAAAAGCCGTATATAGCAGAAATCTTCAACCCGACCGTCGAACCTTGATATTTTCCAACACTAGTCTGGCGGTAACAACGTATTTCTTTACTGCATTGTATCCCATACCACGGCTGGTAGGTTACGAAATAAATCAATCTTCAGGCTTTATTTGCTCTCAGCATCTGCGCAATAGCCAACACAGCCTCGATAGATAATTGGGTGTCATACCTGTTTAAGAATGTCCATCTGGTTGGGCCGGCTAGTTATGGTATCCAACCGAAAGGCAAAAGGCATCCCAAATGGTCAGGATGCCTTTTGCTTTGCATTCAATGCTCACGGCTTTTACGGCCAGGATCATCGTGTCTTTTCTATCGCTTCAGTTGGTGATTTTTCAGCATCTGCCATATTTGTTAGGTTCTTCTATATGGGTTCATAACCTTTGGTTAAAACAAGGCTTACACTGAGAGCAAGTGCACAATATCACAACCAGGGGTATAATGAAGACGGTCGGCCGAGTATGAGTTGGCAGGTTTTGTAACCGCTACCTGCGTATGGGTCAGTTATTCCTACAATGAATCTCCGTTTTCTTGATTTGCCAAAATGCCACACCTTGGAG
>JAJVIM010000014.1 GCA_022071955.1 Anaerolineae bacterium
GCCGACCCAATAAAAAGGGCCAAAAATAAACCTTTGACCCCCTCTAAAAATAGATTTGCCGGAGTCCAAAACTGTAGTTTTGGACTCCTTTTTTATTCCCGCTGCCGCGCTACAGGCTAAATCATCTGCCTCAAAGTAGCCAAACCTAATTCAACAATTGCGGCTGCGCCACCTGAAAACCCAGATACTTCTCCAGCGCCTCGTGCAACGCGGCCTGGTGCTGGCCGGGCGTAATGCTCACGTGGTGCCGGTGGCCGTTTAATCCCACGTGCAGCAGCACGTCCTGCAACTTTTCAACCTGGGCCACCCCGGCGCAGCCAAAAAAGTTGCCGGGAATACCATCCTCAGTGATGCGCCCCTGCCCCAAATAAAACCGCAGCTCGCCGGCATCGGTCATCATACTGCTAAACGTCATTTCAAACGGAGCAATCCGGCCGACCACGCAGCCAAAGCTCTGGTTTTCGCCCAGCGCGTTGGCCAGAATCAGGTGGTCAGAAATTTGGCCCTGATCGGTCATCAACTCACGCGGCACCGGCCCGCAGTGGAACAAAATGCACTTGTCGTCGTCATCGCCGTAATTGTTGTTCCAATCCAGCACGGTGGCCGGCCTGCCGCTGGCGGCGCTGAGCGCGGCCATGGCCACGGCGTTGCCCACGTCCACCTCGCAACTGGCCATAATGCCGGTGTTGTTGAGCTGGCCCATCAGCACGCATGGCGACACGCCCAACTGCTGCTGCAATTCTATCCAGCAGCGCAGGGCAATGGCATCCATTTTGGCCTCGGCAATAATTTCGTCCAGCACCACGCCCAGTTTGGCAATATTTTCCAGCGCGTATTCCGGCGTGCCCTGCCACGAGGTGTAAGCCAGCAGCGACGCCACTTTTTCGCGGTAGGCGCCGTTGGCGGTGGGCACGGCTTTTACCCGGGCAATCACTTCGGCCAGATCGACGGTTTCAATAGTGACGCCGTGCCGCTGCAGCGCCACTTCGTCAAAGCGCACCGTTTTAAAGGCCGATGTTCGCGCCCCGATGGCCCCCACGGTTAACCCTTTGAAGCGCTTCACCACCCGGCACAACCGGTCAAAATAATCGATGTTGGCCTTGAATTTGTCGCTGCCGGGCCGGACAACGTGCGGTTTGAGCGTGGTAAATTTGAGATTGTGCTGGTAAAACACATCCATAATTGAAAATTTGCCGCAAAACGAGTCACGGCGCAGGGCCGGCCCCATCCGGTCCATGTCATCGGGGTAGGCCTGAATGAAGATGGGCACGCCGGCCTCTTTGAGCGCGGCCACCGCCCCGTTTTCATCGCCAAAATTGGGCAGGCTGAGGATTACGCCGTCAAACTGGCCGCGATGTTCCCGCAGAAAATTGGCGTACAGTTCGCCTTCGGGCACAGTTTCAACCGCGCCGTAGCGGGTAGCGTCGGCCTCAAGCAGCAACACCTCGTGCCCCAGTTCGCGCAAAACGCGGGGCAGTTCCTCGCGGGCCTCGGCCTGCAACGACGCCGGAAAGAAACCGCGATTGCCAAAAAACAGCGCAAATGTCGATTTTTGAGCTTGCATCATCACACTCTCCTTCGAGCAAAAATTTGATTGGGGTGTGACCCAAATGAGTTAGAGAAGGAAGGGAATTGGGGGAAACTACCCCCTTGCGAAGCATCCTTTAGGGCAAGCCCCCCGGCCTGCGGCGCTTTTCTACTCATTTTAGCCACACCCATTTGATTAAAACGTTTTAAGTCAGTATAATTAAAACGTTTTAATTTGTCAATCACCGAGGCAGGCCCATGTCACCCCCCACCATTATTGATGTTGCCCACCGGGCCGGCGTTTCGCCGGGCACGGTATCTAACGCGCTGTCGGGCAAGCGGCCGGTATCGGCGGCCACGCGGGCACGTATTGAACAGGCCATCGCCGAGCTGGGCTACGCGCCCAATTTTATGGCCCGCGGGCTGGTAAACCAGCGCAGCCACATTATTGCCATTGTAGTGACGGAATTCAGGGATTTGGGGTTTTACGGCTATTCGTCCACGCTGACCGGCATCCAGCAAAAAGCCACCAAACTGGGCTACTCGCTGATGCTCAATTTTGCGGCGGACCCCACCGGCCGGGAGGTGCTGCCGGCGCTGAACGGGGCCAAAAAATATCAGGCCGATGGCGTAATCTGGGCCGTCCACGAGATTGAGGGCAACCGCGACTGGACGGCCTCTCTCGACGCCGCCGGCTACCCGCCGATTGTGCACCTGCACACCCGACCACAGCCCCACCTGGCGGTGGTCACCATTGATAACCGGGCCGGGGCGCGGCTGGCCACCGGGCATTTAATTGAGCAGGGAGCCAAAACCATCGGCATTATTACCGGGCCGCTAAACTGGTGGGAGGCGCAGGAACGGCTGGCCGGCTGGCGCGAGGCGCTACTGGCGGCCGGGCTATTCGCCGATGAGGCGTTGGTGGCTGAAGGCGACTGGCTGGCCGATAGCGGCCGGCTGGCGATGGAAACGCTGCTGGCGCGCAATCCGGGGTTGGACGCGGTGTTTGCCAGCAACGATACAATGGCGCTGGGGGCGCTGCACACGGCGCATGCGCGCGGGCTGGCTGTACCGGATGATTTGCTGCTGGCCGGTTTTGATAACACCCCGGAAGCGGCGGTGTACTGGCCGCCGCTGACTTCGGTGCGGCAGGGGCTGCGGCAAATGGGCTGCCTGGCGGTGGAAACGCTGCACGCCATCATCGAGGAACAGGCCGGCGCGCCGCCGCAGATTCAGTTGCAGCCGGAGCTGGTGGTGCGGCGCAGCTCGCAAAAAACGGCGGCCGCGGCGTAAAAAACAAAACGGGGGCGAACGGTTATGCCGCCCGTCCCCGTTCCGTTGTAACTACACAGCCGTCATGCCCGAATGTCTTTATCGGGCATCCACTGAAGGCCAAAACGGTGGATTCCCGCTAAAAGCACGCGGGAATGACATCCAGAATGGTACGGCTGAGTAGTTACGTTCCGTTAAACAAACCGCTGGGAGATGAGGGGCAAAGCCGCGCCTAACGCGGGCGAGTGCCCAGCGTCACTTTAACCAATTCCTCGCTGCCGTTGGTGTGAATCACGTTCAGTTCAACCGCGTCGCCGGGGTTGGTGTTGTTTACCAGATAGGTGATCAGCTCATCGATGCCGTTAATGGCGGTGCCGTTGATGGCGGTGATAATGTCGCCGCCGTAGAGAAATTCGTCGCTGCCTTCTTTGAGCGTTTCATCGCGCCCCTGCAGACCGGCTTTGGCCGCCGGGCTGTTTTCAAACACGCTGGTCACTACCGCGCCTTTGACAGCGGGGGCAAGCTGGCGGAATTCGCTCAGCGCCGGCGAAATTTCGGTGCCACTGATGCCCAGCCACGAATACTCGTGAGTCTTGCCGCTGATCAAATCGGGCACAATGGTTTTGGCAATGTTCACCGGAATGGCAAAGCCGATACCGGAGCTGCCGCCGCTGCGGCTGAGCATTTGAGCGTTAATGCCAATCACTTCGCCGCGGCGATTGACCAGCGGCCCGCCGGAGTTGCCGGGGTTGATGGGCGCATCGGTTTGGATCACTTCCGGAATGGAGAAGCCGGCGTTGCCACCCTGAATGGTGCGCCCCACCGCGCTGACAATCCCGCTGGTCATGGTGAAATCCTGGCCAAAGGGATTGCCAATGGCAACGGCCAACTGACCTACCTCAAGCTGGCTGCTATCGCCAACTTTCACCGGCACCAGCTCGTTGACCGGCACGTTCACCTGAATCACCGCCAGATCAGAGTCGGGGTCGGCGGCCACCAGTTGGGCATCGGCCCAGGTGCCATCGGCAAAATAAACCTCAATTTTGGTAGAATCCTCAACCACGTGATTGTTGGTCACAATGTGGCCCTGCTTGTCCCACACAAAGCCCGAGCCGCCGCCCTCGTTGAAAAATTCCGGGTGATCCTGGGGCAGTTGGCCGCCAAAATCGGCCGTATTCAGGGTTTTGGTCACCCGGATGTTCACCACCGAAGGCAAAACATCGTGATAAACATTGACCAACGTTTTCTCGTAGGCCGCTACCAGATCGGTATCCGTGGCGGTCTGGGCGCTCGTTGAGGCCAGCGCCGGCTGGTTAAATACCGGAGCCACAACCAGGCCGCCCACCAAAATGCCAATCATCAACACAACCGCAGTGACAAGACTAACGCCAAGCAGCAAAATCATTGGTTTTTGGGAGTTCTTCACACTATACCTCGTTTTCTCTGTTTAACTTTAAGTTTTATTTCCGCAAGGTAGTTACGACATTATCACGCGTAGATGAGAATCAATTTAGAAACAAATTAAATCCAGGTTAAAAAACAAAAAAAACGGCCCACCAAAAGGCGAGCCGTTGTAAATCAGACAAAAATTGATGATTTTACGTTGCGGGCGCGTTTCGCGGCGACTGCTCCTGCTGGCGCAGCAGCACCAGCACAATCGCGGCCACGGCCAGCAGCACCAGTTGCGGCACCAGCGACTCCCACGTGGGATAAATGCCGATGGCCGGAATGGTGGGCGCCAAACTGATCAGCGAAGCCGGCAGCACACCGGCAATTTGCAAAGCGTGGATACCGTGCCCCACAAATTTGAAGCCAAGGTAGAACACCAGCAGCCCGGCCACCCGGAAAAAGAGGCGCAGTGGTAATTTTACGCCGAGCCACAGCATCAGCACGGCGGCCACGGCCAAAACGCCTACCCCCAGCGCTATGCCAGAGACCAGATTGCTCACAGAAATCGATGGCGCCATGCCCAGGTAAAACACCGCCGTTTCAGCGCCTTCACGGAAAACCGCCAGAAACGCCAGCAAAGCCAGGCCCCACAAACTGCCCCGCGCCAGGGCCTGCGAGGTGCGTTCGTCGATGTATTTGCGCCAGGCGCTCAGATTGGATTTGCTGTGCAGCCAGTAAGACACATAGAACAACAGCACCGCGGCCACCAACCCGGTAATGCCTTCAATCAACTCGCGGTTTTGCCCGGCGCTGACCTGATTAAAGAGGGCTTGCAAACCAAAGGCGGCCACAATACTGGCCAGCACGCCCGCGCCGCCGCCCAGCCAAATCCAGCCGCGGCGATGGCCGTTACCCGAGCGGTTGAGAAAGGCCAACAGCGCCACAATAATCAACAGCGCCTCCAGCCCCTCGCGCAAAATGATGGCCGCCGCATCGAACATGGTGTAGGCCGCCGGAGCCACCGCAAAGGGCGACAGCGTGACCCGCAATTCTTCCAACGCGGTAGCGGCCGCAGCCTGATCAACCGGTTCGGCGCGCAGCGCGGCCAGCGCCCGGCCCAGATGTGTTTCGATGGCTGTGTACGCATCCTGCGAGCGGGCGGCGATTGCGCCTTCAACACCCGGCCAGGCCGCCACAACCTGAGCAAACTGGGCGTTGGCGGTTTCGGTATCGCCATTGGCCAGCGCCGACTCCGCGGCCCCCAGCCAGTTCACCAGCTCAGCCGGCGTGGCCTCGATGGCCGCCACCGGGGCAACTTCACCGCCGCCAAACTTCGCGGCAACTTCATTGGTCTCAGCCAGCAGATGATCGTAGGCCTGTTCAACCGCGGCCGGATCGAGCGGCTGAGCGGCCAGCGCCTCTTTCACCCCGTCAAGCGCGCTTTCCAGCTCAACATAGGCAGTTGGGTTTTGCGCTTTTACGTCGTCTTCAATATTTTCCCACAGTTCGTGCAGTTCGGTGTACTCCAACTGCATCAATTCCGGGTTATTGTGCTCGGCGGCTTCCACGCCTTCGTGAGCGATGTGGGCCATTTGCTGCAATTTGCCGGCCAGCGCCGGTTCATCGGCTAAAACCGGCCGGGCCGCCAACAGCCCGACAGCCAGCATTAATCCAACCAGTACCAGTACGTGTTTGTGCATTAACTTGTGTCTCCCTGTTATCTTGAAAATACGTCCCAATGATAAAAGGGGGCACGGGATTAATCAATAGCCCGGTGGCAGCTTTTTTTATAAAAAGAACTATTTTTAAAATTAACTGGGGTTAAATTTTCGGATATACCAAAGCCAGAATGAAAATTGCACTTTCTGTCCCCCTCCCCCCAACCCCCTAATTGGTGCAGTTTTGAGCGGCTTCGCCGCTCAAAACTGCACCAAAAAAGCTTTTCTCCCTCTTCTCCCTGAGGGAGAAGGGGGCCGGGGGGAAGAGGGCTGAATAGCGGATCAGGCAACTGAACTGGTTGGGGAGGCAAGGAAGGGACAAATCAGTGGCACCACAATTTATTGCAGCACTATTGCGGCCAACTTACTCCAGCAAAATCACGTGGACGTGGCGCGGGCCGTGGACGCCCAGCACCAAATTCAGCTCGATGTCGGCGGTGCGGCTGGGGCCGGAAATAATGGTCAGATTGGCCACATTGGCCAGCAAATTGCCGCCCCGGAGCGCCATCCAGGCAGCCAAATCCGGGTAGAGTTGGGCCACCGGCAGCAGAGCGATGTGCACCGGCGGCAGCAGCGACGCCATTCGCGGGCGGCCGGGGCCGGTATCAACAATAATGCTGCCCGTATCGGCCAGCCCGGCGATAGCGCCGGTAACGCCCACCGGAACTTTTTCCAGCCGCTGCCGCGTGGCCGGGTCGCGGGCGGAGTCATCAATTTTTTCTACAGTGATGCCCGCCGCTTGCAGCCGCTCGCTCACGCCGGGCAGGGGCAAATCGGCGTTATCCCAGGCGATGACCGATTTTGGCTCAAACTGGCCGGCCAGTTCAACCAACTGCGCCAGCGCATCCGATCCCGGCAGCGGGCCGTGCACAATCCCGGTCAGCGCTTCCAGTTCGGCGCGCCAGCGAGCCACCAATTCAGCCGGTTCAAATGGCGCGGGCGCGGCAGATACCAGCTTGCGGCTGCGGTCGGTGAGCAGTTCCGGGTTGTTCACCCCCCGCCGCAGTTTGGCGAGAATCTGGTCACGCGCCGTGTTGGTCATTGTATTTCCTCCATTTGTTGCAGGTTGCGAGTCGCGTGTTGCGTAAAACGTCCTTCGTCATTCGTCCTTCATCCTTCGTCGTTCATCCTTCATCCTGGCCCACCGTTCCTGAAACGACTCTGCGGCCAGCGCCGGAAAATCGCGCGTGCCGGTCCACGCGCCCAGCGGGCCGGGCATACGCCTGATCCAGCCGTCCCGAGCCACAACCCCGGCGGCGGTACGGGCGGCTCTGGCTCCCCATTGCCACAGCCACGGTATTGTTGCGGCGCGGGCGTAATTTTTAATCCCGATTTTCAACCAGGCCGGCGGTTGACCGGCCGCGACCGTATCGCGCCGCAGCCGCAGCAACAGTTCCGGCAAATCGATGCGCACCGGGCAAACCTCGCGGCAGGCTCCGCACAGCGACGACGCGTGCGGCAGGTCGCCGTAGTTGGCCAGTCCCCCAAACAACGGGCTGAGAATACTGCCCATCGGCCCGGGGTAAGTGTGGCCGTAAGCATGCCCGCCAATACTGCGATAGACCGGGCAGGCGTTGAGGCAGGCCCCGCAGCGAATGCAGGTTAAAATTTCGGCCAGATCGGTTTGCAAAATCTGGCTGCGGCCGTTATCAACCAATATAAGATGCAGTTGCTCGGGGCCGTCGCCGTCGGTGGGGCGGCGGGGGCCGGTGAGAAAGGTGGTGTAAACGCTCAATTTTTGGCCGGTGGCGCTGCGGGCCAGCAGTTGCAGCCCCAGCGCGAGATCGGCGGGGGTGGGCACAATCCGCTCGATGCCCATCAGCGCCACGTGGATGCGGGGCATGCTGGTGGTCATGCGGCCGTTGCCTTCGTTGGTGACCAGCGTAAGCGTGCCGGTGCTGGCCACGCCAAAATTAACGCCGCTGATGCCCATCTCGGCCTGTAAAAATTTTTGGCGCAGGGTTCGCCGGGCGATGGCGGCCAATTGCTGCGGGTCGTCGGTGTAGTCAACGCCCAGTTTGGTTTGGAACAGCCGGCCAATTTGCTGCCGGGTTTTGTGCAGCACCGGCACAATAATGTGGCTGGGGTGGTCGTGGTCAAGCTGGGCAATGTATTCGCCCAGATCGGTTTCGATGACTTCCAGACTGGCGGCCTCGAGCGCGGCGTTGAGGTGAATTTCTTCGGTGACCATCGATTTGGATTTGATGATGGTTTTGACCCCGTTTTGGCCGGCGATGGCCAGCACAAGCTGGCGGGCGTCCTCGGCGGTGGGCGCCCAGTGGACCACGCCGCCGGCTTTTTCAACGTTTTCAGCCAGTTGCTCCAGATATTTATCCAAATTGGCGATGGTGTGCCGCCGCATCAGCCTGGCCTGGTCGCGGGTGTCGTCCGGGTTGGCCAGCGTGCCAAGCGCGGCCGCGCGTTTGCCCAAAAAGCTGCTGGTGCCGTTGCCCAGCGCCCGGCGCATCACCTCGTTGTGGAGGCCTTCTTCAACCCGCTCGTAAAAAGTAATGGGGGCAGATGCCATTCCTGTGCTCCTGAATCAGTCATTCGTCACGTGTTATGGGTCACTGGCGCGGGAAGGATGAAGGGTGAAGGATGACCCGCCATTCGCTATTCGCTATTCCCCGCCAGCACCTGCGCCAGATGCACGCATTTGGTTGGTTGGCCCTGCCGGTGCAACCCGGCGTTGATGTGCATCAGGCACGAAACATCGCAGCCCACAATCCGGTCTGCCGCCGAGCCATCAACATCGGCCAGTTTGTTGGCCAGCATATCCTGCGAAATAGCCGGCATTTTTACGCTGAACAACCCGCCAAAACCGCAACACTGCTCCTCGCGGGGCATGGCCACCACTTCTGCGCCGGCTACGTTCGCCAGCAGCGTGCGCGGCTGGCGGCTGATCCCCAGCCCGCGGGTGAGGTGGCAGGAGGGATGATAGGCCAGTTTGCCTTCAAAGGCCGCGCCAACGTTAGTAACGCCCAGCACATCCACCAAAAACT
This sequence comes from Anaerolineae bacterium, assembly GCA_022071955.1. Taxonomy (GTDB): domain Bacteria; phylum Chloroflexota; class Anaerolineae; order 4572-78; family J111; genus J095. Next base: position 8,909 of record JAJVIM010000014.1, read on the forward strand.
GGCTGAACTCGTAGGTCAGCGCGGCTACCCGGCGAGCGCGCTGCTGCCAGTCCGGCTCGTCGGCAAACAAATCCGGGTAGTGGTGGATCAGCATATCGGCGCACGAGCCGGATGGCACCACAATGGGCGAGTCGTCCTGCTCCAGAATTTTGAGGGTGTATTTGGCCATCTGGCGGGCATCATCCCAGAAACCGCCGTTAAACGCCGGCTGACCGCAGCAGGTTTGGCCCGCCGGCACCGTCACGTTAATTCCGAGCCGCTCCAGCACCGTGACCACGGCCTCGCCCACCTCCGGCGACAGGTGATCAACCAGGCAGGTAACAAACAGGCGAATACGGCTGGGGCGAAGGGTCTGGGTTGGGTTGTCGGTCATTGAGTTGCTCCGCTTTTTGATATGTGTGCGTGTTACGTGGTGCGTAAATACTCAACGGAACACGCAATACGCAACACGAAAGCCAACGCGGTTGCCGTTACAAATTATTTGCGCCCTTTTCTCAGCAGCAGCCGCAACGTTAGCCCGGCCAGCGCCACCACCGCCGCGCCCAGCGCCACCCGTTTGCGGCGAGCGGCAGTTTGGGCGCGAATCGCCGCCACATCGATGATTTGGCTGGTGCGATAGCGGCCATCGTTGCGATAGGCGGCATCCAGAATTTCAACAATATGCATCACTTTGGCCGGTTGGCCGCGCTCTTTGAGGCCGGCTTCAAGCTGGATCATACAGCCGGTGTTGGCCGAAGCGATGACCGTAGCCCCGGTCGCCAGGGCGTTGTCCAGTTTATCGGTTTGCAGCCGCGTGGCCATTTCGGGCTGCATAATATTGTACGTGCCGGCGCTGCCGCAGCACATCGCCGATTCGGCCATCTCGACCAGTTCCAAACCGGGAATGGCCGCCAGCACCTGCCGCGGCTGGCCGGTTACTTTTTGACCGTGGGCCAGGTGGCACGGCTCCTGATAGGTTACTCGCCACGGCAGCGGCGCGGTGGCCGGCGCCGGCCCCAATTCGGCCAGCAGTTCGGTGATGTCGCGGGCTTTGGCCACAAACTTTTCGGCCCGCTCGGCGTAAACGGGATCATCTTTGAGCAGGTGGGCGTACTCTTTTAAGTGATGGCTACAGCCGGCGGCGTTAACAACCACCACATCGGGGTTGGCCGCTTCCAGCGCCTCGATATTTTGCCGGGCCAGCACCCGCGCCTGTTCAAAATCGCCGCCGTGGGCGTGGAGCGCGCCGCAGCACTGCTGGCCCGGCGGCAGCACCACCTGGCAGCCGTTGGCTTGCAGGGTGTTAATGGTGGCCTCGTGAACGTGGGCAAAGGCCACGCTCTGCACACAGCCGGTTAACAGCGCCACTCGTTTGGGCCGCGCCGAGGCCGAAGTTGGCGTGTACTGCTGGCCGCCCGCCAGCAAAAATTGATTGTTGACCACGGGCAGCAGTTTTTCGCTCCCGGCCAGCCCCAGCAACTTCAGCAGACCAAGCTGTCGCACTACAAATTGCAGCCCGCTTTTTTGGTACAGCCACATACTGCGGGCGAACAACCAGAATAGGGTTAAATTGACAAACAGCAGCCGGAACACCGCCCGCTCAATGAGGCGGCGCAGTGGGCCGGCCGGTTTGGCCGCTTTGGCCTGCGCCCGGCCGGCTTCGAGCAGGTGGCCGTACTGCACCCCGCTGGGGCACACCGCCTGGCAGGCCAAACAGCCCAAACATTCGTCCATCTGGTGCAAAAAACCGGGCGCATCCACGGCAATGCGCCCTTCGGCCACACCGCGAATCAGGGCGATGCGCCCGCGCGGCGACGACGGCTCGCGGCCCAGCCGGGTGTAGGTGGGGCAGCTTTCCAGGCATAAGCCGCAGCGCACGCAGGTGTTGAGTAAATCATCGCCGGGTTTTTCAACCCCGGCCAGATCGAGGAATCCCTGAAAATCGAATGTTTTGATGGTCATAAATACTCGCTTCACAGGAGTCAGGGTTCAGGAGTCAGAAAGAAAATTCTTCTGATTCCTGACTCCCGACTCCTGATTCCTGCCTATACCAGATACCGTCCCGCGTTCAGCATTTGCTGCGGGTCAAAAGCGCGCCGAATTTGCTGCATCAGGCCGAGGGCGTTGGGCGGCTGGCCCCACACCGCCAGGTTTTGCCTGACCTCCGGCGCGGCGGCAGCCACCACCGTTTGCGGCCAGCGAGCCAGCAGGCGCGGGTGCAGCCCGGCCAGCCGCTCCGCCAGCGAAACCCCAGCGGCGGACAACCGCAGCCAGATAACCCCGCTGGCAGCATCGGCCAGCGACGATACGGCCAGCCCGGACTCCCCGGCCAGCGCATCGAGCTGAGCCAGCGCCGCCGCCACCTGAGACGAAGCAACGTTCAGCCGCAGCAGCGCAGCATCGGGATTAATGTTAGCCAGTTGGGCAAAATCGGTCAACACGGGCCAATGTTCGGCCAGCGCCGGCGCGTCCCATTCGGCCACCGATTCCGCTCCGGCGGCAGCGGCCCACGCGCCGGTGTCGCGCAGTTGGCGGGCCACGGCTTCGGCCCGGCCATCAAAACGCAGCAGCAGCCAGTGCAACTCACCAGCGAGCCGTAACTCGCCGGCCAGTTGGCCGGCAAACAGCGCCACCGCGGCCGGCTGCAACCGCGACGCGAGCAGCCGCTCGATGACCTGGCCGGCGCGCTCCCGGCTGGCAAAACCGGCCAGCAACGCGCCGCTGTCTTCCGGCCGGGGGAACAGCTTAAAATTAACCTGGGTAATGAGGCCGAGCGTGCCCAGCGCGCCGTATTGCAGCCGCGCCAGATCGTAACCGGCCACATTTTTAACCACCAACCCACCGCGCCGCGCGACCCGCCCGTCGGGGCGGACAAATTGCAGCCCCAGCAGCAAATCGCGGGCGGTGCCGTAGGCCAACCGCCGCAAGCCGGCGGCCAGCGGCCCGGCAGCCACAATCCCGCCGAGCGTGGTTTGCCCGGCCAGCGGCGCATCGAGCGGCAGCATTTGGCCGGCCTGCCCCAGCGCCGCGTTGGCCGCCGCCAGCGAACAGCCGGCCTGAAACGCAGCGGTCAAATCAGACGGGTAGTGTTCCAAAATTTGGTTTAATCGGGTCAGGCTGATGACCAAATCTGCGGGATTGGCCGGGTTGCCCAGTAGCCGCCGCGAGCCGCCGCCCTGCGGTGTTACGGCCAGCCGGTATTCGCCGGCCAGCCGCAGCAGCGCCGAAACCTCTTCCACCGAGCCGGGGCTGGCGACAAGCCTCCCATCGGCCTGCACATTTTTCGCGCCGACAACGGCCTCAAGTTGATTTACGATTTTCCCAGCGGGAGGCTTCGCACTGGATTTACGATTTTGGGTTTTGGGTTGGCCATTGCCAGAGAATTCCTGATTCCTGCCCCCTGATTCCTGACCCCTGACAAACGACTTGGGGAAAACTTTACCGGGATTGAGCCGGCCCGTGGGGTTGAAACAGGCTTTTAAATCGGCCATCGCGTCCAGATCAGACTGATTGTACAGGTTGGCCAGGTAGGCCTGCTTTTCTGTGCCGATGCCGTGTTCGCCGGAAACAGTGCCGCCGGCATCAAGGCAGGCCCGCATAATTTCATCGGCGGCCTGGCGGGCGCGGGCGAGCGCGTCGGGATCGCGCCGGTCAAACAAAATGGTCGGGTGGATATTGCCATCACCGGCGTGGAAAAAGTTGCCAATGGGCAGGTTGTACTTGTGAGCAGTCCGCTCAACAAAGGCCATCACCTGCGGCAATTTGTGGCGCGGCACCACGCCATCTTCCAAAAAGTAGTTGGGCGCAATCCGGCCCATCGCCCCGAGCGCGCTTTTGCGGCCGGTCCACAGCGCGGCCCGCTCGGCGGCGGAGGTAGCGCGGCGCACCTCGGCGGCGTGATGCTCGCGGCAAATCGCCTCGATTTTGGCCATTGTCGCGTCGAGGCCGTCGGCCAGTCCCTCGACCTCAATGAGCAGCACCCCGGCGGCGTTGGCCGGATAGCCGGCGTATACCGCCGCTTCCACAGCCCGGCAGACCATGCCGTCCATCATTTCCATAGCCGTGGGCACAATGCCGTGGGCGATGATGTCGCTGACGGCGGCGGAGGCATCCTCCACACTGGTTTCAAAAACCACCAGCAGGGTGCGCACCGCTTCTGGTTGGGGCTGCAATTGGGCGGTAATTTCGGTGACAATGCCCAGCGTGCCTTCGGAGCCAACCAGCACGCCGGTTAAATCGTAGCCGGGGCTGTCGGCCAGCGGCCCGCCCGTTTCGATGACGTTGCCATCGGGCAAAACCACGGTCAACCCCAGCACGTGGTTGGCGGTAACGCCGTAGGCCAGGCAGTGCGGCCCGCCGGCGTTGGAGTTAACGTTGCCGCCAATCGTGCTTGATTTGCCGCTGCCGGGATCGGGCGCGTAACTGTAGCCGCCTCTGGCTGCGGCGCTGACCAGCTCTAAATTGATGACGCCCGCTTCCACCTGCGCCCGCCGGTTGCGAAAATCGATGGTTTTGATGACTTTCATGCGGGTCAGCACCAGCAGGATGCCGCCTTGCAGCGGGACCGCACCGCCAGACAACCCGGTACCGGCCCCCCGCGCAACCAGCGGCAGATTGTGCGCGGCGGCCAGCCGGACAATCTGGCTGACCTGCGCGGTGGTTTGCGGCAGCACCACCACATCGGGTGCATGCGTCTCAAAAGAGGCATCGTACTCGTATACCAGCACATCTTCGGGCCGGGATAACACGCTATCGGCGCCAACAATGCGGCTCAATTCCAGAATGAGGTGGTTACGGTTCATCGTCAAACCTCGGCCAGTTTTGCTACGGGGCCAGCAGATTGTACTCTAAGAAATGGTGATTATCAAGTGTTCTTTGAAAAAGATGGCGGGCCGGGAGTGCAGATAAACTCCCGGCCCAGCCGCAGAGAGGGAAGTTACTTGCCGGCCAGCATATGCTGGGTCACGGCCAGGTCGTTAACAGGGTCAGAAACTCCCAACACGTAGATAGCGATCAGCCCAAAAAGGCCAACCATCGCCACGTAATAAAGGGTGGGCAGGATGGTTTTGCGCAGGGTGCTGCCTTCCTGGCCCAACAGCCCCACCGTGGCCGACGCCGCCACCACATTATGAATGGCGATCATATTGCCGGCAGCCGCGCCAACGGCTTGCAAGGCCACCACCAGCGCCCCGGAGATGAATAGTTTTTCGGCCACGCCGTGCTGAAACAGGCTGAACATCAGGTTGCTAACCGTGTTGCTGCCGGCAATAAACGCGCCCAGCGCGCCAATGGTAGGGGCAAAGAAAGGCCAGATGCCGCCAACATTCACGGCTACCCACTCGGCCATGGCCACGGGCATACTCGACAGGCCCAGCTCGTTGGTGCCGGAGTTGATGTAAATGCGCACCATCGGCACGGTGAAGATGAGCACAAAGCCCGCGCCCAAAATTACTTTGCTCGACTCCGAGACGGCGGCTTTCATTTCGCCCCAGGTCATGCGGTGCAAAAAGTAGGTTATCGCTACCACCGCTATAAAAATGGCAAACGGCAGGTAAAAAGGTGTACTGGAGGCGCTGATGCCGGTACCCAGAATGTCGCTCCAGCTAATTTTAGCCAGCTTCAGCCAGCCGCCAAACGGCAGTTGCGACAACCGGGTCAGTACCAGCAGCAGGGCCACCAGCACATAAGGCACCCAGGCCAGCCAGGTTGACATTGCCTGTTTGCCGGTCAGCGAATCGAGTTTGATTTCCAGTTTGCCCATCCAGTCGGCGCTCCACTCGGAAGCGGGGGCAAAATCCCAGGTATCTTTTGGTACCAAAAAGCCTTTGCTGGCCGCAAACGTAACCACAGCCAGCCCCACCAGCGCCCCCAGCAATGAGGGAAATTCCGGCCCCAAAAAGACGCCGGTCAGCAGGTAGGGCACGGTAAAGGCCAATCCGCCAAAAATGGCAAACGGAATGATCGACAGACCTTCGGTCCAGGATTTGTTTTTGCCAAAGAAGCGAGTCATCATCACCACCATCAACAGCGGAATGAGCGTGCCGGTGATGGCGTGAAAAATGGCGCTCTCGGTAGTAATAAGCAGCAGGTAGTCATTAAATGTTAAGCCGGCAGCCTGCAAATTGGCGACCAGGTCCGGGTTTTCCAGCCCGCCTTTTACCCCCACCAAAATGGGCGTGCCAACCGCGCCAAACGTTACCGGGGTGCTCTGGATCATCATACCGATCATTACCGCGGCCATCGCCGGAAAGCCCAGGGCGACCATTAATGGGGCAGCCACGGCAGCCGGAGTGCCAAAGCCGCTGGCCCCTTCGATGAATGAGCCAAACAGCCAGGCGATAATCACCACCTGCACCCGGCGGTCGGTGCTGATGTTGGAGAAACCGCGCCGGATGGCCGCCACCGCGCCGGAATGTTTGAGCGTGTTGAGCAGCAGGATTGCGCCAAAAATAATCAGCAATATATCAAACGTTACAAACAACCCCTGAATGGTTGACGCCAAAATCTGCGTGGCCGACATTTGCCAGAACCACAGACCAATGGCGGCCGCCACCACGTAAACAATCGGCATGGCGTGTTTGGCCGGCCAGCGTAACCCCACCAATAACACCGCCGCTGTTACAATTGGCAGTACTGCTAAAAATGCTTGAAACCCGAGACCCATTCTGTAACCTCCTTGTTAACTAATACCAGCGAATTTTTACTAGCTATCATGAATTCACTTTAACAGAAGGCCAACTATGGCTCAATCGTTCCCGGGGCGGAAAGGGAACGAAAAAAGAGGGGGTTTTGTAGCAAAAGAACTACAGAGAACTGAGGAACAACCTGATGAGAACGAGAAAAGAACTATTTGTGAAAAAAAGAACGGTTTTTGGTTGAATTGTGGGAAAAATCGAGGGGTTACTGCTCCGGGTTGTTAGCCAACCGCGCGGCCTCGCGGCGGTTGTTAACGTGCAGCTTGGCCAAAATATTGCGCACATGGGATTTAACGGTATAAAGGCTAAGGCTCAGGGCAGCGGCAATTTCTTTGTCGCTCAACCCTTCGGCAATGAAGCTAAGTACTTCTTGCTCGCGGTTGGTGAGCTGGTCAAACTGCTGCTCGGACGCGTTTTTTCCGGCCGAACTGCCGGCGGTGGTGCGCCGAAATTCTGACATCACCCGGGCGGCCATCACCGGATTGAGCGCCGCCTCGCCGCGCGCCGCCGCCCGAATCATCTCTACCAGTTCACGGGCGCGGATGGTTTTGAGCAAATAGCCCTGCGCCCCATTACGGATGGCCTGAAAAATGTTCTCGTTATCGTCGCGCACGGTCAAAATGACAATAGCCGTGTTAGGCAGCGCCTGGCTGATCATGCGGGTTGCTTCCAGGCCGTCGGTACCGGCCATGTTGATGTCCATCAAAATGACATTGGGCTTGAGTTGTTGGGCCATAATAAATGCTTCCAACCCATCGCCGGCTTCGCCGACCACGTCCATATCTGGCTGAGCGCGAATCACGCTGACCATGCCATCACGAAACAGGGCATGATCGTCAACCACCATCACCCGAATTGTGCGTTGAGAGGATGCCATTAACCACCTTCCTTGTTTAGGGGCCAGGTTACCTGTACTTTGGCGCCGGCCCCCGGAGTACTCTCAATAATCAGCGAACCGCCAATCCGCGCCGCCCGGGCCTGCATCACGCTCAACCCAAAGTGATGACGGCCATCGTTGGGCAGGAGCCGCGGGTCGAAACCGCTGCCATCATCCCGAATGCACAGGCAGGCGTTGTCGTTACGCCGAAGAAATTCGATTTGTACGGTCCTGGCGCGGCCGTGACGCTGGGCGTTGCGAACCGCCTCGCCGACAATGCGGGCCAGTTCGGTGCTGATGGCTTCGGGAATGACCATATCGCCGGCCTGATGCAGATTCAGGTCAACCCGGGCCGTCACCTCCGGTTTGAGCCGCTCAATTTCGCTGCGAACGGTTTCATCCAAACGGGCGGGCGGCGGCGGCACATCGCGCAACTGGGCAATAAATTGCCGCGTTTCCTGCGACAGGTTGGCCATAATATCGCGCAAAGCCAGCAGCCGGGTTCTGATTTCCGGGCGAGGGGTGGTTTCGGCGGTTTCTGCCAGCGTATCAACCTGCAAATAAATGTAGCCCTGAGTTTGGGCCATGCTGTCGTGAATATCGGCGGCAATGCGGTCGCGCTCTTGCAGCCGGGCCACGTTGCGAGCCTGCTGCTGCACCTGCGCCACCAGGTTCATGTTGTCAACGGTCAGCGCAATTTGCTGAGCAATAGACCCCGCCAGCGAGATCACCTCCGGGCTGAACGGGCGCGGTGCGCGCCGAAAAACGCCCAGCACCCCCAGGGTGCGTCCGTGGATCCGCAGCGGCACGGCCGCAAAAGCGTGCAGCGCCCGCTCGCGGACAACGGCGCGGGCCAGCAGCGGCGCCTGGCTAATGTCGTCCAGCGCAATGGGCGCACCGCTGGCCTGCACTCGCCCCAGCAGCCCTTCACCGGGCGCAAAAGAAGTCAGCTCCTGGCTCAGCTCCCAGTCAAAACCGTACTGGGCGCACAAACGCAGCGCGATGCCGTCATCATCAACCAGCCAAATGCCGCCCATATCGGCGTTCATTACGCGCAGCGACAGATTGAGCGCCGTTTCCAGCAACTCGGAACGCGATTGCGAGCGGCTGGCAAAAGAGACCACTTCTGACAAAGCCGCCAGCTCCTGCGAGCGATGAGCCACCCGCCGTTCCAGTTCTCGCGCCCAGGTGGCCAGTTCCTCGCGCGAGGTTTGCAGCCGCTGGCGCATCACCTCAAAATTTTCGGCCAGTTCACCCAGTTCGCTGCCGGCCTGCACCTGGAGCGGAGTTGAGAGATCGCCCTGAGCAATTTTGCCGGCGGCGCGCACCAGTTGCGGCACGGGGCGAACAATCCGTTTGGCCATCCACACCACGGTAATTGCCAAAAACAAAATTAACGCCAGCGACGCCAACTGCCCCCGCAGAGTCACCCGCGTGGCCGGGGCCAACACCTCGGCTTCTGGCAGCATGGCCACAACCGTCCAGTCTCGGCTGGTTAACGACGCGGCGCTGTAGTAAACCCGATCCGGCTGGTCCTCTAACCGGGCGACAACCACCGCCGGGCGGGGATTAGTTTGCAAATATTGCCACAATATCTGGCTGCCCGTATCGGAGATGGCGGTCAACGGGCCAAACCGGCCATCGGTTTTGAGCTGCGTCCCAATCTCCGGCGACAGCGGCACCAGGCTGCGAAAAATATAATTACGGTCGCGGCCATGCGCCAGCCGGATGCCGTACAGGTCAACCAGAATAGCGTAACCATTTTGCCCAATTTTGTAACTTTCAACGGCGTTCCACACCTCTTCCGGTGAAACCGACACGGCCACCACCCCTACCGGCAGCGAACTTTCCGGCGCAAAAACGGGCGCGGCCAGCCACATTACCGGCTGCCGGTCCCGGCTGGAAATGACCGGGTCAGACATGTAGGGATTGCCGTTGAAGGCTCGTTGAAAAAAATCGCTGCTGCCAAAGTTTTGGCCGACATAACTGCCGTTACTGGAGATAACAACTTCGCCGTTTTGGTCCAGCAGCAGCACGGCCTGGTAAAATTCGTTGGAGGCCAAAAAATTGGTAAAATCGGCCAGAGTGGGGGTAAACAAGGTGGCCCGCTGGTTGGGCGGCACGCTGATGAACTCCTGCGCGGCCCGCGACAGCGACAAGTTGACCACGCGGCTTAAATCGCTGCGCACCAGCGAGTCGAGCCGGTCGGCCAGTGTTTGGGCGTCGTTGATGAGGGTGTTGGTTTGCAGGGTTTCAATTTCGGACCGGTTTTGGCGGTTGAGGTCAAAAAACTGCGCAACCACGGTGAGCGCCGCCACCAACAACATCGACAAAGCCAGCCGGGTCGCCAGAGAACGCCGCTCGATGTGCCCTTTGAGCGAGGCCAGCATGTTTTTCACCGGGCTGTCTCCGGCAAACAGGCCGCCCGCTGGGCAGCAACCGTGTCTGAAGAGTCAACCAACTGCCCGTTTTCGGTGTAGATGCCCGCCGGAATGGCCTGGCCATTTTTCATTTGGGCCAGGGTGATCACGTGCAGTCCTTCGCCAGCGGCATCAAAACAGTAGTTGCCTTGCACGCCCTCAAACGCCGACGCCCGAATCAACCGGCTGAGCGCCTCGTTGCGCGCATCCGGGTGCTTTTGCCAGATATTGGTCAACAGGTAAACGGCATCGTAATACCAGGCAATATACGTATCGGGCGAGAGACCAAAGCACTGATCAAACGCCTGTAAATATTCGCGCCCGCGCGGCGTGGCCGCCAATTGGGCATCAAGCGTTACATAAATGTCGTCCTGGGCGTCGGCGGCCACATACGCGGTTATCGTTGATGATCCGCTGGGAGAGGTGACAATCGGCACGTCCAAATCCCAGTACCTAACCGCGCGCAGCAGGCGGCCAACATCGGTTTGATTTGTGCCGTAAATCAGCACCGCATCAACATTTGCTTCGGCCAGACGCTGCACCAGCGTGTCAAAATCTTTGGCGCCGGTGGTGTACCCCAGCCGCGCCGCTACCCGCAAGCCGCGCCGGTTGAGTTCGCCCACAATCCGGTCCGCGCCGCCGGCCCCAAACGCATCGGTATCGTGAATAATGCCGATGCGCTGCGCCCCCAATTTATCTACGGCAAAGGTCAGCATGGCCGGCGCGGTCAGCCGGTCGCTGGGCCGCATCCTGAACAGATTAGCCACTCCCTGCTGGGTGAGCGTGGCATTGGTTGCGCCAATGAACATAGGCAGCGAAGTATCGCGGTGGGCCGGCACAATCAGCACGCCATAAGCCGATTTAAACGGCCCCAGCAACGCGTCCAGATCATCCTCGGCCACGGCCTGGCGGTATTGTTCCAGCGCGGTTTGGGGGTTGGATCGGGCATCGCGCACCACCAGCTCCAGCGGAATGCCATTGACGCCCCCGGCCTGGTTAATCTCTTCGATGGCCAGCCGGGCGGCGCGGATGCTCAAATCACCAATTTGAGCGCCGGTGCCGGTAACTTCGGTGTTGATACCAATACGATAGGTTGCCGGCGTGGGAATTTCGGCCATAACCGGCCGGGTAAACGTTACCGCAGAGTCGAGCGCGCCGCTGCCGGACGTAACCGGCTGGCAGGCAGCCAGCGCCAGGCTCAACAAAATGAGCGCGGCAACTGCCCCTGTTTGCCGGTTGATTTTACCTGCCATGTTACTGTTGTCCCACGTTGGACGCTTACGCCGTTACGGTTTGGCAATCCGTTGCGCTAACTTTTTATAAAAAAGTTCACAAAAATTATAGTGACGTTAACCCGGTTTGGCAAAGCTATGCTCCCTCCGGCCCGGCCAGGCTAACCTGCGCGGCAAAGGTGGCCGGGTCGATGTTGCTGCCGCAGACAATCAACCCTACCCGCCGGCCGGCCAGCTTTTCGCGCAGCGGGCCAACCAGCGCCGCCGTCGCCGCCGCGCCCGCCGGCTCAACCGCCAGTTTCACGCCCTGATAAATCAGCCCCATCGCCCGGCGCAACTCGTCATCAGAAACCCGCACCAACTCATCGACAAAACGCTGGCACAGGCCAAAACTGTACGGCTCGGCAAACGGCGCGCCCAGGCTATCGGCAATGGAGCGCACTTTGTCGATGGCTTCCGGCCGGCCGCTGGCAAAGCTGCGGTGCATCGTATCGGCCCCCTCCGGCTCCACGCCGATGACCTGGCAACGCGGCTGGAGCAATTTAACCGCCGCGGCAATACCGGCGCACAGCCCGCCGCCGCCAATCGGCACAATTACGGCGTCCAGCCCGGCCACCTGTCGGCACAACTCCAGCCCAACGGTGGCCGTGCCCAGCGCAGTCAACGGCCCCTCGAAAGGGTGAACATAGCTGCGTCCCTCTTCGGCCTCAATCTGGCGCACCCGTTCAAACGCCTGGTGCACGTTATCCACCAACACCACTTCTGCGCCGTAGGCCCGGCACAGCGCCACTCGCGCCGGATTGGCCGTTTTGGGCATCACCACTTTGGCCGTGCTGTCGAGCTGCTGCGCGGCGTAGCCCACGGCGATGGCGTGATTACCGGCGCTGACCGCCGTTACACCGCGCGCCCGCGCCGTATCATCCAGCTCAAGCATTACCCGGATGGCCCCGCGCGGTTTAAACGTGCCGGTGTGCTGAAAAAGTTCCAGCTTGAGCCAGACCTCGGTAGTATGGCCCAGCAGATCGGTGAGGTGGCGATTTTGCCAGCGCCAAACCGGCGTTTCAACCACAAACGGATCAATCAGCCGGCGGGTTGTCTCAATTTCGGCCAGGGTGGGAAGCTGCATTGAGTCCTCCAGATTGTTTGAATTTTTGGTGGGGTAATGGTAAGTTATCCGGGTTATCCGGGAACCAACCATGCTCAAATTCTACTGCAAATTGCTGTTTAATCTAATTGGGCTGGCCGTGCTGCTGGCGACATCGCTACCGGCCGGCGCTCAAACGCCGGAACCGCCGGGTCTCGCACTGGGGTTTCATTTGGCCAAAGGCGACAGCCAGCATTTTGAGGCCGCCCGCGCCGCCGGCGCAAAATTTGTGGTGGTGGTATTCAACTGGGCCAACATCGAGCCGGAACCGGGCTACCACTACTGGACCGAACCGGACGCAGCTTTGGCCGCCGCCGAATATTACGGGCTGGACGTGATCGCCCGGCTGGACCAGCCGCCGGATTGGGCCATCCAACCCGGCCAAACCCTGCCCTTTAACGCCGCCGCCTACGCCGCTTTTGCCGGCAGCGTGGCCCAGCGCTACGGCCCCCGGCTGGCCGGGATGATTCTGTGGAACGAACCCAACCTCAACGTCGATTGGAACAACCAGCCGCCCAACGCCGCCGCCTACGCCGAACTGCTCAAGCCGGCCTACGCCGCGGTCAAAGCCATCGACCCGGATTTGCCGGTGGCGCTGGCCGCGCCGGCCTCCACCGAAGGCGAAGGGGATTGGGCCATCAACGATCTGGATTATTTGCAGGCTTTGTACGCCGCCGGCATCAAGGATTATTTTGATGTGCTCACTGCCCATCCCTACGGTTTTGGCCGCCCGCCCGTCGACGCCCCGGAAAAGTACCGGCCCAACTTTCGGCGGCTGGAACTATACCGCCAAATTATGGCGGCCAATGGCGATGCGGCCAAGCCGGTGTGGGTTACCGAGGCCGGCTGGCTGGTGGCCGCCAACAACCCCACAAGCGAGTGGCAGCTCGTGTCGCCGGAAACGCAGGCGGACTACACGCTGGCGGCCATCGATTACGCCCAAAGCCACTACCCCTGGCTGGAGCGGCTGGCGCTGTGGCAGCTCAACGCGCAGGGCGATGACTACGGCTTTAACCTGTGGAACGGCCCCGCCGCGGCCAGTCCCGCCTACCGGGCGCTGGTGGCCAGTTGTCCCAATCGCAGCAATCTGTGCGATTCGACCACGCCGGCGACGCCGGTGGGGCTGATCCGCTCGCCGCTGTTTGTGCTGGCCGCCGACAGCATCATTCGCCTGGGTGACCGCGACACGCTCCACCCGCACTGGGTGCACCTGTACAACGGCGGCAGCCTGAGCTGGACGGGTGAAATCTTTTTGAGCGCCCCGGAAGCCGGGCTGCCGTACAACCTGCTGCTGGAAACCATGCAGGTGACCCAACCCGACAACCGGCTGGTTATCAACGGGCAGGAAGTGGGCCGGCTGGCCCAGCGCGCCCGTCCGGACATCACCAGCACCTGGGTAACGCAGAAATTCAGCCTGCCGCCCGGCCTGCTGCGGCCCGGCCCCAACCGCCTCACGCTGACAGTTGGGCCGCGCAACCCGGCCCGCCAGTACGAAACCGCCCGCTTTGAAAATCTGCAAATTCGCCACGCCCGGCTGGAATTGGCCGCTGACTCGCCGCCGCCACTGTTTACCGGCTGGCAGCCGCGCCCCTCGCCGGGCGGCTGGAGCGAAACTGGCCGGCTGCGGCCCGGCAGCGACGGCCGGGTGTGGCTCACCGGCAACCGGCCCGGCCAGTTGTGGCAGGTTGAAACCCGGCCACCCTTAAGCGCTACCAACCGCAGCGCCAACCGCCCCGATTTGGTGTTTGCCGATATTCTGCCCGATGGCCGGCTCGCGGCCACCGACCGCGGTCTCTTTTGGCGCGAATCCGTGGCCGGCGAGTGGCAGCCCGCCGGCGGCCCGGCCGCGCAGGCCTACAGCGTGGCGATGTTCGATCATCGGTTTTGGGCCGGCTTTGAGGGCGAGGGTTTGTGGGCCGCGGCTGAACCCGGCGGGCCGTGGGCGCGAACGCCGCTCACCGCCACCACGGTCATCGATGTAGTGTCCGGCGGCGACACGCTCTTTGCCGTTACCCCGGATTCCATTTTTGCCGGCGATGGCCGCGGGCCGTGGCGCTCGCTGCCGCTGCCGGGGCTAACCCCTGCCCAACTGACCGACACCGGCGAATTTTACGGCGACAAAATGCGCCCGCGCCTGTACCTGACCGGCGACGGCGGGCTGGTGCTGCGCTTTCAGGACCGGCTGTGGGTGGGGCAAGAGTCAGGGACCGGCGAACAGGCTGTGTCGTCTGCGCACAATTCACAATTCACCATTCACAATTGGCTCCCTTTTGGCCCGGAAAAAGCGGCCGGCAAAATTTACAGCGTGGCCAACTGCTGCGGCCCCGGCACGCTGGTCGGTACCAACAAAGCCGGGCTGTGGCGGCTCGATGACCGCGACGAGTGGGCGCGGCTGGATGACGACGATACAAACAACGATACATTTGAAGTGACCGACGTGACCGAGTTGCTGCCGCAGGGCAACACCCTGCTGGCCGCGGGCGAAACCGGCCTGCTGGCCAGCGTTGACGGCGGCAACCGGTGGCAGGGGGTGGCCGGGCTGCCGGCCACCGTCAGCGATTTGCTGGTTGACCCCGCCGCGCCATCGCGCTGGGTGGCCGGCACGTCGGCCGGCGTTTACCTCAGCCGTGATGCCGGCGACTCGTGGCAGCCGGTCAGCCCGCCGTGGACGGTGTGGGACATGGCCTTTGGCCCGCAGGGGCGGCTGTTTGTGGGCCGCAGCAACGGGCTGGCCTGGGTCGATGACCTGTCGGGCGCGGCCATTGATTGGCAGGCGACGGGTGACATGCGCCGGGTTTTCTTTTTGCGGGTTCGGCCCAACCCCGGCCAGCCGGCGCAGGTGTGGAGCGGCACCTGGGGCAACAACATCGCCGCCAGCAACGACGGTGGTCGCTCGGTAGCGCCCATTCATAACGGGCTGGAAACGCTGAGCGGGCTGGATTTGCTGTGGCACGCCACGCCGGGCCAGGTAACACTGGCCACCATCGAGGGGCTGTACCGCACCGACGACGGCGGGCAAAGCTGGCTCAAGCTGCCCGGCCCGCTGGCTCAGCAAACCGTGCACAGCCTGCTGCAAACCGGGGACGGCGCCATTTGGGCCGGGGCCGCCGACGGGTTGTGGCGCAGCCGGGATTTTGGCGCAAGCTGGACGCGGGTCGATGACGGCCCGGCGGCGGCGGTCATCCGGCTGGGCGAAGTAACGCTTCCGCCGGCAGATAACATTCCTCCGTTTGCGCCCGGCCGGGGTGCGCCGTTGGTAACCCGGCCGGAGCACTGGCTGTGGGCCGGCGTTGAAGGTGACGGCCTGTGGCTCAGCACCAACGGCGGCGACTCGTGGCTGGCGGCCGGGCTGGCGGCTCACACCGTGTACAACCTGTTTGTTGATCCGGTGCGCTACCGGCAGTTGGTCGCCGCCACCGAGGCGGGGATTTTTGCTGCGCCGCTTGATAACTGAATAGTATCTGAAAAATATTTCGGACGGCCTGCTGAAAACGTCCAACAACCTGACAACCCCACGACTTTAAATTCGCCGGATTCTGCAAAAAATAGTATAACTCTGAGTGCTGGTCACCAAACACAAATAAACTTTTCAATGGAGAATTAAATTATGCAATTAGCAGACCGAATGAACCGATTGGGCACAGAAAGTGCGTTTGAAGTGCTGGCCCGGGCCAAAGCCCTTGAGGCGCAGGGGCGAGAAATTGTCCACCTTGAAATTGGCGAGCCAGATTTTGACACCCCGCCCCACATCATCGAGGCGGCCATCAAAGCTTTGCGCGATGGCTACACCCACTACACCCCGTCCGCCGGCCTGCCGGTTGTGCGCCAAACCATCGCCGAACATGTGAGCCGCAGCCGCGGTGTCGATGTTCGCCCCGAGCAGGTGGTAGTGACGCCAGGAGCCAAGCCAATTATGTTTTTCACCATCCTGGCCCTGCTGCAACCGGGCGACGAAGCCATTTACCCGGACCCCGGCTTCCCCATTTACCGCTCGATGATCAATTTTGTGGGGGCCAAACCGGTGCCGCTGCCGCTGCGCGAGGACAAGGATTTTCGTTTTGATCCCGCCGAATTCCGCAGCCTGGTCAATGATCGCACCAAACTGATCATTATCAACACCCCGCAGAACCCCACCGGCGGCGTGCTGACCAAATCTGATCTGGAAGCCATTGCCGATGTCGCCCGCGAGCGCAACATCCCGGTACTCAGCGACGAAGTGTACGAGCAAATTCTGTACGAAGGCGAGCACGTCAGTTTGATGTCGCTGCCGGATATGCTGCCGCACACCATTCTGCTCGACGGCTTTTCCAAAACCTACGCTATGACCGGCTGGCGGCTGGGCTATGGGGTGATGCCCCTGCCTTTGGCCGAGCAAATGACCCGGCTGATGACCAACTCCAACTCCTGCACCTCGGCCTCCACGCAGATGGCCGGCGTGGCCGCGCTGACCGGCCCCCGCGGTGAGGTAAACCAGATGATCGCCGCCTTCCGCGAGCGGCGCGATGTGATTGTCAGCGGCCTCAACCAGATTCCCGGTTTCCGCTGCGCCAACCCGGCCGGCGCGTTTTACGTTTTCCCCAATATTGAAGGCACCGGCCGCGGCTCCAAAGAAATGGAAAACCTGCTGCTCGACAAAGCCGGCGTGGCCGCCCTCAGCGGCAGCGGCTTTGGCGTGCACGGCGATGGCTATGTCCGTTTCAGTTACGCCAACTCCATCCCCAACATTAAAAAGGCGCTGGAACGCATTCGGGAAATGGTTGACACCCTGTAAACCGGCCCCAACACGGCGGCGGGCCAGGCCCGCCGCCGTGTCTTTTTCGCAGATTCCAACCAAATTCTAATTAACTTCACAACTGAATCTCACATTCTGCGGGTAAACTTTTTCAGACAATAGTCGGGGGGGATATTGGATGAAAACAAATCAATCGGCGCGCGGCGCGCGCCAACTGCTGCCGGGTTTGGGGTTGGGCCTGCTGCTGGTGCTGGCCTCGCTGCTTTGGCTGCGATTGGGCGTGGCCCGGGCCAGCGTTACACCGAACAGCGCCGCCAGTGCAGACCCGGCGCGCCGCCCGCCCGCCGCGGTGGGCGATCCGCTACCGGCCATTACCTGCACTAACGGCTTTTCTGCCTCTGTGTACGCCCAGGGGTTGAACACGCCCCACGGGCTAACTTTTGGCCCGGACGGCCGGCTATACGTCGCCGAGGATACCGCCGGCCGGGTGAACCAGATTGGACCGGGCGGCGTTATCACCCCGGTGATCACCGGCCTGAACCAACCCAAAGGCCTCACCTTTGACGCCGCCGGCAACCTGTACGTGGTAGAAGATGTAGAAACCGCCAGCGGCGGCCGGCTGGTCAAACTCGCTGCCGGCAGCGGCGTCACCAGCACCATCGCCAGCGGGCTGAACGGCCCGGAGGGGTTAACCTGGGTTGACGACGGCTCGGCGGCAGGCAAACTGTACCTGACTGAGTCGAATCTGGCCTACGCGCTGAGCATTTCCAGCACCAACGCCAATGACTATCGCACTCACGTGACTCGGGTTGATCCCGCCATCCCCGGCGTCTTTTCCCGACTGATCACTACAACCAGCGTTTTTACTTTTGTCTTTTTTCCAACGCCGCAAATAACCGCCAAATTCTGGAGCTACACCGGCGACATCAAACAGGGGCCGGACGGCCGGCTCTATTTTTCTAACGAACTGGCCGGCGGAACCACCAGCGGCACCCGGCAGGGCGTGCCCTACACCGCCACCTCCGGCGAAAGCATTTTCTGGATTGATCCACTCAACCCGGCCAGCCCGCCGCCAGCCTTTACCGACAACAGCGCCATTGGCCCGGAGGGTCTCTCGTTTCAGGCTGATGGCAGTTTCCCGCTGATTGTGGCCGAAGAAGATGTTGGCGGCGGCGTGGGCCGGCTGAGCCAGGTTGACGCCGCCGGCAACCGGACCACGCTTTGCACGGGGCTGGGCACGCTCGAAGCCGTGGCGCTCGATTCAAACGGCTGGCTGTACGCCGCCGAAGACGGCACCGGCCGGGTAGTTGTGATCAAAGGCAACAGCCCGCCGCCTGCGCCGGTTTCACCCGATAACGTCACCATCAGCGGAGCCACCGAAGGGATTACCGGTACCAGCTACGCCTTTGTCGCCAGCGTGACGCCGATCAGCGCCACCACGCCGGTGACCTACACCTGGCAGGCTGATGGCCAATCGCCGGTCACGACCGCCAGCAGCAGCCTGACCAACACGGTCAACTTTTCGTGGGGCAGCGCCGGCAGCAAAATGATTACCGTCACCGTCGAGAACGGCAGCGGTCAGGTGAGCGACTCACACACCATCACCCTCGCCGCCAGTTCATCAAACAGCGGAAATTTTAAAACCTTTCTGCCGCTTGTGATCAAGAATTGATGGTGTTCGTTGCCCGCTGCATCACCTTTATTTAATGCCCGCAGGGTACAAATTCCGTGATGTGCCTACAATCTACGTATTGCGTGTTGCGCGATGATTTTTCGTTGGCACGCTTTACGCAACACGCAACACGTGTCACGAATACTGCTGGCAAGACTGTTTCACTTTGTAATGCAGCGATGCAAGCAAAATGAACCACAATATTCCTACCGCGCCGCTGTTTTTTCAAACCGCACCAGCAGCCGGCCGTCCATCATCTGGCTATTGGTCACGGTGTAGTAGCCCAGAAATTTGGGCAAAAACAGATTGCGCCGCCGGTTTTTGGCCTCGATGATTAGTTCATCGCCGTTTTGCCGCACCGCGACCTCGCCGTTCTGCAAAAACGGCAGGTGAACGCTGAGCAAATAGCCGTTGTCCCGCTCGATGAAATGGTATGGTTTGTTTTGGTAAAAAATCTGGCGGGGGTCGCTGCCGCCGTAAAGCTGCTCGCCGATGGCCCGCAGTCGATCCAGGCCAAAAACCTCCTGCCCCTGATGCGGCACGCGGAAAATTGGCAGCGGTTTGAAGGTGTCCTCTATTTCCTCCAGATATTTTTGCTGCGCGGCCACATACTCTGCAAAAATGCCGCTGCCACCCTCGGCGGGCAAAATGCGGTTGACCATCACCCCATCCACCGGGTAGCCGTACAGTTGCAGGTAAGTGTAGGCCCGCAACGCCTCTTGTATCACCATTCGCTCCGGGTTGAGCACCAGCCGGATTGACGATACATTCTGATCGGCCAGCACCCGCTGAATTTTGAGCAGCCTGGTGTAAAACGTTTCCACCTCCTGCAGCGCCTTGTCGATGGGGATGCTGGTGACCCGGCTCACCGCCTTGCCCAGCGAACTGCCGGCCAGTCTTTGCACTGGCAGCGCCCGGGTGAGCCACCACTGGCTCACTTCTGGCAGGGTTAAATGTTTGAGCGTTTCGCCGGTGGGCGCGCTGTCAATCACAATCAGGTCAAAATTGCCCTCACGGTAAAACTTTTCCAGCCACAAAAAACCGGCGGTCTCTTCCATGCCGGGGAAGATGGCCATTTCTTCGGCCAGCGCCCGGTCCATGCCGCGCCACTTAAAAATAGTCAGCATTAACTGGCGCATGTTCTGCCAGTATTTACGCAGCGAGTAGTAAACGTCAAGCTCCTGCCCGTGCAGATTTTCCGCCACGCGGGCCGGTTCCGGGCCGAGTTCGTGGTCCAGTGCGTCGGCCAGGCTGTGGGCCGGGTCGGTGCTCATCACCAGCGTTTTGTGGCCCAGTTGAGCAGCGCGCAGGGCCGTGGCCGCGGCGATGGTAGTTTTGCCGGTGCCGCCCTTGCCGGTAAACAGGATAATGCGGGGGTTGGTCATTGTCATTTGTCACGTCATTCGTCATTGATAATTGATAATTGTTCATTGACAAATACTGCTTGTGCAAACAATCAATCTGCACTAAAATTATGGCCTATTTCTGTGGATTACCAAATTTTCCGGCAAAGGAGTTGGACAGTGACAGACAATCTTCACAGCAAATTGATTACCCACGGCGTGGCCCGCAGCCCCAACCGTTCGATGCTGCGCGCCGTGGGTTTTGGCGATGACGACTTTGACAAGCCGATTGTCGGCGTAGCCAACGGCTACAGCACCATCACCCCCTGCAACCTGGGGTTGGGCATTTTGGCCAAACGGGCCGAAGGCGCGCTCAAAGAGGTCGGCGCAATGCCGCAAATGTTCGGCACCATCACCGTCAGCGACGGCATTTCGATGGGCACCGAAGGCATGAAATATTCTCTGGTCTCCCGTGAAGTGATTGCCGATTCGATTGAAACGGCAGTGATGGCCCAAAGCATGGACGGCGTGCTGGCCGTGGGCGGCTGCGACAAAAACATGCCCGGCGCGATGATCGCTATGGCCCGCATGAACATCCCGGCTATTTTTGTGTACGGCGGCACCATCAAACCCGGCAGCTACCAGGGCAAAGATTTGGATATTGTCAGCGTGTTTGAGGCCGTGGGCCAGTACAGCGCCGGCAAAATCAGCGACGAAGAACGGCTGGAAGTGGAACGCCGGGCCATCCCCGGCGCGGGCAGTTGCGGCGGCATGTACACCGCCAACACCATGTCGTCGGTGTTTGAGGCGATGGGCATGAGCCTGATGAGTTCTTCAACCATGGCCGCCGAGGACCAGGAAAAAGAAGACAGCGCCGCCGAATCGGCCCGGGTACTGGTAGAGGCGATTGCCGCTCAACGCCTGCCGCGCCACATTTTAACCCGCAAAGCGTTTGAAAACGCCATCGCCGTGGCCAACGCCATTGGCGGCAGCACCAACGCCGTGCTGCACCTGCTGGCCATTGCCCACGCCGCCGAAGTGCCGCTGACCATCGACGATTTTGAAGAAATCCGCCAGCGCACACCGGTGCTGTGCGATTTGAAACCATCGGGCAAGTACGTCGCCGTTAACTTCCACGCGGCGGGCGGCGTGCCGCAGGTGATGAAAATTCTGCTCAACCACGGCGCGCTGCACGGCGACGCGCTGACCATCACCGGGCAGACCATCGCCGAGGTGCTGGCCGATGTGCCGGACGAACCCGACCCCAACCAGGATGTGATCCATCCGTGGGACAAGCCGATGTACTCGGAAGGGCACCTGGTTATTTTGCGCGGCAACCTGGCCACCGAAGGCTGCGTGGCCAAAACCACCGGCATCAAAAGCCGCCAGATTACCGGGCCGGCCCGCGTGTTTGAAAGCGAAGAAGCCTGCCTGGAGGCCATTTTGGCCGGCCAGATCAAAGAGGGCGATGTGGTTGTGGTGCGCAACGAAGGGCCGGTGGGCGGCCCCGGTATGCGGGAAATGCTGGCCCCCACCAGCGCCATCAGCGGCGCGGGGCTGGGCGGCAAAGTGGGGTTGATGACCGATGGCCGCTTCTCCGGCGGCTCGCACGGGCTGGTGGTGGGGCACGTGGCCCCGGAGGCTGCTCTGGGCGGGACCATCGCGCTGGTGCAGGAAGGCGACTCAATCACCATTGACGCCGACACGCGGCTGATCCAGCTCAATATTTCTGACGAGGAGCTGGCCCGGCGGCGAGCCAACTGGCAGCCGGCGCAACCGCGCTACACCCGCGGCGTGCTGGCCAAATACGCCCAACTGGTCTCCAGCAGCAGCCTGGGCGCCGTCACCGATCTGAACGGCACGGGACGTTAATTTCGGCGGTTACCGCAGACAACAGGCCACGCCAAAAACGTGGCCTGTTTTTTTGTGGTTGGCCGGTTTTGGTGAATACTATCGAAACTATCTGACAGGCAAAATCAAAACACGGCGAAAGGCATTTTTCGATGAAATATGGGCTACTTTCCCTGATGTTGGCGCTGACCGTGGCGGGTACGGCGGCCTGCAGCAGCCAACAAACCCAACCCGGCGCGCCGGCCGGCCGGGCAGCCGGCCCGGTTCAACCGGCTCGCCCGGAAGATTTACGGCTAACCACCGGCCAGGTAATCTTTGTGCCGGCCTACTCAGAAATATTCTACCTTGACCAGGACAAAACGCTGAACCTGGCCATCACTCTGGCCATTCACAACACCGATTTAGCCAGTTCGATTATCATCAAATCGGTGCGCTATTACGACACCAACGGCAATCTGGTTGAGGAATTTATCAAAAATCCCATCAAACTGGGGCCAATGGGCACCACCGGTTTTGTGCTGAACCAGAACGACGACCGGGGCGGGGTGGGCGCTAACTTTATTGTGGAATGGGGCGCGGAAAAAAAGGTTTACGAGCCGGTGGTAGAAGCGGTGATGGTCAGCACGTCTGGCGCGCAGGGGATTTCTCTGCTCAGCACCGGGCGGGTTATCAGCCAGATTGGGGCTGGGGAATAAGCGGCTTTACTCCGCCACCACAAATGCAATGGCGTGTTCGTGGGTGTGCGACAGGCTGAGGGCGATGGTGGTGATGCCCTGCTGCTCGGCTAATTTGGCGGCGGGGCCGTGCAACACCACCGCCGGGCAGGAGCGCTGGTTGTTGACCACCTCAATATCGCGGAAGCCCACCTCACCGATGCCGGTGCCAAAGGCTTTGGCCACCGCCTCTTTGGCCGCCCAGCGCGCCGCCAGCGACCCGATCCGGCCGTTGCAGTAGGCCAGTTCGCGCTCGGTGTAAACCCGCTCCAAAAATTTGCGGCCAAAGCGATTCACGCTGTCGGCAATGCGGGCGGTTTCCACAATATCCACGCCAACGGCTTTCATTACTGCTCCTCGCTGGGCGGCAGGTGCAGGCTTTGCGTGCCAAACCCTTTTACGGTAAACGCGTGCAAATCCGATTCGGTGCCGGGGTGTTTGGACGGGATCATTTTGGGAATAACCTCGATCATCCCCTGCACGTGCTGGTACACATCCGGGCTGATGACCACCTCTCCGGCCCGCGCGCCGCTGCAATAGCGGGTGGTGCGGTTAACCGTATCGCCAATGACGGTGTACTCCATCTGCTCATCGGAACCGATGAAGCCTTGCAGTACCGGCCCGGTGTGGATGCCAATGCCAATTTCAAACACCGGCCGGCCCATCATGCGCCACTCCGCGCCCAGCCGGCGCACGGCCCGCTGCATTTCAATGGCCGCCCGCACCGCATCGGACCACTGGGTGCCGTGGGCGTCGGGGTTGGGGCTGCCAAACACCGCCAAAATCGCATCGCCGATGTATTTATCCACCGTGCCGTTAAATTTAAAGATGATGGGAATGCACACCCCAAATAACTGGTTGAGCGTGTTCATCACCTCGCTGGGGTCCATTTGAGCGCTGAGCGCCGTAAAACCGCGCACATCAGAATTGAGGATGGTCACCGGCTCAACCCGTTCGCCGCCCAAGCCCAGATGGCCGCGCTGTTTGAGCAAATCCTCCAGATGATCGGCTACCTGCGGCGAAAACTGGCGCAGCAGGTTGGAGCGCACCACTTCCTGGTGGCGCAAATCTTCTTGCAGGGCGTGGGCTTTAACAAAAATGGCGGCCTGGCTGGTCATCGTCATCAGCAGCAGCAGGTCGTCCTCGTTAAAGGCATCGCCGGAGATGTAATTATCAACATAGGCAATGCCCAGCACTTCATCCTGCCAGACCAGCGGGGCGTACATAGCGCATTTGGTGCCGTGCCAAACAATACTGTCGGTCAGTTTGCCCATTTCGCCGGGCGCATCGTAACGCCAGGTAAAGGCTTCCTGCTTTTCGATGGCCAATCGAGCCAGATAGAGGCTGACCGAGGGTTTGGAACGCTCCGGCAAATAGGCTTTGAGATAGAGCTTGCGGCCATCGCGCAGCAGCAGCGCGCCGCGCTGTGCGCCGGGGATGGCCTTGCACAGGTGCGACACCACGGTTTTGAGCAGCGGCTCCACGGCCTGGGCCGTACCGAGCGCCACGCCCAAATCATAAAAAGCGGCCAGCCGGCGCTCAACAATTTCCAGCGGCGCCCGGCCCATTCGCTCGGACAGAAGCAGGTTGGTGGGCGAGGCCGTGGCCCTGACGCTGCTGGTAAAGCTACCCTGTTTCAACAACTGCTCGTCCGGGTCGGAGGGGAGCGGTTCGGTGTCCGGCTCATCGTCAATTTTTTTAGATAGCAGCCGGCGGTGGGCATTGATCTCGGTTTGGCCCATTTTGATCCGGTCGCGGCTGCTGATTTTGGTTTTGGCGCTAATCCGCTGGTCGTTTACCCAGGTGCCGCCACGGCTGCCCAAATCTTCAATCCACAACACGCCATCTTCCAGCGAAATGGTGGCGTGCCGGCGCGAAGTGGTCACATCCGGCGTCAAATCCAAATCGACCAGCCAGTCACCGGATTGACGGCCAATCACAATTGACGTTTCGGTGGTTTCAAATCGTTTGGTGGGGCCTGACAGGTAAGAATATTCAATAACGATCATCGGTTAATCCAACAGGAGTAAGCGAATTGCGAATCTGCGAGTCTGCGGGTAGCGGGTGGCGAGTAGCAGGTTACGCAACACGTAACACGCAATACGACCTCATCACTCGCCCAACCCACCCAACTCACCAAACTTCCTATTCCTTACTTCATCCTTCATACTTCGTACTTCATACTTTTTATTGTTGCCAGTATACTCTTGCCCAATTTTAAAACAAAAATCCTAACGGGCCGGGTCGTGGAGCATACGGCCAATCAAACGCAGCGCCTTTTCCAGCTCAGCCTGCCACACCTCCGGTTTGGGGTGCAGCGGCAGCATAATTTGCCGCGGCGTTACCCGCGCACCGGGATTGAGCCGGCGCTCCAACCCGGGCCGGTCAACATGCTCCAGTGTATCGGCGCGGATAACAATTTGCCCGGTTTCCGTGGCCACAGATTTTACCCCGGCCTCCATACCCAACACCTTGAGCTTGAGCTGATACAGCAGGTTGGCCACCGGCTCCGGCATATCGCCAAAGCGATCTTCCAGCTCGCGGGCCATATCGCTGATGCCGTCGATGGTGGTGATGCCGGCCAGCCGCCGATACAACCGGAAGCGCAGCTTTTCTTCCGGCAGGTAATCTTCCGGCACAAACGCCGGGATGGGCAGGTTGAGCTGAATGCCTTCGGCCAGCGGGCTGAGGTAGGCGGTGGCTTCCTCGCCGGTAACAGCGTGCGGCGATTCGCCTTTCAACTCGCGGATGGCCTGCGCCAGCAGCCGGGTGTACAAATCAAAGCCTACCGCGCCAATGTGGCCGTGCTGCCGCGCGCCGAGCAGTTCGCCCGCGCCGCGAATTTCCAGATCGCGCATGGCAATGCGAAAGCCCGCGCCCAGTTCGCTGGCTTCAGAAATGGCCTCCAGCCGCTTGCGGGCCTCTTCGCTCAGTGACATGTGTTTGGGCGTGAGCAGGTAGGCGTAGGCCTGCACCGCGCCGCGCCCCACCCGGCCCCGAAGCTGGTACAACTGGGCCAGCCCCAGCCGGTCGGCCCGGTCAATAATGATCGTGTTAACGTTGGGCATGTCCAGCCCGTTTTCAATGATGGTGGTGCTGACCAGCACATCAATTTCGCCGGAAATAAATTCGACCATCACCTTTTCTAGCTGGCGCTCGCGCATTTGGCCGTGGCCCACGCCAATGCTGACTTCCGGCAGCAGGTTGCGCAGCCGGTTGGCTTTCTGCTCGATGCCCAGCACCCGGTTGTACACGTAAAACACCTGCCCGCCGCGATCCAGCTCGCGCAGAATGGCCTGCCGGATGAGCGTTTCGTCGTATTCGGTGACCACGGTTTGCACCGGCAGCCGCTCCTCCGGCGGGGTGTCGATGGTACTCAGATCACGCACGCCGCTGAGCGACATGTGCAACGTGCGCGGGATAGGCGTGGCGGTCAGCGTCAGCACATCCACTTCGGTGCGAAGCTGTTTGAGCCGCTCTTTTTGCTGCACGCCAAAGCGCTGCTCTTCGTCAATCACCAGCAGTCCCAATTTACTAAAACCGACATCCTTTTGCAGCAGCCGGTGGGTGCCAATGACAATATCCACCGCGCCGAGCGCCAGGTTGCCGAGCGTTTGCTCCTGCTGCTGGCGGGTGCGAAACCGGGACAGCATTTCTATTTTAACCGGGTAGGCTTGCAGCCGCTCGGAAAAGGTTTGGTAGTGCTGCTGGGCCAGCACAGTGGTGGGGGCCAGCACGGCCACCTGCACGCCGTCCATTACCGCTTTGAAGGCAGCCCGCAGCGCCACCTCGGTTTTGCCGTAGCCGACGTCGCCGCAAATGAGCCGGTCCATCGCCCGCGGCTTTTCCATATCGGCCTTTACTTCAGCGATGGCCCGCAACTGGTCATCAGTTTCGACAAAGGGGAAGGCATCTTCCACTTCGCTCTGCCACTCGGTGTCCGGGCCAAAGGCGTGGCCGGTCTGTACCTCGCGCTTGGCGTAAATTTCCAGCAGTTCGCGGGCAATATCCTCAACGGCCTTTTTGGTGCGACGCTTGACCGTGTTCCAGTCGGCGCTGCCCAGCCGGTTGAGTTTGGGCAAGCCCTCGTCCATGCCGATGTAACGGGCCAGCCGGTCGGCCTGGTGGATGGGCACGTACAGTTTGTCGTTGTTGGCGTACTCCACCGCCAGATATTCGCGCTCGACGCCCTCAAAATTGAGCTTGACCAGCCCCACATAGCGGCCAATGCCGTGCTCAATATGCACCACCAGATCGCCGGGGTTAACATCGGCAAAAAAAGTTTCCGGGGTGACGCCTTTGCGCGGTTTGGGCCGCTGGATGGTGGTCGGCTTTTTCCAGCCAAACAGCTCGGAATCAGACAGCACGGTCAGCAGCGGTTTGGTCTCGCTGCCGGCCTCGCGCAGCGACCAGCCTTCGATGACCATGCCGTGCAACAGGGTGAGGCTGCCGGGCGGGGGCGGCGGCTGCTCCGGCTCCAGCGTGTCAAGCGGCGTGATGGCCAGGTTGTCGGTAAATTCGGCGAGCAAGTGCGCCAGCCGCGCCGATTGGCGGCTGACCAGCACCAGCCGTTCGCCCTGTTTTTTGCGCTTGAGCACATCGGGCAGGGCGGTTTTTACCTGCCCACCGTAGGCCGGGCCGGGCACAAACGTGTGCTGAAAATAAAACAAGTTCGATGGGGTGGATGGGCTACTGTCCGCTGACTCCTCTGAAAATAACCCCCTCCCCAACCCTCCCCCTGACAGGGGGAGGGTGTCGCGCAGCGACAGGTGGGGGTTGGTAGAATTTTCACTCTCGTTGTCGTCCCAAATGGCCCCCCTTGCCCCCTGCCGAAACGGCGTAAAGCCGAGCAGCAGCGGCCGGCGGTCGGCCAGCGCCGGGGCCAGCGCACTCCAGCTAAAGTAGGGGTCGGGCCAGTTGGCCGGCAGATCGCCCAGATTGATCAAATCCTGCTTGAGCGTGCGGGCCTGCACTTCCAGCTCGTCGACCACGCCGGCCAGCTCTTCCGGGTCTTCAACGATCACCAGTGCGTTATCCGGCAGGTAATCCAGCACAGAAAACGACGCGGGCTGCTGGCCGTTTTTGCCGTTGTAAAAAAAGGGCAGGTAATACTCAATACCCCGAAACGCCGTGCCCTGCGCCAGCCGGGCCACGTCTTCTTCAAACGAAACTTTGGTACTGGTTTGCAGCTCGCCAAAATCCCAATAGCCGAGCCGGCTGGCCGCTTCGGGAGCGCGGCGGGGCAGGGTTTCGGTGGCCGGGCCGAGAGTGAACGCCTTGAGCCGCTGCTCGGAACGCTGGCTGGAGGGGTCAAAACAGCGCAGCGAGTCGATCTCGTCGCCAAACAGTTCAATGCGGATGGGCTGGCCGGTATTGGACGGAAAGACATCCAGAATACCGCCGCGCCGGCTGAAACTGCCCGGCACCTCGACCACATCTTCCGGCTGGTAGCCCAATTCAACCCATTCGGCCACCACATCGTTGAGCCGGATACGCTGGCCCACTTTAAATTCCATAATAGTAAACTCGGCCGGCGGCAGGGTGTGGTGCATCAGCGCCCGGGCCGATGTGACCAGCAGCGGCGGAGCGGCATCGGGCCGGCGGTTGAACATCACCAACGCCGACAGCGCGGCCAGCCGGCCCTGAATGGTTTCGCTGCCCCAGGCCACTTTTTCGTGGGGCAGGGCGTCGGGGTCCGGCAGGCGAAAGACGCTGGCCGGGTTGGTCGCCCAAAATTGAATTTGCTCGGCCAAAATCCGGGCGCGGTCGGTGCGGGCGGTAATAAACAGTACCGGCCGCTGCAAATCGGCGTGCAGGGCAGCCAGCAGCGCCGGCCGCACCGCCGACAACACTCCCAATGGCCGGCGCATGACGTCGGTCAATTCGCCCCAATGCAGGGCATCGGCCAGGGCATGGTAGGCGGGTATCTGGTTAAAGAGTTTGAGTAACGGCGATAGATTCATGATTGATTGCACCAAGCCTGATATTATACCAAACGCGGCCAAAAAGCTCGAATCGGTGACGGGCGGCAAATCAAAACAAAAAAAAGGGCCGAGTTTTAAGCCCGGCCCCCAGAAATTTCCTTACTGCAAATTATTTTATGCTACCTGCAAATTCATCCGGCGAGGACTGACCGGCCTGCCACTCCTCGGCCAGCAGGCTGTACATCACCAAATCGACAAAGCTGCCATCACCCACGCGGCCTTCCTGGCGCAGCACGCCTTCGCGGGTAAAGCCCAGCCGCTCGGGGATGGCACAACTGCGGGTGTTACCGGTGGCGCAGCGAATCTGCACCCGGTTAAAGCCGCGTTGGTCAAACAGGTAGGCCA
Source organism: Anaerolineae bacterium (assembly GCA_022071955.1). Lineage (GTDB taxonomy): Bacteria > Chloroflexota > Anaerolineae > 4572-78 > J111 > J095. The sequence continues at coordinate 37,896 of JAJVIM010000014.1, forward strand.
GCGCAGCCCGGCAGGCGCGGGTAACAATGCCGCGGCCTTCGGCCTCGGCGGCCAGCCAGTAGCCCAGTTCAACCAACCGGTCGGCCGGATTCATTTTGGCGGTACCCAGCATGCCCACCAACTGCCCCCGGTAGAATATACCGGTGCTGAGGCCGGTACCGTTAGCAAAATCCATCAAACTGGCATGCCTGAACTGGCGGGTGTGCTCCACATCGGTGTTGTCATCCACCCAGGCCAGCCAGCGGCGCAGGTGCTCCCGGTTGGCATCAACCAGCGCAAAGAGCGTTTCAACGTGGTGGTCTTCGAGCAGGCCCAATTCAATTTCATCGTCAACAGTCAGGCAAAACATTTTTCCTCCGAGAGCTAAGCAGCTTATTCACGCGCACGCATTTGCGGGAACAAAATCACCTCGCGGATCGATTGCTGATCGGTCAGCAGCATCGCTATCCGGTCCACGCCGATGCCCAACCCGCCGGTGGGCGGCATGCCCTGCATCAGGGCAAACACGTAGTCGTCGTCCACCTGGTGCGCCTCTTCATCGGCAATTTCCTGCTGCTCCAAAAAGCGCTGGCGCTGGACAATCGGGTCGTTCAGCTCGGAGTAGGCGTTGCCAATTTCCATACCGACGACAAACGCCTCAAAACGCTCCACCACGCGGGGGTCGGCCGGGTTTTGTTTGGACAACGGCGAAATATCGAGCGGGTAGGTGTGGATAAAGGTTGGGTTGACGATGGTCGGTTCCACGTACTCGCCCAGCAGTTCGTCCACCAGTTTGCCCCAACTTGGCTGCGGCGAAACGTTGAGCTTGAGTTTTTGGCATTCCTTCCACAGCGCCTGCACGTCGCCGTAGGTCTCAAAAATATCAATTTCGGTGGTTTGCTTAATGGCTTCGGCCAGATTGAGCCGCCGCCACGGTGGGGCCAGATCGACCTCTTTGCCATCGAAGGTGAGTTTGGTGGTGCCCAGCACTTCGTGCGCAATCGAGGCGACCATATTTTCGGTGAGCCACATCATGTCTTCGTAATCGGCGTAGGCCCAGTAACACTCCATCATGGTAAATTCCGGGTTGTGCTTGGTACTGATGCCCTCGTTGCGAAAATCCTTGCAGATTTCGTACACCTTGTCAAAGCCGCCAACAATGAGCCGTTTCAGGTACAGTTCGTCGGAGATACGCAAATACAGCTCCATATCGAGGGCGTTGTGGTGAGTGGTAAATGGCCGGGCCAACGCGCCGCCGTACAGCGGCTGGAGCGTGGGCGTTTCAACCTCCAAAAAATCCTGCCCATCGAGAAAGCGGCGCATGGCCGAAACAATCCGGCCGCGCTTGCGGAAAATCTCGCGCACATCGGCGTTGGCAATCAAATCCAAATAGCGGCGGCGGTAACGAATTTCAACATCCTGAATGCCGTGCCACTTTTCGGGCGGCGGGTAGAGCGCCTTTGACGCCAGTTGAAACGCTTCCACGTGGACGGAGACCTCGCCGGTGCGGGTACGAAACATCCGCCCCTGCGCAGCGATGATGTCGCCCAGATCAAAATCTTTTTTGAAGATGTCGTAATCATCGCCCAGATCATTTTTAGACAGGTAAAGCTGCAGCCGTCCGCTGCCATCTTCAATGTGAGCAAACGAGCTTTTGCCCATCACCCGAATGGCCACCAGCCGGCCGACTACCGCGGTTTGCACCTGGGGTTTGTCCTCGCTGCCTTCCGGCAGGGCGGCCTCGGCGGCCTCAAAAAGCTGCCGGGCTTCGGGGGTGGCGTGCTCGCGCTTAACCCGGGGCGGGTAAGCCAGTTGGCCGCGATCCGCAAAGTTTTGCAGCTTTTTAACGCGCTGGGCCACCTGCTCGCCAAAATTTTCAAAGTAACTTAAATCTTGCTCCATAAACTTCTTCTCCAAAATGAGATAAATTGACAACGTCAATGACCCCATCCCCCTGCCCCCTTCCCCAGGGAAGGGGATTCTAGAAGCGTGGCGACCGGGCGGCTTTGCCGCCCGGTCGCCACGCTAAATTCTTTGAGCCAAAATAAAAAACGGGGTCAAAAAATGACCCCGCCTATTATGCACGTTGAGGCTGATTGGCGCAAGCTACTCAACCTTCAGTATCTTGAACACAATTTCGCCACCGGGGGCCTCGGCCGTCACTTTGTCGCCCACTTTAGCGCCCAGCAACGCCTGACCAATAGGTGATTCGTTGGAAATTTTGCCTTCCAGCGGGTCGGCTTCGGCCGAGCCAACAATCTGGTAGGTTTCTTCGCCAAAACCTTCTTCCTCAACGGTTACGGTGCAACCGATGGTTACCTCGCCTTTTTTGGCGCCGTTGGTATCCTCAATCAGGATGGCGTTGCGCAGTTGCGATTGAATGGTTTGGATGCGGCCTTCCAAAAAGCCCTGGGCCAGCTTGGCCTCATCATACGCCGAGTTTTCACTGAGATCGCCTTCTTCTTTGGCGGATTTGATTGCATCCGCAACCTCTTTCCGCCGAACAGTGGTCAGGTATTCCAGTTCTTCCTGCAGCTTTTTCTTACCTTCTAATGTCAAGTAAACGGGTTTATCTGCCATGAAATTTCCTCTCAACTTCAATTCGAAAAGTTATCAGTCTGACGAACTGACAAAAAAAAACAGAGACCTTGCCCAGGCCTCGGTTGCGCTACAACTTTTATTGGGGAAATTATACCCCAAAAGCGGATTTTTGCCAAGTGCCTGATTGGCGGGTTGATATTGGGGGGCATTGGCGGTAGTCAATACCCAATTTGTTAGATGGCTTGATGTGGGTAAGTTTGCCTATTTATACCTGATCTTCGGGCGAAACCTTCATTTCATCCATTAAATTTTGCCAGCGTTCCAGCCGCACCCGGGCCTGCTCGGCCAGAGCCACCAGCGTGGCCTGCGAGTCCGGATCATCGACCAGTTCTTTGATGCGGCTGGTGTACCACTCCTGCTGGTGCAGCAAACCACGCACCACAAACCGCACTTTGTCGCCCAGCGAGCGGCGGCTGCGTGACTGCCACAACAGTTTTTCGGTGGCCTCCTCCGAAATTTTGGTGGGCGAAATCTCGCCCAACTGGCGCAGCCGGCTGGAAACCCGGGCAATCGCCTCTTGCGTGTCATCAATGGTAAAGCTCAACGCCGATTTGACGTAGGGGTCATCGATGTTGCCGTGATATTCGCGCAGCATGATCAGCCGTTCCAGATGAGCAATCAAATGCTGGCTCAACAAAGAAATTGACGCTTCAGTCATAATTATCTCACTCCAACAAAAAAATCGGTTTCCGGGCAGGTTGGGCGCGGGATGCCGTTCACCCGAGCCAAAATGTAGGTTTCCTGCCAAAACCACGGGTTTTCCAATGGATCAAATCCATCCTGCAGCATGGGCATTTCCGGCTGAAGCTGGCTCAAATGGCAGCGAATGGCGCTGAGTTTGGTTTGGGCATATTCGCGCACGTTGATGGTGGTGGTAATCTGCTCCGCCGGGTAGCCCGTAAACGGAAACGGCACACCGCCCATATCGACCGCGGCCCGGCCGGTGGTTGCGGCCATTTGCTCAACCTGGGGCTGGGGCAGCGCCCGGTGGTAAACCTTGGCCACCTGATATGCCGGCCCGGCTTCCGGCCAGCGCTCCGGGTGGCCGGCCAACTCTACCGCTGCCGTGGCCCAGCGATGCACCGCCAGATGGTCAAAATGGCCGTACACGCCCTCCGGCCCAAATGAGAGCACCACCTGCGGCCGAATCTGGCGCAGCAGCCGGACAAGTTTAAACACCGGCTCGGCGGGCGGCACCAGCGCCAACTGGCCGTCCATGTAACCCAGCAGGTGCAGGTGGGTGATGCCATAGTGCTCACACGCCTGCCGAAGCTCCTGCTCGCGGCGCAGGCCGATGGGCGGCGTCGGCGTGACAGCCGGATTGGCAAACTGGCCGGCTTCGCCCCGGGTGGCCATTACCAGATGAACATCCACCCCTTCGTGGGCGTATTTAGCCAGGGTGCCGCCGGTGCCAAAGGCTTCGTCATCGGGGTGGGCAAAGATGGCCATCATTGTGAGTTTATTGCTCATAAGTTACAGCCTGTTAAAAAGATTTCGGGAGTTGGCCGGGATGTAATACGTAAAACGTAATTCGTGTTGCGTAAACCGTCACTCATTGTTTAGAACTAATGTTCTGGATTTTAGCGCCAAATCTACGATCCGTCAATAATACGAACAGTGCCCAAAATCACGCTGTCGCCGGGTGAATTTTGCGCGTTGTTATCCCAAATGGGCAGCCGTGCCTGCGTATCGGGGTGGTACACGCCGACTACAATCTGGTAATCGCCGGGCGGGGTGTTGGCCGCTACCGGCACCCGGAATTGCCGCGACGATTCCATGCCCGGATGCATATCGGTAGTGACCAGCCGGCAGCCGGGGTCGTCATCGTGCTGGCCCCAGCGCGATTCATCCGCTCCCACCAAATGGACAAAAGCGCGGTAACGCACGTCCATCGGCGCGAGTGCATCCCAGTAGAGCGTTACCGGCAGCAACTCGCCGGCGCGGCCGGTTTCCGGCAAATCAAAACCGCGCAACAGCAGTTTGTCGCCAAAATTCAGCGACGCCGGCCGGCTGAAAGTTTCGGCCAGAGCAAAGCGCTCCGGCGTGGCCAGCAAATCAAACTGGCGACGATAATCTTCCATATTGAGCACCTGCGGTTCGGCGGCGGGCGCGTTTTTCTCATACAGGTGCAGCGAGGGGCGGCCATCGATTTGCACTACCCGGGTGAGCGTGTAGCCGCTGGCCAGCAACAGATTCTCCTCGTCTTGCGGCCACCCCTCCCAATCCCGGCGCACCCAGTAATTTTGCGGATCGTTGTAGCAGGAGCGCGGCGTTTGAAAGGTGTACCAGATGGGCACGGCAAACGACTCGTTGACGCTGCGGAAATCGCCGGACAGCGCACCATCGGCCCACAATACGCCCACCGGCTTCCAGCCGCCCAGGCGCGGGTTAGAGATAACTTTGCGCGGGCGGGGAATACTGCGGTACAGCAGCGCAACCAGCGAGCGCGGGTTGTTGGTGTAATCGGTTTTAACCTGCCAATAGGTGGTGGTCAGCGCGTTGAACTGCAAAAACTCGTACACAAAGATGAGCGGCACAAACAGTACAGCCACGGCCACCAGCGCGGCGCGGACCGAGCGCCGGGGGCTGAACGGACGCGCGCCGGCAGCCGGGGTGAGCCAGTTCCACAAATCGTCCAGGCCAATCACCGCCAGCATGGTCAGCCCGGTGAAAGCAATCTGAATGTGATTGGAGGCGTCTTGAGCCAAAAACAGCAGCACGCCAAAAGGCACGGCAAACCAGAGCGCGTTGAATTTCAACTCGGGGCTGGTACGCGGCAGCAGTAAGACCGCCAGCGTCAGCAGTGCGCTCGGCACAAAGGCAAAATTCTCGCCGCCCCACACCCACCCCACCGGGAAGCGGGCAGTGCTGAGTACAGCCAGCGCCAATGCCCCAAAAATGAGCAGACCGGCGCGGCCAATTTTGTTGAACTCGCGGCCCAGCAGCCAGGCCAGCAGCACCAGCAGCACCGGCCCGTAAAACCAACTGCTGTACAACTCCGATTCGCCCAGCAGGCTATCGATGCGGTTATACAGCAGCGATGTGCCGACTCTCTCTTCGGCAAAGTACTCCACGGTTTGGCCAATTTCCGGGCTGAGAATGTACGGCACGTAAAAAGCCGCCGCCACCGCCGCCAGCAGCAGCGCCGAGCCGGCCAGCCAGGGCCAGTCTCGCCGCCAACTTTTATCGAACCAGCTCCGGGCCAGCAGCACTACCGCCACCGCCGGCACAAAGGTGATGACCGTGGGATGAGCGATCAGCCCCACGCCCAGCGTGAGCGCCGCCGCCACGGCCAGCAGGTTGACCTTCTCTTTAAAATAACGATAGGCCAGCCACATGGCCAGCGCGCCCCAAAAGACAATTAGCATGCGGTTTTCCACGTGCCGGGCCAGCGACACATAAAAACCGTTCAGCGCGATGAACCCTGCCGCCACCAACCCAAGCTGATCCTTGCCGGTCATGCGCCGGGCCAGGGCAAACATCAGCGGCACCAGCAGCAGCGAAGCCAGCGCAAAGGTACTGCGGGCCAGCCCTTCGTTGCCCCAGCCGTTGGCGTACCACACCGCCGCCGGCAACAGCCAGTGAATGGGGCCTTTGCTGTCGATGAACGGCGCAAATTCCTCGCCTTTGTAGGCGCGGATGATGAGCCGCATGTTTTCAAGTTCATCTTCGTGAAATTCGGCGTAATTGAGCCGGGTCAAACGGGTGACCGCGGTCACAGCGATGATCGCCAGCAGGATGAGCAGCACCGTGCGCGACGGCCATTCCAGCGGCCCGCTCCAGCCATCCCGCTTAAAAAGCTGAGCAACCAACCCGGCCACGGTCAGCCCGTTGAGCGCCAGCAGCACCGGGGGCTCGGTAAAGGGGCCGGGCAACAGCACCACGCCGTACAGCAACAGCGCCGCCAGCAGCGACGACGCGCCAAACACCAGCACCAGCCGTTCGATGGCCTGCCGGGTGTGCAGCCAGTTCAGCACCGGCAGCCAGGCCAGGCCGGGCAGCGCCAGCACAAACGCCACCGAATTGGGCACCCGCAACCAGGCCCAGGCCGGAGGCGCAAAAAAAATGATGGCATTGCTGATGAGCAATGCCACAAATAAAGCTATTTGTGATGGGGTGATTTTCATAAAATTAATACGAACTTTGATAAACCTCGTCCATTGCTTCGCTCAAATCTTCCAGCCGGTGCACCTGCTCAGAAATTTCTTTTTGCAGGCGGTTCACCCGGCTGCCTTCCTCGTCTTTGCTGCCCACCAGCAACAACTGCGAGTAAATGGTGCCCAGCGAAGAAATGGTGCTTTCAAGCTGATAATTGGCCTTGTCTTTCTGATCGTCCAAATCCTGCAAAATACGCAACTGCCGTTCTTTATCGGCGATGGTTTGCGCAAGCTGCTCCTTTACCGCCACCGAGTCTTCTTTGGCCAGCCGCCGTTTGTAATCTTCGATGGCTTTGGGCACAAGGTGCAAATCGCGCTCGATGACGCTGTTTTGCTGCAATTTATCAACCCGGCCGGCCAGGTTGTACACCGCTTGCAGCCACTGGGTCGCCTCGCGGATGGTGTTTTCCAGCCGCAGCCGCAGCGCGCCATCGGGCACCTGCTGCATGGCATCGTCAATCAGCGACCAGTATTCCATTGCTTTTTCAACTTTGCCGCGCAGTTCTTTGTCGGTGATGGTGGCGGGATCAAAATTGACCTGCGGCCGGAGCATATCGGCCACCACTTCGGCGTGCGCTTTTTGGTTGTTAACGGCCAGCCACAGATAAACGGCTTCGGCGGCCAGCCCCACGGCCAGCGTGGCCAACCCGCCCAGCGCCGAAGCAACCGGCGGTGCGGCCAGCAGCAACGGCAGCAGCAACAACCCGGAGCAGCCGGCGACCAGAATAGCCCCGCCAATCAGCAGCGCGTTGGCCGGTTTAAAAAAGGCTTTATTGAGAATTACCTTGCGGATGGCCGGATTCTTCATCCAGTCGGTCCGGTTTTGCTTGTAATTCTCAATAATATTTTTGAGAATGGCCTCCTGGGCCCGTTGTTCCAGGTCGCGGCGAATAGATGGCATCGGTTACCGGGGCTGTATCCAACCGCGCCGGCCGCACCAAGGAGCAGCCAACGGCGGCGTTACGGGTAAATTTTTTAGGTTAAATATCCAGATCGAGCGAGTCCAGGCTTTCTTCTTCGGCCTTTTCTTCCTTGGCCATGCCCAGCCGGCGGCGGCGTTCTTCTAACTGGCTGACCAGCCGTTCGCGGCCAAGCACATCGTCCATTTGGGTGCTCAGGCTTTCGGTGCGCATTTCCATTTCGGCGTCGGCCCGGTCAATGCGTGAGCGGATTTTGTCGGTGATGCGGGCAATGTCGGAGTCGCCCACGCCGTCGAGCGCGTCCAGCGATTTCATGCTCTTGGCGGCAATCTCTTTGGTTTTGGCCAGTTCCAGCAACCCGAGCACGTGTTCGCGTTCCTGGCGGATGGTGCGCAGCCGCGATTCCAACTTGAGGCGAGCGCCGGCCAGCTTTTCGGCTTCTTCTTTTTGGCGCACAAACTGCTGGCGGTATTCATCGGCCAAATCCATTTTAGCGTTGTACTGGCTCTGCGCCGACACGGCCAAATCTTCTTTGCCCAGTTTGAGCAGCCGGTCAATATCCTGATCCAGCGCTTCGGCTTCGGCCCGAATGGTTTCGTATTTGCGTTTGAGGGTTTTTACCTGCCCCTTAATCGTAATCAGCGCGTCTTCCAATTCATCCAGGTTGTTTTCAGACTGACGAATGTACTCGTCCAGCACGGCCACCGAGTTTTCGTCCAGCGCCTTGTCAACCATCGCGTGCAAATTGGCTTTAATCAGCGTTTCAATTTTATCAAAGAAAGATTGGGCCATTATCTCGCCTCCTTATCTGGCTCAGCTTGCATTCTTTACGAGGATGGTGGAACTACGTTGCAATTATACAACATCCGGGGCAATTTCCCAATTTAAAATGAATTGTCACCACCAAACGGATGTGCTACAATCTCCCCACGAGGCAACTTTATGAGCGAGATCAAAAGCGTGCGCTTTACCCTGCCGCTGCCCCCCAGCATCAACAGCCAGTACACCCAGGCCGGCAACCGGCGAGTGCTTTCCAAAGAGCATGTCAGCTTTAAAAAACAGGTGCGGCACAAAATCCACCTGCTGCGGGTTGATGGCGTTATCACCGATGAATTTATTGCCGCGCTCAACAACGGCTACATCGGCCTGTTTCTGGATTTTTATTTTGAATCGCCCCTGCGCCGCGATTTGGACGGCGGGCTAAAAATCACCCAGGATTCCCTGCTCGATGCGCTGAGCGTTAACGACAACCGCGTGGTTGATATTCATCTGGTCAAACGGATGGACCCCTCGACGCCGCGGGTGGAGGTGGAGCTGGAGGCCATTCCCAGTTGGCAATTTGACGACGAGTACGTTTACCTGGGCGACGACTCCGGCGCGTGAGTGCCGCCGCACTGCAACAAAAAAAACGCGGCTGTCACCGCGCTTTCTCAACTGGGTGGCTAGTGGGGCTCGAACCCACAACCTCCTGGGCCACAACCAGGTGCTCTACCATTGAGCCATAGCCACCATATTCCCTTAAACAACAATGCCGCATACGGGATTCGAACCCGTGTTACCGCCTTGAGAGGGCGGCGTCCTGGGCCCCTAGACGAATGCGGCGTTACGTAGTGCCGAAGGTGGGAGTTGAACCCACACGGGCCAATGCCCACTACGCCCTGAACGTAGCGCGTCTGCCTGTTCCGCCACTTCGGCGTGTTCAACTTACAAGCCGCGATTATACTGTACTTTTGGCCGTGAGTCAAGACTCGGTCATACGGATTCGTTGCCGCTGTTGCGCTGCCGGATGAGTTCAATTTCTTCCTGAATAAAATTGTCAACCAGCAGTTTGTACATGCCTTCCACCACATCCGGGTTAAGGCCGGATGCCTCGGCCAGTTCACGGCGGCGGCGCATTACGGCGTGGTAACGTTCCGGCGCGGGCACATCTTCCGGCCGATTTTTAAAGTGAGCCACCTGCCGCACGTACTCGGCGCGATTGCCCAGCAGCCGGATCACCTCTTCATCAATTACATCGATGGCGTCGCGGGCGGCCTGTAGGCTGTTTACCTGGCGCACCTCAAACCGCTGCGAATGGCTATCGGCGTCAAAATAGGGCGCGTAGGGTTTAATATCGATCACCGGCGAGCCATCCTGCGCATCCAATCCGCTCACCGTGAGCACCCGGCCATCCACCGCCTCAACGCGGGCCACGGTGGTGCCAATCCGGCTCGGCCGAAACTGGGTGCGGGTGGCAAACACGCCGGCCAGCGGGTTGGCCGGGTTGTGGCGCGGGTGGAGTTGCAATTCAATCTGGTTGGGCTGAATGCGGTGAAACAGAAACAGCACCAAAATATCAGCGCCCGGCGACACCCCCAGCAGGCCCGGCGCAAAGTCCGGCGCAATTTCAATGGTTGACAGTTCGGCGCGCATTTGTTCGGCGGGGGTGTTAGCGGCAAATTTGCCGTTGACCACGCCGATAATCGGCAGAGTGATGGATTCGGTCACGGTGTTCTCCTTTCGAATAGCGAATTGCGAATTGTGAATGTAGGGGCGCTTCGCGAAGCGCCCCTACGAATTTTTATACGCTCCGACGCTCTGGCAAGAGAGTCCACCCTCAAAAATAATTTCGCCATTCGCTTATTCGCAATTCGCCCATTTTCACCGGAGTGGCCCGAATTGTCAAGCCCGTTGTCATTCCGCCCCGGCCTGTGGTAAAATGCGCCGTTACAGGTGTAACCCATCGCACGGAGAAAAAAATGATTTATCTGCAAGATTTACTCGATGCCACCGGCGGCGAACTGCTCAACGGCACCATCGCCCGCCAGTTTGCCAGCTTCGCCTTCGACTCGCGCCAGCTTGAGCCGGGCCAGCTTTTTTTGGCCGTGAAAACCGCCACCGGCGACGGCCACGACTACATCGCTTCGGCGCTGGAAAAAGGCGCAACCGGCATTATGTGTGAAAACCGCGAAGCCGTGCCCCGCACTGCCCGCGTCACCACCCTCATTGTGCCCGATGTGCAGCAGGCGCTCACCGATTACGCCGCCTTTATTTTGCGCAAATACCAGCCCACTGTTATCGGTATTACCGGCTCGGCCGGCAAAACGGCCACCAAAGACGCCATTGCCGCGGTGCTGCAAAAACGCTTTCAGGTGTTCAAAAATTATCAAAGCTACAACGGCCGCTACGGGCTGCCCATTGCCCTGGGCCAGCTTGAAGAGCATCACGAAGTGGCCGTGCTGGAAATGGCCAGCGATACGTTTGGCGAGGTGGCCCATCTGGCCAAAATCACTCAGCCCAAAGTGGGCGTGGTCACCACCATCAACCGGGCGCACATCACCACCTTTGGCAGCCTCAACAACATCGCCGCCGAAAAAGGCCGCCTCGTTGAAGCGCTGCCGTTCAACGGTTCGGCCATTCTCAACGCCGATGACCCGCGCGTGGCCGGAATGGTGCCGCGCACGCAGGCCCGGATCATCACCTTTGGCCTCAAACGCGGGGCCGATGTCCGCGCCAGCGACCTAAAAATTTCACCGGAGGGGCTAACTTTTACCCTGCAATACGATGGCAAAAGTTATCGCAGCAGCACCCCGCTGATTGGCCGGCATCACATTTACGCCATTCTGGCCGCCGTGGCCGTGGGGCTGGTGTTTGATATTCAACCCACCGTGGCTCTGGCCGCGCTGAAAAATTTGCCGCGCACGCCCGGCCGCATGAATTTGCTGCCCGGCAAAAACGGCACGCTGATTCTGGACGACACCTTCAACGCCAGCCCGGAAGCGATGCTCGCCGCGCTGGAAACGCTGGCCGAATTTCCCGGCGCTAACAAAATTGCCATTTTGGGCGATATGCCAGATTTGGGCGAAGGCGAGGAAGAAGCGCACCGGCAGGTGGGCGATTTTGCGGCCACGGTGGTTCACCGGCTGGTAACCAAAGGCGAAGCGGCGCAGCTAATTGGCACGGCCGCGCTGGAGCGCGTGAGCGGGCTGGGCAAACACGCCGTCCACGTTACCTTTACCAGCGACGACGCCGCCGCCGCCGCGCAGGATTTGCTTTCGCCGGATACGGTGATTCTGGTAAAAGGCGGCCCGGCGGCGCGGATGGAACGAGTCGTCGAACGGCTGCTGGACAATCCCCGCGTCGATCACTGGAAGCTGGTGCGGCAGGAAGCCGGCTGGCAGCAGGTGCGCTCGGAGCAGCCGGCCCGCCCCACCTGGGTAGAAATCGATCTGGAGGCGGTGGCCAACAACGTGCGCCAGCTTGTTGAAATTGTGTCGCCGGCCAAAATTATGGCCATTCTCAAAGCCGATGCCTACGGCCACGGCATGGTCAAAGTTGCCCGCACAGTGCTCAACAACGGCGGCAGTTGGGTGGGCGTGGCCACGTTGGGCGAGGCCATCAAACTGCGCAAAAGCGGCATCGACGCGCCAATTTTGGTGCTGAGCTACATGCCCGCCTGGCAGGCCCACGAAGCCATTCGCTACAACGTGAGCGCCACCATTTTTACCGAGGAGTTGGCCCGCGCCTTTAGCCAGGCCGGCGAAGATTTGAACACCAAGGCGCTGGCTCACATTAAAGTTGACAGCGGCATGGGCCGGCTGGGACTGCTGCCGGAACAGGTGCCGTCGTTTATGGAGAAGCTGGCCCGCCTGCCCGGCTTGCGGGTTGAAGGGATGTACACCCACTTTGGCACCGCCGATGACGACGTGCCTTACGCCCGCGAGCAGTTGCGCCGTTTTAACGAGCTGCTGGCCCAACTGGATGCCGCCGGGCTGCGCCCGCCGCTGGTGCATGCGGCCAACACCGCCGGCCTGCTCAACCTGCCGGACGCTCGCTTTGATATGGTCCGGCCCGGCATTGGGTTGTACGGCCTGCCGCCGAGCGCCAATTCGCCGCTGCCGGCAGGTTTTCGGCCGGCGCTCACGTTCAAAAGCACGGTGGGGCAGGTAAAAACGCTGCCGGCGGACAGCCCCATTGGTTACGGGGCCACCTATCGCACCCAGGGCGAAGAGACCATCGCCATTATTCCGGTTGGCTACGCCGATGGCTTTCGGCGGGCGCCGCGCACCTGGGGCGAGGTGTTGGTTAAAGGGCAGCGCGCCCCGCTGGTGGGCCGGGTGAGCATGGACCAGAGCGCCATCAACGTGACGCATATTCCCAACGTGCGCCAGGGCGATGAAGTGGTGCTGATTGGCCGCCAGGGCAGCGAGGAGATCACCGCCGAAGAAGTGGCGGCCAACCTGGGCACCATCAATTACGAAGTGGTCAGCGAACTGTTGGCGCGGATTCCGCGGGTATCGTAAACCTATTCTACCCGCACCAGTTTGACGGGCGTTTTGGCCCGCAAATCGTACAAATCCGGGCGGCGATCATACAGCGGGCGGGTATTGCCCACCTCCCGGTGCACGGCCAGGCTGGTTAAATCCAGATCGGCAATGACCACCGTTTCGGTGTTGGGTTCGGCTTCGCCGGCGGTGGCGTTGAGCGGAAATTGAAAATCGCTGGGGGTGAATACCGCCGCCTGCCCGTAGTTGATCAAATACGTGCGGATGGGCAAATTGCCCACGTTGCCGGCCAGCACCACGTAAATTGAATTTTCAACGGCGCGGGCCTGGGCCGTAAAGCGGACCCGATTGTAGGCTTTGCGCTCGTCGGTGCTGAAGGGCACAAACAGCACTTCGGTCCCGGCCTGGGTGAGCAGCCGGGTGGCTTCGGGAAATTCAACATCGTAACACACCTGAATGGCAATCCGGCCCAGCGACGTATCAAACACTTGCATCGACTCGCCGGGGCGAATATCCCACACTTTGCGCTCGCTGGGGGTGATGTGCAGTTTGTCCTGCGTGTACACATTGCCGCCGGGTGAAAACAGGTGAGCCACGTTGTAAATGCCTTCGGCGCGGCGGACCGGGTGCGATCCGCCAATGATGTGCAAATTATGTTTGATGGCCAGCCGGGTGAACATCTCCAGATAGCGGTCGGTCAGGTCAGCCAGGGCGGCCACAGATTGGTGCGAGTCCCAATCCGGCGGCATCGTGCTGAACAACTGGGCTGTAAAAAATTCGGGCAGCAGTAAAAAGTGGCAGTGGTAGGTGTCGGCGGTATCCACAAAAAAAGAAACGCTCCGTTCAAACTCTTCCCAGGATGAAATAGCGCGCATAAGATACTGCGCGGCGCAAACCCGGATTTTACGCACCGGCCGGTGCAGCGGCGCGGCGGCAATTTTGCGCCGCTCCGGTTTGTAATCGGGATTGGGCATTTCCAGCAGCGTGCTGTAGTTGAGGCTGGAATCATCCCACACAAAATCCAGCAGCACCCGTTTAACGTAATAACCGGCCCGCAAATGCATATTCAGCGCCGGGTCAAAAATTTTGCCTGCCGTTGCCTCGCGCACGTACTCTTCGGCGGTCAGTTTGCCGGCGAACTCGTTGTAGCCCGGAATCCGGCCAAAAGCGAGAGTGCGGCGCAGATTGTATCGCTTCATTAACCTGCGGCGCTGCTTGTACAGCAGCTTGGAAATACCCTGCCCCCGAAAATCGGGATGCACGGCGATGTCGGCCCCGTAGAGGGTGTCGCCGCCGGGGGTGTGCGAACTGAACGTGCCCACGCCGGTAATTTCCGGGTAGGTGTACTGGGCGTCGTCGTCTAGCTGCACAATCAGCGCGGTGGCATAGCCTACAATTTGGCCCTCAACCTCGGCCAAAAACTGGCCCTCCGGGAAGGCGGCTAGCTGCATCTCGTATTTGCGGGCATTGTAGTGGCCGCCATCTTCGGCGTAATCCGGGTAGGCGGCTCGATGGCAGACCACGATCCCGGGGATGTCTTCTGGCTGCCAGCGCCGTACTTTAACTTTGGGTTTGGTCATTGTGTTACTCCTTAATTTAATGTGCCATGTATTGTGGTGAAAAACGGGCAATTTGCCAAGTGGCCTTTAAAGTGAGTTCGGTGGGTGAGTTTAAGTTTTGAGTTTTAAGGTTTGAGTTTCCCATAGGGGGCCTTTGGCTCTGAGTTCGTGTTGCGTCGTTCGTCACTCGCAGTGTCGCAGTGTCGCAATTCGTAAATCGTAAATCCAAAATCGTCATTCGCCACCGGGTAGTGGTTAAAAGGTAAGTGATACTCATGTCATTAGTATGATAAAGCGACGAAAAATCCCTGAAACTTGGCTTTGCAAACCGTCTCCGCAGAGATTCTTCGCTCCTTTCGTCGCTCAGAATGACATACCGCGGGTCCTCATCACTTACAACTTCACCACTATCCGCCACTGAATACTCTATTTTTTGTGACCCCTTTGAGCGCAAGTATAATAAAGGCAAATTTTGCCCGGGTTTGGAGAAAACGATGCGCCGATTGCCAGTCCTACTCATTGTTTTTGTTGTCGCGTTGCTGATGGCCGCCTGTTCCGGCGACGAAGAAGTAAAAGATGTACCCCCCACGCCCAAACTGGCCGTAGTAGAATTTGCCACCCCGGCACCCTCACCCACGTTAACCCAACCCCCGGCCGCAATACTCACCCCAACGCCGGCCCCAACGGTAGGCATGGGCATCGCTGCCAGCGAGCCGGCCGTTCTGTCTGCCGCCGAGTTGGAGCAGTACATCGCCCGCCGCCCGGCTGATGTAAACCCACTGACCGGCCTCAAAATGGATGATCCCACCCTGCTTCAGCGCCGGCCGCTGATGGTGCGGGTGGGCAACGATCCCGTCGCCCGGCCGCAGGTGGGGTTGATTGACGCCGATATTGTATACGAGGAAATCACCGAGTGGTGGGTCACACGCTTTACCGGCATCTTTTTAAGCAAAGACCCCACTACCATCGCTCCGGTGCGTTCGGCGCGGCTGATCAATTTGCAGCTTGTGCCGCAGTATCAGGGCGCGCTGGCCAGCTCCGGCGGCTCAGATGGCGTGCGCTGGCTGTTGTCTCAATCTGATATTGTGGATTTGGACGAGCTGTTTGTGCCGCTGCCCTACTTTTACCGCGATAACGAAAACTGGGCCACCCGGCTGGCGTTTGATGCCACCGTGGCCCGGCAATACATGGCCGATGAAGGGCTGGACACCGCCGTTAAACTGCGCGGCTTTTATTTTACGCCCAGCATCGATGAAAAAACTCTGCCGCCGGGCGTACTGTTTGACGCCAATGAAGTGGTGATTCCCTTTCCGCAGGTTACCAGCGAAGCCACCTGGAAATACGATCCCGCCAGCAACAGCTATCTGCGTTTTACCACCGGTGACCCCCATTACGATTTGAGCGGCAAACAGCTCTCCGCCGCCAACGTGATCATCTACTTTGCCGAACATCAGGCCACCGATATTGTTGAAGACAGCAACGGAGCGACATCTATCCGCATTATAATGAATGGCCGGGGCGCGGCCTGGCTGCTGCGCGATGGCAAGCTGCTCAAAGGCAACTGGGAAACCGATGGCACCCAAACGCCGCAGTTTGTGTTTGACAACGGCCAGCCCATGCCGCTCAAACCGGGCAATACGTGGGTGCAGGTTATCCCGCTGGATTATTTTGTAACAATTGACGGCCAGGAGGACACCTCGCTGCCGGAATTAATTCAGCCTGCCGGCACCGATAACGCAGTACCAACCGCCACTCCGCCGGCAGCGCCTACCCCAACCGCAACGCCCATCGGCGCCCGGCCAACGGCTACCAGTACCAACTAACCTGAAGCCAGAATAAAATTTGCCCTCATCCCCCTCCCCAAATTGGGGAGGGGGATGAGGGCAAAGGTGTAACTCTCAAACTGATTTCAGTTTAAATTCGGCCAGGTTGATTCTGTTAGCTTAAATTTGTCAAATTTTGAGGTTGTGATTTTGAGGTAATTGCTCCTCAGATAGTTGCATGCTATAATCCGGCGCTAATTAAACAGCGGATGTTTTTGCAGCAAAATCCTTTGGCTTCGGGGAGAGAAGAGACTACATGCAATTTTTCGCCAACCTCGTGCTGTACATAGTGATTGCCTTGGGCGTTGGCTACGGCCTGCGCAAGATTCAAGGCCCGGAAGGTGAGCCACGGATCAAATGGTACATTAGCGGCCTGATCATTGGCGGCCTGTGCGGTATTGTTAATGCCGTACTGGTTAGCGGTGGCATAGTGTTTGGCTACGGCTTTAATTTTGAAGTCGTGCTGGGCGCTTTTACCGGCGGGCTGGGTACCGGGCTGCTCATTGGCACGCCCATCGGCCTGATTACCGCCTACGATATGACCAAACGTTTTGGTCTGGTTGATGGCTGGCTCCTCTTTTTTAAGATTATCATCATTTTTATCGTCATCGGCGGCACCATCTCCTCGCTGGCTGTACCCAAATACTCCGGCGAGCAATGGATTGACTTTTTTGTGTTTGGCGTGGCGCAGGGTGGTATTTACGCGCTGATTGCGCTGGGCTACACGCTGGTGTACGGTATCTTGTTTATGATTAACTTTGCCCACGGCGAAGTGTTTATGAGCGGCGCGTTTACTGCTTTTTTTGTGGCTCGCGCCCTGGCTCAACCCGGCGCCGATGGCTCGCCATCGATGTTGGAAGCCAATCCCATCCCGGCCCTACTCCTCATTTTTTTGACGGCGATGGTTACTTCCACCCTTGTGGCGGTGGCGGTTGAGCGGATCGCCTACAAACCCCTCCGGCGCGCGCCCCGATTGGTCCCGTTGATCACGGCCATTGGGGCGTCTTTCTTTTTGCAGTATTCTTTTCGGGGGTTTTACGGCTCCGGGGTAGAAGCCTATCCGCAGGTGCCGCTGCTGGTGGGTGATATGACCCTCAGCGATGTGTCCTATTTTTTGGGGATGATCCTGATTGTGGTAATTGGATTTTTTGCGCTGATGCCGGTTTATCGACGGCTGAAGCAGGCGTTTATCGCTCAGGCCAATCTCAGTTGGCTGCCGGCCATTATCACCGGGGTTATTTTAATTGCCGTGGCCTATTTATTGGCGCCGCTGGTTCAAACTGTGCTTGACTCTATTTGGAACAGTAGCTTCCCGCTGTCTCCCGAATCCGCCGAATCGCTGGGCATCAGCAGCCGTAGCGAATACCCGGTACCGATTTCCAAGATTCAATTTATGGTGGTTATCAGTTCGGTGCTGCTGATGGTGGGGCTATACAACTTCATTCAGCGCACCAAAATTGGCAAGGCGATGCGCGCCGTGGCCGAAGATAAAGACGTGGCCGCGTTAATGGGCATCGACGTTGATCGGGTGATCACCGTTACCTTTGGGATGGGCGCGGCGCTGGCCGGAGCGGCCGGGGTGCTGTACGGGTTAATGTTCCGGCAGGTGAACTTTTTTATGGGCTTTTTCCCGGGCCTTAAAGCCTTTACCGCTGCGGTGCTGGGCGGCATTGGCAACGTGCCCGGCGCAATGTTGGGCGGCTTCTTTCTGGGCATTTTCGAGTCGCTGGGGCCAAGCCTGTTTTTGGAAGGGCTGGGCATTGCCGCCCCTTATCAATTAAAAGACGCCATCGCGTTTACGATGCTGGTATTGGTGCTCATTTTCCGGCCCACCGGGATTATGGGCGTCGAATTGAACAAAAAGAAAGCGTAGGAGCCAGCCATGCAACTTAACTGGAAAAAGATAGTTCAATACGGTTTGATCACAGGCGCCGCGATTGTTTTTGTTAGTTTGGTGGGGATGCTGGAAGCTTTTGATGCCCGCGACGTTATTTTTAACGTGTTGTCGTTGGGGCGCGCGCTGATTGTGGTTATTGGGTTGGGCATGGGTTACGTGGTAGCCCTGAGAACCGCCCGCGGCAAAGCCGTCCCGGCGCTGGTGGGCGGGTTTGTGTCTGGCGCGGTTGGCGGCGCTGTGGCCTCGCTGCTGGTGGTGTTGATGACAACCTGGGACGGCATGCGAGATATGTTTATCAACGCCTCGCCCGGACTGATGAAGATTCTCACCTTTTCACAGGACTCACTGGCCATCGGCATGCTGTACCTGATTGGAACCATCGCCGTGTTAAGCCTGATTGGCGCGGCCATTCAACTGCTGCCCAACACCCCCCGGCGCATGATTATCGCCGGCCTTGGCGCGGTGCTGTTGATTGGTATGCTGCAAGAGTTGCTCAATGTGATGATGGGCCGCTTTGGCACGGGCAAATCGCTGGCCCGGTTTTTGTTTGGGCGCAAAGGATTGTCAGCCTACGGCGCGATATCGGTTTTTATTGTGTTTTCACTGCTCAACGGGCTGTGGGGTACGCAAAGCCAGCACGCCAAAAATCGGGTCAATCAACTGCCGGCCAGCCAGCGCACCACCTTTAACTGGATGCTGATCATTGTTGGCATTATTTTGCTGTTCTTTTTACCGCAGATTGTTGGCCCCTACATCAGCCAAATTTTGGTGCTGGTGGGGCTGTACACGCTGATGGGGCTGGGGTTGAATATTGATATTGGCCTGGCCGGCCTGCTGGACCTGGGTTTTGTGGGCTTTTTTGCCATCGGCGCGTACACCGCCGCGCTGCTCACTTCAACCGCCGATCTGGGGTTGTCAAATGTCATTAATGGCCAGTCGGGCGCATCATACACCTCATTTTGGGTGGCCATCCCCATTTCTGTGCTGGTGGCAGCCATTTTCGGTGTCTTTTTGGGTATTCCGGTGTTGCGCATGCGCGGCGACTACCTGGCAATTGTCACCCTGGGTTTTGCCGAGATTATCCGCATTTTGGTGCTGTCAAACTTTTTGCAGCCGTATTTGGGCGGCGCACAGGGTATTTTGAATATTCCCAAACCAGAGCTGGGTTATGTTGGCACGGTAGAACAAATGCTGCCGGCCTCGGTGCGGACCTATCTTTTCCCCTTTGCCAGCCCCGAAGGGATTATCAAAGACCCGCAACATTTCTACTACCTGATCATTTTTGGCTGCGTATTGATAGGGTTTGTGGCCTGGCGGCTGCAAAACTCGCGGATTGGCCGCAACTGGATGGCCCTGCGCGAAGATGAGGACGTGGCCGAAGCAATGGGGATCAACCTGATTGCCGCCAAATTGATGGCTTTTGGCACCGGCGCGGCGTTTGCCGGCTTTAGCGGCGCAATTTTTGCGGCGCAGGTGGGTTCGGTATTTCCGCACAGTTTTGGGCTGATCGTGTCGATCAACGTGGTTAGCCTGGTTATCATTGGCGGCTCCGGCAGTATTCCAGGCGTGATCGTCGGCGCACTGGTGCTGGTGGGCCTGCCCGAACTACTACGCGAGTTTTCAGAATTTAGAATGCTCATTTACGGCGCACTGTTAATTGTGATGATGCTGGTTAAGCCGGAAGGATTCTGGCCGTCTGAAGTGCGCCGGCGCGAACTGCACGAAGGCAGCGAACCCATCATCGTCCCCGAAGAACCGGCTGTTGTCGCCGGTCAATCCGCATAGGAGCAGGTGCAATGGCCTCAATTTTATCGGCAAAAGGCGTCACCAAACGATTCGGCGGCCTGGTGGCCGTAGACCACGTAGATGTTGAAATAAAAGAAAAATCCATCCATGCCATTATTGGCCCCAACGGTGCAGGCAAAAGCACTTTATTCAACTGCATCACCGGATTTTACCCCATTGATGAAGGCAAAGTAATTTTTAGGGGACAACCGCTGCAAGATATTCCGCCAGACCGAATTACCCGGCGCGGAATCTCGCGTACTTACCAGAATATTCGTTTGTTCAATAATATGACCGCTTTGGAAAATATTTTGGTGGGGCAGGAGCCGCATCTCAAATCTGGCTGGTTGGGCGCGGTGCTGGGACTGCCCGGCACCCGGCGAGAAGAAGAGCAAATTCATGAAGAGGCGCGCCGGCTGCTGAACTTTATCGGTATGCGCGGCAAAGGTGATATTGTAGCCAAAAATCTGCCCTACGGCGATCAGCGCCGGCTGGAAATTGGCCGGGCGCTGGCCAGCCAGCCGGTTTTGTTACTGCTCGATGAGCCGACCGCCGGAATGAACCCCAACGAAACCGCCGAATTGACCGCTTTTTTCCGGCGCATTCGGGATGAACTGGGCATTACCATTTTGCTCATCGAACACGATATGCGGGTGGTGATGGGTATTTCAGAGCAGATCACCGTGCTTGATTACGGCCAAAAAATCGCCGAAGGCACACCGGAAGATATTCAGAGCAACCCTCGGGTTATTGAAGCGTACCTGGGCCGAAGTGCGACCAGCGGCCTGCGAGAAAAAGAAAAACCCGCAAAAGAAACCACGGAAGGCTGATCCACTTATGGCCCTACTAGAAGTTGAAAACGTTCACAGCTATTACGGAAACATCCACGCGCTAAAGGGTATCTCGTTATCTATTGACAAGGGCGAAATTGTAACGCTCATTGGCGCCAACGGCGCTGGCAAAAGTACAACTTTAAAAACCATCAGCGGCATTGTCCGGCCCCGGGTGGGTATGGTTCGCCTCAATGGCGAAGACCTGGCCAATTATAACGCCCACGAAATTGTGTTTAAAGGTGTTTCTCAAGTCCCCGAAGGCCGGGGCGTGTTCTCCCGGTTAACCGTCAAAGAGAATCTCGAAATGGGCGCCTACATTCGCAACGATGCCGCCGAAATTGCCCAGGACATCGACCGGATTTTTGCCTTGTTTCCTCGACTCAAAGAGCGGCAAAAACAAATGGCGGGCACGCTCAGCGGCGGCGAACAGCAAATGCTGGCCATGGGCCGGGCGTTGATGGCGCGGCCCAAAGTGTTACTCCTGGACGAACCTTCAATGGGGTTGGCCCCGATTCTGGTTGAAAGCATTTTTGAAACGGTCCAAAACATTAATAAAGAAGGCTCAACCATTCTGCTTGTTGAGCAAAACGCGCTGATGGCTCTGCAGATTGCGCACCGGGGATATGTGATCCAGACTGGCCAGATTGTTCTGCACGATAGCGCCAAAGCGCTGCAAAGCAACGAAATGGTTCAGAAGGCATACCTTGGTATAGATTAACTCCCTGTGCTGAGTAACCAAAAAAGCCCGGTCAGACATCGCCGGGCTTTTTTATTGGTGCTCGTATAATTAGGTAGAACTGCGCCGCAGGCAAAAACGATAAGAGAACAGCCTCGTCCCAATTCCCTCGGCCTGGCCGGTTTGGATGTTCCCTGCCAGCGTATAGTTTCCGTAGTGTTTACGTTGGGTAACAGAACTGTTGATATGTTATTATTAAGCCGTAAAGAAAGTAATTTGGGTTTTTTGGCCGGCTGATTTAAGCCTAAGGCATGTTCATCTTCTCCTCCTTTTAGGAAGCCTGGTAACTTAGTTACCAGGCTTCTTTATATGTATGACATAAATAAGATAGTACAAAGGTATAAAATGTTATGTAAAACAATGGATTGAACATAAGCATCGATGCTGATATAATAATACCCATCTACTGTACTTTGAGGTGCAAATATTGCGATTGCTGTAACCAGGCTCAGATTTATCATTAATTGATCAATTTGGGCTTTTTTGTTTGGTTTCAAACTCGCTGGAGTTAAAGATTGCGCCAATTGACAGCCGGGTCGGTTAGTTATCTGCATTATGGCAAGTAACCCCAAAACATTATGTCTAAAAACTGTTGCATAAAAATCAAAGTACCGATATAATTGTTTTTAACATAAAGGCTTGACATAGCGAAAAACATGTTTTACTATGTCAATAACGCGCCAGTTCTGCGGTAAGGGGATGACCAAAGGCTGGCACGGGGGGAGTACTATATCAAAATAGTTATGTGCCGTAGGAGGAAAACATGAAAAAAATCTTTACCGTTATTATCCTCGTGGCAGCCTTGCAACTTTTGCTTGTGTCTGCCAGCTACGCTGCGCCTCCCGCTTGGGGTGGGGGCGGAGCGTATCACAAGGTCATGTACGGCGAAACGCTGTACAGCATTGGCCGCTTGTATAATGTTCACCCCAACTGTATCGCCGAAGCAAACGGCCTGTGGAATCCCAACGTAATCTACGCTGGCGAAGTGCTGTATGTGCCCAGCAACTGTGGTTCGTACCCCTGGTACGGCCATCGACCGGTAAACTATCCCGGCCAGTGCTGGAACGACTGCTACTCCGGCTGCGGTTATGACAATTGCCAGCCTGTCCGCTATCCGGACAATTGCTGGGATAACTGCGGTTGGTCCGGCAAGTCCCACAGCTATGGTTACGACTACACCGGCTACTATTACAGCTACGGCTATCAGCGATACAGCCATACCTGCGGTTATTACAATAACTGCTGGTAAAGGCTAAGTTCCACCCGCCAGGGTTGCTAAGCAACCCTGGCAACCCAAAAACTCCCTCCGAAATCTAGCCTGCAAGACATTGGCAACAACACACAAAGAGCCTCACCCGCACGGTGGGGTTTTTTGTTGCTTTATGATAATCTTGCTTAAATCACTGTTAACTATATAATCTTCAACTCAACCATACAGTTTTACTGTTTTGCGCAAGGATTTTTTGGGATGGAGTATAAGGATTACTATCAAAGTCTGGAAATCGATGAGACCAGCAGCACGGATGAAATAACCAAAGTATATCGCAAGCTGGCCAGAAAATATCACCCCGACGTTAATCCGGGCGACGAAGAAGCGGTTCAACGCTACAAGGATATTCAGGAAGCGCATCAGGTGCTGGCCAACCCCGAAGCCAGAGCCAAATACGACCGGCTGCGCGCCAGTTGGACAACGCACCAAACCGACCAGCCTGAAACCGAATTTGACTGGAGCCAATGGGCAGTTCCCCAGGCAGAAGATGGCCAGTCCAGCGGCTTTTCGCTCTTTTTCGACGCTCTCTTCAGCGGCATCGACACCAGCCCTGTCGACCAGGTTTCGAGCAAGGGACTGGATTACAACCAGCAAATTGAAATTTCACTGGAAGAGTCGTATGCCGGCACCTCCAGAATTTTGCGAATTGGCGGGCGGCGAATCGAGGTGCGCATCCCCAAAGGAGCCTCATCCGGCACCAAAGTCCGGGTTCGCGGCGAGGGAGGCGCCAGCCTTGATGGCTCGGCCAGAGGCGACCTGTACCTGGAAATTGTCATCAAACCGCACGACTATTATCAACGCCAGGGCGATGATCTGCATCTGGACTTGCCGGTAAACCTGTACACCGCCGTTTTGGGCGGCGAGGCCATTGTGCCCACCCTCAAAGGCAAAATCAAGCTCAAAATCCCGCCCGAAACGCAGGCAGGCCGCGTTTTTCGGCTAAAGGGACAGGGCATGCCCAGCCTGCAAAATGCAGAACAGCGGGGCGACCTGTACGCCAAAGTGGTCATCACCCTGCCAGAAAACCTCACCGATGAAGAAATTGAACTTTTTGAGGAATTGGCCGATATTCGCGGCCTGTAGTATCTCCTCTGGCAAAATATTTTGAGCGCCCAACCACCGCCACCTGCCAATCAACAAAAAATTGCCACCCCCGAAGCCGCCGGCATGGCCCGCGCGGCTTCATTAATTGCTTTGGGCAATATTGCCAGCCGGCTGCTGGGGCTGATCAGAGAAACCGTTATCGCCAGTCTGTTTGGCGCTACCGGCCTGGTATCGGCGTTTCGAGTGGCGCAGATTATCCCTACCATGCTGTATGATTTACTGGTGGGCGGTATGGTCAGCAGCGCTTTGGTGCCTGTTTTTTCCGAACAGGCCGAACGCGATAAACAGTCGCTGTGGCAACTGGCCAGCATCCTGCTGAGTTTGATGGCACTGGTGATGATCGGGGTGGTGCTGGCCATCGAACTGGCCGCGCCGCAGGCCGCCTATTTGATGGCCAGCGGCTTTGACGCCGCCCTGCTGGCCGAAACCACCCGCCTGATCCGGCTGACAACTCCGGCCGTGCTGTTTTTGAGCCTGTCTGGCATTGTCACCGGCCTGCTGTACGCCTTAAAACGATTTACGCTGCCGGCGTTTACAGCCAGCGTATTTAACGCCTCAATTGTAACGGTGGCCCTGATCGGCGCGCTTGGCTTTGGCTGGGGCATCGAGGCGCTGGCCTACGGGCTGTTGCTGGGCGCGTTTTTACAGGTGATGCTCCAACTGCCGGCGCTCGGCGATGCCCGGCTGCGCTTTTCGCTGAACTTTCATCACCCGGCCCTGCGCCAGATCATTAAACTGGGGCTGCCGATTATTTTAGGGCTGGTTATCAGCCAGGTAGCCATTGCTCTGGACCGCAACCTGGCCTCGCGTACCGGCGAGCAGAGCATTGCCTGGATGCAGTACGCCACCACAATTGTTCAATTTCCGCTGGGACTCATCTCCGCGGCGATTTCACTGGCAATTTTACCCACGCTCTCGCGGCAAGCCGCCACCGCCCGCAACGACAGCCGCCAGTTGGCCCCGTTTGTTGACACGCTCGGCTCCGGGCTGCGCATGGTGCTGGTGCTCATCATTCCGGCAACCGTGGCTCTGTTGGTGCTGGCCGAGCCGGTGGTGGCGCTGCTGTTTCAGCGCGGTCAGTTTACCCCGGCCGATACCCAGCAAACCGCGCTGGCGCTGCGGCTGTATCTCATCGGCCTCACCTTTGCCGCCATCGATCAACCCCTCATTTTTGCCTATTACGCCCGCCAAAATACGCTCACGCCGGCGTTGGTGGGGCTGCTGGCGGTGGGAATTTACCTGGCGGCGGCGCTGCTGCCCACCCTGTTTCGGCCACTGCAGATGACCGATCTGGTGCTGGCCAACAGCGTGCAGCTCACCGGCCACGCGCTGGTGATGCTGTGGCTGGTCAACCGCCTCACCTCGCTGGGCGGCCAGCATCTGCTCGCCACCACCGGCAAGGCGCTGCTGAGCGCCGGGCTGATGGGGCTGGTACTCCGGGTTGGCCTGCCGCTGGCCCAAACCATTCTGCCCGGCGATTCGCTGCTCAACCGGGCGGTGTTGGTGGGCGTGCTGGTGGCCCTGGGTGGCGGCGTTTATTTTGGCGCGGCAGGCCTGCTCAAAATCCGCGAGCTGGGCCTCATTGTCAATTTGCTGCGGCGTTTTGTGCCGCCGCCACTCCGCGCCCGATTCCCTTGAAAACAGGAATCAGGGGTCATGATTCGGGAATCAGGAAAATACTCAGTCAGCGTAGGTCGGGCTAAAAGCCCGACAGTCACGCTAAAAGCGTGACCCACTCGTTGAAATCAGCGAGTCAGCGAATCAGTGAGATGTAGGGGCGCTTCGCGAAGCGCCCCTACCCAATTTTCATTCCGTGTTGCCGAACCCCGGTTCGGTCGGCCCCCTCATTTGACAAAAGCTGTTGCCCCTTCTAAAATTGTTTATGCCTGCTTATTATGTAAACAGATACTTTTCAGCCAATTGGAGGGGGACGGAAATTGGGGGAACTACCCCCAAACCCCCGGCCTGCGGCGCATTCGATTTACCACTGTAAACTATCGATTCTGCGAGTGAGGCCTATGTTTGGCAAACAGAATCTCGATAACCTCAGCGTTGAAGAGCTGGAAAAGGCGCTGCTGGTTAAAAAACGACAGGCCCGGCTGGAACGCTTCAAAAAGCTGTCCGGGCAGGGCCACACCCCGCAAGATGCGGTGCTGGCCGATGTGGCCATCACTCCGCTGCCGCCGCCGCGCTCAAAAAAAGCCGCGCCGGCCAAACCCGTAGAAAAAACCCGCTCACGCAAAGTGATGGACGTGCTGCTGCTGGGGCTGGAGGTGCTGGCTCTGGTGGGACTGGTGGCCGTGCTGGTGGTTTCGTACTTTAACCTGCGGGAACTCAATAACGAAGTCTCACAGGCGCAGCAGAACGCCGTGAAAGCCCAAGTTGAACCCACCCCGACCGCCGCACCGGCCATCGCTCTGGCCATGCTGCCCGGCGGCCACAGCCCTCCAACCGCGCCCGGCGGCGCGGTGCCGGATGTGCCGCCCCACCTGCAACGCTGGGTACAGCCGCAATCACCGGCGGCGCAGGCCGCGGCTGGCGCTATTCAGGTTGAGCAGCAGAGCGCCAAACCGCCCACCCGCATCGTTATCCCCAAAATCAATGTCGATGCGCCCATTGTCGGCGGGGTGAGTTGGGAGGATTTGAAAAAGGGCGTGGGCCATTTGCCCGGCAGCGCCAACCCCGGCGAACGCGGCAATATGTATCTGGCGGCGCACAACGATATCTACGGCGAAATTTTCCGCTATCTGGAGGATTTGGCCGTTGGCGATGAGTATTTTATCTACGCCGGCCAGGAAAAGTTCCGCTACGTGGTCAAAGAGCGGCGCATTATCGAGCCGGATGACGTGGACGTGATGCTGCCCACCACCGAGCCGGTAGCCACACTGCAAACCTGCTACCCCTACATGGTCGATACCCACCGGCTGGTAGTGATTGGCGAATTGGCTGAATAAGCCGCGGCCTGCTATAATGGCCGCACTAACAACAAACTCACCGGCTTGACCCGGTGAGTTTTATTTGGGTGAAGAAATGGCAAAGAGAACACGCAGAGAAAGAAAACTGGAAACCGAAAAACGAATAACCGGGGTGGTTGAAACCGCGCCGCAAGCGCCGGCTGTCGAACCGGCCAAAGCCGCGGCTCCAACCCCGGAAACAAACGGCGCGCGCAAAATTGTGGATTTTTCCAAAGAGTATTACTACGTTTACGCCGACATGCGCAACGTAGCCATTGTCGCCGCCTCGATGTTTGTGTTGATGTTTGTTTTGGGCTATTTTATTTAGCCAGTTCCGCCGCGGCCAGCTCGTGAGGGATGGCCCGGAAAGTCCCCCAATCGGCGAAACGGCCCTCCAGCGAACGAAGCTGGTGGGCTGTTTTTATTAGCTCCGCCGGCGGTACTGCCACAAAATCGGTAATGTTTTCGCCGGGATCGGTGGGCGAGGGGCGACCCTGCCCCGGTGTGGTCAAAAACAGGTAGCTGGCAAACGGCAGCGGCTCGGCCTCGTTTAAAAAGCGATAAGTGATCACCCCCAAACAGCGGGTCAACTCCACCACAAAACCCGTTTCTTCCCGCGTTTCGCGCCGCGCCGCCAGCACCGGCGACTCGCCAAATTCCAGCCCGCCGGTCATCAACCGGTAGGTACCGGCCGGATAAAAAGCCTTGGTGTGCAGCCAGATATCACCGGCCGGGTTGGGCACCAGCAGCACCACCTCGGCCCGGCGCGGTTTTTTGGCGCGACGCATTTTGTCAACCATTGTGTGCATGGCCTCGGTGGCCACCGGCAGGTCGATGTGCCGCTGCACAAACGGGCCAAACGCTGCTTCCAGTTCCGCCAAAATTTGCGGATTGTAAACCCGCTCAAAAAATTCGTCAGTCATAAAAATCCATCCTTTAGTCAGTCACGCGCCACGCGCCGGCATTCCAGGTGAAGGGCGCAAATGAGCCGGGTAACACGCCCTGCAACCGGCTGCCCACAAACCAGTGCTCGTTGGGGGCCAGCACAAAATCCACAGGCCGCTCCTGGCCGAGAAGCTGCTGCGCCTGCCCGTACAACTCCGCCCGCTCGGCCAACTGGCAGCCGGGCACCGCCACCGCCCGCTCCAGCAGCGAATCCACCTGCGGGTTGCTGTACGAGGTGAAATTCAGCCCTTCGCCCTCCGTGTTGGCCGCAGACAGCCAAAACATGCGCTGGTCGGGATCGGGTAGCAGGGGCCAGTTAAAAACTGCCAGTTGAAAATCGTGGGTAAACAGGTCGTCGATGACGCTGTCGGGCGGCACGCTTTCGGCGCGGGCAAACAGGCCCAAGTCGCGGTAGTAACTGCTCACCAGCCAGCCAAACTGCTGGTGCAGCGGATTTTTGCCGTTGAGCCGGATGGGAAGCTCCAGCCGCTCGCCGTCGCGCTCCAGCCAGCCGTCGCCGTTGGTATCCCGCAAACCGGCCCGACGCAACAGCGCGGCCGCTTCGTCGGGGTTGTAGGCTGGCATGTCCGGTTCGACTCCGGCCGCCCAGTGGCCCGGCAGCAGTGTGCCGGCCAGCAGTTGGCCATCGCCGGCCAGCAGTTCGGCCAGCAGCGCCTCGCGGTCGATGGCCTGCACCAGCGCCGGGCGAACTTCCGGCGGCAGCGGCGGCTCGTTTTTGGGCGCGTAATTAATGGCCACGTACAGCATTTCCGGCGCAAGGTACGTTTGCGCCGAAAACCCCGCCGGTGGCGAAACCGGGCCGGCAATTGGGCCGATGGCATCAAACTGGCCCGCCCCTTCAGACAGAATGATGGGCAATTCATCGGGCTGAATGAAGCGCACCGTCAGGCTGTTGAGCAGCGCCCCGCCGCCCCGGCTGTTGGGGTTGCGGCGCAGGGCCAGCGTGCGGCCATCGGCAGACCACTGCTCAACCACAAACGGGCCGCTGCCCGGCGGCTGCGGCTCCAAAATTTGATCGGCCGGCAGCAGCGGCAGCAGCGCCAGCGACGTGACCGCCGCGCAGTCAATCTGCAAAAATTCCAGTTGCAGCGTGCGCTCGTCCAGCGCCTCAATCCGGCTGAATTTGAGCAGCGCCGGGTGCTGGCTGGCTTGCAGGCTGGCAACCACGGCGGCGGCGGTCAGCGGTGTGCCATCGCTCCAGCTTAAATTGGGCGACAGGAAAAAAGTGACCTGCCGGCCATCGGCGGCGTACTGCCAGCTTTCGGCCAGGCCGGGCCGGAGTTCCGCCGAAAGCGGGTCGGCGTGCAGCAGTGAGTCGAACAAAAGCGGCGCAATCTGGCGCAGGGCCGGGTCATTTTCAGTGATGGGGTTGAGGCTGTCCGGCTGGCCGACCACACCCAGCACCACGTCGCCGCCGGCGCTTTCTGCCGGGCGAGAGGGCGTGGGCATGGCCGACGGCGTTGGCCGGCTGTTGGCTGCTGTTGGCGAGGCGGCCGCGGTCGGCGGCGCGGTTGCTTCCGGCGTCACGGCGGGAGTTGCGCTGGCGGGCTGGCAGGCGGCCAGCAGCAGCAAAATGGCAATGAAAATGGCGAGTTGTCGGTTTGGCATCGAGCAAAATATATCCGGTCAAATTGAAAGGGCGCACGGCGGTGCGCCCTTCGGCAGAGGTATTGTACCCAAAAATGTAAAATTACAGAAAAACCTCGACGCCGCAGTACTTGCAGGTAATCACACCCTTGCCGCCCAGGGCCATATCGCCGCCGCAGTTGGGGCAGGTATTGCCGGCTTTCATTTGTGACGCCTCTTTGGAATAGAGCATAGCTTTATCCCAGTTAACGTAACCGGTAAACAGGCCCATGCCCACCAGTTTGTAAATATCGCTTTTCACCTGCTCGGTGCTGGAATTCAGTTCGATGACCAGATCACCGATGTCAACTGAACCTCTGGTTTTAACCATATCCAGAATTTTGCGCTGGCGGGCGGCATTGGCCAGCCGCCCGGCGTCGGCGCGACCCCGCAGCAGCACCACCACCCCGGCCACCGCCACCGGCACCGCCACCAGCGCCGACAGGGCCATGCCCAGCACCGCCCCGCCGGTGGTCACGCCTGTAGCCGAAAGCGACACCGCCACGCCGATCAGAAAAATTAACACGCCAACCACAATGAAAATAAGTCCCAAAATTTTGCTGTTCATTCTGAAAACTCCATAAAAATATTTGAGCAACCGAAAATACACTGAAATCCGTTTTTGCCCCCTCCCCTTCCCAACTGCGCCCCGCAGGGGTATCCCCGCTTACGGGTTCAGGGGCGGACAAGTGTTAAACTCAATTTGGAAGGTTACCCCTCATCCCCCCAACCCCCTTCTCCCCAGTGGGGAGAAGTACCCCTGCGGGGCACAGGTGGGAGAAATGCTTTTTTGGTGAGATTTTTGGCGGCTTTGCCGCCAAAAATCTCACCAATTCAATGTTGCCCCCTCCCCAAAATTTGGGGAGGGGGTTGGGGGAGGGGTAAACAAGATGATTCATGAGTTCTGCGGAGTTTTCGGTATTCATTGGCAGATTCCTTTGAGAATAAACAATGAATGTGCGAATGGTGAACACGCGCGTCTGCACGCATTATAGGCGTGGTAGGGGCGCTTCGCGAAGCGCCCCTACAGTCGTCTATTCATTGTCGCGGCGGCAACACCAGCAGAGAGACAAAGATCACCGATCAGCCAAAACCGCGGGAGCCGCCGCCACCACCGCCGCCGCCAAAGCCGCCACCGCCACTCCAGCCACCGCCCCCCCAGCCACCGCTGCTGGACGACGAAGCTGGCGGTGGCGGCGTGCTGGTCAGCGTGCTGCTGGCCGAATTGAGCAACGACCCCAGGCCGGCGCTCATACTCGACAGGGAGCTACCCAGGCTGCCGCTCATCTCCGACAGGTTGGGTACGCCGCCACCGGCGCCGGCCAGCGGGCCGGGCGGGCCGCCGGCAGCAGTCATCGAACCGCCGCCGGTGGGCCGGTGATGGTGCGGGCCGTGGTAGCCGCCGTATGGCACAAAAACCGGCCCCCACCACGTTGGCGCGGGCGCATCCACCGCGGAGAACTGTTTGATCAGCCGTTTTTCCAGCCCAAAGGCAATGGCATAGGGCAGGTATTCCTGAAATTTCTCTTTAACGCCGTCAAGGTCGGCGTATTCATTAATGTTTTGCAGATACTTTTTAAAGGCCAGCCATTTGGCTGCTTCTTCCGCGCCTTTGGGTGTTTTGCGCGGCATGTGGCGGCCCACTACCAGCAGCATCACCATCGAAGCCAGCAGCCCCAGGCCGGGGCAAATAGCCGCCGGCGAAAAATCACCCAGCAAAATGAGCAGGCCGCAGGCGCTGATAAATGACACCACCATGCCCAGCACGGCCAGCCCCAGCCATTTCTGGCGGGTGCGTTCGGGGCTGGCGGGGAAAAAACCCTGCCGCACCAACTCCTGGTACAGCTCCTTTTTCAGCGGCGAAATGGCGGTGTAGAATTTTTCGCGCAAATCCTGCAAGCGGCGCTCGGTGCGATCGTTGCCAAACAGCCGTTTGAGCAGGTACTCTTCGTGGGGATAGCGGGCCAGGCTGGCATCCTGCAAATGAAAAATAAAATCGCGGCTCATGCCAAACGTGCCGGTATTTTGTTTTTCTTCCATGCGGATTGCGCCGCGCTGGGCCAGATCAAACAGGCTGGCCATAATGTCTTTGAGGTCGGCGTGCTCATCAACCAGCGTGCCAACCACCCCGGCCGGCAGATCGCCGGGCGGCTCGGAAACGTACTCCGGGGCCAACACCGAGTCATCGCGGCCACGGGTGTACCACAGCAGATACACGCCCACCGGTCCGCCAATCAGCACAGCCAGCCCCAGCACGCCCATCAAAACACCCACCACCGGCCCCCACTGCCGGCGCAAATCATCCGAAGCCTGCCAGGCCGGCGGCTCGGCCTGCACCGCGCCGTGCGGAAATTGCACCCGCACCTCCAGCTCCTCGTCGGCGGCGATGTTGCTGGCGGTAAAAACCACCGCGCCCCGGTCGGTGTAGCTGGCCCCGTCGATGGGGTGGCCGTAGGCGTCAACCACCAGTTGGTTCTTGCTGAACGTGGCCGGCGGGGTCACGGTAATTGTAGCGCTGCGGATGGGGAAATTGTGGTCGGGCGGGATAGCTTTCCACCAAACCTGGTCGCCATCGGGGTAAATGCGCATGCCGCCTTCAACCCGGTAGCGCAGCGCGTAGGTGTGGCGGCTGTTGGCGGTGGGCGGAAAATACCAGGTGATTTCCAGATTGCCCTCGTTAACGGCGCTGGTAAAGCCGTACTCGGCGGTGGAGTTGGGCGCGTACTGGCGCAGGCTGCCGTCCGGCATAATTTCGGCCATGCTAACGTCGGTGATGCGCTCAACGCGGTCCAGCGGGATGGCCGCAAAGCCAAAGCGAAACGTGCCGCTGGTGAATTGGATTTCCTGAATTTCCTCAACCTGCATGTCGCCGTTTTGCTGCGCGGTAATATTGACATCGTAGCGGTTCCAGACCAGGGTTTTATCCTGGGCCAGCGCCGCCAACGGCCACAGCAGCAGCGACAACAGCACAATCAGCAGGGGAAAATAGAGGCGTTTTTGTTGCATGTGTGACTCCCGTAGAAATACAATTACGAATTACGAATTATGAATTACGAATTGTTAACCACCCGCCATTCGCTACCCGCCACGGGCAACCCGTAATAATTATAACTCAAATAGTAACCGATGGCACAAACACGCTACCACAGCGCCCAATGGGCCAGCCAGCGACGCAGTTGCAGCCGCCGGCTGTTAGCAGAGTCATCGTGCCAGCCGAGCGGATAGTGATTTTCGCTGAGCACGGTGTCGCCGTGGCGAAGGGTGGCGATGAGCCACTGCGGCGCGGCGGTAAATTGATGGCTGAAGCGGCCCGCGCACACCGCGCTGTCGGCGGGCAAGTTGGGTAATGGCGACTGGTGAACGATGAATTTTGAATGGCGAGTGGTCAGGCTGATGTGCAGGTTGTTCGCCGCCACCGGGTGCGGCCAATCGTTGATGAGCCAGATGTCGGCGGCAAAGGTATCGCCGGGCTGCCAGCGCCGCCCCACCGGAAAACTGAGGCTGACCAGTACCGGCGTGTACCACGTTTTGAGCCGCTCGAAGGCCAGTTTTGGCCGGCCAAAATAATCGATAATCGCCCAACTGACCGCCGGCCACGGCTCGTTGAACTGCCACAGGCACACGCCGCCGGCTTCGGCTTTGCGCCGGCGCATGTGCTCGATGGCGGTTTGCAAGGCAACGGCCTGAGCCAGTTGGGAGTTTTGAGGTGTGAGTTTTGAATTTTGAATTTCACGTTGGGGGTGGGTTGAATTGTCCGGCGATCCAACTTCAGCCAAATTTTCGTCATTCATAATACGTAATTCGTAATTGGCCATTGGTAATTGATTATTGAACAGCGGAGCGTAGCGAGCCAATTTGTGCGGGTCACCGAAATAAGCCGGCAAATTGCTCATTGTTAATTGTTCATTGTTCATTGATAGAGCTTGCAGGCCAAACTCGCTGAGAAAGGCAGCCTGTTCCTGCTGATAAGCGGCGATGGGCGCGCCGCCGTGCCACACGTGCCAGTTGTGGGCGTCGCCGGGGCCGGGCGAAGTGGGAATGAACGGCCGCGTGCCATCGAATTGGCGCACCAGCCGGGCCAGCGTGGCCAGCAGCGGCCGGTTGCGGGCGCGGCTGAATTCGTTGCCGCCGCACCACACCGCCAGCGAAGGGTGATGGGCCAACTGCCGCACAATATCGCCGCACTCACGGGCCACCAATTGCAGATAAGTCGGGTCGCGCGAAAACGCGCCCAAAAATTCACAGGCAAAGGGGAACTCCTGCCACACCAGCAGCCCCAACTCATCGCACAAATCATAAAACGCCGATTTCTCCCGCAGGCCGCCGCCCCACACCCGCAGCAAATTGGCGCTGCAGTCGCGGGCTTGGGTCAGCAACCGGCGGTAATCGGCGGGGCGCAGATGGCCGGGCAGGCTGTCGGCGGGCACCCAGTTGAGGCCGCGGGCAAATTCGCGCCGGCCGTTAACCCGCAATTGCCAGCCCCGCTGCTCGATGGTGCGAAAGCCGGTGCGCCGCGTCACCACATCGAGCGGCCGGCCGGCGGGACCGGTCAGCGTTACGGTGACATCGTATAAGTGCGGGAAGCCGCGATCCCACGGCTGCCACAGAGCCACGGGCGGCAGGGGGCAGCGCAGAGCGACCTCGCTGCTGCCGGCCGGCAGGCGCAACGAAAAACGAAACGGGCCAACGGCATCGGCCTGAAAATTGGCCGGGGTAACAGTGACCTCGGCGGTGGCGGGCAGGGGGCGGGCGGCATCCAGCGAAAGCTGAAGGTGGAGGGCTGAAGGCTGATGATTATCCCCTGCCCCCTGACTCCTGACTCCAAACTCCTCAATGACCACCGGGCCGGTGATGAGCAGTTCAACATCGTCCCAAATGCCCATCGCGCGGATGGGCGGGGCAAAATCCCAGCCAAAAGACATCTGGCATTTGAGAGTGGCGGTACGGTTGGGGTAGATGCCCACCCAACTACGGTAGAGCCTTTGGCCGGCCATTTGCCACAGTTTTTGCAGCGGCGACAGCCGGCGGGCGGGCAGCGCGCCGCTGCCCCACAGGCGCACGGCCAGTTCCAGCGGGCCGGCGTGGGCGGCGGCGGTAATGTCGATGAGTTGATGGGAGAACATGCCCTCGTGGCGGGCCACTTCCGCGCCGTTAACAAACAGCGCCGAGAGGTAGTCGATGCCGTGGAAGCGCGCAAAAACGCGCCGGTCGGGGGCCAGCTCATCAAGCTGCAGCAAACGCCGGTACCACCAATCCACATTTTCTACCCACTGGCTGGCCGGCCAGCCCTCGGGGGAGTAAGGGCTGGGGATGCGGCCCAACGCCAGCAAATCGGTGCGAACATTGCCGGGGACGGTAGCCGGCAGCCACTCGGTCACGGCGGGCAGATCAAAGGCGTTGGGCGCGGCGAAGGCTTGGCGCGCGACCTGGCCCATTTGCCAGCGGGAATCGTTGAGGCTGATAACGGTGCGGGACATAATTTTGATGGAGGCAGGGTTTTGGCCGGCAAAACCGGTCAAAACCCTGTCAATTGATTGGGAAGCTATTCGTGTTCCAAAACCGGGTGGGGCTGGTACAGCTCTTCCAGAAAAGTGAGTTCGTCATCGCTCAGGCTGATGTCAACCGCGCCGATGGCGTCTTCCAGGTGGGACAGTTTACTGGCCCCAATGACCGGCGCGTTCACGCCGGGCTGGTGCAGCAGCCAGGCCAGAGCCAACTGAGCCGGCTTAACGCCTTTACGCTGGGCCAAATTGGCTAACCGGTCAATAATAGCAAAGTCGTTTTCCTGCCGGTACAGGTGTTTAGCGTAATCGTCGGTTTCAAAGCGAACGGTGTCGCGTTTGCGGTTGCCGGCCAGCAGACCGCGGGCCAGCGGACTCCAGGGCAAAATACCGATGCCTTCGGCCACGCACAGGGCGTTCATTTCGCGCTCTTCTTCGCGATAGATGAGATTGTAATGATTTTGCATGGCCACAAAACGGCTCCAGCCGCGGTTATCGGCCAAATACAGGGCTTTGGCAAACTGCCAGGCAAACATACTCGACGCGCCGAGGTAGCGGGCTTTGCCCTGCCGCACAATATCGTTGAGCGCCTCCAGCGTCTCTTCAATGGGCGTTTCGTAATCCCAGCGGTGAATGTAGTACAGGTCAACGTAATCGGTGTTCAGCCGCCGCAGCGAGGCATCAATCGAATCCAAAATGTGCTTGCGCGACAGGCCGCGGTCGTTGGGGCCGGAACCCATTGGCCAGTAAACTTTGGTAGCGATAATTACGTCCTCGCGGCGAACGCATTCGTTGAGCAGCCGGCCGGTCACTTCCTCGCTCACACCCAGCGAGTACATATTGGCCGTGTCAAAAAAGTTGATGCCGGCCTCGATGGCGCGCTGAACAATGGGCCGGGCGTCGGCTTCGGATTGGGTCCACGGCCGCCAATTGGGGTCGCCATAGGTCATCATCCCCAAACAAATTTTTGACACTTTGAGACCGGTCTGGCCAAGTCTGGTGTATTGCATATTCAAGCTCCTTAATTTAATTGGTTTTGGCGTGGTTCTGTAAGGGCCAATAACATTTTGAACACAGGTGGACGAAACTTTCACCGCAAAGAACGCAGAGAACGCAAAATTTTTATTATTTCTTTACAATCTTCACCTGCACTGCGCGCAGGCGCAAGTGTGCGTCCTCTGCGGTGTTCAATATCGTCTTGACCACTACAGTTTTGACGTGGTTCACTTGCCCTGCCAGTTGGCGGCACGCTTTTCAACAAAGGCGGTCATGCCTTCTTTCTGATCCTCGGTTGAAAACAACGCGTTAAACAACCGACGTTCGTCGCGCAGGCCAGCGGTCAGTAGCAGTTCAAACGCCTGATTGACGGCTTCTTTACCCAACTGCACCGCTACCGGCGCGCGGCCAGCAATATCGGCGGCCAGTTTGATGGCTTCAGCCAGGTAACTATCCACCGGCGCTACCCGGTTGACCAGCCCGTAGCGCAGCGCCTCGTCGGCGGTGAGCCGCCGGTCGTTGAGCACAATTTCCATAGCAAGGGCTTTGCCCACGGCGCGGGCCATACGCTGGGTGCCGCCGCCGCCGGGAATGATGCCCAAATTGATTTCCGGCTGGCCAAACCGGGCGGTTTCCGAAGCCACAATCATATCGCAGGCCAGGGCCAGTTCGCAGCCGCCGCCCAAACACCAGCCGCTCACCGCCGCAATGACCGGCTTGCGAATGTGCAGCAACTGGTCCCAATAATCCAGAAATGGCATGGCCATCATCTCTACCACCGACGCCTGGGCCATCTGTTTGATATCGGCTCCGGCAGAAAAAGCGCGGTCGCTGCCGGTAATCACGGTACAGCCCAGGCCGTCGTCGCGGTCAAACTGGCGCAGTACAGCAAGCAGTTCGGCCATTGTTGGGCTGTTGAGCGCGTTCATGGCCGCCGGGCGGTTGAGCTGGATAATTCCGACTCTGTTTTGCCGGCGCACAATAATATTTTCGTAGGCCTCGGAAGTTGTTTGATCTGCCATAGGTCACCTTTGCTTGATGGTTGGGTTTGGATTGGATGAGCCGTATAGTACACCAGCCTTGGCCGGTGGGCAACAAAAAAGAACCCACCAACCCTGGGCACAGAGTTTGGTGGGTTCAATCCTCCCAGCGAGATGAAGCTGGCTTATGTAAGTTGACTGGCGTCTGATATCGAGACTCGCTTTGGTGCGGCTCTAAACAGGAACCGGGCCACACCGGCAATTAACAGGAGGTCACCAATGCTGACCGCCCAACGACGCCAGGGCAAGGCTACAGGGATGATATCAGATAGCAGCCACAAATGGGTTTGCTCGTAGGGGAGAACGGTATTTTTACCAGATGGCACCAGCGCCAATGCAGGGTCGCCTTTAACATAACTGGCTATTTCCGGTGTAACAGGCATCCAACCACCGTTGGCAAGCATAACCAGGGTATTGAGGAAAATTCCCAGGGCAAATAACCGCGCACCTGGCAGGTGACGATTAGCCCAAACCAATAACAAAGCAGCGGTATGGCTCAAAACAAGTAGCGCGGTATGCAGAATTGATCGCTCAGAGTCGGTCACAACCAATGTCCATTGCAGGACAAATAACACCACCGCAGCAACCACCAGTTTCCAACCGCCTCGAAATTCAATGTAGCCGATGTGCTTGAGTTCTGGCCGGAAATACAGGGCCAGAATTATGAGCAACACCGTGGCATACAACAAAATCATAATCTAACACTCACCATTTGTTGGGACAGAATTTGATTTGGAGTCCGGGTACAATTTGCCGCCTTGCCTGTAATCTTCTTTGAGTGGGTCTGTGGCGGAATGTTCAACGCTTTCCTCGATATTGCTGGCCATCCGCTGCCAGTAAGATTGCCAGGCATTCTCGGCCCGTTCAATCTCCTGGCGGACTAGTGCCAGTAATCGGGAAGCATCATGTTCACTTATTTCAAGAACAATTTTTCGGCCATCCACGGTCGACCGACCATCTCTATTCATAATGCGCGTAGCTGAAGCAGAAATCACAAAAGTTACCTCCCCACGCCAACTGACTGACCAAGCAGTATTCCCCCTCGCCTATCGCCGCAGCAGGAGTTGTTGTTTGATTTGATAGGCATACTCTTTTAAGTTTGTCGCGTGAATGCCTGCCAGAATTTCAACATCCTCAGGCGGTAAATTCATGCCCATCAGCGCATCCTGGGGGCTAGCGAGGAGTCGGTTTCTGAATACAACGTTTGCGCTGGCTTTGATGAGGACATTTGAAATGGCAGGACGGTTGGGTACGGTTTTCATTTTTTCTCCAAAATTAAGCGCCACTGACATCGTGCGGCGCAGCGCCGGCCAGCATCGCCAAAACCATTGTACCTAAAATAAAGATCAGCCGGGCTGTCGGATCGTTCCAAAATTTAACCATTGAAGCCTTAATTTGCTGTGACATTTTCATCTCCTGTAGCTCGTAAAAATTATTTATCATGAGCATAACAGGCCGGCTCTTACACTTCTCAGTATGCCTACGCGAAATTTCACCGGAGGCAAATGAAAATTTATCGATGCTGCTTCAATTGGTTGTAAAGTTGAACGGTGGCTGGGTCGGGGGGAGCGCCAAATTCGGTTTGAAATGTCTGACGCAAAGTTGTGTAGCGTTCGGTTAACAGGTCAAAGAGATTGAGCATGGCACAGGCTTTAAAAGCGCTGCGATGCAGATCTTCACTGAAATAGTTGCAGGCCAGGCCTTTATCCACAATAGCCAGAGCTTGTTGGGGTAACTTTTCTTTAAGTAGTTGTTCCGC
Organism: Anaerolineae bacterium; assembly: GCA_022071955.1. Classification (GTDB taxonomy): domain Bacteria; phylum Chloroflexota; class Anaerolineae; order 4572-78; family J111; genus J095. The sequence continues at coordinate 76,666 of JAJVIM010000014.1, forward strand.
GGCCAGATTAGTGGCCTGCAGAAATCGGTTTTCGTACCGGGTGCGCCGGGTATAGCCCCACTCGTCAAGCTCAAACCCGGCCAAAAATTCGCCCTGATACAAATTAATCAATTCCAGTTGAATATCCAGCGAGCCGCCAAGGGGTGCCTCCAAAACTTGCTGGAACAGGCGGTCAAAAGCCAACGCATCGCACCAGCGCAAAACGTCCGGATTAACCTGATAATAGTCATCGTGAACCAGAATGATGTCCTGATCATCCAGCAGGCGGCTGCGAAGCCGGCGCAGTGTTTGGTGAAACCGGGTTGAAGCCCGGTTTTTGTCCAAATCAGGCCACAATGCGGTGCTAACTTCGTCCCAGCGGCAGCCGCGTTCCTGACCCTCAAGCAACAAATAGAGCAAAAACTCGGGCATGCGCTGATCGCCGCCCCGCTGGCTAAATTGACGGCGCCGGTCAGAAACTACCAGGTACGGTGATCCAAAGGCAAAAACCTCAATCTGCGCGCAAAACGGCGCGGTATTAACGCCGGGCTGAGCCAGCAGGAGTTGGATATTGCTCTGAACCTCGGACGGAATATCAGGACGATGCAAAAAGTGGTATAGCAGCGGCAACACTTCGGCGATGGTTGGCCCCAACCCGCGAATCAGATCACCCAGATCAAGCGCCTGGCTGATGGCCTGCCGCAGTTGATCGTAGGCGGCGGATGCTCTGGCGTTGAGAAAAAGGCTGTACCCCAGCCACAACCGCGCTTTGATCACTTCCAGCGCCTCGGTGCCGGCAAAGATTTTTATGGCTTCGCCAAACGCCTGACCGGCCGCCGCATATTCGGCGCGCCGGGTGAGGATTTTGCCATACAACGCTGTGGCCAGGGCATACTCAAACAACAGACCGGTCTCGTTGGTAATTTCTCTGATGTACGTAGCCAGGTTGAGCGCCTGAGCCAGATCGTTCTGGCCAAAATACGTTTCGGCCACTTTAACCTGATTGTACATCTCCAGTGAACGGGCGTTGATCGATTGGGCCAGTTCGGTAGATTCCTGGTAGCAGTGGCGCGCATCATCAAACCGGCGTTGAGCCAAACGCACATCGCCAATTCCCGCCCAAATAAACGCGGCTCGCCGCAGTGTGCCAATTTGGAGAGCGATATCCAGTCCATTTTTAAAGTGTTCCAGAGCTTCGTCATACTGGCCAACGGTATATAACGATACACCCAGGCTGTTTAAGGTATTGGCCAGATCATTGGCGTTGCCCAACGACTCCCACGTTTTGAGTGCCTGCCGAAAATGATAATGAGCGGCATTAATATTGCCCTGCTTTTCCAGACAAACGGCCAGATCGTGGTGACACTGGGCCACTTTGTAGGCATCGTTCAAATCATCAAAGTAATCGAGTGCCTGCCGCAGGTTGGCAACAGCCGTATCGCTGTGGCCGGCCATCAAATTGGCCAAAGCCGATTGGTGCATGGCATACGCTATTTTGTGAGGAGCCGCCTGGTGCGCCACCAATTGGTTGAGACCCTGCCCGGCCAGGGCCAAGGCCTCGGCCGGTTTGCCCGACATCCGCAGCACCGCCGAGCGAAGCACCTGTGCCTCGGCCACGCCGTCAGAGTTTCGCCGAATCTGGAATTCATTTTCAGCCCGCTCAAACACTGTTCGGGCCTGCCGGGGATTGCTCAGGTCATTAATAAATATTGTCCCCTGTAACAACAACAATCGCGGCCGGCGAGCCAATTCTTCCGCCGGAATTTGTGATAACCAGGTGTTGAGTGTAAGCGCCCGGCCGCTATTGTAAAAATTGTTACCCTGCTCTTCCAGCAGATCAGAGGCTTCGTCCCAGGCGTTTACTCCCAAATATAAATAGACCGCATCCTCAAAGCGGGCGCGGTCTCGCAATAAATTGGCCGCCTTAACGGTAACCTGCCGGAAGGCTGGCTGATCCTGAGCTAATTTTGCGCGCAAAAATTCGGAAAAAAGATCGTGGTATCTAAACCCGGCTCCAATTTGGGTGATAAACAGGTCTTTGCGAACCAGTTCTTCCAGCAGTTCCTGTGCATTATCAATATTGAGTAGCGCATTACACAGTTCGGCGGTCATATCTGGCAAAACGGCTGTGCTCAACAAAAAGCGCTGGATTTCATCCGCCTGCCGGGCAAAAACCTCGTCGGCCAGATATTTGTAGATAATATCATGGTCGTCGCCCAAACTTTGGGTAAGCCGATCAACCATTTGCTCGGCGTGCATTACGTGGCCGGTGAGCAAAATCTGAGCGATGTTGCCATCGGTGGCTGCGCCAAGTCCTGCGGCGTCTTCCAGCGATATCCGCCGGCCAAACCGCTTGCGCATGACCAGTTGAACTTCTTCCGGGGTAAAGCGCAGCTCTTCTTCAGACAAACCGGTGGCCCGCTCGGTTACCAGCAGGTCGATGATTTGATCCGTTTCCAGCGTCAAATCGCCGCGAGCCGCCACAATCAGAGTGCTTTCCAGAGGCAGTTGCTGCAGCAGGGCGTTGATGGCCAGGGTTAGGCCGGCGCTCACGGCCTTGTGGTAATCATCAATGATGATCACGTGCGGGCCAACCTGAGCCATCAGTTCCGCAATTCGTTTGATGCTGTTAGATGTATCGCCCCTCGCCACCAGTTGCAGCAGGCTGTCGGGTTCAATTTCGTGAAACCGATCCGTAATGCTGTACGCCAACAGCGTTAAAAACGAGGTTGGGTCACGGTCTATCGGTTCCAGCGAGCACCAACACACCGGCAAATCTGTTGTTTGGGCAAAATCTGCCAGTAAAATGGATTTACCGTAGCCGCCCGGCGCATACACCGAAATCAGGCGGTGCTGTTCCTCAATAAACCGCGTCAGTATTTTTAACAATCGCGGCCGGCGATGAATTAAGCTGAGAGCGGGCAAACGGATTCTATCTTCAAAAGCCACGGCTAACTCTTTGGTGAATACCTGCTGCAAATTTCAGTGCATGCCCAATTGGACCACTGCTGGCACAAAACTGACGGTTACGGTAAGGTGCTCCCATTGCTGGCTGCCACCAGCGGGTTGGCCAACAATTGGCAGCAAAACTCCTGGCCGATGACCGCCACGGCCATCGGTTTACCAATTACGTCAGCCAGAACTGCGGGCAAAGCCGCACCCTATTCTTTTGGCTTCATAAATTACTTCTACTTGTGTATTAACAGCAGCCGGTCGATGCCGGCGCGCCTCCTGAAATTACCAACAACAGCAGCGCAATTGTTAACAAAATCACCCACAAATGATAAATTTTGCTCCCGGGCAAAGAGATTGCCAGCAAATCATGCATCAGTTTTAGCATATGCGGCTAGCACCATTACTGTATAATTTTATATTATGACATAGAACAGGCTCAAAACCAGACCCATATCTGGGACATTTTGGGGAAAGACCGGTTTTTCACCCAAAATTTAATGTACCAGGGCAGCATACAAAGCCCGGGTTTCGGCGGATACCGGCGCGTTTAACTCTTCTCTCACGGCCGCTTCGCAGGCTTTAAACTGTTTGATCACGGCACACCGGTCCCCCTGGGCGGCGTATATTTTCATCGCCAGCCGGTAGGCCATTTCCTGGCCGGGGTCATCGCGAAACACCTGCCAGCAATTTTTAAGCGCCTGTTCGTAATTTTTTGTTTCCAGATATAACTCAGCCAAATTCAGCAGGGCGTGGATGTACAGGTGATGCAAGCGCTGTCTTTCTGATAAAACCCACACCGAGCCTACTTCGGCCAGATACGGCCCGCGATAAAGATCAATGGCCTGTTGTAGCAATCGAATCTTTTCCTGACACGCCTGACTGGTTTTGGCCTGGTTTAAATACCACTCAAATAATTCCACATCACATTCGTAATCCATTTTGCGATTAAAAGCATACTGGCCGGTTGATGGCTCAAAGGTGAGATAATCATCGCCAAACACCCGGCGCAGCCGATAAACGCAGTTTTTAAACCGAACCTTCAACTCCCGAAGGCCGCATTCCGGCCACAAATCGCAGCCAATTAACTCTTTAGTGGCGCCCTGCGGGTGGCTCAACAGGTAGCAAAACAGCTCGCGGGGTTGCCGGTTAGACCACTCCGCCAGCGAGACGCTGACATCGTTTAGCTCAATCTGGGGGGAGCCAAGCATGCGAACAACCAGTTTTGGCGAGGCAAATGGCGCCTCGGAGATTTGCCGGCGCAGCCGCCGCCGATGTTCTGGCATATCGGCTTTAAACTTTTGAATCTCCAGCAGGAACTGATACAGTTTAGAATCCGGCTTTTTACGCTGGCAGGCCTGCATTAACAGCGGCTCTGCTTCCTGGCCAGGGACTACCAACGGCTGCACGGTTTGCAGCCCAGACATCAATTTAAGCGCGCTGTTGAGGTGCTGTACAGCACAATTTTTCTGCTGGCCGGCGTACTCGGTGGCGGCCAAATACAAATACGCCCGCGATTTCTCAACCCGCTGGCCGTGGTCGTCAAACAGGTTGATGGCGCGTTCAAGGCAGGCAGCCGCCTCGGTCAGTTTGTTTTCAGCGCGAGCCAGCAGCCCGACTTCGACCCAATATAATGCGCGTTCATGACTGGTACTCTGGGTAGCCAACTGCTGCCGGGCCGAAGCTAATAAAGTGCGAGCAAAAGTAAATTCGCTCTGTTTTCTGGCAATGGAGGCTCTGGCCAGGTCCAGATAAATCAGCAGAAATCTCTCATCGGTTTTCAGGGCAACCTGATAGGCCCGGTTGTAAACACCGCCGGCGGCATCGAGCAGCGCCAGATCGGCATAAATATCACCCAGCCCGCACAGCGAATAGGCTTCCAGCCGGGCGTAACTACTTTGGCGGGCAAAATCAAGCGCCTGTTCCAGTTGCTGAATGGCTCGCTGCAAGTTGCCGGTAAGATGATGCAGCACGCCCCAGTTGCTAAACAGATCGGCCAGCCGGGTGGCATTGCCGGTTGTACTGTAATATTGATGGGCCAGCTCAAAATAGCAGTTAGCTTTTTCATAGCAGCCCAGCGTGAGATTAGCCACGCCGGTTTCCAGATTAAGCCGGGCCACGTTTTCTTCATCGCCAATCGCTTTGTACAGCGCCAGCGACTCTTCCAGCGCGGGCGCACCTTCCTGCGTTCTGCCAACTGCCAACAAACACTGCCCCCATGCCTTTAATGCAAGCGCCATTAAACACAAATCGTTTTCATTTTGAGCCAGGGTTAAGCCACGCGCCGCGTCGGAGAGGGCAAACTGGTAATGGCTCAAAAGCCGATGAGCGCCGGCGCGCCAAACCAGCACACGCACCAGCCCGGATGGCTGAAGGGTGGCCGCTGATTCAAATGCCGTTTCGGCCTGGATTAGCAGGGTCAAGCCGTGCTGCACCTGGCCTAACATGATCTGCGTGTAGCCGTTTAAAGCCAGCACTATTGGCCGGCTATCTCTCACAGTCTGCGGCAGGGTGTTAAACCAGCTTTCCAATGTTTTAAAACGACCCGCACGAACCAGTTGCAGGCCGGCCTGTTCAATTAACCCGGCAACAGCCTCCGAGTCGGCCAGCCGCACGAAAAACGCGTGGGCTTTTTCCCACTCGCCATTTTCAAAATAGAAGACTGCCAGACGCCGGAGAATCTCGGTGGCTTTCGCCGGGTTTTCTGCGGCCAGCCGTTTCTGTAAAAATTCCTGAAATAGTTGATGATATCGAAACCACGTGACGCGATTGTCTACCGGCAGCACAAACAGGTTATGCCCCACCGCCAGTTGGGTTAGCGTGTGCCAGCTATACCCGGCAGCCGGCGTTGGCCCGAAAATAGCCCGGCACAAATCGGCGTTAAATTCATCCAGCCAGGCAGTGAGCAGCAAAAAGTCTTTAACGGGCGCTGGTTGCTGCTCAAATACCTGGTTGGCCAGATAATCATACACACACTCGCCAGAAATTTGCGCCTGGCGCAGCCGGTTGGCCACGCCAGGTTGCGTCGATAACAGCAAACCGGTGATCCAGCCTTCTGTTTCTAACGCCAGTTTGGCCGCGGCTTCCGGCGAAATATGGCAGTTGTAGTTTTGCAGAAACAGCGCCTGTATTTCTTCGGCCTGAAACGCCAAATCGTGCGGGCCAAAACCGTCAACTTCGGTGCGACCAGCCAGCAGCAAAACATTGGGAAACTTGACCAACCGGCGCGATGAAATGACCAGCCGGCAATTTTCATTGACAAACTGAACAAACCGGTCAACAAACTCGATGATTTCCGGGTTGGTGATAACGTGAAAATCGTCGAGCACAAACAGGAAATATTCGGGCACATGCCGATAAATGGCGTTAACAACGATGCCAATAATATCCGGCAAACTGAGGTTGCCATCGCCCAGCACCCCCGCTGATTTTTGTGCCACTCCCGGAAACTGTTCACCAATAGCGGCCAAAAAATGGTTCACAAAACGGTGGGGATCGTTGTCCAGTGCGTCAAGAGCAAACCAGCAAACCGGCAGTGATGTTCGGTGAGCCGCATCAACCAGCAGCGATGTTTTGCCATAACCAGCCGGCGCAGTAACGGTGATCAGCCTGTTTTTGTCCAGCCGGTTGTTGAACCCATCCAACAATCTTGGCCGTGAAAGCAAGTCAGTTCGGCAGCGGGGAACAATCACCTTGGTTTGGGTAACAACCAGCGCAGAATCAGCCATCGATAGGCTCCATCTCTTGAAAGATGCAAAGATTTCGGTCTGCGATCAGGCTGGCAGAATACACAACAAACCTCAAGGCACTGGATGTGATACGGTAAAGCATCATTTTAATGCAAAGCGTTAATTTTGCCAAAAAACGTCTCTAACACGCTCAACGTAGTTGCCATAATTAAAGGCAGGGTTTATAATCAATAAAATGCTAATACTGCCTGTTGTTACCTGCCCGCAAAGTTCCATCCTCTTTACGGCAGTAAACCAAAATTTCACGGTTTTCACCAACTGCAATCTTCTTCGACCCCACCCTGGTAGCTTAAATCAAACAAATACAGGAAGACTTGACAATGAGCAATGAACTTGGCCAATGGATAGAGCGCGAACGAAAAAAACGAGGTTGGAGCCAGCGCCGGCTTGCTCAGGAAGCCGATATTTCGCAGGCACCAATTTCCCGCATTATCAATAAAGTTCCCGACGATCCAAACGAACAAATCTGTGGCGAGAAAGTAGCTCAGGCGTTGGCCCGAGCTTTTGGCGCTAATCCCATTTACGTTTTTCGGTTGGCGCGAATCTTAAAGCCGCCACCCCGCAGCCGCAACTTTTCTACCTGGCTGGTGGGCGAACTTTTACTGCGCAAAATTAGCCAGGAAAAACTCGGCGAGATGGCCGGCCTGGATTCCGAAGTTGTAGCCGATCTGACCCGCGGCGTACCGCCCACTTTTGAGGTCGCTAACAAACTGGCCGCTGCGCTTGAGCTTGATGAACTGTACGTGCAGCAGTTGGCCGGCCTGGTTCCGCCGGGAGAACAGGCGCTGAGCGCCGAAGAAATCGAGCTGCTCAGCAACTACCGCGAACTGAACCGAGGCGGCCGCAAAGTTGTGCAGGAACTTGTCAAATCGATGGTGTCTAACCTGTAACTGTTTCTGGTCGATTACCAAAAAATCAAAAGAGCCAGCCGGTAGCAATCACGGCTGGCTCTTTTTGTTGAACGATAAAAAACCTCGCTACCGGCTGGCTAATCCGCCGGCAATTTCGCCGCCATCAATGACAATGGGCTGGCCGCTAATATAGGGCGCTTCCTCTGAGGTAAGAAAAGCAAACAACGCCGCGATTTCCTCCGGTTTGGCGTGCCGCTTGAGTGGAATTTTGTTGTTCAATTCGGCCATCATTTCCGGGGTGTATTCGGCTTCCTGCATCGGGGTGAGTACGTAGCCGGGGCAGACCGCATTCACCCGGATAGTCGGCGCCAATTCCACGGCCATCGTGCGGCTCAACTCGATGACTCCGGCTTTGGCCGCGTTATAATCGGCGTAGAGGGGCTGGCCGATCATACCGTTGGTTGACCCCATATTGACAATCGCACCGCCACCGCCGGCCAGCATCCGTTTGGCCGCCTGTTGACCCACATAAAATATGCCAAACAAATCAACCCGCACAACCTGCTCCCATTCCGCCGGGGTGATGTCCATAAAAGCGTGACGAATACTGATTCCGGCGTTGTTGATCAAAATATCCAACCCGCCAAAAACCGCGTCGAGTTCGGTGAAAGCGCGCTCCACATCGGGGTAACTGGCCACATCAACCTGAATGGCCGCCGCCAGTTGGGGCAACTCGGCGCGCAGGCGAGCCAGCCCGGCCGCGTCGCGGTCAAACACCGCCACCCGTGAACTTTCTGCCACAAAGCGCCGCGCTGTGGCCAGGCCGATGCCGCTGGCTCCGCCGGTCACAAGCACGCGTTTGTTGGGTAAACCTTTCATCAAAAATGCCTCCTGTGGGTTATCGAATTATTCGCAGCAAGTGGTGGGGAGTCAACTCGGTCACCTTCGATAAATTGCCATCCGGCCAGAGAATTTCCAGAGTTTCCAACCGGGTATCTGCCGCAAAAACAAAATGAACCCGGGCCGGGTCGCTGGGGTTAGCACTGCCGGCCACATCCACCGTCCGTTGCAGCACACCCTGGCTGGTTTGCAGGGTTAAAATGGCGCTGACCGCACGCTGGTTATCGCTATTGAGCCAGATCAGATCAACGTCCAGACTCGTCTCGGCGCAGGCCGAATCGGCAGGTGTGCTCCGGCATGCAACCGGCGTTTGTTCGGCCAGCAGCACAGCCTCAACGGTCACCGGCACCGGCTGGCTCGACTGGCCGGGCGCGGCCGGCGGGAAGAGCAGTAAAATCACCAGCAAAGGAAACAGAATTGTATCGAGCAAGTAAAAAATTGTTTTAAATTTCACGCCGTCACTTCCGGCAAAACCGCATACATTTTGATCGAGAAAATATGGACAGGATTACAAGATTTATGTGACCCTAACATCATCCTGCCAATTCTGTTTATGCCTTATGTCAACTTCAGCTTACCCGACTTTCTATGGTTGGGCAAGTTGGTTGCGCCCAACTTACTGCCGGGGATAACCATGCTGAGCCAAAAACGCATCGACCTGCTGGCAGATTTCCGGTACTGCGGCCTCGGCGGTGGTCTCGCCCGACCAGACCCGCTGCAAGCCGGGGCTGATGATGGCGCCGTCCAGTTCGCCCCACTCCGGAAAGTAACCAAAACGGCCCACTTTGGCGTTTTCAGCTTCGGTTAAAAAGGCCTGCCGGTTGGCCGGCGGCGACCCGGCCTGTAAAAACGCGGCGGAACGAGCCGTTGCCTGCAAAGCCGGGAAAATCAGGCCGGTCTCGCTGTAGATTTTCTGGCCGCCATCCGGGTTTTGTAGCCAGCTCATCAATTCCCAGGCCGCCTCTTTGTTATCGCTGCGGGCGCTCATTACCCAGGCCCCGCCGCCGGCGCTCGCCGATCGCTGCCCATCCGGCGGCAGCGGCGCCGCAGCGACATCGTAATTGAGGTCGGCCTGATTAAACCCCGCCAGCGGGCCAAAATTCTGGATGATCATCGCCGCCTGCCCGCTGAGAAACACCGCCGCGTCGCCGCCGGCCTGGCTCAGCGCCGCATCGCGCATGGCCTGGTTGTTGTTCATCAGCCCGGCAAAAAATTTAATGGCCTCCAGCGCCGGCGGCTCGGCCAGCGTGCAGCGAGACGGATTGCGCATATCGTCCAAAATAGCGCCCCTATTTTGCCCCACCCAGAGTTGATACTTGCTGCCGGCCATTGCCAGCCCGTACCGCGCCACCCGGCCGCCCTCATCGAGCTGGCTCAGGGTATCGACGGCGGTCTGCAAATCGGCCCAACTCCAGGCATCGGTGGGGTAGGCCAGCCCGGCTTCATCAAACATCGATTTGTTGTAGTACAACACCTCAACATTAATATCGCGCGGCAAGCCGTACACGCTGCCGTTAACCATCACGCTCTCCGGCAAAGCCGGCCAGTAATCGGCAAAAGTGAAACCGCTTTTTTCAAGCCACGGGTCCAGATTTTCCAGCACGCCGGTGGCGGCAAAGGCCGGCGCGGGCCACACAAAAAGCACATCCGGCACGGCGGCGGGATCGCTGCCGGCCCAGCGCGATTGAATTTCGGTGAAATAGTCGCTCCAGGGCAGGGCCAGCATCTCAAGTTTTATGGCCGGATGACTGGCCATAAACGCCTCGCCCACCTGCTGATGGACCGCAATTTCCGGCGGGCTGCCCCAAAAAGCCCAGGTAATGGTCACCGGGCCGCTTTCCGCCGGGGCGGGCGGCGGCGGGGCCGGCGGCTGCTGCGGCGGCGCAGACTCGGCGCTGTCACAACCGGCAAGCAGCAGCAAAACCAGCAAATATAGGGCAAGGCGACGAAGATGCATGGCAGTTCCCCAAATTTATTGCGCCCATTTTAGCAAACAAAGCGGCCAGACACAAACAGAATTTGACCAGCGCCGCCGCCTCTGCTACCTTCACTGAAATTAAGAGCCAGGTGAAACCTATGATTTCTGCGGTAATTTTTGATGTTGGCGGGGTGCTACTTCGCACCGAAGATGGCGCGCCGCGCCGCGCGCTGGAAAATCGGTTGGGGCTGGCGCACGGCCAGGCGGAGCAGTTGGTGTTTAACAGCGACAAAGGCCGCGCCGCGCAGTTGGGGCAGATTTCGGCGGCGGAGTTGTGGGCTTGGGTGGGCGATCATTTTGGGCTGGATGAGGCCGGGCTGGTCCGGTTTCAGCAGGAATTTTTTGGCGGCGACCGGCTGAACCGGCCACTGCTGGAGTTGGTCCACGCCCTGCACGGCCGCTATCAAACCGCCATCATCAGCAATTTTATGGACAACCTGACCGAAGTTATCACCGACAGGTTCCCTATTGCCCCGGCTTTTGATTTGATCGTCGGTTCGGCTTACGAGGGGGTGATGAAACCGGACGCCGAAATTTTTAACCGCACGCTGGCGCGACTGGGCGTGCCGCCGGCGCAGGCGGTGTTTGTGGATGATTTTTTGCACAACATTGAGGGAGCGCGGGCGATGGGGTTGCAAACCATTCATTACACCCCCACCACCAACGTTGCCGCCAAACTGGTCAAACTGGGCGTAACGCCTTAACGTTACTACATTACCGGCACCGGTTCGGTCAGAATGGCGTACTCTGCCAGCATGCGGTCAACAATATTGGCCCACTCGTAGCGGCGGGCGTATTCGCGGGCCTGCGCGGCGAGCTGCTGGCGCAGCGGCTCGTTGGTTAGCAGCAGGCGCAACCGGCCGGCCAGTTCGCGCGCATCGCGGGGCGTAAAATGGAAGCCCGTCGCCCCGTCTTTCACCAGATGCGCCAGGCCGCCCACCCGCGAAGCCACCACCGGCGTGCCCATCGCCATCGCTTCCAGGGCCACCATGCCAAAACTCTCGTAGAGCGAGGGCATCACCACCGTATCGGCGGCAGCGTAGTAGCCGGGCAGTTGCGATTGGTCGCGCGCGCCCAAAAACTCAACCACGCCGGTCAGGTTCAGCTCACGCTGAAGCTGGAGCAGCCGGGCCATTTCGGCATCCGGGGCCTGTGGGTCGCCGCCAACGATGACCACTCGCGCATTTTTGAGCGCGTCCGGTTGTTCCTGCTGTAAAATAGCCACAGCCCGCAGCAGAGTATCAACCCCTTTGAGCGGCTCGATGCGGCCAACAAACAGCACCACATGCTGGTTAAGCGGGATGTCCAGCTCTTTTTTGGCCCGGCACTGGGGCTGCGGTTCAAATCGAGCCAGATCAACACCCGGTGACAACACCGAAATTTTGGCCGGGTTGACCCCGTACCAGTCGATGAGCTGGTCTTCTTCGGATGGAGTGGCCGCGATGAGCCGGTCAGCAATGTGGGCCACCTGTGTTTCACCAATCAGCCGCACCGAGGCCACCAGTTCGCTGTCGCTTTGAGCGATCTGGTTTTTCATGTGGCCGAGCGTGTGATACATATGCACCACCGGAATTGGCCCCCACGCCTGCCGCAGTTTGCCGGCTACCAGGCCCGACAGCCAGTAGTGGCTGTGGATCAGATCGTAGTGGACGCCGTACATTTGGGCAAAGTTGGCCACGCCGGCGGCAAACTCATCCAGATAATTAACAATATTGTCGGGCGGCAGCGGCGAGAGCGGTCCCGCCGGCACATTGACCACGCGACAGCCGCAACCCAGATCGTACTGGATAGTCGGCTCATCGGCGTCAACGGCGCGGGTAAAAATATCAACCTGAGTACCCCGCCGGGCCAGTTCGCGGGTAAAGTCACGAACGTAAACGTTCATCCCGCCGGTTTTTTTCTGGCCCAACGAGGCCAGCGGGCTGGTATGCACACTGAGCATGGCAATGCGTTGAATTGGAAAGAGATCGTAAATCATATTCACCCGTTTTTTGCTATAATTTTGCAGATTGCAACCAAAAATTCTGGCTCACTTTTTTTATTTGCCAAAGGACACTCTATGAAAACAACGTATGATTCTATTTATCTGGCTCCACATCTGGACGACGCTGTCCTGTCCTGCGGCGGACAGATTTTTGAGGAAACCCGGCGCGGGCAAGCAGTATTGGTGGTGACGGTGATGGCCGGTGATCCGCCGCCGAATGTTTCTGGCTACGCGCAGAGCCTGCACAGCCGCTGGGAGCTGCCGGAAGAAACCGCGACAGCTCGCCGGCGCGAAGATTTGGCCGCCTGTGCCCTGTTGGGCGCAGACGCGTTACATTGGCCGGTGCCGGACTGTATCTACCGCACCGCTCCGGCTAACGGCACCCCGATGTACCTGTCGGATGAGGATATTTTTGGCGAGATTCACCCGGCCGACGCACCACTGATTAAGGAGCTAACCGGCAGGCTGGCTGCCCTGCCGCCGGCCAACCGAATTGTTGCGCCGCTAACGGTGGGCCATCACGTTGATCATCAATTGGTGCGGCAGGCTGCCGAACGGCATTTTGGCCACCGTCTTGAGTTTTTTGAAGACTTCCCCTATGTTCAGACAGAGAGAAGCCTGGATTTCTTACAAAATTCGGGCCAGCCAAATTGGCAGGCAGAAGTTAGCCCGGTTAGCGACGCGGCGCTGTGCGCCAGGGTTGAAGCGGTGCTGGCTTACAAATCACAACTCAGTACTTTTTTTACGGATAGAGCCGATCTGGAGCGGCAGGTGTTTGGCTACGCCCGGCGGATTGGCGGCGAGCGCATATGGCGGCAGCTTTAAAGGACGGGGCCACCGCCGGCATGCATAAACGGCTCGTTGACTTCCGCGGCTACCACGGCGGTGGGTTTGGCCGCCAGCAGTTCGTCAAACAGCGGCAGCCGGCCGGTACGCACCGCGTTTTCGGCGTACAAAAACATGGCCGCCGACCACGCCTGCCGGTCATAGCCCATCGGCTGGCCGGTTTCGCCGTGCAGCCACTCGTTAAAGCCGCACTGGCCGTGTACTCCTTGCAGATTAGCCCGGCACAGCGAAATGAGCAAACGCTCGGCTTCGGCCTGCCAGTTGTGGCGCACCAGCGCCGCAATGTGAAAGCCGCCAATCATTGGCCAGATGCCGCCGTTGTGGTACTGATGCGGTAAATTGAGGTTGCGGCTGCGGTAATATTCGCGCCATTCGGTTTGGCCGGGATAAATACAGGGATGGATGGCTTTGGTGGGATACGGTTGAGCCATGCCCACCTGCTTCATATAGCGCAAAATGTGTTCGGTTCGATGACCATCGGCCACGCCGATGAGGATAGCCAGCAGGTTACCCAGGCTGTCGCACCAGTCGCCGTATTCCCTAAACGCCACCCACGGCAAATAAAACGGCCGGCTGGAAATGGTGCCGATGTTGTGGTAAAGCATAAACCATTCCAGGCGGATGGCTTTGAGCTTTTCCAGATGTTCGGCAAAATGCTCGGCCACCCAGCAGCGATCAATCCACATGAGCAGGTTGATGCGCTCATGCACGCCGGCTGCGGCCACATCGGGTTGGTGGATGGGCGTGCCGGGCGGCAGGTGTTTGGCCAGTTCCTGATGGGCCAGCACCGTGGCGTAGTAAAGCACGTTGTCGTACAAAATGTTGTACCGCACCGAAATCAGGTCCATCCAGTCGCCGGCTTCCGGCACCTCCAGCAGACCGCACTCGTTCATATCCTGAAATTCCAGCCAGATGAGCGCCTGATTGATGTTGGGCCAGTGCAGTTTTAAAAAAGAGAGATCGCCGGTGAGCTGAAAATGGAGATAGTGGCCCAAAATATACCACAGGTTGGCATCAACCGCGCCGGCGTTTTCTGTGCTCACGTAGCCGGTATCCGGGTTAACATTGAGCTGAATCAGCCCGCGCCGCGACTGGTGCCGGCGCAGCACCTCCAGCGAGGCCCGGCCGGCGGCCAGCAAGCGGGCATCGCCGGTAACGGCAGCGCCCAAAAAAGTGATGATGCTGTCTCGCGCCCAAATTTGGGGGTAGCCTTCGTGCAGGCCGGAGGCGCGAAATCCGTGCGGCGTAACGCACTGATGCAGCACCTGTAAAGCGCATTCGCGCAGGTTTTCAATGGATACGGTGTCGGTCATAGTTTGCCGTGCCTGCCGGCCTTATTATCCGGCACATTCATTAGATCGATATTAGATTTATTGCACGCCGGTTACACGGCAATTATACCACAACCGGCAACTTTAGCCGGGCAGGACTCGTATCACCGGGTAAATTCCTTACCGCTTTCTTTTGTGGTATGATGGAACAAAATTTACCCCACACTGTGCCCGGAGTTTGTAATGCCCGAGCAATTAGGTCGATACCAAATAGCAGAAACTATCGGGGCCGGCGGCTTTGCCATTGTTTATCGCGGCCACGATACCGCCCTGGACCGGCCGGTGGCCCTCAAAGAGCTACGGCCGGTGCTGCTGCAGGATAAAAACTGGGTGCAGCGTTTTCAGCGCGAAGCCCGCACCATTGCCCGGCTGGACCATCAGCATATTGTGCCCATTTTTGATGTTCACCACTTTAACGACCGGCTGTTTATTGTAATGCGCCTGGTAGAGGGCGGCAGCCTGGAAGATTTGCTGGTGCAGCAGGGGCCGCTGCCTTGGGATAAAGTGCTGGAAATTATTACGCCCATCGGCCAGGGATTAAATTACGCCCACACCAACGGCGTGCTGCACCGGGATTTAAAACCGGCCAACATTCTCATCGATGCCGAACGCGGGCCAATGCTCAGCGATTTTGGCCTGGCCAAATTGCTCGGCGAGCACAGCGTGAGCCTCACCGAAAGCGGCAGCATTGTCGGCACGCCGCATTACATTGCGCCGGAAGTATGGGAAGGCAAAGGCACCACCACCCAATCTGATATTTACGCGCTGGGCTGCATTTTGTACGAAATGATCACCGGCGAAAAAATATTCAAGGGCGAAACGCCGCCGGCAGTGATGATGGCTCATTTTAAGCCGCTCACCCTGCCCGCCGCCTGGCCGGCAGGCGTGCCGGCGCAAATCAGCACCGTGCTCAAAATGGCGCTGGCCCAAACTCCCGCCGAACGCTACCTCGCCGCCACCGACATGGTGGCCGCCCTGCACGCCATCAGTAATGGGCAGCCATTACCGGCAGTCCCGTCCGTTGTCGAGCTGCCCCCGCCCGCACCGGAACCGACCCCGGTTACGCCTATGCCCGCGCCGCCGCCGGTTGAACCATCGCTGCCAACCCCAACGCCCCTGCCTGCCCCGGTGGCGGCTCATCGCCGGGGCGGTTGCCTGACCAAAGCCACGCTCATCACCCTGGCGCTCATGGTGGCTATAATTATTGGCGTAGGCAGCTTTTGCGCGGCAATTGGCGGCAGCCTGGGCAGCAACATTACGTCGCCGCTGCAAACCCTGAGCAACCTGGCCGCCAGCAATATTCAGATTAGCCAGCCCATCACCGAAACCATCACAATCCCCGTTCCGGCGGGTGAAGGCGCGCCCCGGTTGGAAATTGAGGTGGCCGCCGACAAGTTTACCATCAACTCCGGCATAACCGACGCGCTGCTGCAAGGCACGGCCGTGTACAACGTTGCCCTGCTCAAACCCAAAGTGGTCACCACCGGCCAAACCCTGCGCCTTACCCACGAAGGCACTTCCACCGATCTGTTTACGCTGATGGTGTACGATTTTATCCGCACCGACATTATTAATCAGTGGGAGCTAACGCTGGGCACAACGCCGATGGTGCTGCTGCTGAGCGCGGGCACGGCTCAGGGGCAGGTAACGCTGGATGAGTACGCCATCACCGATCTGACCGTAACCCAGGGGGCGGCGTCGGAGTTGGATATTTTGTTTAACCAGCCCAACCGGGTTGAAATGAACACGTTTGAATTTAACGCCGGCCCTATTCGCCGGGCGGCGCTGGCCAAACTGGCCAATACCCGCGCTCGCCGCCTCAACTTTACCGCCGCCACCGGCGATTACACCCTGGATTTTTCCGGCGAGCTGCAAAATGATATGGAAGTAAAAATGCAGGGATCGGCCAGCGGGGTATCGCTGCTGGTACCGGCCGGCGTTTCGGCCCGAGTCATCCCCGACCCGGAGGCATCGTTAATTGACGCCGCCGGTAGCTGGCAAAAATCCGGGCGGGAATATGTGCTGGCCGGCAGCGGGCCAACGCTGGTGATTAATATGTCTGAACTAAACATAGAGGGCACGCTAAAACTGCGCAACTGAGCAAAAACGCTATTTGAATTTTTAGCCGCACTTTTTATAATGGGATTTACACCGAAGTTTTAAGCCTAAACTGAGCAGCAGCTATGGATAACGCCCAAAATTTAAATCAGGTCTTGTTATCCGTAATGGATACCTTTGCCGGGCGAGCCTGTTTTCTCATCCGGCAGGGCCGGCGCTACCAGCATATTTCGTACCATCGCTTTCAGCGGCTAACCCTGCGGCTGGCCAAAATTTTCTTTGATTACGGCATTACCAACGGCGAACGAGTGGCGCTGGTGGCCGATAACTCGCTGGAGTGGATGGTAGCCTGCGTGGCCACGCTGCTGGCCGGCGGCGTGGTTGTGCCGCTGCGCGCCTCGATGGCCCTTGATACGCTGCGCGATATTCTCAAAGACTCCGGCGCAACGATGGCGATTTTGCAGGAGCCGGAGGCCATCCAGGCCATCTCGGCCCAGTTAACCAGCCGCAAAGACGAACTCCCCGCCCTGCGCACCGTTTTAGCCATCACCGAACCGGAAGCCGAACTGCCGGCCAATGTTGCCTCGGTGGGCACGCTGCTCAACCACGTTCCGCCCCTCACCCCGGAAGAACGGCAGCAAATTCAGGAGCACGCTACCGATATTTCGCCCCAGGCGCTCACCGCCATTCACTATTTAATTACCGAGTCCGGGCAGTGGGTAGGCGCTATTTTTGACCACAGCCAGAGCCTGTCTGCCTGGCGCAACATGCATGCCTGGTTCACCTTTACCGATGACGATGTAGCGTTTACGCTGTTGCCGTGGAGCAGCCCATCGAGCTTGCTCACCGCCATTCACTATTTTCTAAGTGGCATTTCCAACGCTCTGGTCAACGATTACGAAACCGTTTTTGATGACATGCAGCAGGTTAGCCCCACCGTCATGCTGGACATCCCCTACACCTGGGAACGGCTGTACGAAGGCTACATGCGCTGGATTGCCGACCAGCCGGAATCAAGCCAGGAAGTATTTAAGTGGGCGGTGGCCAAAGCCAAAGAATATCGGCTGGCCGGCAGCAACGCTTCGCCGGAGCTGCGGCAGGAATACGCCCGCGCCGACATGACCTTTTTCAGCGACTTTCGCGGGCGGATTGGCGGCCGCATGCGCCGCCTCTATTCCGCGGGGGCGTCGCTGCCTCAGGAATTGGTTGAGTTTTTTGAGGCGGTGGGCCTGCCCATGTTCAACGTGTACAGCCTCACCGAAGCCGGCGGCTTTCCGGCCATCAGCCGGCCCGGCGTGAGCAAAACCAGCGCCGTTGGCAAAATCGCGCCCGGTTTTGAAATCCACATTGCCGAAGATAGCGAAATTTTGGTGCGCGGTGAAACGGTGATGCGCCGCTACTGGCAGCAACTGGAACTCACCAAAGAAGCCATCGATGATGAAGGCTGGCTGCACAGCGGCGATCTGGGCCATTTTGATACAGACGGTTACCTGCACATTACCGGCCGCAAACGCCACATGATGGTGCTGAGCACCGGCCGCAAAATTGCCCCGCTGGCCATTGAAAACCAGTTGATGTCCAGCCCGTTCATTGCCCAGGCCGCCATTTTTGGCGAGGGCAAACCGTACGTTTCGGCCATGATTGTGCCCAACCTTGACGCGCTGGCCGACTATTTTCAGGATGACGGCGAAGCAGTGCCCAGCACCGGCCATCCCCGGGTAAAAGCCCTGCTGGATGAGGTGATTGGCCAGATCAACACCCGGCTGGACCGCTGGGAGCAGATCCGCGAATACAACCTGCTCGACCAGCCGCTCACCCAGGACAGCGGCGAACTGACGCCCTCCATGCGCATCAGCCGCCACGTGGTAGCGGAAAGGTACGCCGCCCAAATTGAGGCCATGTACCCCATCACCATGCAGCTCGAAGAAAAAGAGGTCACTCAGGTTCAGGTTGACCCCGAACACCTGCGCGAGCTGCTGGAAAAAGAGAACATCCTTGATGCCTGGATGACCGACGCCGGCATTGAGTTTTTGTTCGATCTGGCCCGCGCCCGCCAGATCGATGCCCCATCGATGGTGAACATTTGCGATACCGCCGCCAGCATTGCCCAAATGGAAAACGAGGAAAAGCCGCTGTCAACGGCCATCATTGTTGGCGACCCGGTGCGCATTGGCCGGGTGCTGCCCGTCAGCCAGGTGCAGCTTTTGTACCACGAGCACATTCGGCGCATGCGCAAAGTTTTGGTTACGCTGGCCAAAATGGTTGATGGCATTGTGCTGGGCTACGTGGTTGACCGCTACGGCTATTTGCGCGGCGTGGCCAAACTGGAAGTTGAACTCAACGAGCCGCCCGGTTTTCTGGGGCCGCAGTTTCGGCACCACGCCGCCATTTCCCAACAGTGCGAGGCGGTGGTCTTTTTTGTGCCGGCCGGCGGGCGGCAGGTGCGCGTTTTTGCCGATGGCGAACTGGTGGGCCGCTACGCCAACGGCGACTGGCAGCCCGATAAAGTGGCCCACGTTGACCAAATTATTGCCACCCTGGCCGAAACCAAAGGCTACAACCTGGCCCTGCTCCAGCGCATTTTGCGCTGCGCCTTTCAAATGTCAGAGGAAAACATGGGCGCCATCTGGCTGATTGGCAACGCCCGTGAAATTATGAAACACTCCGACGAGTCGGAAATCAGCTCGTTTGCCGCCATCGGCAGCGCCAAAATTGACGACCTGTCTGACCGCGAATTGATCACCTTTGCCAAGCAGGACGGGGCCACGGTCATCGACGAAAACGGCGAATTTAGCGGCTGCATGGTGCTGCTGCGCCCGGATGCCGAAACCCGCGCCGAAATTGGCCCCGGCAAAGGCGCTCGCCACAGCAGCGCCGCCAAAATGAGCGCCGAAACCAACTGCGTGGCCATCACCGTCTCGCAGGATGGCCCCATCACCATTTACGACTCCGGCCGGAGTGTGTTGTCGCTGTAAAGAAAGAAACTTATGCTTGAAAAAGTTGGCCGCTACGAAATTTTGGAAGAAATTGGGCAGGGCGGCTTTGCCATTGTTTTTCGGGGCAGAGACACCACCCTCAACCGAATGGTCGCTCTCAAAGAGTTGCGCCCCATTCTGCTGCTCGATAGCGACTGGGTGAGACGGTTTCAGCTTGAAGCCCGCACCATCGCCCAGCTTGACCACCCCCACATTGTGCCCATTTACGATATTCTCAACACCGATGACCGGCTGTTTATTGTCATGCGCCTGGCCGAAGGCCCCAGCCTGGAGCAACTATTAGCCACGCAAGGGCGCTGCGTGTGGGAAGACGCCCTAAAACTGTTCGCCGCCATTGGCAGCGGCCTGCACTACGCTCACAGCCGCAGCGTGCTGCATCGGGATTTGAAGCCAGCCAATATTTTGATAGACAAAAGCCGCGGCCCAATGCTCACCGATTTTGGGCTGGCTCGCCTCAATTGGGAATCCGCATCGCACGCAACCCAAACCCATAGCATTGTTGGCACGCCGCACTACATTGCCCCGGAAATTTGGGACGGACGTGAGGCCACACCCCAATCTGATATTTACGCGCTCGGCTGCATTTTGTACGAACTGCTCACCGGCCAAAAGCTGTTTCAGGGACAAACGCCGCTGGCGGTGATGAAAGCTCATCTGGAACCTCCCCGCCTGCCTACCACCTGGCCCGATGACGTACCGGCCGGCGTTGCCGATATTCTGGCCACCGCCCTGGCCCCCGATCCTCACCGCCGCTTTGCCAGCGCGGTTGAAATGGTGCAAACCCTGGCCCAGGCCAACCGCGACAAAAAAGTAAGCGCCAAACCCGCGGCCAAACAAAAACCGCTGCTGGCGGGGGTTGGCCCTATCCTCACCACCAAATTATACGCGCCCGTGGTTAGAGAAGACCTGGTTATCCGGCCGCGCCTCAGCCAGCGCATGGCCGATGGCCTGTTTCAGGGCGGTAAATTGACTCTCATCGCTGCACCGGCCGGTTTTGGCAAAAGCACACTGGTGAGCTGCTGGCTCAATCAAAAGGCAGAAGGCGGAAAGATAAAGGATGAAAAAAGCGAAATTCATCCTTCATCCCCCATCCTTCATCCTTCCAAAGTGGCCTGGTTTTCGCTGGATGAACACGATAACGACCCGGTCCGGTTTATTATTTACCTGCTCAGCGCCCTGCAAGCCATCAACCCGGATATTGGCGCTACGCTGGCCCAACTGCCGCAGCTCCCGCCCCCGGAAAGTGTCGCCTCAATCCTCATCAACGACCTGACTTTGCTGGAGCACAGACTGGTGCTGGTGCTGGACGATTACCACCTGATTGGCTCTGGCTACATTCATCAACTGATAGAGTTTTTGCTGGAACACCAGCCGCCGCACGTACACCTGGTCATCATTACCCGCGAAGACCCGCCGCTGCCGCTGCCCCGGCTGCGGGCGCAGGGTTACTGCGTTGAAATTCGGCAGGACGACCTGCGCTTTACGCCGGAAGAAACCGCCACCTTTCTCAACCAGACGATGAATCTGTCGCTCACGCCGCAGGCTATTGAGGCGCTGGAAAGCCGCACCGAAGGCTGGATTGCCGGCCTGCAGCTGGCTGCGCTCTCGTTGCAAGGCCGTGACGATATGTACGTGGCCGATTTCATTGAGGCCTTCAGCGGCAGCCATCGCTATGTCATCGATTATCTGGTAGAAGAAGTGGTGTACCAGCAGCCGCAAAATATCCGTCAGTTTTTGCGCCAAACCGCCATTTTGGATCGATTTACGGTGGAATTGTGCAACGCCGTTACCGGCCAGCCCGATAGCAAACTCATCGTCTCGTACCTGGAACAGGTCAATCTGTTTCTCCAGCCACTTGACGACCAGCGGCGCTGGTATCGCTACCATCACCTGTTTGCCGAATTTCTGCAATCGGAACTGGACGCGGCCCAAAAACGAGAGCTGCACCAGCGCGCCGCCAACTGGTTTGCAGCCAACAATCTGCTGTCGGAAGCCATCAGACATGCCCAGGCCGCCCGCAATTTTGAGCAGGCCGGCCGGCTCATCATTCAGGCTGCGGAATTTGCCCTCAGTAATGGCGCATTTTACACGCTGAATAACTGGCTCAGCGCCCTGCCCGATGAGCTGATCCGGGCCAACACCGAGCTGGCCACTTACAAAGGTTGGGTGATGTGGTTTATGGGTGATGTTGAGGTTTCAGCTTCATACGCCCGTTCCGCCGAGGCAGTGATGCCGGCCAACGCGCCGGACTCGCTGCGGGGCAAGCTGCTCAGTTTGCAGGCCTGCCAGGCCGTGAGCCGCGACTCAACCGGCGTTGATCTGGCGCAAACGGCCCTGTCGCTGCTGGACGACAGCAACACCTTTTTCTTCGGGATGACGCTGCTGGTGCTGGGTGAAGCGCAAAACCTGCTGGGCGATACTTCCAGCGCGGTGGAAACCCTGCAAAAAGCGCTGCGGCTGGGGCGCAAAAAGAACGACTATTTTATGACCATCGGCGCGCTGGTAAACCTGGCCGAACAGTACAACTGGCAGGGCAAGCGGCGCAACGCCGAGGCGCTCTGCTGGCAGGGGGTGGAGCAAAGTTACGACGACAAAGGCCGGCTGCTGCCCATGGCCGGTTTTTCTTACATTGTCCTGGCCGAAGTGGAATTTCACACCGGCAACCTGGAAACCACCTACGAGCACCTGCAAAAAGGCGTGGCCCTGGCCGAGCAATACGGCATGGTCAGTTTTAATATTTCTGGCCAGTTGGTATTGGCCCCGCTGCAATACGCTATGGGCCAGCCCGAGGCCGCGCTAAAAACCATGCGCGAGGCGCTGCAAGTGGTGATCGATGGTGATTTCAGGGCTTATTTTGATGCCGCCCGGGCCATGACCGCCGAACTGGAGCTAAAATCGGGCAATCTGGCCGCCGCCGAACAATGGGCGCAGCACGTCACCATTCCCAACTCGGCTTCGCTGACTTTGTTACGTGAATACGAACTGCTGGTTTACGCCCGCTACCTGCTGGCCACCGAAGATTTCCAGGCTGCCGCCAACCTGCTGGCCACCATTGAAACCTCGGCCCGCAACGATGGCCGCGGCTTAATTTTGATTATCACCAGTTTGCTGCAAGCGTTAGCCTACGCCGCCTTAAAAGAGCCGGAGTGTACTCGATCGGCCCTGGAACGCGCCGTAAAATTGTCTTGCCTTGAAGACTACAAGCAGGTCTTTTTGATGGAAGGCCCCAACCTGCTGGCGCTGCTGCCGGTGGCCCGCCACGTGGCCCCGGATTTTGTGGATCAGGTGCTCAACCTGGCCCGGCAGCGAGGGCTGCTCCAATCTGCCGGGCCGGTGCCGGCGGCAGCCGTCCACATTGAGCTGCTCCCGGAGCCGCTGACCGAACGGGAAATTGAAGTGCTCCAGCTCATCGCCGCCGGCCAGTCCAACAAAGAAACCGCCGAATCGCTGGTGGTTACCGTGGGCACGGTAAAAAAGCATCTCAGCAATATTTTTGGTAAGTTGGGGGTAAACAGCCGTACTCAGGCCGTAGCCCGCGCCCGAGATTTGCAACTGGTTAAATAACCCAAACTGATCGAAGAAGTAGGGAGTAAGGTTTTTCCCCCTACTTCTTACTTCCTACTCCCTACTTCCTACTCCCTACTTCTTGTTACGGCTGGGCTGGCGCAAATTTAAGCACGCTGCCGGAGTCCTGGGCAATGTACAGCGCCCCGGTGTTGTCAAAAGTGATGCCTTCCTGCGTTTCGCCGGGCAGAGCGTAAGTTTGCTCAATTTCGCCGGCCAGGTTGGTTATCAGCAGCAGGTTGTTGGTGTCGCTGATAACGTATAGCTGCTGGCGCTCGGCGTCAAAGTACAGGTCAGACATATCCGTGACCCCCAGCGAAAAATAGCGCACAATTTTGGCCACCGGCGCTCCCGCCGAATCGTCAATTTTTACCTCAAAAATGATGGACGGGTCCGGGCCGCTGAATTCTTTACTCTGGTTGGCCAGCAAAAACGAGCCGCCATCCGGGCCGGGTATAAAGGCAATGCCTTCCACGCCGCCGTTGCCGGCGTTGATCAGCTCTTTACCTTCAAACTTGCGGTCCAGTTCGATCTGCCGCAGCACGTCAAACGAGTTGGGGTCAACCTCCACAATGCGGTCGTGCGCCTCAACAGCCAGATACAGCAGGCCGGTGGCCGGGTCAAGTGTAATCCCTTCATAATTGGCCCCGCCCTGCAACTTTTTTTCTTTGAGCTTGTTGCCATCCAAACTCAGTTGAGTCAGGTGGCCTTTATCACCGGCCACAAACAACGAATTTAACTGCGGGTGAAAAATTATGCCCGATGGCTCCTTTAAATCCTTAAAATGGGCCGTTTGCACAAACGGAAAACGCCAGTCGGCGGCGGCGCAATCGCAGCCGGTGGCCGGGCTGACGGCGGCCGGCGTTGGCGTTGGCGCAGGGCCGCAGGCGCTCGCCAGCAGGGTGACAATGAACAAAACCGGGAAAAAGATTTTTTTCATAGAACGATGATCAACTTTCAAACAGGTAGCACCGCACTTAACCGTGGAACCAATAATTCTTGCTTTTGCCCCCTCCCCCA
>JAJVIM010000007.1:0-328166 GCA_022071955.1 Anaerolineae bacterium
CCTTTCAACGCCAGCGTTTTGGTGATCGCAGCGGTCAGGGTCGTTTTCCCATGGTCAACGTGGCCTATCGTCCCCACATTGATATGCGGCTTGTCTCGTTTAAATGTCGCTTTTGCCATTTGTGTTCTCCTTTTCGAGCTGTCTTTGAAGCAAACTTTTTAATTATAGGCAATGAAATAAATTGAGCAAGTTTATGTCGTAAGTGAAAATTTTTGCTTTTTAGCGATACCCTGAAAGGATTTTTTCTTTCAGATTGTCGGAAACCGGTTGATAGTGATCAAATTCCATTGTAAATGTGGCCCGCCCCTGGGTGCGAGAGCGCAGATCGGTGGCGTAGCCAAACATTTCTGACAGCGGCACAAACGAGCGGATCGCGGTTACGCCGCCGGTGCGAGGGGACATCCCTTCAATGGTGCCCCGGCGCGAGGACAAATCGCCCATCACATCGCCGGTAAACTCTTCGGGGGCGGTGACTTCAACCTTCATTACCGGTTCAAGCAGCACCGGCGCGCCTTTTTGCAGGGCTTCTTTGAAACCCATCGAGCCGGCAATTTTAAAAGCCATTTCTGATGAGTCAACCTCGTGGTAAGAGCCATCGACCAGCGTAGCTTTAACATCAACAACCGGATAACCGGCTACCACACCGGTAGACAGGGCTTCCCGTATGCCGGCTTCAACCGCCGGAATATATTCTTTGGGAATAGCCCCGCCGATAATTTTGTTTTCAAACTCAAAGCCTTTGCCTTTTTCCAGCGGCTCAACTTCCAGGTGAACATCGCCAAACTGGCCGCGGCCACCGGACTGGCGCACAAACCGCCCCTGAGCTTTTGACGGGCGGGTGATTGTTTCGCGGTAAGCCACCTGCGGTTTACCCACATTGGCCTCAATTTTGAATTCGCGCCGCAGCCGGTCAATCAGCACTTCCAGGTGCAGCTCGCCCATCCCCGAAATTTGGGTTTGGCCGGTGTTTTCATCGGTCCGAACCTGAAAAGTAGGGTCTTCTTCGGCCAGTTTTTGGAGCGCGATGCCCAGTTTATCCTCATCGGCCTTGGTTTTGGGTTCAATCGCCAGGCTGATAACCGGTTCCGGGAAGGAAATCGACTCCATGACCACCGGATGTTTGAGCTCAACCAGCGAGTCGCCGGTGAAGGTGTTTTTCAAACCAACCACCGCCGCAATGTCGCCGGCGTACACTTCTTTGATCTCTTCGCGGGTGTTGGCGTGCATTTGCAGCAAGCGGCCAATCCGCTCTTTCCGATCCTTGTTCATATTCATCACCATCTCGCCAGCATTGAGATGGCCGGAATAAACCCGAATGTAGGTGAGCCGGCCCACAAACGGGTCGGTCACAACTTTAAAGGCCAGCGCCACAAACGGGTCATTTTCATCGGAGAAAACGGTTACTTCTTTTTCAGTGTAGGGGTTGACACCAATTTTGGGCGGAACATCTTTAGGCGACGGCAGATAGTTAACTACCGCATCCAGCAAGCGTTGGACGCCTTTATTTTTAAGCGCTGAACCGCACAAAACCGGCACAATTTCCCCGGACAGGGTGGCTACCCGCAACGCCTGGATAAGCTCCTGAGCGGTAATTTCTTCGCCTTCCAGAAACTTTTCAGTTAACCGGTCATCAGACTCGGCCACTTTTTCAACCATGTGCTCACGCGCAGCGGTCACTTCGTCAACCATATCAGCCGGAACCGGCTTGGCTTCAGATTTGGTACCCAGGTCATCAAGATAGTACACGGCTTCCAGGTTGATCAAATCAACAACGCCGCGAAAATCCTGACCATTACCGATGGGCAGTTGAATCGGAACCGGGTTGGCCCCCAGCCGGTCAATAATCATATCAACCGTTCGCTGAAAATCCGCACCGGTGCGGTCCATTTTGTTGACCAAA
The DNA here is from genome assembly GCA_022071955.1 of Anaerolineae bacterium. Lineage (GTDB taxonomy): Bacteria > Chloroflexota > Anaerolineae > 4572-78 > J111 > J095. The sequence continues at coordinate 1,901 of JAJVIM010000007.1, forward strand.
CAGATACGCGGCACACCAAACCGGTCGGCCTGACGCCAAACAGTCTCGGACTGAGGCTCAACGCCGGCGACGGCATCAAACACAACTACTCCACCATCAAGCACCCGCAGCGAACGTTGCACCTCGGCGGTAAAATCAATATGGCCGGGGGTATCAATAATATTAATTTGATGCTTGTTCCACTCGCAGGTTGTAGCCGCAGAGGTAATAGTGATACCCCGCTCCTGCTCCTGCTCCATCCAGTCCATCGTGGCAGCGCCATCGTGAACTTCACCAATGCGATGAATCTTCTGCGTATAAAACAGAATACGCTCGGTTACGGTGGTTTTACCAGCATCAATGTGCGCGATAATCCCAATATTTCTTGTTTTTTCTAAAGGATATTGACGTGCCATTGTTTAATTACTCTCAAAATTCTTTACTGTTGACACGCTGGTGCATCACCGCACTTTAGCAATTAAAAATCCAAAACTCTCTGTGAACAGATCGAGTAAGAGCTTTGGACTTTACTTAAGTCACTACGCCTTCGAGCAACGCAGCAAGAGCCAAAAAACCAATACAAAAATTAATTTACTACCAGCGGTAATGGGCGAAAGCACGGTTGGCTTCGGCCATGCGATGGGTATCTTCCCGTTTTTTAACAGTTGTCCCCTGATTATTAGCCGCATCCAACAATTCGGCGGCCAGTTTTTCAGCCATCGATCTGCCGGACCGGGCCCGGGCGCTGCTTACCAGCCAGCGGATAGCCAGGCTGCGGCGGCGTTCAGGGCGCACTTCCAGAGGCACCTGATACGTGGCCCCACCCACGCGGCGGGGGCGAACTTCAATCATTGGTGTGGCGTTTTTGATCGCCTGCTCAAAAACTTCGATGCCCGGTTTCTTGGCACGTTGTTCGGCCATATCCAGCGCCTCGTAAAAAACACGAGAAGCGACGGTCTTTTTGCCGCTGTGCATCAGCTTGTTCACAAAGCGAGCCACAAGCTCACTGTTGTATTTCAAATCGGGTTCAATATATCGTTTTGGCGCTCGGTTTCTTCTTGCCATTGTTCTTCCTAATCTATCAAAGATTCAAAAACATGTTCCAGCCAGGATTATCCCGGCTTTATCGTCTACCTTTAGTGGCCACCGCGCCGGCCTTAGGGCGTTTGGTACCATATTTAGAGCGACCACGCCGCTTGGCATCCACACCGGTCGAATCCAGCGCACCGCGCACAATGTGGTAACGCACACCGGGCAGGTCCTTTACGCGGCCACCACGCACCAACACCACCGAGTGCTCCTGCAAGCTGTGCCCTTCGCCGGGAATATAAGCCGTAACTTCAATCCCGTTGGTCAGGCGCACACGAGCAATTTTGCGCAACGCCGAGTTTGGTTTTTTAGGGGTCATCGTTCGCACCTGGGTGCAAACGCCACGCTTCTGCGGCGAGCCATCGTTCGGCTGCATCTTGCCCTTCAACGCGTTGAAGGTAAAGCGCAACGCCGGAGCTTTTGTTTTGGATCTCTTTGCTTTTCGACCTTTACGGACAAGTTGATTAATCGTTGGCAAGGAAGTACTCCTCTAGCTAAAATTTACCATCTTACTTAACAATATCGCATTATTCTGGCAGTAGACGAGGCCACCAAAACACGCAGGATTTTGGTGGCCTCGTTGTGTATGAGACTGTATTCGGTGGGCCGGGAGGCTACACTATTGGCGCTTTTCCCGTAAGCCTAGGCGAAACCCACACAAAGAGGGAGTATATCATACCTGAGGGATTGAGTCAAATGGGTTTTTCTGTCTTGACGGCTACTCACTACCCTTTGCTCTACCCACTACCACTACCCGTTGTACTACCAAACCCTCACACCACAAAATACCGGCTATTAGCCGGATGTACCGAAAATCTGTTGGTATTTCCAAATTATTATTAAAAACTTTAAGGTTCAAAAAGAGGGGCGCTGCTCACATTATTGCCAGAGCAACGCCCCGTAAATCTACTTTAAATTGACCGGCCTACCGCGCCCCGCCCGGAATTCCCAGGCCAAGGCCCAGTTTAGGCAGGCGTTCGCGCTGCTCCTCTTTGCCAAAGGTCATCTTTTCTTCAGATTCAGAGATCACCTCAACGGACAACCCCAACGATTGAAGCTCTTTGACCAGCACGCGGAAGCTCTCCGGCAAACCAGGGTCCTGAATCGGTTCGCCTTTGACAATGGCCTCGTAGGTTTTTACGCGGCCTACCACGTCATCGCTTTTAACGGTGAGCATTTCTTGCAGGGTATGCGCCGCGCCGTAGGCCTCGAGCGCCCACACTTCCATCTCACCAAAGCGCTGACCGCCAAATTGAGCTTTACCGCCCAACGGCTGCTGCGTAACCAGACTGTACGGGCCGGTAGACCGGGCGTGAACTTTGTCCTCAACCAGGTGAGCCAACTTGAGCATGTTCACAATCCCCACTGTTACCGGCCGGTCAAACGGTTCGCCGGTTTTGCCATCGTACAGCACCGTTTTGCCGGTCGTTGGCATCGGCAGTTTCATATCGCGCGATACCCTCAGAGCCAGCCTGTCTACTTCTTCATCGGATATGGCCGCCACATCCACCCCGGCCAACGCCTCCGAGTACCGGCCATCGGCAATGGTGTCCTGGCGCTCCTGCATGGCCACCAACCACTCGCGCAGACAGACCAGCCGCACCGCTTTGCGGGCTTTCAGGCCAATTTCGCGCGGGCGACGCTGGCCTTCAAACGCCAGCAGAAAGTCCGGGTCGTAGCCGCGCTCTTTGAGCCAGGCGCGCAAAGCAACGCGCCGGGCATAAACCATGTCGCTGGCCAGTCGCTCGCCGTCAAACTCAAACTCAATTTCATTGAGCCAGTTGATCAGGTACAGGGTGCGGGCTTCGGTTTCGTCTTCCAGTTCGTCTTCTTCGTAGCCCTCGTCGGTCACCCATTCCCAGGTTCGGTCCGTTACGACCTGCCAAACATAGTCCATCAACCAGGCCCGGGACAGTTCAGCAGCAATTTCGTCCTCTTCAGCGCCATCAAACACCGAGCTGATAGCCCGGAAACCCAGCCGGGACGAAGCCCAGCCAAGGTGCGTTTCCAGAATCTGGCCAATGTTCATCCGGGCCGGCACCCCCAACGGGTTGAGGATAATTTCAACCGGCGAACCATCTTCCAGGTAGGGCATATCTTCAATCGGCACCACTCTGGAAATAACACCTTTGTTGCCATGCCGACCGGCCATTTTGTCGCCTTCGGTGATTTTGCGGCGCTGGGCAACCATCACCCGCACCATTTTGTCGACGCCGGTGGGCAGGTCGCGGTGTTCTTCTCGCGAGAACTCTTTCACATCAACCACAATCCCTTTTTCACCGGGCGGCAGGCGCAGGCTGGAGTCTTTCACTTCGCGGGCCTTTTCACCAAAAATGGCGCGCAGCAATTTTTCTTCGGGCGTCAGTTCGGTTTCCCCTTTGGGGGTAATTTTACCCACCAAAATATCGCCAGGGCCAACTTCCGCGCCAACGCGAATCACACCGGTTTCGTCCAGGTCTTTGAGCGCGTCTTCACCCACATTGGGGATATCGCGGGTAATTTCTTCCGGGCCGAGTTTGGTGTCGCGGGCTTCTACCTCGTGCTTTTCAATATGAATGGAGGTAAATTTGTCTTTGCGCACCATATCTTCGCTGATGAGAATGGCGTCTTCGTAGTTGCCGCCTTCCCAGCTCAAAAACGCCACAAACACGTTTTGGCCCAGCGCCAGTTCGCCCATATCGGTTGAGCTGGAATCGGCGAGCACCGCGCCGGCCGGCACAATATCGCCTTTGTTGACAATCGGCCGCTGGTCGATGCAGGTAGACTGGTTGGAGCGATTGAACTTGCGCAGCGAATATTTGTGTTCTTTGCCGTCTTCTTCGCGCACAACAACGGCGGTGCCGGTGGCGCTGATAACTTCGCCGGCCTTTTCAGTTACTACCACCTGGCCAGAGTCAACCGCAGCCTGAAATTCCATGCCCGTGCCCACCATCGAGGCTTCGGGGCGGATCAACGGCACAGCCTGCCGCTGCATGTTGGAGCCCATCAACGCGCGGTTGGCGTCATCGTGCTCCAAAAATGGAATGAGCGCGGCGCTGATGCCCACAATCTGCTTGGGCGACACATCCATGTAATCCACTTTTTCCACCGGTTCCAGGGCAAAGGTTTGGTGGTACCGCACCGAGATCCGGTCATCAACAAACTCGCCTTTTTCACTGAGTACGGCGTTGGCCTGGGCAATGATGTAGTTATCTTCATCGTCGGCCGACAGGTATTCAATCTGATCGGTAACTTTGGGCTTGATCAGTACCGGCGCCGGCAAGTTCAGCCCGGCAATTTTGATAGCTTCATCCTCGCCCACCAACGTGCCGGACGGGTAGATCAAATCGCCCGTTTTAGCATCTTTTACATCGGCGCGCAGGGTAGCCCCAAGCAGCCGGTCAACATCTTTGTGGTCAACATTATTGAAGACCTTGCGATAAGGCGTTTCAATAAAGCCGTATTCGTTCACCCGGCTAAAGGCGGCCAACCGGCCAATCAACCCGATGTTGGGGCCTTCGGGCGTTTCAATGGGGCAGATGCGGCCGTAGTGGCTGTGGTGCACGTCGCGCACGTCAAAGCCGGCGCGTTCGCGGCGCAGCCCGCCGGGGCCGAGGGCGCTCAAAGTGCGTTTGTGGGTCAGTTCAGCCAGCGGGTTGGTTTGGTCCATAAACTGCGATAACTGGCTGCCGCCAAAGAATTCGCGGGTGGCGGCGACCACCGGCCGGATATTGACCAGCGACATCGGCGACAGTTGTTCGGGGTCGCGAATAGACATGCGCTCGCGGACAACGCGTTCCATGCGCAAAAAGCCAATCCGCAGTTGGTTCTGAATCAGTTCGCCCACGGTTTTAACGCGGCGGTTGCCCAGGTGGTCAATGTCATCGGGCTTGATTTTGTTGTTGTTGATGTCAATCATGCGCGCCACCACCTTGACCATATCCTGAATGGTCAGCGTGCGATCTTCGATGGGCACGCTCAGGCCCAGGCGGCGATTCATTTTGTAGCGGCCTACCTTGCTCAAATCGTAGCGCCGGGAGGAAAACAGCAGCGACTGTAAAAAGGAAACGGCGTTATCGATGGTTGGCGGGTCACCGGGGCGCAGTTTTTTGTAGAACTCGAGCAGCGCCTCGTTCACGTTTTTGGTTGGGTCTTTGTCGATGCTGGCCGGAATAAACTGGTGTTCCGTGTCGGTGTCAACGCCTTCAAACAGGCTCAACAGGTGTTCATCGGTACCCAGCCCTTTTTCAATGCAAATGGCCGGATTTTTCATGGCGTCTTTGAGTTCGTCTTCTTCCAGCTCGGCAATCTGAATGGCCCGCAGTAGCACCGATACCGGCAGCTTGCGTTTGCGGTCAACTTTCACCGAAATCAGATCGCGTTTGGAGGTTTCAAACTCCAGCCATGCGCCGCGATTGGGGATGAGTTTGGCAAAGGCCAGGCCACGGCCAGTGGCGCGGTCTTCTTCTACGGTAAAATACACGCCGGGCGAGCGAATGAGCTGCGAAACCACCACCCGCTCGGCGCCGTTGATCACAAAAGTTCCGTTGCGGGTCATCAGCGGGAAGTCGCCCATAAAAACTTCCTGCTCCTGAATTTCGCCGGTTTCTTTATTTACCAACCGAATTTTCACCCACAAAGGGCTGGCAAAAGTAATATCCCGCTCGCGGCATTCATTTTCATCGTACTTGGGTTCATCAAACCGGTAGTCAAGAAAATGAAGCTCCAAATTTTTATTGAAACTGACAATCGGTGAGATTTCCTGAAGAAGTTCTCCCAACCCCTCATCAACAAAATTCTTAAACGACTCAAGCTGAACTTCGATCAATTTTGGTAGTTCAAGAATATCGGGAATACGAGCGTAACTTTTGCGGGCGGATTTATAGTACATAAAACCTCAATCTCCTTAAAAAATAATAACCGCATCAACACCACTTAACGGGAACGCTGTGGCTCCCAAACTGCATGCAATTGACTTAATGCTATCAGCGAAAGCACCTGCGAGGTCTACAATGTCTGAGTGTCACAAAATGGTACTGACCGACGTGGAACGTTGGGCGAGTTAGCGCAAGCAATCATTGCCTGCGCCGCGCCTGACGTCTATTTATGGCTGGCTTGGTGGGTAGAGCGTACTGCTCAGTCCTTTTCAAATTTTATCACCAGTGATAGTAAATAATTTGATTAGCGGAGGTGCTATTATTTAGCAATTGTATTTTGAGGACATTACCTCAATTACTGAGGATTTTTGCTCTTTTACACCTGTAATTGCAACTTGCTATTATATCCGAAGACTCTCGTTTTTGTCAAGAGCCTTTTTGAAATTTTGTCAAATTTTCATAAATGGGATGATGAGCCGTACCCGCCGCCGCCCGGCGTTTCCAGGCGCAGCACATCACCGGGTTGGAGCTGGGTGCTGGTTTTGGCCGGCAGGTCGATGTCCGTTTGGCCGCGCCGCAGCACGTTCTTCCCCGGTTGGCCGGGCTGGCCGCCCTGCGCCCCGTACGGCGCAAACGAGCGCCGCTCGGTGAGCAGCGTTAGCCGGGCGCTGGCCAGCAGTTCCATTTCCCGACAGATGCCGTTGCCGCCGGCAAACTGCCCCGCCCCGCCGGACCCCCGCCGGATTTCGTAGCACCGCACCCGGAAGGGGTAGGCGTACTCCAGCGCCTCGATGGGCGTATTGAGAGTGTTGGTCATGTGGCACTGCATCGCGTCAGCGCCCGGCGAGTCCGGGCCGGCGCCCAACCCGCCGCCGATGGTTTCATAATAGGTAAAAGCTTTTGCCCGCTCCGGGTCCCAGCCGCCGATGACCACGTTGTTCATTGTGCCCTGCGACGCCGCCGGCACGCGCCGCGGCGCGGCCTGCGCCAGCGCGCCCAGCAGCACATCGGTGATCCGCTGCGAGGTTTCAACATTGCCGCCGGCCACCGCCGCCGGCGGGCGGGCGTTCACCACGGATCCCTCCGGCGCAATCACGGTGATGGGCGCCAAACAGCCACTGTTAGCCGGAATATCCAGCCCGATCAGCGCCCGAAACACGTACAGCGTGGCCGAGAGCGTAACCGCGTACACCGAATTAACGCTGCCCTGCACCTGTGGCGCGCTGCCGCTAAAATCGACGGTGGCGCTGTTACCGGCAATGGTCACAGCCACGGCTATTTTTACCGGCTCCGGGCTGATGCCGTCGCCGTCGAGAAAATCCTCAAATTGATACCGCCCGTCCGGTAGCTCGGCGATGAGGGCGCGGGTCATCCGTTCGGCGTAAGCCAGCAGCGCGGCCATGTACGTGTGCACCTCGCCGGCTCCGTAGCGCGCCACAATTTCCAGCAGCCGCGCCGCGCCTTTGGCGTTGGCCGCCAGTTGCGCCCGCAGGTCGCCGGCCCGCTCCTCCGGGGTGCGCACGTTGGCCAGCAGCAACCGCATCACCCCCGCGTTTGTCTGCCCGGCCTCCACCAGTTTGAGCGGCGGAATAATCAACCCCTCCTGAAAAATCTCGGTTGAAAGCGGCATCGAGCCGGGCGTAATGCCGCCCACGTCGGCGTGGTGGGCGCGGCTGGCCACAAAACCAAACAGATTTCCCTCCACAAAAACCGGCGTAATCAGAGTGATGTCCGGCAGGTGGCTGCCGCCGCTAAAGGGATCGTTTAAAACGATGACATCGCCCGCGGCCACGGCAAGCTGCTCAATGGCCGCCGCCACCGAGCTGGGCATCGCCCCCAAATGCACCGGAATGTGCGCCGCCTGGGCAATCATCTGCCCCTCGGCGTTGAAAATAGCGCACGAAAAATCGAGCCTTTCCTTTATATTGGGCGAGTACGCCGTGCGGCGCAGCACCATGCCCATTTCCTCGGCCACGGAAGCAAAACGATTTTTGAACAGTTCCAGTTTAACAGGGTCAGCCACGGCCCACCTCGATGATCAGATTTTGGTATTTGTCCACCCGCAGAATATCGCCGGCAGCGAAAAAAACGGTGGTATCCGGCTGAACCACCACCGCCGGGCCAATGATCCGGTGACCGGGTTTGAGTTGCAGCCCGTGATAAAACGGCACTTCGGCCAATCCGCCGGCCAGCACCACCGGCCGCCGGTCAAACGGTTCCAGCGCGGTTGTGTCCGCCGCGGCAAAAACTGGCAGCGACGGGCGGGCCAGTTGGCCCACCGCCCGCAGCCGCAGGTTGACAATTTCCACCGGCATGGCCGGCTCGCTGTGGCCGTAAACCTGGCGATGCGCGGCGTGAAACTGCGCTACAAAATCCGGCGTCAGCGGCACCGCCAACTCATAAGACTGGCCGCGATAACGCATATCCAGCAGCTTTTCCAGCGCAATCTGGCCAGCCGGCACGCCTTCGGCCTGCACTTCAGTTTGGCCGCGCTGCGCCAGCGGGGCAATCAGCGCCTCAAGCTCGGCGGCCGGGGTGCTGCCGGGCCGCATCACCGTTTGCACGTAATCTTTCACCACATCCGCGGCCAGCATGCCAAACGCCGACAGCGTCGCCGCGCCGGGCGGAATGAGCACCCGCGGAATGTTGAGGCTGCGGGCCAGGCCGGCGGCGTGCAGGCTGCCCGCCCCGCCAAACGAAATCAGCGTAAAATCCTGCGGGTCGTAGCCGCGCTGAATCGAAATCACCCGCAGCGCCCGCTCCATGTGGGCGTTGACCACCGCAATGATCCCCAGCGCCGCGCTTTGGGCCGACGTGAGACCGGGCCGCGCCGGCAAACTGGCAGCGGCAGCCAGCCGGGCCAGGGCCGCCTCCGCCGCCGTCACATCGAGCGCCATTTGGCCGCCCAAAAACTGGTCGGCCGGCAAACGGCCCAAAATCAGGTTGGCGTCGGTCACCGTGGGCTGAGTCCCGCCGCGGCCGTAACATACCGGGCCGGGATCGGCCCCGGCGCTGGCCGGCCCCACCCGCAGCGCGCCGCCGGCATCCACCGCCGCCAGCGAACCGCCGCCAGCGCCCACCGTGTGAATATCAATCACCGGAATCCGCAGCGGCAGCCCGCCAATTTCAGACTCGGTGGTCACTTGCGGCTCGCCCACCGCCAGCGACACATCGGTGGAGGTGCCGCCCATATCAAAGGTGATGATCTGCTCAAAGCCGGCGGCCCGGGCCACCGTCCGCGCCCCAACCACGCCGCCGGCCGGGCCAGACAGCACACAGCGCACCGCCTCGCGCCGGGCCTGGCTGGCCCGGATGCTGCCCCCGTTAGATTGCATCACCCGGAAATCGGCGGCGCGGGTGTCGCGCTCAAGCTGGGCCAGGTAGTGGTCCATCACCGGCGACACAAACGCGTTGATCACCGTGGTGCTGGTGCGCTCGTACTCGCGAAACTCCGGCAGCACCTCGCAGGACAGCGACACAAAAAAGCCCGCCGCCCGTAACCTTTCGGCGATGATTTGCTCGTGGGCCGGGTATATAAAGGAAAAGAGCAAACTCACCGCCACCGATTCAACACCGGCCGCCCGCAACTGTTCAATCAACGGACCGAGCTGCGCCTCCACCAGCGGAACCAGCGGCCGGCCGTGGTGATCAACGCGTTCGGTGACTTCAAAGCGCAGCTCGGCAGGCACCAGCGGTGCGGGCCGGCGGCCAAACAAAGCGTAAATATCGGCGCGATTCTGGCGGCCAATTTCCAGCACATCCCGGAACCCGGCGGTGGTAACCAGCGCCGTCACCGCACCTTTGCGTTCCAGCAGGGCGTTGGTGGCCACAGTTGAGCCGTGGACAATGGCGGCTTGCGCCAACTGCGGGGTATGCTGCAAACCGTCCAGCACGGCCTGGGCCGGCGCGCCCGGCGTTGACAGCGTTTTTTGGGTAGAAAATCGGCCGGTGGCTTCATCAAAAAACACAAAATCGGTAAATGTGCCGCCAATATCTATCCCGATGCGCATACGCAGCTCCATTTCATTTGGATTGGCTTGATGCGGTTTTGGGCGGCAAAGCCGCCCAAAACCGACTACGTAATATTTTCCCCTCCCCCATTTTGGGGGATACCCCTGCGGGGCACAGGTGGGTTAGGGGAGGGGGTAAATTCCCCCAAATTTTTGGGCCACGATTTAATGCAGAGCTACCTATAGCCCATTATAACCACGCCCAAAATAAACAAAAAAAAGGCGCTCTGCGAACAGAACGCCTTTTTAGTGAAAGTTTTTATTGTTAGTTCAGGAAGGTGGTTACAACTGAGTTGTCGCCGTCAACATTATTCGGCACGTATTTATCGGCGTTCCAGTCATTGTGCCATTCGGCGTCGTCAACCAAAAAGCGATACTGGTATTCGCGATCCTGTTCCAGTTTGAGGGTAGTCTGCCACACGCCTTTCACTTTGCGCATAGGGTTGGCGGATTCATCCCAATCGTTGAATTCGCCCACCAGGCAAACCTTTTTGGCTTCAATTTCGTCGGGTAACTGGAACGTTACCTGACATTCCGGTTTAGTTTTGAGGAATTTTTTTGTTACCATTTTTCTCTCCTTAACCACTAGCTGCGCCAATTCCTCGTATTTTCGCCGTTGAACCTCGCGAGAATTGACAAAATTTATACCTAACGGTGACTATCGTATCGTAAAAACTTATTTTTGCAAATCCAAAACAAAAATTTCTGTCAATTTTTGAGGAATAAATACAACTAACGTTTAGTTCAGACTACAAAATTAACGATTTCTTTCGATTTTCTAAATTTCGAAACGAATCGGTTTTATTTTTTGCCCAAAATTCTGTCTTTCGGCTCAACTTTTTGAATTTTTTGTCGATTTCTCTGCCATTTTTTGATTTTTGCTACAAATAACCGTGAGTATAGCCATCATATTTGTAAAAAAGTTTTTGGCGCGCCGATTTTGTGGCTCGCTACCTCCATTTTTTCTTGCGCACCGATTTTTTGTCAAAGAAAATTTTCACACTCCGGTTTGTGTTTGCCAACTCTGTTGGAATTGGCTATCATGGTGCCCTTTAATTGCGCCTGGTTAACTCAGCCCGCCCCCTTCGGCGGGCTGATTGTTGATAAAGGCACCCGGTTTGGAGGAATCCTTGAACCAGAACACAACCGAACCGAAATGGACGTTGGCCGTGGAATGGCTGGTGCTGCTGCTGATCATCGCCGCCGCCACATTTTTGCGCTACTGGCGCATCGAAGAAGTGCCGCCCGGTTTCAACTCCGATGAAGCCGTGGGCGCGATTGGCGCGCTGACCACCCTGCGCGACGGCTTGAAATTTACTTACGAAGGGCAGGGCGGCGGCGGCACGCTGGGCTTTTATTTTGCGGCCGCTTCATTTTATCTGTTCGGCCCGTCGATTGCGGCCATTCGCGGGGTGGCGGCCTGGGCCGGGGTCATGAGCATCTTCTTTAATTATTGGACCGTGCGAGAAACGTTCCGGCTCGAAGGGTTGAACCGCGCCCGCCTGCTGGCCGGTCTGTCGAGCCTGGGGCTGGCTTTTTCGGTGTGGCATTTGTGGTCCAGCCGGGTGGCTTTTGCTACCATCGGCGTGCCGTTTTTAATGCTGCCCTCGGTTTATTTTTTGTGGTGGGGGTTAAACCGCCGCACGCCCAAATGGGCCTTTGGGCTGAGCGGCCTCTTTTTGGGCGCGTCGCTCTACATTTATCTGTCGGGGGCGTTTGCGCCGGTGTTGTACGCCGCCTTTTTTGTAGCGCAGTGGGCCGTTCTCAGCCTGGCCCGGCGATTTAATTGGAAAGCCGCCCCGTCCACCGCCTATCTGACTTCGCAATTCTGGAATTTATTCATTGCCGGCTTTGTGGCGGCACTGACCCTGTTGCCGATGGTTTACGTGCTGCTGGCCCGCCCCGATCTTGATGCCGGCTCAACCCGCGTCAGCCAGGCCATTTTCACCAACCCCCAAATTAATCAGGGCGACCCGTGGGGCTTGCTGTGGCGAGCCTTCATTGGCAATTTTACCGCTTACGGCGTGTCGTTTGGCTGGCTGGTGGGCCGGCCGCCGGCGCTGTCGTTCATCCCCCCGGCGATTGGCCTGCTGGTGTTTGCCGGTTTCCTTATTTCGTTGTGGCGCGGCTTGCGCGGCCGAGCGGCCTACCTGTTTGTGTGGCTGTGGTACGGGGTGATGCTGCTGCCCAGCATCCTGTCGCCCGATTCCATCCCGCACAACCTGCGCACCATCGGCGCAACCACCCCCACCTACGTGTTCGCCGCCATCACCGTGCTGACTGTGCTCGAGCTGTTGTGGGCCGCCGGCAACCGCTGGCTGGCCCCACGTCTGAGCGCAGCGAGCTATCGCCGGCTGCGGCGCGGCGCGGGCGCAGTTATCGGCCTGCTGCTGCTGTGGCAATTCTGGCAGGTTAACCGGCCGCAGCTCAACTACTATTTTTATGTGTACCCGGCCACCAACGACGCCCAGGCGGCGTTTCACGTGTACGCCGTGGACATGGCCAACGAGATTTTAAAAGAACAAAACCGGGACGCGGCCTTTATTTTGCCGCGCAACACCGCCGCCGGCGAAACCTACCGCAACTTCACCACCGATTTTTTGACCGAACTGAAGCCCCACCCCGCCGCCCACTACTGGGTGGTCGATGACGAGCGCACGCTGGCCCAGGATTTAACCCAGGCCGCCGCCCAGCACAGCGTTATTCGCGTGGTACAGTGGCTCACCTCCAAACACACCGGCGCCGATCCCAAAGGCGTCATCCCCTATTATCTTGAAAAATACGGCTACCACGACCACCGGCATGGCTTTAAATATTTCAACATCGATACCTACCAGCTCGAAACGCCCGCGCCAGATTTTACCGCCGAGAAACTCACCCCGGCTAACATCAATTTTGGCGACCAGCTCAAGCTGACCGCCTTCGGGCTGGGCGATGCCGGCGACGTGAGCGCGGTCAACGTGGCCCAGGCGCGCAGCAAAGATTTGCTCTGGCTGCGGCTGTCGTGGCAAAAAACCGGCCAGCAGCCGGAAAATCTCAAAGTATCGGCCATTGTTTACACCCAAAACGGCCAGCTTGTGACCCAGGTTGACAAAGAACTGCTCAACAACTGGTGGCAAACGGGCAGCCGAGATTGGGACGTGGGCGCGCAGGAAGACACCTATTTTCTCATTCCCATTCCGCCCGCCACCCCGCCCGGCGACTACCTGCTCAAAATTGCGGTCTACGGCGAAGAGTCGCTGGCCCGGCTGCCGGTAGCCGACAGCAACGCCGACCGGCTGACCGAGCTGGCCCCCTTCAAAGTGGCGCCGGCCACCAAACGCACTAAAATCGAAGACCTGACGCTGGCCCTGCCCGCCGAACAGCCCCTGCTGCCCGGCCTCAAACTCATCGGCTTTGAAACCCTGCCCGGCCAGTCGGTGCGGGCGGGGCAGCAATTGGGGGCGTCACTCATCTGGCAGGCCGATGACCCACCGCCCGCCGCCGATTTGCAAATGGGGCTGGTGGTCAAACCCAAAGAGGGCAAAGACGAGTGGCCCATTTCCGAGCCGGTGGGGCTGGCCGGGCCGGGCTATCCCAGCTCGCGGTGGCGCGCCGGCGAAATGCTGCGCGGCTGGCTCACGGCCCGCATCCCGCCCACGCTCGAACCGGGCATTTACGAGTTGGAACTGCGGCTGAGCAACGCCGGCAGCAACAAACTCTCGCTGCCCGTGGGCGACTTTGAAATTACCGGCTGGCCGCGCAACTTTACCGCCCCCCGGCCGCAACTGCCGTTCAACGCCGAATTTGGCGGGCTGGCCACGCTGGTGGGGCTTGACGCCAACGCCAGCACGCTCTCGCCCGGCGGCACACTCAACGCCCGGCTCTACTGGCGCAGCGACGCCGAATTTGACGCCGACTACACTGCCTTTGTCCAGTTGATTGGGCCTGATGGCGCGCTGCACGGCCAGGTTGACCAAACACCCGGCGCGGGCCAGTTCCCCACCACTGGCTGGCTGCCCGGCGAATATCTGACTGACCCGTACGCCGTCACGCTGGCCGCCGACGCGCCGCCCGGCGACTATCAGATTGCCATCGGCCTGTATAACCCGCATACCGGCCAGCGGCTACCCGTAACCGGAAACAACTGCCAGCCGGACGTTTGCCTGCTGCCCGGCTTAACGGTGAAATAAGTGAGCCACTCCCGAAACCGGCCGGCGCCGCTGCCCCAAATTCTGCTCGCTGCGGCGATGCTGGCCTATTTTGCCTTTGCCGTATATTACACCAACCAGCGCCACCTGGCCTTTGAAACCGGCGCGTTTGACACCGGCGTTTATATCCAGCCGCTGTGGAATTTTTTGCACGGCAAAGGTTTCGCCGTGTCGTTGATTGAAGACAACGGGCCGCTGCGCTGGGCCACCCACGTAGAACCGATTTTGTTTGTGATTGCCCCGCTCTACGCCCTCTGGCCAGACCCGCGCACGTTGTTCTGGCTGCAAGCGGCGGCGCTCACGCTGGCCGCCGCGCCCATTTTTGCCCTCGGTGTGCGCCGGTTGGACAATCCGTGGGCGGCGCTGGCGGTGGCGCTGGCCTACCTGCTCATGCCCGCCACCGAATCGGTGACGTTGTTTGATTTTCACGCGGTCACCCTGGCCCCGCTGTTTCTGCTGTCGGCCATCTATTTTTTAGATAAAGCGCTGGCCACGCAGGGCGTCAGTTTTTGGCTGTGGCCGGAGCGAGTCAGCAAATCAACGAGTCAGCGAATAGCGCCCAACACGCGGCATGCAACATGGTTGAATTATATATTTGCCGGCCTCTTCTTTCTGCTGGCGCTCTCCACCAAAGAGGACATCTCGCTGATTGTGCTGATGATCGGCTTGTATTTGCTGCTGCGGCGGCGCTGGTGGGCCGGCGGCGCGCTGGCCGTGGTTGGGCTGCTCTGGTTTTATGTGACTTTTCAGGTGATCATTCCGGCCTATCGCGTGGGCGGCGGCCATTCCATTTACGCCGCCTGGTTTGAAACACTGGGCCACACCCCGCTGGAAATCGCGCTGTCGCCTTTTACCCACCCCGAAAAAGTGCTGGCGCTCATCTTTCGGCCCGGCAGCATCCCCGCTTTGCTGATGATCACCGTGCCGCTGGCGCTGCTACCGTGGGCCGGCCTGCCGCTGCTGGCGCTGGCCGCGCCGTCGCTGGCGTTTGTGTTGCTCAGCGCCAACCCCACCCTGCGCCAGCTTGAAACCTGGCACTACGCTACGCCGATGCTGGCCATGCTGCTGCTGGCCGCCATCGACGGCCTGGCCCGGCTCAATTTTCTATTAACCCACCTCAACGAAAAACTGGCCCGGCGCGAGCCGCAAATTAACGGCTGGCGGCTGGTTGTCTTTCGCTTGACCCGGCCCAAACTAACGCTGAAACTGCTCAGCCTGATTTTGCTGTTCACCGCCCTCACCTATCACCATTTTCGCGGCTACACTCCGCTGTCGCTGCTGTACGAACCCATCGAAGTAACCGCCCATCACGAACTGGGCCGGCAGATTGCCGCCGCCATTCCGCCCGAGGCCAGCGTGCTGGCGCAGGCGCAGTTGATTCCCTACGTGGCCCACCGCGACAAACTGGGCATCTGGAGCGGCCCGCTGCTCACTGATTACGACTACATCTGGCTCGACCTCAGCCATCCCAAACTGCCCAACCGCTTTGGCGCGCACGATGACCTCATCATCGGCATGATTTACGAGCACGCTTTTGGCGTTGTCCGCGCCGAAGACGGCTGGCTGCTGCTCAAAAACGGCGCGCCGCGCCTGCCCATCAGCGACAATTTGGTTACGTTTACTCAGTTCGATGCCCTGCCCGCCGCCGCCCAACCCTTTGCCGTCACCTTTGGCGGCCAGCTCAAACTGGTCGGCGTCAAGCCGGAAATCCGGCGGCTGGCCACCTCGGATACCGAGCCGCAGGTAATGCTCTATTTTGAGGCCCTCCAGCCGCCCGCCGAGGATTACCACCTGTTTTTGTACCGGCTCGATGCCGGCGGGCAGATTGCCGGCGCCACGGATTACACCCAGCCGGCGCTGGTGTGGTGGCCCACCTCGCGCTGGCAGGCCGGCGACCGGCGGCAGGTGCGGGTGAACACCATTCCCTGGTGGACAGGCGACAAAACCGACTTTGCCTACGCCCTCGGTTTTAGCCGCAACGCTGACCCGTGGGATGTTGCCGCTCGGCTGCCCATTACCCAATTTGACCCGGCGCTCAACCCGCCCGGCAGCGCCCCCATCGACGGCGGCACGCTGCTGCCCATTGCCGGCTTTCGGCGCTGGGCCGGGCTGGTCTACCCCGAACCGCTGGCACAGGAAGTAGGAAGCAGGAAGCAGGAAGTAGGAAGTAGGAAGTAGGACAAGATCGGTCATTTGTCATTCGTCATTGGTCATTCGTCATTCGTCATTGCAGAGAAACCTTGTGAAATCACGCCTGACTCAGTTGACTGCCCCGCTTGCCCGCCACGCCGACGCGCTGCTCGGCGGGCTGCTGGCTGCCGCCGGGTTGATTGCCTATACCAGCACGCTGGCCCCCACCGTGCTGGAAGGCGACGCGGCGCTGTTTCAGTACACACCGTCTGTGTTGGGCGTTACCTACCCCACCGGCTACCCGCTCTACATTTTGCTGAGCAAAGTGTGGGTCACCCTGCTGCCGTGGGGCGAACTGGCCTGGCGCATGAACCTGCTTTCGGCGGTGTGCGCGGCGCTGGCCCTGCCGCTGCTGTACGGCGTCGCCGTCCGGTTGTACGGTTCAGATCGATGGCTGGCGCGTTGGGCCGCCGTCGCCGCGGTACTGCTGCTGGCCACCCTGCCCACCTTTTGGCGCTGGGCCACCGAAGCCAAAATTTACGCGCTGAATATGCTGCTGTTCAGCGGCGTGCTGCTGTCGCTGCTGGGCGCGGTGGAGCGCTACCGCCGCCCGGAATTGCTGCCCGCCTCGCAAACAATGCTCACCGGCTGGCAGTTGGCGCTGAACCGCTGGCGAGCGCGCTGGCCGCTGGCCCTGCCGATTTTTCTGTTTGGGCTGGAAATTGCCGTGCACAGCACCACCGTCCTGCTCATCCCCGGCCTGTTGCTGCTGGTCTGGCTCAACTGCCGCCGCTACCTGTTCACCGTTAAAAATTTTGCCGGCCACCTGCTGTGGCTGATCGCCCCCGGCCTGCTCTATTTTTACATCCCCCTCCGCGCCGAATGGCTCATCGCTGCCTACGGCCGGGCCGAGGCCATCAACCGCGGGCTGCTGGCCGATTTTTACCACTCCGGGCTGGCCGGCTGGCTGCGCTACTTTTCCGCCGCCGATTTTACCGGCGGAGTGGTGACCAACTGGGGGCTGGTGCCGCAGCAATTCATCAGCGTTTACCTGCCGCTGCTGAACAACGAGTTTTCGCTGGCCGGCGTGGCGCTGGGGCTGATCGGCGGGCTGGCGCTGGCGGCAACCAAACCCCGCCTCTTTTGGCCGCTGCTGCTGCTGTACGCCACGCCCATTCCATTTGTACTGACCTACGGTCAGGGCGAACAATCGGCCTTTTTGCTGCCCTCGTTTCTGGTGTTGGCCCTGTTTGGCGGCTACACGCTGGCGGCCATTCCCGCGCTGTTCGCCCGGCTGCGTAACACGCAACCCGCAACACGTATTACGTATTTCGGGCTGCCACCAATTCTACTTATTTTGCTTTTCGTCTTTCAACTTGCCCCCCAAATCCAAACCAACAACCTGTGGCTCAGCCGCAAATGGAACCGCGCCATTTACAACGAGTGGGCCGACGCGCTCAACCATCCGTTGCAACCGGGCGCGGGGCTGCTGGCCCACTGGGGCGATTTGACCAGCTTCTGGTACATGCAGCACGCCGAAGACCGCCGCCCCGATTTACGCGGCGTGTATCCGCCCACAGAAGAAGTTGTGATTGACTGGTTCACCCGCAACCCCAACCTGTACATTGCCGGGCCGCTGCAAGGCTGGGCTGCCGGCATCGAGCAGCGTTACCAGTTGCTGCCGTGGGGCCGGCTGGTGCGCATCGCTCCGCGCCAGCTTGACCCCGCCGGGCTGCTGCCCGACCTGCCGCAAAAACCCAACGTCACCTTTGATAACCGGCTGCGGCTGATCGGCGCGGAGTTTGCCCCGCAAACCGCCGCCGGGCAGGATTACCCGGTGGCGCTTACCTGGCAGGCGCTGGCCCAACTGGGACCGGAGAC
Organism: Anaerolineae bacterium; assembly: GCA_022071955.1. Lineage (GTDB taxonomy): Bacteria > Chloroflexota > Anaerolineae > 4572-78 > J111 > J095. Next base: position 20,036 of record JAJVIM010000007.1, read on the forward strand.
TACAAACTCGCTGCGGCTGGTGCAAAACGGCGTCACCGTGGCCCAACTCGATGAGCCAATCCGCAGCGGCTGGTTCCCCCGCGACAGCCTGCCCGCCGGGCAATATCTGCTCAGCTATCCGCTGCTGCCGGTCGCCATCGGCACGCTACCCGGACCGGCCGAGCTGCAACTGGTGGTTTACCAAAAAGCGTCGCAGCCGTGGCCGCTGCCAGATGGAAACGTGGTGCTCACTTTGGGCACGGTGCCCATCGGCCCGCCGCCGCCCGGCTACCGGCTCGGCCCCGGTGAGTACAAATCGCCGCCGGCGCACGATTTCAACGCCGAAATTCAACTGGCCGGCTACGATTATTCGGTGAGCCGGGTGGGGCAGGGCAAAGGCTTTGCCCTGCGGTTGTTGTGGCAGGCGCTCCGCCCGCCCGCCGATAATTACACCCTGCAAGTGGAGCAACTCGATGCCGCCGGCCGCGTGCTGCGAGCCAACCAATTTGCGCCGGTGAGCGGGCGCGCCCCCACCGCCGGCTGGCAGGCCGGCCAGTTTGTGCGGGATCAGGTCGATTTGGTTGTGCCGGCCAGCGCCCCGCCCGGCGACAACGCTCTGCAAATCCGGCTGAGCTGGCTGCGGCCCGATGGCAGCCGGCTCAACGTGCGCCGCTTTGGTATCCCGCTGAGCGAGGGCTTGACGCTGCCAGCGCTGCAGGTGGTTGAAAAAGAGGAGCGCACCTTTACCCTGCCGCCGCTGCCAGTCCGGCTCGACGCCAATTTTGAGGACAAAGCGCTGCTCACCGGCTACACGCCGGCGTTGCCGGCGCAGTTCAATCGGGCCGACTGCGCCGCCGGCAACTGCACCGTCCAGCTTGAACTGGTCTGGCAGGGCCTGAGCGAAATGGAACAGCCCTACCAGATTTTTGTGCACGTGCTCAACGCCGCCGGCGAAATTGTGGCCCAATCCGACGCCGCCCCCGGCGCGCGGGGCAAGCAGCCCACCACCGGCTGGCTGCCCGGCGAAGTGGTCACCCATCCGGTGGCCATCAACCTGCCGGCCAACCTTGCGCCGGGCGAATACCGCCTGCTCGCCGGGATGTACGTGCCGCCGGACGGGCCGCGGCTGCGCGTCCTCGGCGCCGCGGGCCAGCCCACAGCCGACTCGGCGGCGGTGGGTAATTTTGTAGTGCGGTAAGAGCCGCCGCCCCAATCGCGTCTGAATGGGGGTGGGATAGTCCCAAATTAAAATGCGAGAGATGCGTTTTGATTTATACTGAGTCAAATTTGATTTACACTCAGTCAAATTGAAATTACACTCAGTCAAAATTGATTTACACTCAGTCAAATTGAAATTACACTGAGTACAAGATTGCAGATGTTCGTTCCGAGATAGGAATTGTACCGCGTCGGGGCGAAGCCACTCGGAAAGATGGTATCAGGTGAAAATTTATTAACCCCCACCCGTCGCTGCGCGACTCCCTCCCCCTAATAGGGGGAGGGTTGGGGAGGGGGTTTATTTTCAGAGGAGAAACCAATGGATGCCACAATAACCGCTACAAATTACGTCATCGATGTAACCGATCAAAATTTTGCCAGCGAGGTGCTGGAACGCTCAAAAACCGTGCCGGTGGTGGTCGATTTTTGGGCCGCGTGGTGCGGCCCGTGCCGCATGCTCGGCCCGGTGCTGGAAAGGCTGGCCCAGGAATATCAGGGCGGCTTTATTCTGGCCAAGCTCGATGTTGATCAAAATCAGGACACAGCCCGGCGCTACGGGGTGCAGGGTATCCCGGCGGTTAAGGCTTTCCGCGATGGGCAGATGGCGGGCGAATTTACCGGCGCGCTGCCCGAACCGCAGGTGCGCAAATTTTTGGAAGGGCTGGTACCATCTGAAGCCGACTTGCTGGCCAAACAGGGCTACGAGTGGGAAGTTAGCGATCAGCCGGCCATGGCCGAAGCCAACTATCGGGCCGCGCTGGAGAAAAAGCCAGACCACTACCCGGCTCAAATTGCGCTGGGCCGGGTGCTGCTGGGGCAGGGGCGCGTGGATGAGGGCGTGGCCCTGCTGGAAAGCATCCCGCAGGGTATCAGCGAGCGCGGCGTGGCCGACGCTCTGCTGGCGACGGCGCAGTTTCAAAAATTCGCTGCCGGCCACACCGAAGCCGACCTGCTGGCCAAAGTTGAGGCCGACCCGCGCGACGCGGCCAGCCATTACGCGCTCGGCAGCCTGTATGCCACCCGGCAAAAATACACTCAGGCGATGGATCAGTTTTTAGAGGTGGTGCGTTTCAACCGCAAATACAACGATGACGGCGCGCGCAAAGCCATGCTGGCCATTTTCACCATCATCGGTGAGGGGCAGCCGGTAGTGAGGGAGTACCGGCAAAAGCTGGCCAACCTGCTGTTTTAAACCGCGGCCTCGTAGAACACCTCTACGAGGCTGTTTTTTTCATTGCCACCTGACAAAATCGGTGATAAAATAAACCGAACATAACTCACCAAAGCGGGAACGACCCTATGCCGGCACGCATTACCGAACTATTGCAGCAGGGAATTGCAGCAGCCAAAGCCGGGCAAAAAGAACAGGCTCGCCGGCTGTTGCTACAGGTTACCAACCTGGACGAAACCAATCTCAAAGCCTGGCTGTGGCTGGCCTCGGTGGTGGACAACACCGATGAAAAGCTGACCTGCTTCAACAACGTGCTGGCCATCGACCCCCACAATGAAGCCGCGCTCAAAGGGCTTGATCGCCTGCAAAAACAGCATACCTCGGCCCGGGCAACCTCGCTTGAAACCAAATGCCCGTTCTGCAAGGCAGCCATTTCAACAATGGACTCCAAGTGCCCCCACTGCGAAACACCGCTGGTTATGGAATGCCCGGCCTGCACCACGCCGATGGACGTGGAATGGGACACCTGCACCGAGTGCGGCCACGAAATGGGCGACTATCGGCTGGGGTCGGTTTATTTTACTCAACTGGCTATGGGCTACCGTGAGCATCGGCGGGCGGGGCGCGCCCTTGAAGCGCTGCGCATTGCGGAAAAACTCAACCCCAACCAGCCCGATTTGTACCGGCAAATGGGCGAGGTGCTCACAGAAATGAGCGAACCGGCAGCGGCGATCGCTATGCTGGAAAAAGCTGTCAAAAAAGAACCGGACCAGATTGGCCCGTATCTGGCGCTGGGCAAAGTTTTGCAGCAGGAAGGCCGCTGGGAACGCGCCGAAGAAGTATACCGCGAAGCAATGGCGACCGCCCCCAGGTCATCGGAAACGTATTACGCATTGGGGGATTTACTGTTCCACAAAAACCGGCTCGATGAAGCCCGCAAACAACTCAGATACGCCACCAAAATTGATCCCCAACACGGCCAGGCCTGGGTCAGACTGGGCCAAACCTACGAAGCCCAGGAAAAATTTGCCTCGGCCAGCCATGCCTACCGCCAGGCAGCCAATCATCTCGACTCGGAATCGCTGGATTGGCCGCTTGTCAGAGAGCGGTTGCAGGTTTTGGGCAACCAGTTAGCCGGTTGCCGCAGCATCCCGGTCCTGTCTCGCTGGTGGAATTAGCCGCCGCACTCCAAAAAAATTGACCGGCCCATCCTACAAATTTCCCGCCGAACACCCCTGTTTAATTTTTTCAACAAAAACTAGACAAAAACTTGACAGTATTACGAAAACTTGCTATGGTTTAAGCAGACAACTCTGGCAGTTTTGAAATTTGTCAATTCAAATTCGGGCAGGATTATGACAACACATACCCATCCAAATCATCTACCCACCTTTAATTTAAAGGCTGTAGTGCGGGAAACCGGTTTAAAGCAAGACACCCTGCGGGCATGGGAACGCCGCTACGGCATTCCGCAGCCGGAGCGCACCAGCGGCGGGCACCGCGTGTATTCTCAGCGTGATATTGACGTTCTCAAGTGGCTGGTTGCCCGCCAAAACGAGGGACTGACCATCAGCCGGGCCGTAGACTTGTGGCACCGGCTGGAGGCGGAAGGCCAAAACCCCCTCAACGCCGTAGCAACTCCCGAGCCGCCGGTCGTCACATCGACAATCCCGGAGGCGCTGGGCCACGGCAGCAATATTGAGGCCATGCGCAGCGATTGGATAGAGTCCTGCCTGAAGTTTGACGAAATACGGGCCGAACAGACACTGGCCCAGGCGGCAGCGCTATATTCGCCAGAAATAGTGTGCACTCAATTTCTGCAAAAAGGGCTGGCTTACATTGGCCAACAATGGTTTGAAGGCAAAGCCACCGTCCAGCAGGAACATTTTGCCTCGACGCTGGCCGTGCGGCGGCTGGAGGCATTGATCGCCGCTTCATCCGGCCCTACCCGCCCCGGGCGAGTCCTGGTGGCCTGCCCCCCGGAAGAGCTTCACGTGTTCAGCCTGCTTATGGCCACTTTCTTGCTGCGCCGCAATGGTTGGGACACCATGTTTTTGGGAGCCAATGTTCCGGTTTCACATTTGGAAGAAACAATTTCTGTGGTTAAACCCGGTCTGGTGGTGCTGGCTGCCCAACAGTTGTACACCGCGGCAACGCTTCTGCAAACCGCCCAGGTGCTGCAAACTGCTAACATTCCGGTGGCATTTGGCGGACAACCGTTCAACCAGCTCCCCGAGCTCCGCAGCCGAATTCCCGGCTATTTTCTGGGCGAACAGCTTGACCATGTATCTCAAGTGGTTCAGCAGGCGCTGGCCAAAACCCTGCCGGTCCCCCAAACCTCGCCCATTCCGGATTCGTACAAAAAAGCCCTGGGGCATTACCGCGACCGGCAGCCGCTGATTGAATCCGCCGTGTGGGAAGCCATTGACCACACCGACTTTCCACACGTCACGCTGTCGTACTGGAACTTTATTATCTCGCGCAACATTGTCGGGGCATTAACCCTGGGCAGCATGGCCTATTTGGATGAAGACCAAACCTGGACCCGCGACATGCTGCTCAACCACAACCGCTCGCAGGCGGCACTGCACCAATACCTGGCCAGTTACGCCCAGGCCGCCCACAGCCAGTTAAACAAAACCGCTGCGCCCGTGCTCGATTGGCTGGCCCAATTTGCCGGCAAAGCGTAATTTTTCAGGTCGATAACCAACGCGGCGCGGGCGGGTTAACTACCGCCGCGCCTGCCACAAATCCCGAATAATTTCCATATGCCCCACATGCATGGCCGTATGCGACAGCGTGTGCAGCAGCGCCCAGGCAACCGTTACCCGGCGGTCATCACGCGGCGCAATCCGAATTTCCTCCAAATCAAAGGGCGTCATCTGGTTGATGACGGAGCGGCTGTGGGCCAGCACCTCATCAAGTTGAGCAATCAGTTGGGCCGCACCGACGGCGCGGGTTTCAAACTCCGCTTCGCGGTCGCGGGGCAGCGGATCGTTGCCGGCCACCGTCCCAATCCAGTAACGCTCGGCGCCGGCAACGTGCGCCGCCAGCACCGCCAGCGAATTCAGCGCCGGCAGGGGCGTCCAATCCAGCGCCGCCGGGGGAACTTCGCTCAGAATTTTGTTTATTTCAGTGTGCAAAAATTCCAGCCGATTTTGTAATTCCCGCAAAGCGATCAGCATTAACCCCTCCTGTGAAAATAAATGAATCTGTGAATCAACGAATGCAGGGGCGCTTCGCGAAGCGCCCCTGCACAATGTTCACCTGCGCTGCGGGGAGACTGCACCCCGCCCTGATTTTTGCTGCCGGACGCCTACCGGGACAGATCGTGGCGCGGCCCGGCCGGTGTTGGCGCGGCGTTATCGCCGGCAACTTCCAGCCCGCCGGTTATCGACAGCGGGCCGGTTTGGGCCTGGTTGTCCATTTCATCGCTCTCAAAAATTTCCACAAAGTAATTGTCGTCAGAGTCGTAACTGTCGGCAAAGGTGTAGAAGGTGTACGAGCCGGCCGGGAAGGCGACCCAGTTGGTTTCGTTGGGCACGGTCAGCGGCGCGGTCAGCACCCTGGTCAGGGTATCGCCGGGCTGTAAAGCCGTGCTGATGGGCCAGGCAATCCCGCGGTCGATGGTTCTGATGCGCTCCCAGCGCCGGTCGCCGGGATTGGGGCCGCTGATCAGGTTTTTCGGTTCAACCGTGGGGTTCACATACACATCAAGCCAAAAGCCTTTGGTAATGGCCGCCTGGCCGTTGTTTCTGATGACCACCGTTACGTGCGGCGGATTAAAGGCCGTATCCACGACAAAACTGTCGATAACCAGATTGGGCAGGCAGCAATTTTTAATAATGATCGGCAGATAAATTGTTGCCGGCGAGGTGGTCTGGGTGATTACCTGATGGGTGACGGTGGTGCTGGTGATCAGGCCGGTGGTGTCGCTGTTGGCGTTGGCCGTATTCTGAATGGTTGTGCCGGAGGCGACGTTTGTCACCGTAACCGACCATGTGGCCGTGAGCCAGCCGCCAACCGCCAGCGAAGGCGCTTGCACCGTTACCCGGCCGGAGGAGTGGTTAAAGCTGCCGCTGCTGCTGTTGGAGCCGGTCACAAACTGTACCACCGCGTCGAGGTCATCCGTGATCACCACGTTGGTAGCGGTGAGCGTGCCCACATTTTGCACGCTGACTGTGTAGTTGATGGTGCTGCCCGGCAGCACATTTCCGCCGGCCGGTGTGGCCGATTTGGTGATGGCCAGCACGGCCGCGCCGGGGGTGGTCAGCGTCAGGCTGGCGGTATCGGTTTTGCCGGAAGTTTGGCCGGTAATGGTCACTGTGCCGGTCAGTACGCCGGCGGTGAGGGTGGCGCTGGCCGCGCCGCCGCTGGTGGCCGCGGTGAAGGGCGGCGTCGGGCTGAGATCAAGCGCCGGCGACAGGGTAAAAGTGACCACTGTGCCATCGGCTACCGGGCCGGCGCAGTTGCCCACCTGCGCCGAAAGCAGGGTTGTGGCCGAGCCGTTGGCCGGAATGCTGGCCGGGCTAACCGTCACCGTAATCGCCGTCGAGGCCGGATCGGCCGGCAGGCTGCTCACAAATTGGTTGGCGATGGGGCTGGTGCCTCTAAACGCCGAGACCAAATCCGCGGATACACTGCTGCCAATGCGGGTTACCGTTAACGTGGCCACGCCGCTGCTGCTGGTGGTGCGGTTTTGGTCGGGCATTGGCGAGAATTTAGTGGCCGGATAACTGAAGGTGATGGTTTCGCCGGCAATGGGGTTGCCCAGATTGTCGGTGAGCGTGGCGGTAAACGTGCCGCTTTCGCAAACACGGATGGGGCTATCGACGGCCAGCGCCAGTTGCAGATTGGCCAGATTCGGCACAATTTCAACCGCCACCGTGCCGGAAATTCCGCCGCCCGTGCCGGTAATGATGGTTGACGCCGGCGTGGTGGCCGACAACACCGCCACATTGCTGACCACGGCAAAGCCGGTGCTCAGCGTTACCGGGCCGCCGGTCAGCGTACCGGTGGTATCCGCCAGCGAAACCGACTGGTTGAAACCGGTATCGCGGTTGCCAAACTGGTCTACCGCGGTAATGCTGATGGGGAAAGTAACCCCGGCCGTTTGCGGCGAGGTGGCTTGCAGCACCAGCCGTACCGCCGCGTCGGCGGTGAAGGTGACAATGGCGCTGCCGCTCACAATGGAGGTGGCCTCGGCCGCAGCCATTGACGTACCGGCCACGGTTGAACTGAGCACGCCGGTGGCCATGCCATTGCTGGTGTTGACCACCGCATTGCTATAGTTGCTGCCGGACAAACTGGTGGTAAATGTGATGGCCGTGCCATCGTAAACCGGGTTACCGTAGGCATCCGCCACCGAAGTCATCACAGCGATATTTTGGCCCACGGTTTGGCTGGACGGCACGGGAATAACGGTGATGCTCCCCGCCGGCAGGCCGGGCCGGCCTTCGAGCACGGCGTCATCGGTGGCAGACAGGCTGCCCGACTCAACCAGCACGGTGTTGGTGATGTTCAGCCCGGTGGCCGGCCACGGCGAAGTGACCGCGTTGCCGGACAGAGTGATCGAGCCGCCGCTGGCGGGCGGTAGTACGGCATCGAGCCAGACCAGCGTATCCGCCGCCGGGCTGGAGTCAAACACCGCGTCGGTGCTGGCCGAAACAATATTGGTAACGCTCAGCGGATAAGTATCGGTGATGAGCACGTTGCTGGCCGTAATTGGCCCGGTGTTGCTGTAGGTGATGGTGTATTCCACCGCCTCGCCGGCGCGAACAAAACCGGCGGGCGAAACCACTTTGGTTACGGCCAGTTGCGGAGCCTGCACCAGCGTGGTAATTGAGCCGCTGGCCGCCAGCCCGGTTTCATCGCTGGCAATTTGATACTGGTTGGTCAGCACCGAATTGTTGGGCAGAGTGGCGGCCACGGTCACGGTCACAGATACCGAGTGCGGCAGGCCATCGGCCGGCGCCTGCGGGATGTTCCACACAACCTGACCGCCGGGACTGCCCTGATAAATCACGTTGCTGTCCAGCGTGTCGGTGATAAACACATTGGTGGCGTCGGCCGTGCCGCTGTTGGTAAAGGTGAGGGTGTAGGTGAGCACCTGCCCCACGGCGATGGGGTCGCTGCTGGCGGTTTTGCTGATTTGCAGCAGCGGCAGGCTGTTGACCGGCGTGTTGAGCGTGGCCGTGGCGCTGGCGGCGTTGGTCGCGCCGATGTCAACCTGGTTAACCAGCAGCGTGCCGCTGACCATTGGCTGAGTCACAGTTACGTACACGGTCAGGCTTTGCTCACCGTCGGCGGGCGAAAGTGGGGCGGGCGTCCAGACCAGTTGGCCGGGCACCGAAATTGCCGGCGTGGGCGTAACGCTGCTCACCGTAACGCTGGCCGGCAGGGTATCGGTAAGGCGCAGGCCGGTGGCAATGGCCGTGCCGGTGTTGGAGTAGAAAATGGTGTAAGTGAGCGACTGGCCGGCTTGCACGGGCGAGGGCGAGGCCACTTTGCGGATGTGCAGGGTGGGCGTGCTGACCACTGTACTGGCGGCCGTGGCCGAAACCCGCGGCGAACTGACAAGGTTGTCCACATCAACCCGGTTGGTAAACACCAGCGAATTGGTCAGCGGTGAACTGACCGTCACTGAAACCACAATCGTTTCACTGGCCAGCGGGCCAACGCTGATTTGCCAGACGTTGTTACCCGTGGTGGGCGCGGGCGAGGCGGAGCTAAACTGAACCTCGGCCGGGTAAGTGTCGGTGATGATGGCCGTTTCCGTCGATGTGGTCTCGTTGGTGACGACAATGGTGTAGGTGAGTACCGACCCCGGCACCACCGGCTCGGGGCTGGCGGTTTTGGTAACGGTGAACACCTGCGGAATAACGGTCACCGTGGCCACCGGGCCGCTGGCAATATCGATGCCGTTGACTGTGGTGGTGATCAGGTTGGGGAACTGCCCGCCCACCGACCCGGCCGTGGCGGAGATGGTAAAAGTGACCACCACCGGCTCTTGCAGCAGCCCGACGCCGGTAATGGTTTCGGTACGGTTGACCACCGCCGGCGAAAAGCCGGCCGGCAGGGTATCGGTCAGCGGGATATTGTAGGCGGTTTCGTTGCCACTGTTGGTAATGACCACGGTGTACGTGAGCGGCTGGCCGGCCAGCACCGCAGCCGGCTGAACAATTTTGGTCAGCGTAATTTGGGGGCTGCTGGTGATGGTAGTGGTCAGCGGCGGGCTGGAAATTTCGGCGGGAATATTGGCCGCGGTCAGCACGGCGGTGTTGGTGATTTCCGTGTTGTTGGTATACGGCGACTGCGCCCGCACGGTTGCCGTCAACACCAGCGATTCACCGGCGTCCAGCCCGGCCGGGCTGGTTATTGTCCAGGTGATGGCGCCGGTGCTGCCCGGCGTGGGGGCATCGATGGCGGCGGCGCCGCCGCTGATCCCGGCGCTGACAAACAGGGTTTGCGGCGGCAGCAGATCGACAATTTGCAGGCTGCGGCCGTAATCGGTGGCGCTGCTCTGGTTGGTAACGGTAATCACGTAGCCCAGATAAGCGCCGGCCTCCACCGAGGTGGCTGTAGCCGTTTTGGTGATGGTGAGCGCCGGGGCGCTGGCCACGGTGGCGGTAACCGGCGCGCCAACCGCCGGCGTAAACACGCCGCTGCTGCTGGCGCGATAATTGCTGTTAACAATGGCCACGCCGTTGGTAATCACCGGATCGGTCTGGACGCGGAGAGTGACCGTGGCGGTTGCGCCGGCATCAAGCTGGGCGATAGTCCAGGTAATCACACTGCCGGCGGCGGGGTTGGGTGCGCTGGCCGGCGGCGTTGAGTCAAAATAAGTGGTGTGGGCCGGGATCGTATCGGTGATGATGACGTTAGTGGCGGTGTAAGCGCCCACGTTGGCCAGGGTTAGGGTGTAAGTGAGCAGGTTGCCGGGGGTAACGGTGGTTGGCGATACGGTTTTGTTGAGCGGGCCAAACTCCGGAGCGCGAACGGTGGTGGTAAAATAGCCCGGCAGCAATACGACATCGGCGTTGGTTGAGGTGACGGTGTAGGTGTTGGTCAGCACCGCGCCGTTGGGCAGCGGTGAATTGACGTTAATTTGAAACGAGAATTTTACCGTGCTGGTGGGCGGCATGGGGTTGCCCCCGGGGAAAAAGTCGGCGCTAAACCAACCCACGCTATCGGGATTGGGACCGCTGGGCAAAATACCCCAGCCGGTGGGCGGCAGGCCTAACACCGGGGTATTGGTTGCGGTGGGGAAAAAGTCGGTAACCAGCACTTTTTCCGCAGAAATTGCGCCGGAGTTGGTCAGGCTGAGCTGGTACGAAATTGTGCCACCGGGAAAAGTTTCGGCAGGGCCGGTTTTTGACAGCTCCAGCGTGGTTGAGGCGGCTTTGGCGTAAGAGAGTAGCGTCAGGCCAAACGGCAGCCGCGGGCCGGCGGCCAGCTCGCCGGTAACGGTGGCCGCTGCCGGCAGGCGCTGTCCATGGGTGGGCAAAATGGGCAAAAAATAAAGTACCGTAGCAAAAAGCAGGGCAAAGGCCACAACCCTCCACCCGGTATGGCTTTTAGCGCCAAAGTTTGAGGCATTTTTCATGATGGCATCCCCTTATTGTTGCCAGCAATAAAACAATTTTGCGCGAAAATCACGCACAACTATTATTATCGGTAAAAAAATGTGAGAATTTAATAATTTTAAGGTGACCGATTATTCTCCGATAGTGGCAATCAATCGGAAAACTCCACCTATTGAGGCTTTTGCAAAAGCTCCAAGTAGCGTTCAGCTTCTTGTTTGGCGCGGGGATCAACCTGAGTATCGAACGACAAAAAAGTTTGAAAAGCGGCCGTTGCTTTTTCCGGCTGGTTTAAGGCCAGGTAGGCAACCCCCAAACTAAAGTGAGGTTCGGCCAGGTTGGGGGAGATTTGCTGGGCCTGCTGCAATTGAGTCACGGCCTTATCCAGCAATTGTGGGTCCGGCTGATCGTTTTTTGAGAGCGCCTGCTGCAAATAAAGCACGCCCAGATTATAGGCCACATCGCCGTCGTTGGGATCAAGTTCGAGCGCCTTTTGATACTGCGACGCGGCCAGATCAAATTTTTGCTGCTGGTAATAAACAACACCCAGGTTGGCGTAAGCGGCCTGATAATTGGGGTCCAGTTCAATAGCGCCCAGATACGCCGCAACGGCCTGATCAAACTGGCCGGATTCGTACAGGCTGTTGCCCAGCTCAAAGCGGGCGGCGGCGGTATCTGGCAAGCTCACCGGCGAAACAGGCGCGATGTTAGCCGGAGCCGCGCCCGCGGCTGGCTCGGTGTTGTTTGAGGCCGGCCAAACTACGGGCAGCAGCAACACCGCTGCAACCAAAAGCGCCCCAACGCCAAGACCAATTTTCCAGCCAAGGCCTAAACTTTTGGGAGATTCGTTGCTGTGAGTGGGCGGCAACGGGCTTACGGCATCTTCATCATTCATCATTGGCGGATTTGGCCAGAGCGCGCGGCTCCAGCAGTACAATTTGGGTTTCTTCTGGCAGGGTGCTTTTGGTAATCTTTAATGTTGGAATGGGATCGATTTTGGCGGCTCCCATTTCCTTGAGGAATTTGCTGACCGGATCAAGCGTGACCGTCAGCCCGGGCAAGTCGTAATGCATGGGAATAACAATTAACGGTTCAATGACGCTGATCACCTCGGCGGCCTGGGCGGCGCTGAGGGCGCGCTTGCCGGCCACGGGAACCATCAATACATCGATGTTACCCAGGTCTTCAACCTGGCTTTGGGTGGGAATGTGAGTCATATCGCCCAGGTGGCACACCGTGAGGTCTTCAATATAAAACACAAAAATGTTATTCAGCGAAGGGCCATTGTCGCTCTTTTTGGGTGGAATCATCCTGATCCCGGTAATAAAAACCCCGCCTATTTCATATTCGCCCGGGCCATCCACCACCTTAAATTCACCTTTAACGCCGGCAATATGATTGTGGTGCGGAGCCGGGTTACTCACTGTTACAATATCGGCTTTGGGCCGCGGCAAAGCCAAACCCAAAGATTTGTCATACGGATCGGTCACAACAGTTATATTTTTATCTTTTAATCGAAAACATGCGTGGCCGTACCAAATAATCTCCATGGTGTTGTTTGACCCTCTAATTAATAATTTGGTTCAATTTTACCATAACAAAAAATTTTAGGGAAGAAATCACAAAATGCCGCGTTTCGGCGCGATCAGCTCCGTTTGGCCAACGGGCTGCCTGCCAGTTTTAGCGCCATTCGCCGCAGTTGGGCCGTTTTGGTTAGCCGGTACAGAGCGCTGCCATCCTGCATTTGTGTTTTTTCCAGAAGGCCCTGCAGCGCAAGATCGCCCAGTTCCGGCCGAACAATCTGCAAACTCAGCCCCAATCGGCGAGCAATTTGAGGGGTGGTACCGCAATAATCGGGGTTTTTGCCAAAGAAGGTGATAATATCCCACCGCAGCAAATCGGTGGCGTAGCGTTCAACAAACACTAAAAAATCAACGTCAACTTCTTTTCCGGTGGGGACCGATGCCAACATTTTCAAACGCTCCCAAACATGTGGTATAGTAAATTATAATCCATTCTGCTCTTACAGGTAAACCTTGAACCGGGTTTTAATTGCTGCTCAACAAGCCGAAACTTATCGCCGGCACCTGGCCCAACATTTAAACCTGCCGATCGATCTGGTAAATGAGGCCGCTACGGTTTGGGCCAAATTGGCCCAGGAGCCATACACGCTGCTTATTATTGAGGTAGGTTTGTTGGGCAGCCTGTTGAGCGATGAACATGAAGTGATGCCGCAGCTCCGCAGCAGCCATCCTTATTTGAGCGTTCTGCTGCTGGCCCGGCCAAACGAGCGCAGCCGGGCCGTTTTGCACCTGGAACATGGGGCCACCGACTACCTGCTGCATCCCTTTGCCATGGCCGAGTTGGTTATTAAAGCGCGTCGCTGCCTGCAAACACACCAACCCGAATTTCAAGCCTCGACGCTGTTCTCCATAACAGACCAACTGATGATGCTCAATGAGGCCACGCAGGAGCTATTACAAACCCTTCAGCCGGATAAAGCTCACGACATGGTTTTGGCCAAAGTCCGGCATATTTCACAGGTAGACGTGGCCAAAATCTGGTTGATTGACCACGAACGCACGCTGGCCCGGCCGAGCACGCTGGCAACCGAGGATGAAGTGTTGTTTAATTTGGCTCAGGAAGCAGTGACGGCCGGGCAGTTTCTTTCCCGGCGGTTTGCCACGGGTAAAGGCACGCTGGCCGCGGCCCTGCTGCTGCCGCTATTTTCCGGCGATCGGCTGGTGGGGGTGCTGGCACTGGGCCGCCACACCGAAACGCCTTTCTCAGCCGATCAGATCCGGTGGCTCACCGTATTTTGCCAGCAGGCGGCTGTGGCCATTGAAAACGCCCAACTGTTTCATAATTTATCCGTGGCGTACGACGACATGGCCCAAAGCCGAAAAAGGATTTTGCAGAGCAGAAACACCCTCCAGACTGTATTTGATAATATCTACGACGGACTGTACATTCTTAACAAAGACCTGACAATTAGCGCGCTCAACCGGGTAGCGGCCAACCGCCACGAAACGCCGCTCGAAGAGTTGGTGGGGCAGAGTTTTTTGGCGTTGTCCGGCTCAAGCAACGCCCCGCGGCTGATTGAGCAAATTAAGCACGTGCTGGAAACCGGCCACGAAACCACCTGGATGGCTCTGGGTAATGGTGAAGACAGCTTTTTTGAGGACAGAGAATTTAGAATTTACCCCATCAAAAACCGACGGGGCCAAACCGAACAGGTTGTTGTGTTTGTCCAGGACGTATCGGAGCGACAAAAGTGGCAGGCCACCTTATTTCGCTCGGCTAACCTGGCCGCGGTGGGCCAACTGGCCGGCAGTGTGGCGCACCAAATTAATAACCCGCTCACCGTAACCATGACCAACAGCCAGTTGATCATGCTGGACGCCGAGCCGGATTCCGAAATTAACGAGCTGGCCACAGCCGTGTTCCGGGCCGGCCAGCGCATTCAAAGCTCGGTGGCTAACCTGCTGGAATTTTCTAACCAGGATGAATATTACTTTACCGAAGTCAGGTTGGTTAACACCATCGACAGCGCGCTGGATTTGGTGAGCCGCTCACTGATGAAGGCCAGCGTGCAGCTCACCCGGAATTTTGAGGCCGACCCCGCTATTATCGCCAGTGTAAGCCACCTGAAACTGGTGTGGGTAAACCTGCTGCTCAACGCCAAAGACGCCGTGGCCAATTTTGCCACGCCGCCTAAAATCGAAATCGGCACCCGCCTGCGTCCGGACGACACGGTCAGCGTTACGTTTAGTGACAATGGTCAGGGCTTAAGCCCGCACAACTTAAAACACGCCTTCGACCCATTTTTTACAACCAAACCACCCAACAAAGCCCTGGGATTGGGGCTGTACTCCGCGCAGGTAATTGTTGAGCAGCATGGCGGGCACATTTTGGCTAAAAGCAAGCCGGGTGTTTTCACTGTGTTTGAGGTAATTTTACCAATCAAAGAATAACCGCTCATCACCGGCAAAAAAAAGACCTCGTAACGAGGTCTCTTTTTTGTCAGCGCAATGGATCAGCCAATCAGCGTTATCAGCGGCGTTTGGCTCATCGACAACATGCTGTCGATGACATCCTGATTAAAAATGGCCCAAACCGCCACCAAAATCAGCGCGCAAATAATCAACAGCAGCAAACAGCCGCAGCCGTACAGCGCGTACTGCATCATTTTATTGTTATCGGCGGCGGCGGGCGAGGCACTGGCTCGCGGCTCAACAACCGGGGCGGCTACCCGCGGCGACGGCGATTGATAGGCTTGCGGCGCGCCCATATAAGCACCGGCCATTTGGAACACCAGCGCGGTTTGCCCAATCCCAACACTGTCGCCGGCGTTGAGGATTTGCGGCGAGGTAATCTGCACGCCGTTAACAAACGTGCCGTTGGTGCTGCCCATATCTTCAATAATGTATTGGCCGGCCTGCCAGGAAATTCTGGCGTGGCGGCGCGAGGCTTCGGGGTCTTGCAATGAAATATCTAACCCTTCTTCGCGGCCAATCACTACCTGATTGCCAACCAGCGGGAAGCTCATGCCGGCCTGTGGCCCCTGCCGGATAACCAGCGTGGCCGAAGGCCGCCCCTGCCCCATCATTGTTGGCTCATTATCATACATTGCCATAAGTCCTCCGGGAATAAATGCGCCTGCAAGCGCCATATTAAAGGCAGCACCATGTTATCAAATAGTCATTCACATGGCAATTCTATTACTTCCAGGTCAACCATTCTACCGTAATTGCACCGGTACTGTATTTGGGAAATCTCATTTTGCCAAAGCGACCTTCGGTGGTGATGTAACAGGCCGTGCGGCCATCGGTCAGTTCATTGGCCGGGTCTAAAATCACGTCACTGCCATCAAGGTTGATAAACCGGCTGTAGTCGGCCTTTTTACAATCTGCCAGCGACAGGCCATCCAGCGAATTCATAATGCTCTGCGGCGAGAGGGCCACGCCGGAGAGCGCTTCAAAAAAGCGGTTGTCGCCATCCTTGCGCCAGGTAAAATCATCACCCGGCACATTGCCCCGGTCAAAGTCGATGGTGTCCCCCAGATTCAAATCGCGTTTGCCCGCCGAGGCAACCGGCTGGATCACCTCAACCGTCACCCGCTCAATTTGTTCGGTGTTGTCCTGTTTAACCACTCGCAGGGTGAAGGTGGTAGTTTGCGCCGGGCATTCCGTGCGTTTATCGGTTCCGGCCACGCCCTGCTCCTGGTAGTACACCTCTTTAACGCCAACCACATTCCACGAGACCTCAACACACTGCCCGCCCTGAATACTGGTTGGGTTAACCTTAAAATCAATCTGGCTGCTGGGTTTGGTGGCCGTTGGCGTGGGAGTAGGCGTAGAGGTGGGCGGCACCGGGCTGTTGGTAGGCGTTATCGTTGGTGTATCGGTGGGGGTGGCGGTAGGTGTGCCGGTGGGCGTTGGCGGCGCCGCAGCGATGGGCACAATTTGGGCGTTAATCACCGTTGAAAAGGCCGGGTCGGCGGTAATCCAGCCCAGGCCATTGGGCGCGGGGGCAAATTTAACCTGCCACCATTCGCCGTTGTCGCTTTTGCCGGTAATTTCGGTGCTGGCCCCGGCCGGCAGCAACCCGGCCAGATCATAAAACATATCCGGCCCAATCCGCACGTTCAAATCGGTCAGGGCGGTCAGTTGCGGCGTCGATGGCACTGTGGGCGTGGGCATGGCCGGGGTAGCGGTTGGCGTGGCCGAAGGCGTGGCCGTGGTCACTGCCGTCACATTGATGGAGGCCGGCTGATTGACCCGGTTGTTAGTGTTGTAGGCTTTGATTTCTACGGTGTAGTTCCCCGGCGCGGTGGGCGTCCACGGGATCGACGCGGTCAGGGTTGATTGCCCCTGCGGCGCGGGGCTGCGCACTTCTTCTAATTTGGACCCGCTCACCCACAATTCCAGCCGCACAACGCCGGCCGGGTCAGAGGCGGTGGCCTGGATTACAGTAGCCTGCCCCACCTGCGCCTGGCTGCCGTTTACCGGAGTGGTGATCACTACCACCGGCACCGACGCCTGCGCACTGTTTTGGCCGGCAAACAGAAAATAAGCCGTTGCTGCGGCCAGCCCCAAAATCAGCAAAATAAGCAGCAGCACGCCGGCAATGGTCATCACACTCACCCCGCTGGACGAACTGGCCGCCGGTTTTGAGGGCGGCCGGGGCGGCGACGAGCGGGCCGGCCGCCGGGTAGGCGGTTCGCTGGCCGGCCGGGGCTTCGAGGCTTCGGCTTTGCGCATGGATATTTGGGTAATACTAACGGTTTGCGGCGCGGCAAAACCCTTTACTCCAAACACAGAAGAGCCAATGCTGATAATATCTGCCGGCTGCAAAATGTGCGGCCCGGCAATCAGTTTGCCGTTAACCAGCGTGCCGTTGGTGCTGCCCAGGTCTTCTAAAATCAGCCGGTCGCCCTGGCGGGACAACCTGGCGTGAAAGCGGGACACCTGAGTATCTTCCCAGAAAATATCGTTTTCCGGAGCGCGGCCAAAGGTGATGGACTCACCGCCAAAAAGATACCCTTTGCCGGCCAGCGGCCCGGCGTGAACAACCACCTGTAACTGGGGCAAAGATTCTGCCGGGAGTGCGTCAGAAAAGTTCTGAGCCATCGATAGTACCCCTCTCTTCTCAAGCCGATGATGATTACATTGTATTGCATCTGTTAGTTGATGGGCAAATCAATTAGTAAGACGTTTTTTACGGTTGAATGTTCCCGCTAATCGTGATACATTTAAGCCAACCTATCATGCTTACCCACATGTCATTCCGAGGAGCGGAGCGACGAGGAATCTCCGCAAACTTTAGCAGTTTATCGCCAGATTGGAGATTCTTCACTCCCTTCGGTCGTTCAGAATGAAATACATGTCGCTTATGAAACATCAACCGACTAACTTTTAGTGCAGGAGGCAAACTAATGAACGCTCGTCAACTACTGGTTGCGGCCGGGCTATCTACCGCATTAACGCTGGCAATTTTGGCCGGTTTATTTTGGGTTACCGGCCGCGCCGAGGCCGCTCAACCGGTGACCCAGGGTATAAATTATACCAGCGTTTCGGCGATGGCCTTTGTGCCGGTGCAGCAAAACTCAACCTTTTTTAAGGATACCCAGCGAGAACTACTCACTCTAACCGGCCCCAACCGTATTTTTACGTATGACCGCAACGTGTTTGTGGCCGCGCTCAACCTGCCCGATCAAAGCCAGTTGCAGGCGCTCACCATTTTTGGCGAGGATTACGACCCGCAGGGCGAAGTGCGGGTGCGCCTGAAACGCTGCGATCACGGCCAGGCCCGCTGCCTTAACCTGGCCGAATCGACGAGTACGGCCAGCTTTTCCGGCGGCGCGTTTGAAACCACCCGCACCGTTATTCAGCAGCAGGAAATTGTAAACAACGCCTACTACGGCTACTTTTTAGAGCTTGAACTGACCGCTCTGGGCAACAGCGGCCTGCGTTCGGTGCGGCTGGAAATAACGCCCAAAGGCGAAACCGCGCCCTCGACCCAGCAAACGTGGGCGCTTGAGGGCAGCGTTACCAGTTTTCCCCTGCCCAATACGTGGCTGGCCCAGGTAAGAATTTGCACCAATGATTTGAGCTACCTGGATAACACCACTCACTACCCGTTTGTCGTCGTTGATGGCCGCTCGGTGTCGCTATCGTCCAATTCTTGCATTACGGTTTGGGGCCGCGATATTACCATTCAGCGGCGGCCCAACACCGGCCCATCGAGCGGCACCTATCAAATTGTTAATTGATGGCGCATCTGCGGCCAATCGTAACCAAAAAGCGCATCGTCAAACCCGCGACGATGCGCCTTTTTATGGTCAGTAACAAGCGGACTATTGGCCGGAGTCGTCCGGGATCTCTTGCGGCAGGGTAACCGGCAGGGTGCTGGTTGGCTGCGGCGCCGGGCCGCCAAATAAAGACGGGGTGCTGCCTTTGCTGAAATCGTTACAGCTCAGAGAACTGGTAGGGCTGGAACCCACCTGCTTACCATTACGATACGCGGTTAAAGCAAAAAGCACTTTATAGTCTCCGCCATCGGCCGGGCATAACCCCCACAGCACATTTCTAATGGTCGCGTAACCGGCATTCTGTCCCTGCCACGGCAGCCGAACCAGAGTATCTTCGCCGCGTCTAACCAGTTGCCCACCGGCCGAAATTCCCGGAACAAGTACGGCGCTATCCCTGGGGGTTAGTTTGGGAATTTCAGCATCGCCTCTAACGCCCTCTGCCACCCCCTCGCTGGGGGGGACTATCCCGTAAATTGACGGCATCTGATTGCCGGTAACCTGGGCAAAACCGGTGCTTTGAGAACAGGCCAGCGGTTTGGCCCAATCCCACAGGCTTTGCTCGGTTAGGCCAAACAAGCAGGAGGTGCTGCTGGTTTTGGCGTAAGTTTGGGCCACCAACTCAAACTGATTAACATTTTTGTCGGCGTGCTTCCAGTCAACCCGGATTTCTGAAATATCGGCGGTTTGCTGCACCGACATAATAAATGTTTGGGTGTCATCTTCGCGGGGGACAACTTCCACGTAAACTATGGCCGAAACTGTACAGGCTCCGTTATCGGCGTACAGGGTAACAATGTAGCGGCCCAGCCGGTTAGGGATAAACGGTTTCCGGTCCGACGGATCGCCGGTAGACAGGGTTTCGGTTTCGCCGGTGGGGCTTTCAACAACAATATCCACATTGGTGGCGTTGATAACGTTCCAATCCAGCGTAACCTGATCACCTTGCTGGGCCTCAACTGAAATTGGGTTGATCGGCCGGTAGACGTTGCCCACGCCCAAAATCTCAAACTTGTTGATGGTAGGCGCGCCGTAAATACCAAACTCACACTGGCGCACCACATCCAGGGTAACACCCATAATCGGTCCAAAGTAAACGCCCTGCGGGTTGCGCATGCGCCAGTAACTCTGATGAATGCCGGGTGTGACCGGCGCTTGCAGCAATACTTCTACATTGGCCACCTGGTTGGGTTTGCCTTGGGGCACAATCAGCCGGTTGCCATCGACGACAATGTTGCGCCGGCCCGGTTCGCTGGGCCAGGTATTTTCAAAGGAAACCCCGCCGGAACCCATTGAACGGCCGCCGTAAAAGGCCAGCTCGTAGCCGGGGCCCCAGGTGCAGGTGCCGGTATTTTGCAGCCGCCAGGCGCGGAATATGGTTGAGCCGCCCACGGTTTTGGCCGGAATTTCATCCGGCTCTTTAATTTCGATGCGCTGGCCGGTATTGGGGGTGTACACACCCAACAAATCGGCGGCATCACAAACCGGCGGGCGCAGTTCGGGGAGCTGATCCTGGGTGGGGCCGGGCGGCACACCGGGCGCGGGCGGCGGCGGGTCAAAGTAGCGGGTAGGGGTGGGGGTTGGTTCGATGGTGGCCGTAGGGGTGGGCGGAATAATCAGTGTCGCCTGTGGGACAACCTGAGCTATTTTCCCTTCGGCACTGATCACCAGAATTTGCTTTTCTACCGGCTGCTGGCATTCGCCGCCGCTGGGGTAGGCCCGCATTGAAATCTGGTATGAGCCAATCTCTTGCAGCGGCACCGACAGCCGGTCGCCGCCGTTATTGAAGGTGTAGGTTGTCGGCTGGCCGCCGCTGGGGC
The DNA here is from genome assembly GCA_022071955.1 of Anaerolineae bacterium. Taxonomy (GTDB): domain Bacteria; phylum Chloroflexota; class Anaerolineae; order 4572-78; family J111; genus J095. The sequence goes on from JAJVIM010000007.1 coordinate 40,616, forward strand.
CGGTAACATCAAACTCAACCGTACGGGTGCCGTCAACCTCCCAATCTACAAGCAGGGTGTCGCCCAAACTCAGGCTGATGGGCTTAGCCGGCGCATTGGTCGCCCGCGAAACAGCGCCGTCTTCTACCCCAACCACGCGCAGGGTGCGGATTACCGGCGCGCCGGGTGCGTTAAACGCCGAACAGGCTGCCAGCGTTTGAACAGGCGGCTCGGGGGTTGCGGTTGCGCCGGGGGGCGGCTGAAAGGCTTCGCCGCCGCCGGGCATCAACTGAAGCTGGCCGCTATTGCCCACCTGCTGCTGCGGCCGCTGAATGGCCGGGTTAGCGGCCACCCGAACGGTAACTGTCGATTGGGCAATTGGCGTATTTTTGGTATTCACCGACACCACTCTGAGCGTGTAGTTGCCCTCGGCAACCGGCAACCACGATTGCATCATAACGCCGTCAACGGGGATGTCGGCCCGCATCAGTTTTTCTGCGCCGGGCTGGCCCTGGGGCGCAACATACAGCTCGGCCCGGGAAATATCGTCGCCGGAATGCTGCGACAGCACCTGAATGGGACTACCCAGCAGCACGTTAGCCCCATCGGCCGGGGCGTTGATCTGTATTTTCTCCTGCTGGCCGGGGATAAACTGGGGGGCGCCTATTGGCCAAAAGCGGTACAACAACGCGCCAACCAGCACCAGCGCCAGCAGAGCAACCAACCCCACCAACAGCGGCAGCAGCAGCCGCGAACGGCCGGTTACCGGCAGCACATAAAACACCCGATCACTTGTATGCGTTACATTGTCCACTGAAACACCGTATTCTTCTGCCAGGAGGCTGGCGGTGTCGCCCGGCGCGGCCTGCTTAACGACCGGCATGGTTAAAATTTGGCCCGCCTGCGGCAGATCAGTATGGTTAGCTTGCATAATATCACTGGGGTCAACGCCGTACTTTTCCGCGAGGCTGGTCAGGGTTTCGCCGGGCTGCACCAGGTGCTGTGGAAAGCGGGTGGCGTCTGGCTTGATCAGCACTCCGTCATCCTGGGGAATGATATGATCGGCCGGTACGCCGTAACGCCGCCCCACCGCACTGGTGCTGTCGTTCATTTTGATGATGTATTTAATGGGCAAGACCAAAACCTGGCCGGGTTTCAGCGGCCCGGCCCCGTTGGCTTCTATAATCAGCCGGGTTTCAACGCTGTATTTTTGGGCAATGTCGGCCAGAGTTTCGCCGGATTGAACTACGTGTTCAATAAAGCGAGGCGGCGGCAGGACCACGTTATCGGTTTCCAGCACGTGATCTTCCGGCACTTCGTACAACTTGGCCAAACTGGCCGGCGAACCGCCCAGTTCCGGCGAATATTGCAGCGGCAGGCCAATAATTTGCCCGATATGCGGCGTTTCAATGTTGTTGGCCAGCAAAATATGTTTGGCCAGCACATTATATTTACCGGCAATGCTGTTAATTGTTTCGCCGGGCTGCACCAGATGTTTGGGGAATACGGCTCCGGTTTGCGGCGGAATAACAACGGCGTAGTTTGAAATAGGCACAACTTTGTTGGGCTGCACGCCGTACAAACTGGCTACTTTTTCCGTTGGCTCGTCTAACTTGATGTTGTGCTTGATGGGAATTTTGAGGATTTGGCCCGGCCGCGGCGACTCGGTGTCGTTGGCTTCGGCAATGTACTGGCTGCTCAGGCCAAACTTGTGGGCCACGGCTCCCAACGTTTCATTAGCCTGCATCACATATTCGGGAAACACAACCGGCGGCCGCACAATAAATCGCTGTTCGCTGCCAATAACAACGTTAGCCGGGGCAACGTTGTATTCTTTGGCTACGTCTTCTGGCTTTTCAACAGGCGTGGCATTGTGCTTGGCCGGAATGGTTAGCACCTGGCCTTCTTCGGCCGAGTCAACGCTGTTTGCCTTCTCAATGTAGCCCACAGGAACGCCGTATCGTTTGGCAATATCCGCCAGCGACTCGCCAGGCTTTACAGTATGTGTCCTAAAATTAGCCATTGCCCAACCTCTGTAAAAAGAAGCTCACTGAAAAATCTACTGCACCGCAAAGCGAATATACTCAGACTCACTCTTTTCGCCACGGGTGTTGTAACCTACCACCTTGATAACATATTCACCACGCCAAACGGGGATAAATGTTTGATTCGCGGTGAACGTAGTTTGCTCAAATGGCACAAATTGTGTATCTATCAATAAATCAACTTTTTGAGTGCTCGTAGCGTTGTCCTGAACCGGCATCTCAACCGCGTACAGCTCAACGTGAGAGAGATGATTTTGGGGGTCTCTGGTGCGAGATTTAACCGTAACGGGCCGGCTGGCCGGCAAAGGGCCATCGGGCGCGCGCACCAGCATCCATGTCTGCAACCCCATATCGGTCTGGCTGCTGCCAAAGCTGGAACAGGCTGTGGCCAGCCCCATGCTGAGCAGCAGCAATAGGATAAAACCGGCTAAAATTACTCGGGCATATTTCTTTAACGGCATTTTGGGCTGCGCTCCTGTGTAAATAGCGCCGCAGGCCGGGGGGTGGGTGAGCGGTAGCTCCCTCACTATTTTTTAGTCTCGATGCTGAACCCCGGTTCGGTCGCGCTCCTGTGTAAATTCAAAAATGGCAGCAATATGTCAAGGTAATATGTAAAGTCAATTATACCATAACAGGAATAATTGTGGTAGTCAACTCTTATGTTTTCAAATGCGTCGCGCCCGGCGATGAGGCGTTGGTTCAACCGTTGGCAAACCGTTGGAAATATAACCGTATCCACTCACGTTTCTCTAACCAACCTGTGTTACCCTATTGGGGTATCCTGAGCCAAAGGTTTTTGAAACGGCGGCGTATAATATGATGCAAAATACAACACCACCTGAGCAGGGTGAGGCCGAGCTGGCGCTGGTAGAACGCTGGCAAAACGATGACTCATCGGCTTTTGACCAGCTTTACACCCGCCACGCCCACACCATTTACCGGTTGGGCTGGGCAATGCTCCAGCAGAAGCAGGCGGCCGAAGACGTGGTGCAGGAAACCTTTTTGCGCGCCTACAAAGCTCGCAAACGGTTTGACCCGTCCCGGGCCAGCTTTGGCACGTGGTTGTATCAAATTGCACTCAACTACTGTCGCAGCCATCTGCGCCGAAAACGGCTAACCACTATTCCGTGGCTGCGGCCTACCGGCGAAGGGCCGGATTTGCCAGACTCGCGCCTGGGACCAGAATCCTGCGCCCTGCACGGCGAGTATCGCCGGCTGCTGTGGGAATCGGTGCAAAAGTTGAGTGCCCCGCTCAAAGAAGTTGTAACGTTGCATTATTATATGGAAATGCCGGCAGTAGACATTGCGGTTATGCTCAATTGTCCGGAGGGCACTATTTATTCCCGGCTGCACAATGCCCGCCGTCGATTGGCAGAAACGCTGGCCGCGCAAGGTGTTACTGCATCAGAAATCCTTGAGGCTCAGAATGCGCACTAACCATATAGATGAGCACCTTGAAGCTTATCTTGACAGACAATTATCACCAGCCGTTCAGTTGCAGGTAGAGCGGCACCTTAACCATTGTTCTGCCTGCGCCCAGCAGTTGGCCGAAGCCGAACGCCTGCAGCGAGAGCTGCGCCCGGTATTGCAGGCGGCCTTGGGGCAGCCAGCCCTGCCGCCCCACCTGCGAGCCGCCGTAAAATTGGCGCTGGAACAGCAGCAAACACCGCGCCGCCTGGCGATAGGCTGGGGTATTACCGGCCGGCTACTCAACGCCGCCGGCACGGTGGCTGTGGTGGCGCTGCTGGCCGTTGGGGCGTACACGGTCATTCGTGGCCAGATTCCGGGCGTACCGGCAACCTACACCTCGCAAATTACGCTGCGGTCGATAGCGGGCGGCAGCGATGAAACGCCCACCCCGGCCGCCACCCCTACCCCGGCCGTTGAAAACACCACCGCCGCCGCCCGCAAATCCACCGGCGATACGCTGCCACTGCTGGTTCCGGCCACCGGGACAGCGGCGCTCTCTACCCCGTTGGTCGCCCAGTCAAAAAAATCGCCCGGCATACCGGCTCAACCGGCAACGTCAACCGCAGAAGCAGCCGAACTCCCCGGCGGAACCATCGCTTTTGCCCTGTTTGACAACAACATGTACCAGATTCACCTCATCAACCCCGATGGCACCCATCCGCGGCTGTACCCCATCAACGGTGTTTCCGAGCCGGCGCTGCATCCGGCCCAAAATGATGTCCCCCTGGCTTACCGTTCATGGAACGACCCCGACGGCCCGCGCACGCTGGTGAGCAGCGATATTACCGGCCAAAGCCCGGCCTCGATTACTCATTTTTGGGAAGATGCCCAGCCCGATTGGTCGCCGGTTGAAAACCGGCTGATTTTCGCTTCGCAGCGGGAAAGTGACCGGAAGTGGCGGTTGTACAGCGTATGGGGCGATGCTTCAATTGAGGTGAACTTGCGCCGAGAGGGGCGATCGCCAACATTTGCCCCGGATGGCCTGCGCTTTGCCTTTGAAGCCTGCAACGAAACCGGCAATCGGTGCGGGTTGTGGGTGGACAACCTGAACAACAGCGAATTTGACGCCCAGCCCGTGCTTGAGGATAAAACTCTAAAATCGCCGGATTGGTCGCCAACGGGCGAAACCATTGCCTACATGGCCAACCCCAATGATAACTGGGATTTGTATCTGGTTGACAGTGACGGCCAAAACCTGCGCCGGCTCACCGATGATCCGGCCATTGATGGCCTGCCGGCGTGGTCGCCGGATGGGGAGTGGCTGGCCTTTGTGTCTGATCGCGGCGGAATGTGGGGAATTTGGATCATCAATGTGGCCAGCGGCCAGTTATTCCAAACCGTGGCCTTTGAATACGGAGCGTTAACGCCGGCAGAACGGCTGCCCTACAACCAGCACGGCCCGCGCTACTGGTGGGACGAGCAAATCAGTTGGGGCAACTGATCACTGGTACACCGAAATAAGGTTGTGGTGCCAGCGCCGTAAATCCAGCAGGTGTTCGCTGTAGTGCTCCAACGTTTCCTGAATAATGGTACGATAAACCACCTCGTGGCCCAGCCGCTCCGGCGGAAATTCCCGGATGGCGGTCAGCAGGCTCTGATGCGCTCTTTCGGCATCATATTTAACCTCAACCCAACTCCAATTAATGCGTTCCTGATAAATCTCGGTGTTCAGCGCATCAACGGCCGGTTCGGCCAGCAGCGGAGCATCAGAATCTCGCGAGGCCTCTAACAAAGAAGCGCAGCGCCATTCCCAGGCGGCAATGTGAGCCACCACATCCTTTACCGACCAACCGTTGGTCAGGTCCGGGTCGCTGAGCCGGGCCGGCGGCACGTTGCGGTAAATCCGGCTCAGTTCGGCGTATTTCTGCTCAATACTGGCAATGAGGGCCTCGACTTCAACGATAGTGGAGCTCATTGTTCATCATCCTCTTTGATGACTAAAACGATATTTCGCTGGTATTGTTCCCAAATTTGGCGGATTGTCAATTTTTATTTTGTGCCAGGTTGCACAAAAAAACGCGGGAGCGACCAACCGGTCACCCCCGCGTTTTTGCGGTAAAAATTCACGTTCAGTTGATAATCGATAACGCCGGATCGGCCTTGAAATCACCCTGGCCGCTCATGATATTTTGCAGGCTCACCGCCGCGGCCACTTTGCGGGCAATATCGCGGATGGCTTTGGCAGCCGGGGTATCCGGCTGGCTAACAACAATGGGCGTGCCTTCGTCGCCGCCAATGCGCACGGCCGGTTCCAGCGGCACTTCACCCAAAAAGTCTACCTCTACTTCTTTGGCCATTTGCTGGCCGCCGCCGTGGCCAAAAATATCGTACCGTTTGCCGGTATCGGGGGCCACAAAGTAGCTCATATTTTCAATTACGCCAAACACCGGCACATTGAGCTGTTTGAACATCGACACCCCGCGCACCACGTCATCGAGCGCGACTTGCTGCGGCGTGGTAACAATCACCGCCCCGGTCAGGCCAATGCTCTGCGACAGGCTCAGGCTGGCGTCGCCGGTGCCGGGCGGCAGGTCGATGATCAAATAATCCAGCCCGCCCCACTCCACATCCTCCAAAAACTGGCGAATGGCGTTGTGGATCATCGGCCCGCGCCAGATAACCGCCTGGCCGCGTTCAATTAAAAAACCCATGCTCATCAATTTAACGCCGTAGGCTTCAAGCGGCTGAATTTTGTTGTTGAGGCCCTTGGGTTTGCCGTCAACCCCCATCATCATCGGGATATTTGGCCCGTACACATCCACGTCGAGCAGACCCACTTTGGCCCCGTCGAGCGCCAGGCTGATGGCCAGGTTGGTGGCGGTGGTGCTTTTGCCCACGCCGCCTTTGCCGGAGGCCACGGCGATGGCGTTGCGCACGCCAATGTTCATCCGGCCCATCAGCCGCGAGTCGGCGGGCACGCGCGAGTCAAAATTGATGGCCACCTGTTCCACGCCGGGAATGGCTTTGACCGCGTTCACGGCATCGGCTTCCATTACGTTTTTCAACGGGCAGGCCGGGGTAGTTAAAATAATGGTAAAGGAGACGCGACCGCCATCGATTTTGAGGTTTTCAATCATTTTGAGGGTGATCAGGTCTTTGTGCAGTTCTGGCTCAATCACATGGCTCAAGGCTTCTGTGACTTGCGCCTGGGTAACAGTTGGCATAACAAGCTCCTTTAGAAATAGGATTTAGGGGTCAGGAGTAGGGAGTTAGGGAAGGAGATTACTGACCCAGTTCTTAAAAAAAATTGCGGATTGCGAACGACGAACACTTGCGCACTGCGCACAGTGCAGGTGTGACAAATGACGTTTTACGATTTTGGATTTACAATTTACGAATTGCGACTTTGCGACCCTGCGAACGACGAATGACGTATCACGCAACACGAACTCATAACTTAAAACTTAAAACTCAAAACTCAAAACTTAAAACTCACCCAACCCACCCAACTCTCTTCATTCCTCTCTCCTGTCAACACTGGTGTACTGTAGCCCCAAACTGAAATTTGGCAAATTTAAAAAACCGAAGGGTCATCCTTCGGTTTTTGGGGTTAGCCGGCTTTGACCGACACGTGATAAACGCAGGCGCCGTCGCCGCGGGCCAGGTGGCTTTTTCGCTCAATCCGGGCATCGAGCAGGTCTTCCAGCAAAATCTGGTCGTAATTGCAGGCCGAGCCGCAGCCTTCGGCCACGTGGATAATGGGGCAGTTGGCTTCGCGCAGGGTAAAGCTGCCGTCGCTGTTGGGTTCCCAGGTAGACATGTAGCCATCGGCCTCGCGCAGTTCGGTGAGCTGGATAAGCCGTTCTGGCAGGGTATTGCCGTTAACGTGCCGCCGGTAAAGGCCAATCATGTGCTCGGAGCGCATCCGAAAAATTGCGTCAACCGCTTCCACCCCGTACAATTCGGTGATGGTTTCCAGCACGTTGGCGGCCAGTTCCTCGTAGCGGCGCGGAAAATAGCTGGATGCCGCCGGCCCCAGGCTGTAAACAAAACTGGGGCGGCCCATGCCGCGCTGAACCTCGTCGTAGGTGACCAATTCGTCGCTTTCCAGTTTGGTTAAATGACGGCGCACCGCCACCGAACTGATGCCCAACAGTTCAGACAGCTCGTCGGCGGTGAGTTGGCTCTTTTCCTTTAAAAGCTTCAAAATCCGACGGCGAGTCGTCGGCATTTGTTTGTAAAGCAAATTCCCATTTTTTCGTTGGTCGGCCATATACTTTCTCTCTCGTCACAGGCTGGTTACTGCAATTTCTCCACAGTGACAGATTATAGCATGCGTTTTAGAACTTTGCAATATTTAATAACAAAATAGTTGACAAAGTACAGCCGCCATGTTACAATACCGGCGACTTAGAGATCATTCATTTTGCCAGAATTCGAAAACCTTAAAGGAGTAAAGATAGTACCATGACCTCGTCTTTATTAATCAAGGATCTGCGTGTTAGCGTAGAAGATAAACTCATTCTCAAGGGTCTCAACCTTGAGGTTAAACTGGGCGAAATCCACGCCATTATGGGGCCGAACGGCTCCGGTAAAAGTACAATGGCCTACTCGCTGGCCGGCCACCCCAAATACGAAGTTGAAGGCGGCGAAGTGTGGCTGGATGGCGAAAACCTGCTGGAAATGACCCCCGATGAGCGCGCTCGCGCCGGCCTGTTTTTGGCGTTTCAATACCCCACCGCCATTCCCGGCATCAGCATGGCCAACTTTTTACGCACCTCGGTGAACGCCGTTAAAGGCGAAACCAACGGCGAAGGCAAAAAAGGTATTCCCATCACCGAATTCCGCAAACTGCTGACCGAAAAAATGGAACTGCTCAAAATGGACAAGAGCTTTGCCCGCCGCTACCTGAACGAAGGCTTCTCTGGCGGTGAAAAGAAACGCGCCGAAATTTTGCAGATGGCCCTGCTGGAACCCAAATTCGCCATTTTGGACGAAACCGACTCCGGGCTTGACATCGACGCGCTGCGGGTGGTGTCTGAGGGCGTAAACAACCTCACCGGCCCCAACCGCTCGTTCATTATTATCACCCACTACCAGCGCATTCTGGATTACATTAAGCCGGACTTTGTCCACATTATGTACGATGGCCGCATTGTTGAAAGCGGCGGCCCGGAACTGGCTACCCGGCTGGAAGCCGAAGGGTACGACCAACTGGTCAAAGCGCAGGAAGCGCAAAAAGTGGCGGCGTAGGGATAACCCCCTGCTCGTTGAAAGGAGAAAACAATGGCACAAACATTTGATGTTAACCTTGATGATTATAAATACGGCTTTAGTGTGCCGGAAAACTACGCTTTTAAGGCCGAAAAAGGGCTTAACGAGCGCATTGTCCGCCAAATTTCTGAAATGAAAAACGAGCCGGGCTGGATGACCGATTTCCGGCTGCGCGGCTACAAGCATTTTCTGGAACGGCCCATGCCCCAGTGGGGCGGGCGCGGTATGCTCAACGAAATTGATTTTGACGACATTTACTACTACATCAAACCCACCGGCTCCGACCGTGCGTTTGAAAGCTGGGATGACGTGCCCGAGGACATCAAAAACACCTTTGACCGGCTGGGCATCCCCGAAGCCGAGCAAAAGTTTTTGGCCGGCGTTGGCGCGCAGTACGAAAGCGAAGTTATCTACCACAGCATTATCGAAGACCTGGAGAAAAAGGGCGTCCTCTTCCTTGATATGGACGCCGGCCTGCGCGAACACCCGGACATTGTTAAAGAATACTTTGCCACGGTCATCCCCCCGGAAGACAACAAATTCGCCGCACTGAACACGGCCGTCTGGTCGGGCGGCAGCTTTATTTACGTGCCGCCGGGGGTCCACATCGACCTGCCGCTGCAAGCCTACTTCCGCATCAACGCCCAAAATATGGGCCAGTTTGAGCGCACGCTCATCATTGTGGACGAAGGCGCATACGTCCACTACGTTGAAGGCTGCACCGCGCCCACCTATTCCACCAACAGCCTGCACAGCGCCGTGGTCGAGATCATTGTTAAAGAAAAAGGGCGCTGCCGCTACTCCACCATCCAAAACTGGAGCCACAATGTTTACAATTTGGTCACCAAACGCGCCCAGGCGTTCAAAAACGCCACAATGGAATGGGTCGATGGCAACCTCGGCTCCAAGCTGACCATGAAATACCCGGCGGTCTGGTTAATGGAACCGGGCGCGCACGGCGAAGTGCTATCGATTGCCTTTGCCGGCAAAGGCCAGTTGCAGGACGCCGGTGGAAAAATTGTGCACGCCGCGCCCAACACCAGCTCGGTGATTACCAGCAAATCGATCAGCAAAAGCGGCGGGCGCAGCACCTATCGCGGGCTAATTAAAGTAGCGCCCAACGCCTACAACGCCAAAAGCAACGTAGTCTGCGACGCGCTCATTCTGGACGAGGAGTCAAAATCTGACACCTTCCCGTACATTGAAATTGAAAACAACGACGTGTCCATTGGGCACGAAGCCAGCGTTTCCAAAGTGTCTGAAGAGCAGCTCTTTTACCTGATGAGCCGCGGCATTTCCGAGGATCAGGCCGCCAATATGATCGTTTCCGGGTTTATCGAACCGATTGTTAAAGAGCTGCCGATGGAATATGCGCTGGAAATGAACCGCCTCATCGAAATGGAAATGGAGGGTTCTGTAGGCTGATGGCTCAACTCACTCAAACTCAAACTTCTCAGGATGCCCTGCTCAACGCGGGCGTCTTCACCAAAACCGATGTCGAAACCCTGTCCGCCGGCCTCAACGAGCCGGAGTGGCTGGCCGAAAAACGGCGCGTGGCCTGGACCGTGTTTGAAGAAACGCCCCTGCCCACCACCGCCGACGAGGATTGGCGGCGCACCAGCATCAAACGCGTTAAATGGCGCGAGATGAAACTGGCCGGCACACCGAGTGTGGCCCCGGTTTCAAACCTGGCCGATTTGCCCGCCGATGTGCGCGACGCCATCGAAGCGGAGCGCGACGCCGCCGGACGGCTGGTCATCGCTAACGGCCAAATTCTGTACCGCGAACTTGACCCGGCGCTGGCCGAGCAGGGCGTCATCTTTACCGACCTGTCCACCGCCGTGCGCGAACACCCGGAGCTGGTGCAAAAATATCTGGGCAGCGAAGCCGTGCCGCCCTCAAACAGCAAATTTGCCGCGCTCAACAGCGCTCTGTGGCAGGCCGGCGCGTTTCTGTACCTGCCCAAAAAAGTGCAGGTCGATCAGCACCTGCCCTTTCAAACGGCCCTCATTTTGGATGGCCAGGGCAGCGTAATGCTGCCGCGCACGCTCATCATCGCCGACAACTCTTCCGAAGCCACGTACATTGAGGAATCGATCTCGCACGGTGGGCACGGCATCGCCATGAATGCCGGCGTGGTTGAAATTTACGCCGAGCGGAACAGCTACCTGCGCTACGTGGATGTGCAGAATCTGGGCGAAGACGTGTATAACTTCAACGTCAAACGCTCGGTGGGCCAGGCCGACAGCAACGTAATTTGGGAAACCGGCCAGCTTGGCGGCCGGCTGACCAAAACCTATTTTGACAGCCTGCTGGTGGGCAACGGCTCTAACATGGAATTTAACGGCGTTTATTTTATGCAGGGCAAACAGCACCTGGATATCGACAGCCTGATCCAGCACATTGGCGTGGCTACCGGCGGCGACCTGCTGCTGCACGGCGCGCTCAAAGATCACGGCCGCAGCGTGTTTACCGGCCTCATTAAAATTGAGCCAACCGGCCAGCAGACCAACTCGTACCTGAAAAACGAGAACATGATGCTGGACAAAACCGCCCGCGCCGACTCGATCCCCAGTTTGGAAATTGAGGCCAACGATGTCCGCGCCTCGCACGGGGCCACCATCAGCAAAATTGAAGAAGAGTACGTATTTTACCTGCAAAGCCGCGGCATTCCGCGCAACACCGCCGTGCGGATGGTGGTAGAGGGCTTCTTCTACAAAGTGTTTGACCGCATGTACAACGAACGCGTCCGCGACAAGCTGTACAAAGCAGTTTCGGCCAAAATTGGGGATTAGTCACTCCGCGGTGACTCCCAAAAGAGCAGAGCGTGTTGCGTGTTGCGTGAACCGTTAAACGGAATACACGCAGCCCGTAGCACGCTTTTTTACCTAGAGGGCGTGTTGATATTTCAGGTTATGTCACTCTGAGCGATAGCGAAGAGTCTCCTATTTGGGGCATAAGTCAGCCCAAATGAGAGATTCTTCGTCGCTACACTCCTCAGAATGACCCCAACTACGCAGGTTCTATCAATTAATAACGTGGACAGGATTAACAGGATTTACGAGCTGAAAGCAAGCAAAAATCTGGCCGATCCTGTAATCCTGTCAAAATAAAAAAAAGGAGGCACAACGATGACCAATTATGCTCATCCCGAAGCGCTGGTCAGTACCGAGTGGGTGGCGGCTCACCTGTCTGATCCCGGCGTGCGGCTGGTAGAAAGCAATGAAGATGTGCTGCTGTACAGTACCGGCCACGTTCCCGGCGCGGTTCACATCGACTGGGTGCGTGATTTGAATGACCCGCTGGTGCGCGATTATCTGGATGGCCGGCACTTTGCTCAACTGCTGGAAAAGCACGGCATTGGCCCCAACACTACCGTGGTTTTCTACGGCGATAAAAACAACTGGTGGGCCTGCTACGCTTTTTGGGTGTTTCAGCTTTTTGGCCACAGTAACGCCAAAGTGATGAACGGCGGGCGGGCCAAATGGGTGGCCGAAGGCCGCGAGCTGACCAAAGATGTGCCAAACTACCCGCGAGCCAGCTACCCCGCCCCGGTGCGCACCGACTACAAAATCCGGGCATTCCGCGATCAGGTGCTGGCCCACATTAAAGAGGGCGGCGCGCTGGTTGATGTGCGTTCGCCGGGCGAGTACAGCGGCGAACTGCTGCACATGCCGGATTACCCGCAGGAGGGCGCGGTGCGCGGCGGGCACATCCCCGGCGCGGCCAACATTCCGTGGGCCAAAGCGGCCAACGCCGACGGTACTTTTAAAAGCGTCGATGAACTGACCGCGCTCTACTCCGAGCAGGGCATCACCCCGGATAAAAACGTGGTGGCCTACTGCCGCATCGGCGAGCGAAGCAGCCACACCTGGTTTGTGCTCACCTACCTGCTGGGCTACCCCAACGTGCGCAACTACGACGGCAGTTGGACCGAATGGGGCAACTCCGTGGGCGTGCCGATTGAAAAGTAAATGGACCGACAAAGTTACGCCGACCAACTGCTGGAACACTACGAATCGCCGCGCCATTACGGGCCGCTGGCCGGAGCCGATATTGTGGCCCGGGGCGAAAACCCCGGCTGCGGCGATGTGATCACCGTTTACCTTAAGGTTGGCGCCGAAGACACGGCCGCGCAGGTTCAGTTTGAAGGCGAAGGCTGTACCATCAGCCTGGCTTCGGCATCGGTGGTGATGGAGCTGGTGCAAGGCAAACCCCTTGCCCAAATCCAGGCCATCGACTATAATGGCCTGATTGATAAACTGGGTAAAGACGTGGTGCTCACCCGTGTAAACTGCGCCACGCTGGGCTTGAAAACGCTCAAAGACGCCATCCGGCAGTATTACGCGCGGCAAGTTCAAACATCCCGGTAAATGGAGTCAATTTGATGTATGATGTAGAAGCCATTCGGCACGATTTCCCTCTGCTGCAGCAAAACGCCAACGGCCGGCCGCTGGCCTACCTGGATAGCGGCGCCAGCTCGCAAAAACCGCAGGCCGTTATCGAGGCCATGAACACCTACTACCGCGAATACAACGCCAACGTCCACCGCGGCATTTACCAGATCAGCGAAAAGGCATCGGCGGCGTATGAAGCGGCCCGCAAAAAAGTGGCCCGCTTTATCAACGCCCGCAGTTGGCGCGAGGTTATTTTTACCCGCAACGCCACCGAAAGCATCAATCTGGTGGCTTTTAGCTGGGGACTGGCTAACCTCAAACCCGGCGACACCATCATCACCAGCGAGATGGAGCACCACGCCAATTTTGTACCGTGGCAGCAACTGGCCGCCCACACCGGCGCAACGGTCAAATACATCCCGGTCACCGAGCAGGGCTTGCTCGATATGGCCGCCTTTGACCAACTACTCGACTCGTCGGTGAAGCTGGTAGCGGTTACGCTGATGAGCAACGTGTTGGGCACCATCCCGCCGGCCGCCGAAATTGTGCAAAAAGCGCACGCCGCGGGCGCGCTGGTGCTGTTTGACGGGGCGCAGGCCGTGCCCCATATGCCCACCGATGTGCAGGCGCTCGACGGCGATTTTCTGGTTTTTTCCGGCCACAAAATGCTGGGGCCAACCGGCATCGGCGTGCTGTGGGCGCGTAAAGAAATTCTGGCCGATATGCCGCCCTTTATGACCGGCGGCGATATGATCAAAACGGTGCGGCTTGAGGGGTCAACCTGGAACGACCTGCCCTGGAAATTTGAAGCCGGCACGCCGGCCATCGCCGAGGCAATTGGGCTGGGCTATGCCGTGGATTACCTGTCTGCGCTGGGCATGGACAACGTGCGCCAGCACGAAATTGAGCTGGTGAGCTACGCGCTGGAACGGCTCAACCAGGTTGAAGGCGTGCGCATTTACGGCCCGCCCGAGCCGACCATTCGGGGCGGCGCGGTGGCCTTTACGCTGGGCAATATTCACGCCCACGATGTTTCGGCGGTGCTGGATGGCGAAGGCATTGCCGTGCGGGCCGGCCATCACTGTGCCATGCCGCTCCACGAGCGCTACGGCCTGCAAGCCACCACCCGCGCCAGTTTTTACGTGTACAACACGCCCGCCGAAATTGACCGGCTGGCCGTTGGGCTGGATAAAGTCCGCGAACTGCTGGGCTAATCGAGCCGGACAAATCCGCAATCTGTGAAAGTAGGTTTCTGTTGTAATGGATGACTTTTATAAAGAAAATATCCTCGATCACTACCGCCACCCGCGCCACGCCGGCACGCTGGCCGACGCCACCCACTCCCACGAAGAACACAACCCCCTCTGCGGGGATATTGTGCGCATCGATCTGCACGTGAACCGGGACAACGTCATCGACAAGGTGGCTTTTTCCGGCAAAGGTTGCGCCATCAGCCAGGCCAGCGCCAGCATGCTCACCGAGTGGTTGGAGGGCAAAACGCTGGACGAAGCGAAGCAGTTCAGCAAAGAGGATATTTTGGACATGCTGGGCATTGAAATTGGCCCGGTGCGGCTCAAATGCGCCCTGTTATCACTGAAAGTGCTCAAAACCGAAGTCTACGGCCTGGACAACAACGCCTGGGAAGATGACGACGACGACTGGTAATCCACCCCATCACGCCCGGAGTAACACATGAGCGAGTTCATCAAAGTAGCCAAAACGTCGGATTTGCAGCCCGGCGAGAAAATGCGCGTCGATTACGACGACGACGAAGTGGGACTGTTCAACATTAACGGCGAGTTTTACGCCATTTCTGATATTTGCACCCACGACGACGGCCCGCTGATCGACGGTGAGCTGGACGGGGAGTGCATTATTTGCCCGCGCCACGGGGCGCGGTTTAGCGTAAAAACCGGCGCGCAGACCATGCCGGCTTTTTCGCCGGCCCCGGTGTACCGCGTAAAAATTGAAGGCGATGATATTTTCATCGCCCCGCAGGACGAGTAGACCAAAAAACTCATCCCCCCTACCCCTCCCCCAAAATGGGGGAGGGGTAGGGGGGATGAGGGGCAATCAGAATTATTTTCAAAGGAGCAGCCGATGACCGAAGAAAAAAACGTAACCGAACACACCGTCCGTGAAGCGCTGCGGGCTGTAGTAGACCCGGAACTCCATCTGGATATTGTAACGCTGGGCCTGCTGCGCAGCGTTGAGCTGGATAAAACGCCGGTTGAGGTGAAAATGCTGCTGACCACCCCGTTTTGCCCGTACGGGCCGTGGCTGGTGCAGCAGGTTAAAGAAACCGCCGAAAAAACCGTCGGTGGCGATGTAAAGGTGCAGGTGCTGCCCGAGCAGTGGACTCCCGAAATGATGGAAGACCCCACGCTGCTGGGATTCTTTTAAAATTGACGTTATTTGACCAAATGCCGCAAAATCGGTAAGATATCGCGCAATTGGCACGTCGGATATTACAAACAGTATTTAGAAAGAGTTATGTTTAATTTAACTGCCAGCACAAATTGTTGCACATGTATTAAGCGGGCGCGGTAGCCCCGCTCTCGATGGCGGAGAGTGACGGCTACGGTGACCCGCATCGCCGTGTTGCAACGACGATGAGCCCCACATCTGTAGCCAATCACTCCTTCTGTACCGGGTAGTTGCTGGTAGTTCCAATCGAATCCCCTGGATATTTGTCAGGCTCATCGTCAGTTATTTGCGACGGTGAGCTTTTTTGTTGCCAAAAACACTTTTTAGAGGAGAAACACAAGCTAATGACAACCATCAGAATTCCCAGCCCGCTGCGGCGTTACACCAACAGCCAGAGCAAAGTACAGGTGAACGGCGCAACCATTCAACAACTCATCGACAACCTGGAAGCCGAATTCCCCGGCGTAAAATCCCGGCTGTGCGAAGATAACGGGCAGATCAAACGCTACGTCAACGTATTTGTCAACGGCGAAGAAATTCGCACGCTACAAGGCGCTGACACGCCCGTGGCCGACAAAGACGAAGTTTCAATCATCCCGGCCATGGCCGGGGGCCGCGCATAGCGGATCGAGGTAAAAAAAATGAGTTACATTACCAGCGACCAGTTACTGGCCAAATTACGCAAAGAAATCAAGGAAATCAGCGTCCACGAGCTGAAAGACAAGCTCGATAAAAAAGAGATCACGCTGATCGACATTCGCGGGCGCGACGAATGGGAACAGGGCAATATCAAAGAAGGCCGGCACATTTCGCGCGGCTTTTTGGAGCTGCAAATAGAGGGCCACGTCCCCGACCGGCGCAAACCCATTGCCGTGATGTGCGCCGGCGGCGTGCGCAGCCTGCTCGGTGCGCGAGATTTGCACACAATGGGCTACAAAAATGTGGTCTCGGTGGCGGGCGGTTTTAGCGGCTGGAAAAACGCCGGCTATCCGTTTGTCAAACCGCGCACGCTCAGCACCGACCAGCGCACCCGCTATGCCCGCCACGTGGTGATGCCGGAAGTGGGCGAAGAAGGCCAGCTCAAACTCATCGATGCCAGCGTGCTGCTGATTGGCGCGGGCGGGCTGGGCAGCCCGGCGGCCGTCTATTTGGCGGCGGCGGGGGTGGGCCGTATCGGCATTGTTGATTTTGACGTGGTAGACACCAGCAATTTGCAGCGGCAGATCATCCACCGGCTGGACGACGTGAACAAACCCAAAGTTGAATCCGCCGCCAGAACCATCGCCCAGCTCAACCCCGATGTGCGGGTCATTGGCCATCGCACCCAGTTGACCAGCCAAAATGCCCTCAACGTTATCAGCCAGTACGATATTGTGATCAACGGCTCGGATAATTTCCCCACCCGCTATCTGGTAAACGATGCCTGCGTGCTGCTGCGCAAACCGCTGGTCGATGCCAGCGTGCTCCGTTTTGAAGGCCAACTGACCGTGTTTGACACCACCAAAGGCGGGCCGTGCTATCGCTGCCTTTACCCCGATCCACCGCCCCCCGGCGAAGTCCCCAGTTGCGCCGAAGGTGGGGTACTGGGCGTGCTGCCCGGCATTATTGGCAGTTTGCAGGCGCTGGAAGCCATCAAACTGATTTTGGGCCAGGGCGATTCGCTGGTGGGCCGGCTGGTGCAGTTTGACGCGCTCGACGGCGAATTCCGCGAAATGCGCATTACCAAAAACAAGGATTGCCCGGTTTGCGGCAACCACCCCACCATCACCGAGTTGATTGATTACGAACAATTTTGCGGCATGCCGAGCATGGAAGTTGTGTCGGCTAACGGCAATTATCAGTAACGACTGGTCACTGGTCATTTGTCAATGGTGTAAGATCACAAATGACGAATAACAGATGACCAGTGACAAAACTTTTGAGAAAGGTTTAAACTATGTCTACCGCACACGCTGTAGAACAAGATAGAATCACCGCCCCGCCGTTTGTGCTGGCCCGGCCAAACGATCAGCCCCGGCGGCCGCTGGGCGATACGCTCCTGTCTCGGATTGGCAACACGCCGTTGCTGCCGCTGCACCGGATTGCCGCCGCCGAAGGCGTGGACCCCAACGTGGTGGTGTTTGCCAAAGCCGAATGGTTCAACGCCAGCGGCTCGGTAAAAGCCCGGCCCGCGCTGGGCATGATTGAAGATGGCGAGCGGCGCGGGCTGTTGACCCCGGCCAAAACCATTATCGACGCGACCTCCGGCAACACCGGCATCGCGATGGCCATGATCGGCGCAGCCAAAGGCTACAAAGTCAAACTGGTGATGCCGGCCAACGTGAGCAACGAGCGCAAGAAAATTTTGCAGGCCTACGGCGCCGAGTTGCTGCTGACCGACCCGCTGGAAGGCATCGATGAATCGATCCGCACCGTGCACCGGCTGGTGCAGGCGCAGCCCGAGCGCTATTTTCACCCGGACCAGTACAACAACCCGGCCAATTGGCTGGCGCACTACCATTCCACTGGCCCGGAAGTGTGGGAGCAAACCGGCGGCGCGGTCACGCACTTTGTGGCTGGTATCGGCACCAGCGGCACGCTGATGGGCACTGGCCGGCGGCTGAAAGAGCTGAACCCCAACATCAAGGTTTACGCCGTTGAACCCGCCGACGAACTGGCCATCATTGAAGGGTTGAAGCACATGGAAACCAGCATTGTGCCCGGCATTTATGATCCCGGCTTTGCCGATGACGTGATCAAAGCCCGGCCCAACGATGCCCACGAGATGGCTCGGCGGCTGGCCCAGGAGGAAGGGCTGTTTGTAGGCTATTCGGCGGGGGCGGCGGCCTGGGCGGCCATCGACCTGGCCAAATCGCTGGCGCAGGGGGTGGTTATCACCGTATTCCCTGACGGCGGCGAAAAATACCTCAGTGTGGCCGGCTAACCAGCTTTTTGCCAAAAACGATAATACAGCAGTTTTGCCTCACGCCCACCCCGGAAACGGGGTGGGCGTTTGCATTTTGTTTTGCAGCAATTCGGCACACAAAAATATTCTCCACTTGTTTTTTGAATTTCCTATATATAGTGGTATCATTTCTTTTAGCCCCTAAATATGGACTTTTTTAATTTGCATTTTTTTTAGTTTTGACATAAAATAGAATGACATAATATCTGCGTCTTCAGGCGGAGTTTGCCTGCGGTGTTCAGGAAGGAGCGCTCGCGTGGAAGAAGAAAGCACCCACCAAAGTAGACTATTTGTAATATTAGCCATTGCCTTGATTGGCTTACTGGTTTTAGGGCTGCTGGGCATTGGGGGCGTTTTTGTGATCCGGCAAAACTTACAGGAGCAGGCGGCGCTGGCGCAGCCCACCCCCACATTAATGATCAGGCTGCCCAACCCCACCGCGACATTTACCCCGGTTAAACCGGCGGCCACCAACACGCCGGCGCCCACCCCTACCAACACCCCGGTTGTGGGATCGAACGGTGCGGCGGCTCCGGCCGAAGCGGCTGCCGTGGGCAGCAACAGCGGCGGCGGGGTTCCGGGGTTGCCTCTGCCCAACAAACCGCCGGCTGGCGGCGCATCAACCGCCGGTGACGCCGAACGACCGCAAAACGTCCCCGAAACGGGCCTGGGCGGGCTGGAAATTGTGTTAATTGCGCTCGGGCTGGTAATTGTGTTGTTTGTCGCGCGCCGCTGGCGTATGTCAGCATAACTGCCATTTCATACCCTCAAAAAAAGAGGCGTTTAACGACGCCTCTTTTTTGTTTACTACCTGTTGCACTTTGTAGAATCAGGGCACAGATTTGGCAGATTTACACAGATTTTCTTGAAAATTTTTTACTTCATCTGTGTTTTCTGTGTAAATCTGTGTCCTATTTTGAGCGAAGTTTGAAACGTGCAAACACAGTGTTTGTTTGTAACTACTCAGCCGCATCATTCTGGATGTCATTCCCGCGTGTTTTTAGCGGGAATCCACCGTTTTGGCTTTCAGTGGATGCCCGATAAAGACATTCGGGCATGACGGCTGAGTAGTTACGTTTGTTTAAATATAACCAAATTTACATGAAACTCTGATATTTCTTGAATCCCATTGCGGTATACTTGAACTATTCTGCCAAAACAGTGAGACCAAATGCGAATCCTATTTATCAGCCCATATATTCCATCGCTTATCAGAGTCCGGCCGTACAACATCATTAAATACCTGGCTCAACGCGGTCATCAAATTACGCTGCTGGCGCTTGTTCCGCCCGGCGAGGAAACCGGCAGCCTGAGCACACTCAAAACGTGGTGTGAGCAGGTTGAAACCGTGCCGCTGCCCCGCTGGCGAACGCTGTGGAATGGTGTTGGCGCCCTGCCGCAGTTGGCCACTCCCCTCCAGGCGGCCTATTCACGCTCCCCGGAAATGGCGACGCTCATTCGGCGCACGCTGGCCCAACAACCGTTTGATGCCATCCACGTGGAGCATATGCGTGGCGCAGAACTGGCCCGGGCCGTTGGCAACCGGCCCGTTATTTTCGACTCGGTTGATTCGATCACCCTGCTGTTTGAAAAGGTGCTGGCCGCCGGTCCCACCTGGCGCAGCCGGCTGATGGCCACCGTAGAATTGAGCCGCAACCGCCGCTACGAGGGCAGCCTGTTGCAGCGGTTTAGCCGGGTTTTGGTCACCTCGCCGCAGGATAAAGCCACGCTGACGGCGCTCTCTGCCCACCCGCAGGCCGATGAGCGTATTGTGGTGCTGCCCAA
The DNA here is from genome assembly GCA_022071955.1 of Anaerolineae bacterium. GTDB lineage: Bacteria > Chloroflexota > Anaerolineae > 4572-78 > J111 > J095. Next base: position 60,877 of record JAJVIM010000007.1, read on the forward strand.
TGGGGTCGATTTGGATTATTTTGCGCCGCTAAACCAGCCTCGATTGGCTGACACACTGGTATTTAGCGGCAAAATGAGCTACCATGCTAATGTTGCTGCCGCCATCGATTTAATCACCCGGGTGATGCCGCTCATCTGGCAGCAAAAGCCAGAGATTAAACTGACCATTGTGGGCAAAGACCCGTCGCCGAAGCTGCTTGAGCTGGCCGGTGATCCGCGTATTTCGGTTACCGGCACCGTGCCAGACATGCGCCCGTACATTGGCCGGGCGGCGCTGACCATTTTGCCTATGCGATACGGGGTTGGTATTCAAAATAAGGTGTTAGAAGCGATGGCGATGGCCACGCCGGTGATTACCACCTCCAAAACATTGGGGGCGTTACAGGTGCAGGCCAACCGGGAACTGCTTGTGGCCGATACTCCGCAGGCCATGGCCGCAAGCGCGCTGCAACTGCTGGCCGATGCGGAGTTGCGCCAGCGAGTGGGTGATGCCGGCAGGCAGTATGTAGAAACCTGCCACGATTGGCGCAAAGCGGTTGAAAAACTGGAACAACTCTACACCCAAGTTGGCCGGCACCCCTAACCTATGTCTCAGTGCATTTTTGCCCTAAACTGTGTTAGACTGATTAACGGATTAACCTGAGTTTGCTCCCCCTCTCCAAAACCAAATACCCCCAGCTCCAAAAATTGCAAACAGAATCAACAAAGTGGAATTAGCCCCCCAACCATCGGGCCAGGAAACAACAGGGATGTTTTATGGATAAAACAAGCGTGTTGATTGCCGACGATCATCAGATTGTGCGCGAAGGTTTGCTAAAAGTATTGCAGGCCAGTGACGAATTTGAGGTGATAGGCCAGGCCACCAACGGCCGGGAAGCCATCGAGCTGGCTAAACTCCACCGCCCGCAAGTTGTGATTGTTGATATCCAGATGCCAGATGTTGACGGTATTGAAACCACCGCCACCATCACCCGGCAAGTGCCTATGTCTAACGTGGTTATCCTCAGCAGCTATGATCAGGATGAGTATATTTACAAAAGCCTGCAAGCCGGAGCCAAAAGTTACGCGCTCAAAGGGGATAATATCGAAGTGTTGTTAGAAGTGGTTCGGGCTGCGGCCCGGGGAAAATCGCTGCTGCCGCCGCATATTGCCACCCGGCTGGTCAACCGAATTGCCGCCCCTCAACCAGACAGCGGGCTGACCGCGCGCGAAGTTGAAGTGCTAAAACTGCTGGCCGAAGGGTTGCGTAACAAAGAAATTGGCGAGGCGCTGCACATTACCGAGCGCACAGTAAAAAACCACGTAGCCAAAATTATCACCAAACTCAACGTTAAAAGTCGAACCGAAGCTGTTTCTTATGCGATTAAAAACAAGCTGATCGAGCTAAAATGATACTAAAGAACTACACGCTGTAGAGAAAAAGGCCGATGCACCTATCGGCCTTTTTCTTTTTAAAGATGCATTGTTTGTACGATGTTTTACCTAAGCAAAAATGGTATCCTACCCTTTGGAATATTTATAGGAAAAAAGTTAGAGTTTATTCGAGTTTTCTAACCAAATGATGGGGGGCACGATGCGGAAGCGTATCATCACATTTATCAATATTTTAGCGATCATTTTTCTGGGAAATATATTTGGATTGCAGCTTGATACCCCAACAATTTCCGGGGTACTGAGAGTGGCCCAGGCCAATGCCGCCGAACCGCCCTACAAGGTTTATCTGCCAGTGGTTATCCGTTCCAGGATTGCCGCCGCGCCAGACCAGGCCATTGTTTTTGTGTCGCGGCAAATTCCTTCGTCCGGCAGCATTTACTGGGATGTTCCCAAAGGCATACCGGGAGTTGGGCCGTTCAGCCGTTTTCAGGTGGCTTCACCCGGCAAATTGCTGATCCGGGAAGCAAATAATAGCCTCAAACCTCTGATTGACGGCGCTAACCCCAGCGCCGCCACGCTCAATCTGATCGATGTTAACGCGCCCGATGTGTCGTACGACGGCGCCAAAATTGTCTTTGCCGGATTGCCGGCGGGCAATTACTCCCGTGGCTCGGTGGGAAACCCCGGCGCGTGGCGTCTTTACACCATCAATGTTGATGGCACAAATCTCAAACAAATTACTTTTTCCGATCAAAACTTAAATTTGAGCGCCCAGGGGCTGCCCAACACGCTCAGCAATTACGATGACACCGATCCGGCCTGGCTGCCTGATGGCCGCATTGTCTTTTCATCAACCCGCTGGCCAGGTTTTGCCCAATATAGCGGTGCTCGCGCCACCAATCTTTATGTGGTCAATGCCGATGGTTCAAAATTGCACCGAATTACCGCCGAACGCAACGGCGCCGACCGCCCGATGGTTGACCCCGTTACCGGCAAAATTGTTTACGCGCGCTGGTGGCGCAATCATCGGTTTGCCACAAACAGTATGAGCACCGTTACCGACCCCGCCGGCGGATACAAACAAAAAGATGGCCTGACCACAGATCGGGGTAATCACGTGGGTGGCAATGACCACTTGTGGCGCAACGCCTGGCATGCGGCCGTTATCAACCCGGATGGAACCGGGCTGGCCCAATGGGGCGGCACTCAGCATCCCTTTGACTCAAACCACATGTACGGCGGCGCGTTCACCCCGCAGGGCGAGCTGATTGCCAACTATTTCCCAATGCACAACATGACCGAGGCCGCCGGGTTTGGCGGGCTGCGCCAATACCACCGCGGCCCGGGCGATTACAAACCGCTGGTGGGCGTAACCAATCTCACGCTGGATTACGTTCATCCCTCCAACCCAACATCTTTTGGAATTTTCAAAGGCTCGTATGCCGCCGAACCGGCAGTTTTTGCCGACAACCGGCTGCTGTTCTCGTGGGCGGCGGATATTAACCAGGATTACGGCCTGTACACCAGCAACAGCGACGGCAGCAACATGAAATTATTGTACGACAACCCCGGCACGGCCGAGCTGCGGGCCAAATTGATTCAGCCACGCCCGCTGCCGCCAATTATTCCCGACTCGGTGAGCAAAACCGCAAGCCTGCTCCCGCCGCCGGCCAACGGCCCGTACAATCAGGATGGCACCTTTATTTTTAATGCGCTCAATGTTTACGCCAACGGCCCGGTAGATGCCGAGATCGATACCGCCCCACCGGTAGGTTCGGCGGCAATCATCCGCTTTTTTATCGACCAGCAGCGCAGCAGTTCCGGTTCGTTTCCCAACCTGGACTGGCCGATTTTGTTGGGCGAGCGGCCGGTAAATTCCGATGGCTCGGTTAAAGAACCAGCCGCGCCGGCGAATGTGCCGCTGTTTGAGCAAATCAGATCATCGGATGGCACGGTTCCGCTCACCCCCAACGGCGCAACCCACGTGGCCGGCATGAATTTTGGCCCGCCGGGAACCGAAGCCCGGTGCGTTGGCTGCCACGTGGGGCACACCATGATCCCGGTGCCGGCATCGGATGCCGAAGCCAAATGGTCTAACCTGGCGACCGGCGCACAAGTTACCGTTTCATCGGCGCGAGACGCAAATACCATTTCCGGGATAAATGACCGCAAAGTGATGAAGGGTGAAATCTGGCGCTACTGGAACAGCGCCTCCGGCCAACCGGCCAACGGGCAGTGGGTCAGGTTGACGTTCCCGGTGCCGGTAACGGTGCGCAATGTTCGGCTTTACAATCCGCGGCCCGGCGATGAGGCCAATTCCACGTTACAGGTACACAAGGCAACGGTGCGGCTGTACCAGGATGCCGCGGCCACCACTCTGGCCGCCCAAACTACCGTCAGCAAAGATATTTCGGTTTCTGGCACGGATGTGCCTTTTGGAAATGTGTTAGCCCGCGTGGTAGAGGTAAAAATTGACAGCATCACCGGCACATTTTACGGCATGCAGGTGGCCAGCCTGGCTGAAATAGAAGTAATTGCCCGCGGCGAAGCCATCCGCTAGGCCGCGCCGGCAGTTCATTGGGCCAGCCGGTTGGCCATTTGGTGCGCGTAATCGGATAAATCCGGCCGATTCTGGGTACCCCACCACCAACTCCAGGTACCCAGTTCTTCGGCAACTTCAGACAGATCATTGCGCCGGCGCAAAAGTGCCTCGGCCCGGTCAAGTTGGCCGGTCCAGGCGTAGGCCAGCCCCAACGCTTTTAGCACGGCCTGATTATCTGGCTGCCGGGCCTGCGCCCTGGCTAACAAGATAAGAGCCTGGTCAAAGTTTTGGGCCTCTAACGCCATCTGACCCAGACGATAATTGGCCGTGGGTTGATCCGGGTTGATAGCCAACGCCCGGTCAAAACAGGTAATTGCCTGCGCCCGCAGCGCTTGCCGGGTCGCATCATCAAGGTTGGGCGACAGGTCGGCGCGGGTTTGATAAACAGCGCCCAGATTGGCGTACCAGCCGCTGGGGCCAAACCACCAACCGGCCGCAAGCAGCAACAACCCCATGCCCGCAGGAATCACCCATCGCCGCGCGGGTTGGATCCGGTTGACCACGTTACGGGAGTTATGTTGACCAGCCACTACCGCCAGCGCCAGCAGGGCAAAAAGCATCGGCATGGCCCACAGCGAATTGGAAAAGCGTGTGGCATCGGTGAAACCATGCCCCAACTGAGCCGTTACCCCCAGCCAGGCCGCTCTGAACAACAGATGATTGGGCGGCCCGGCTTTTTCTACCTGAATCACAAACTGAAAAAAAGCCAGCACCAACCACAACAGCGCCAGCAACCCCAATATCCCCAGCGATAGACCAATCGTCAAAAACAGGTTGTGAGTGTACGACAGAAACGGCACGTTAATTAGCAAATGGTATTTGGAATAGACCATTGCAAAGGTATCGCCCAGGCCGATGCCGGTAAATGGATAAGCGCTAAAAAGGTACAGGCTGTCGACATAAAGGTTTATACGGGACCTGGCCACATCCGACCACAACAGAAACACGCCGGATGCAATAATCAACAGAAGAACTCCGGTCAGGCCGATAACGGCACGCAACTTGGGCGCAGGCAGCGATGAAACCACCCCAACGCCCATCGCCAGTGCTACCGCAAACCACGCCCCTCGTGATTGCGAAACCAGCAGGGCAAAAACAATGTTCGCCAGAGTTATACTCCAAACCAATTTCTGCCGGCCGCGGGCCTGCCACACCAACGCCAGATTAATAAAAAGGGCGCCTTCTACAAAAGCGGCCACGCCGTTGACGTGCGGCGTAAAAAAAACCAGCCCTGGCAGCGGCTGGCTGATAGCGATGGCAGCACGGTTAACGTATGCCTGCCAGCTTTCGGGTTCGGCGGGGTAATTAAAGTGGGCGTATTGACCGATAAAGTAGAGCGCCAGTGCGGCAGCGGCCAGCACCGAAACTTTGGCCAATAGCCACGGTGAAAGAGAGGTATTAACAATAGCAAAGAACAGGCTAATACTGCCGAGCAGCGTCAAAAGTACCGGCAAACTGAGCGCGGGGTCGTAGCTGGGCCACAGGCTGAGCAGGGCGCTCAAAGCCAGCAGGGCCAGCGGCGCAGCCAACACCGCCGGCCGAGTTGACTTGCCCGGCATACCCCATCGAACAAACCAGGGGAGCAGGGCTACCAGACAGGCTGCCATCAAAAAGACAGGGTTAGCTGCATCAACCAACCCGGCCACAATTAGCGGCAGCGGATAGAATAGTTCTGTCAGGGAGAAAAATTGCTTTGAACTCAATGGGCCAATCAGGCTTTTTCAGAGTTAAGGTTACTCACCGGAAGTTCATCACGAAACGGGGCAGGCTGTTTGGCAACGTTAACAGATTGTTTGTGAAATAGGCCATATTTGAGAATAACATAAATAGCTCTAACCCCATCTTTCCAGCTTATCTTTTTACCGTCCTCGTACGTTCGCCCATAGTAAGAAATCCCTACTTCATAAACGGAACACTTTAACCGGGCTATTTTGGCTGTCACTTCAGGCTCAAAACCAAACCGATCTTCTTCCAGCTCAATTTGTGCCAAAATGTCACGTTTGAAGAGTTTGTAGCAAACCTCCATATCGGTTAAATTCAGGTTAGTAAACATATTGGAAAGTAACGTCAAAAATCGGTTGCCCACCGAATGCCAAAAATATAACACCCGGTGCGAGTCACCGCCAATGAATCTTGAGCCGTAAACCACATCAGCTCTATCATCCAGAATAGGTTGAAGTAGTTTAAGATACTCGTTGGGGTCATATTCCAAATCAGCATCTTGAACAATGATAATGTCGCCGGTGGCATGAGCAAAACCGGAACGCAGGGCGGCCCCTTTACCTTTGTTTTCTTGATGAAAAACAACGCGGATATTTGGATTTTCTCTGAGTGACTGCAAATAATTTCGGGTACCGTCTGTTGAAAAATCGTCAACAATAACAATTTCACGATCAATGGGCAGTGAAACAGCCAGAACCTGCCGAATTATGGTATCAATCGTCTTACTTTCGTTATAACAGGGGATAATAACAGATAACTTCATTTTTTTACGCACCTCTCGGTTAGTCTGAAATTACGCATAAATCGGGATGGATTCGGTAGATTTCGAAATCATTATTATGAAAAACGGAGTGAAAGGCAGTTTGGCAAGACTCTAATAATGAAAAAATTGATGGATTAACGTGATCCACGTCGGTATTTTTTATAACCAGATAATCAGCGTGAATTTCTTGCAGGTATGCGGCAGCCACGGCGGATGATTGGCCATAAGGATAGGTTGAGGCCATCCGGTTGGTATATAAGGCGAGAACTCGGGGTTTAACAAAAATAAATACAGAGGCCGGATCGGTTTGGGTTTGCACGAAATCAAACATCTCAACCGCGGTTGATGTGTATGGGCCATCGGGGTAGAGGGTTTCACTGGCGATTACTTTTTGGGTTCGCACCGCATAAATTACCAGAAGCCCTGATGCAGCCAAGACCGCAGCCGTGTAAGCTAGTTTGGGGTTAAAATGCTTCATTAACCAGTAAAGGCAATGTTCAAATCCAATGCCCGCATAAAGCAAAAACAGCGGCAAAATTGGGTAAAGGAAGCGCAATTCCTGAACAGAGGGCCAAGCCAGGATAATGAACAAATGGAACAAAAAGAATAACTCCAAAAACAATGTACTGCGTTTAGCCCGCAGAATAAAACCAAAAATTATCAAAGGGATTGCCGCAAGCCAAAGAAACGGGAAATTGTACTCTCCAATATTTATCGATGGCCCCGCCCAAAATCCTCTGATCGAGTGGATCAAATAATGTTCAGTGCCATTTACCAAGATCATCGGCGAATAATCTGCCAGCTGATCCAGGTACGACTCTTCGCCACCCCCCAGTAATAAACGGCTGACCAGTACCAATCCAACAGCTACCAGCGTAGTAGTGATTGAAAACCGAGTCAGACGGCGCCGGCGAATAAGATCACTAACGATTAGCGCAATAATAACCACAAAGCCAATGGTTCTGATAAGATAACAGGCAAAAGCCAGCAAAGCGGCCGCCACAATTGACCATTTGCCAAACTTTTGGTGTTGATATGCATGTTCAATCCACAGAACAAAAGTTAAACTGACTAACATAAACGGCACATCCGACATAATCTGCCGCTTAAATGAAATGATATACGGGCTAAAGGCCATCATCATTAACAACATCAAGGCAGTTGGCACGGCCACTTCACGGCGATAGATAAGATAAATCACAATAAATGCCAAAAGTTGAAACAGGATAATTTCTATTTGAAACGCAGTAATGTTCAAACCAAACAGAGCGTAAACCGGGGCCAAAAGCAAGGGAAATCCCGGTGGATAAGCTCGCGGGCCAAGCGAAGGAGTATACCGCGAATAAATATAGCCGGTATCATCCATAGCTTGGCCTTGCGTAATATTTATGGCCTGGTGGAGATACTGGGCAAAATCACCACCCCAGTTATGGTCAGGAAAAATAGTAAAATAATATATCAGGCTGGCGCACGTAAAAAGGATAACCAGCCCCCCTGCTTCGAGCAATTGGGCCAAGTTAATTCTGCTCCAATACGTTGATTGAGTGGGAATTGTATTTTCCATAAACTCTGCGCCCATCGACTTCTTAAATAAATTAGTCATTAAACCAATTACCGGTTTCCTCGAAAACGGCGATAGCCAAAAACTACCAACCCAATGATCAAAACCGCCGGAATAACACTTATTGCCACAGTTATCAATTCATCGGTTTCGGTATAGATAACCCCCGGATTGCTTACCGGAATATTGGCAATTTCCGGAGGTAATATTGTAGGAACTAAAGTAGGGGTAACGGCTGGTGTGCCTATGATTTGTGGAGTTGGCGAAGGACTCGGCAACGGCCGGGGTGTTGCCGTGGGCACAGTAATCAGTTTTTTATTGGCATACCAAATTTGATAGCGCTCACGCTCTTTGGTATCGTAGTGGTACACAAACCAAACCACGTGCAACTCGTTACCGTTGGCTACTGCAATTTTGGGCCATTCTGGCATTTCGCTGGAGGTAAATATTACTTCTGGCTCAGACCAGGTTTTTCCGTTCCATTCCAAATGGAGAATGGAATTTGTCCCTTCTATATAACCATTATTTGGCCGACCCACCAGCACCAGATGCAAATTGCCAGCACCATCTGCGGTAATATTATAAGTATCCAGGTCGTCATCGTTACTGCTGTATAAAAGCGCTCGGGCTGCAATTCCGGGAATTGCTTTGGGAATTGACCAGGATTCGCCTTCATCGGTTGAAATCTGGTAATAGACTTCATCAGACTTTACTAAACCCCAAACGACGACCAAATTATTATTTTTATCTACTCCGGCACCCATTCGCTGCGGCGCATCATTTGGAAATACCAACATTGTGGTGGGTGACCATTCCACACCCCCGTCACCTGATTTCACAACTCCAACCCATCTGGGTTCACCACTTTTAGTTGGACTATAAAAATCTGCTCCCTCTTCCCAAAACACAAAGGTGTTTTTCTTATCAGTCACAATTTGAGGCTTTTCCGCGCCCATCTCAGAATTTGTAATATCTATCAGATCGGACCATGTTTTGCCCTTATCCAGCGAACGTCGATGAAAAATATCGGCGCACGATGGGCAAACATCTATACTGGTTTGTAAAGCAGTATCCGTACCGGTTTCTGGGGTAGGATCCAAACCGTTGTCCGGGACAGCCTCATTCCAGACTACATGCAAAACCCCCTGCTCATCAAATTTAATATCCGAATAGTTGGCTGGTCCATGCCCACTACTAATTACGATTTTTTTTGACCAGGCTTTAGGATCATAAGCCTGGTCCGCCGGTGCCACACTATAGTAGATATCCTCTCGACGTGAGAGCAAATGTATAATATTTTCGTCATCAACCACTGCCGATGGGCGAGTAACAATACCCTCTCCATCAAAGGCAATAATATCAGTAAGATGGAGACAGGCACCATCTTTGATAGCACAATACATAACAACATCCTGCACCTTTTTTGTTTTTCGATCTGTTGCCCAAAAGATGTGGACGTTATTATTCAGATCGGTAGTTATAACCGGAAACCAATGTTTGGTGTTGTCGTTCTCAGGCGATAATATGACTGGTGTAGACCACGCCGGCCCCTGGGCTTGTGGATTAAGCGTGGTTCCATGCAAAATCAAAACTCCTCCGATAATCATACCGATTGTGAGCCTGATCCAGGTATACGCCAGATTTTTTGACATCATAGTTTAAAATCCCAACAAAACTTATAGGCCGCTAAAATCACTTAGTGTCGTTGAGGGAATTTTTCCTCAGCTAGTAAAACTGTAACACCGACTATCTTTTTCTGGCCGAGCAATGCAGTTATAACCACATATCTAAACGCCTCAACTACAATTCGCCACGACATTTTTGATTTGCCCACCCGCCGGTCTTCAAAAATAATGGGAAACTCAACTACCCGGCCCGCCAGTTTTTCAACGTGATAAACTGACCCCACCTGAAACGCATAGCCTTTGAGATTCATTTGATCCCACGGCACCCGCTGCAACATTTCTCGGCGATAACATCGATACCCGCCGGTGCAATCTTTGGTTTTCAGGCGCAACATTACGCGAGCAAAGGTGTTGCCGCCACTGCTGATGAATTTTCTCAGCCAGCCCCAATTACGAGTACCGCCACCGGCCACGTACCGGGAGCCAATGACCAAATCTGCCGCCGGGATATGCTCCAAAAAGTTGGGCAAATACCGGGGGTGATGGGAAAAATCGCAATCCATTTCAAACACATAATCATATCCCTGGGCAACGGCCCACTTGAACCCGGCAATATAGGCGGTTCCCAACCCCAATTTGCCAGCGCGATGCATCACGTTCACTTCGATTAGCCGTTCAGCGAGTTCGTCGGCCAGTTGGCCGGTGCCATCCGGAGAATTATCATCAACCACCAAAATATCAAAACCACCGTTCAAGGCCAAAATATCGGTGATCAACAATTCAAGATTATCAATTTCATTATAAGTTGGAATTATAATAAGTGCTTCATTTCTTATGGCCACGCTATTCTCCTTATCAAACCCGGATTAACGTCTCCGCGGCAAAATGCCGAACAATATCCTCTCTAATTGGCCGATAACCCAAAATTCTGCGAGGTTACTTCTAAATTTTTGTTTGTTGGCCAATCAAGATAACCCAAAACCGTGCCATCTGGCAGAGTCATTAACCTGGTTTGAACCGCATCCCGATTAAAGGCAGCCAGGTCGGGGTCAAAAATTACAATTTTCAGGTTATCATTGGCGGGGGTTACCAGAGAAATATCCTGTGGCGATACCACCAACTGCTGCGCCGTGGGAGCATTTTCGTTGATTTCCCACTTGGCCCCCACATCAAAAGGCACAACGTGATATTCGGGCAGGTAAAATTGCAGGTGATGCCAGTTGGCGGCCACAATAACGGTAGTTTTGGGATCAAAATTCCGCCTAATGGCGTCAAACCGGTTCTGGAAATAGTTGTCGGTATTGGCAATGGTTGATTGGGTTAACAATCTGACCGTCTGCGTGTTCAGCGGATATTCCGGCATCAGCGTAAAAATTACCAGGTTTACTAACGTAATGGCAGCCACCCCGGCGATCAGTGAACTATAATTGGTTGGCAACAGACGCCGCAGGCTTTCGGCGCTGATGAGCATCAGCCCCGGCAAGTAAACAAATGTTAGCCCCTGCTGCCCCATATGTGCCAGCAAATAAAATAAAATAGCCGGCACCATCCACAGCCCCAAAAACAGGAAACTATCCCAATCACGGGGCCACCGGCGCTGATAGAGACGATACGCGCCATAAACAACTGCCGGAATCACTGCCAGGCTCCAACCGTAGGTGGTGTACAGGGTTAATTTAATAATGTTGCGGTGTAACCCCACCCAACCGGCTCCCAAAAACAGGGATGTATTGCGCTGAAATTGTTCGCTGAAATCGCCGGTCACTTCCAGATATCTGGCGACGCCGCCACTCCAGCTCATCAGCGGGATAAACCAGGCCAGGCAAATAAGCGCCCCCAAAATAATGGCGACAAAGAACTTCCGCCAACCAACTCGCTTAATGGCAAACAGAATGAGCGGCGCTAAAAATACCAGCGTTTGCGGCCGCACCCCGCCCGCCACCGCCGACATAATCACTGCGGGGTACAGGTAGCGCAGGTCGCCGCGCATGGTTTCGTACAGCCACCAAACCGCGACAATCACCAACAACGCATCGAGGGTGTGCGGCAGAGCGATTTCGCCGTAAAACCAGAACAGGGGCGAAAATGCCAAAAACACGCTGGCAATTAGCCCGGTTGTTCGGCCAAACATGGCTTTTCCCAAAAAGAATAAGGCCACAACCGCCAGCGCGCTGGAAATTACGCTAATCAGCACCAGCGTGGTTTGGGCATTGTTAAAAAAAGCATCTACCAGCCGCGTCAGCCAAACGTAACCAATGTAGCCGGGCGGGTGAGGCTGCCCCTTTGACAGATCAAACTCTTTAATGGCCATCGCAAAGTTAACCGAATCCCAGTGGTAAAGAATTTTGCTGACAAACAAGTAGCGGCTAACAATGACGACGACAAACAAAACTCCGGTCACAAGCCAGTTGTTTTCAACAAGCTCAACGGCGGATTTTTTTACGGCAATATTTTGACTATCGGTTACGCTGGCAGTATTTCTCACGGTATCCTATCTCTTAACCTGGTAGATGGTAACAGTTGGCAATGTATGAACAACCTGCAAATATGGGACAGAATTGGGGTCAAACTGGCCAATTTGGCGCTCGGCCGGGCCGTAAAAAACATAATCCACACTGTAGTCAGCCAGTATTTTTTGGCGCTGGGTATCGGTTGTGGTTGGCGCAAAAAACTGGCCAACCATATCACTTTTGTTGAAAAAGTCAACGGTTTGGGCCCAATGGGCCAAAAAAGCGTGTGCGCCGGTTAGCGCCGGAATATACTGGCCAACAGTCATCGAACTGAGAACTACATTATCAGATTGAACATGGCCATCCAACCAGCCCAACCCGCTGACTTCATCGGTTGTTAGATAATACGGGTAGTCGTGGCGGCCCAGGTCGATGAAACGCCAGGCCCACAAATAAATGTTGGTTGGAATGACCAAAATGATCAGCCCCAAAATAACGGCGCGTTGAACGCCAGCCCGCGACCAGCCCATTTGCCAACGCCGGGTAATTTTTTGGACCAGCGGGATAATTGCAAAAAACAGAGCCTGGGTCGCCAAAATTGCAATTGGAATCTGCCAGCCGTTGAGCATGTGGATTTGATAATCCGTGGGAATGTAATTGAGCGCAAAGTTGGCCACAAACCAGGCGTTAAGAAACAATGTTTTGTCATCCAGTCCGCTCAGCCGAAATGGGTTTTCTTTGACAACCCAGAAAATCGCCAGCCAAAAAGTCGGTCCCAGCAGGATTAAAAGTTGGAGCGGGTTGGGGGTGTACACGCCGGCGTTAGCAAACTGAGCCAAAACATCTTTCCACAACGGATCAAGCGAGGTGAGCAGCACCGAATACAGGGCCGGCCACCATGAGATCACGCCGATGATCAGCATACTTTTGAGCATGTACCACGGCAGCCGCCGGTCTCGCAGCAGCAACAGCAGGGTGTAAAATCCCAAAATCCCGTAGACCAGCACCAGATCGTAGGCGTGCTGCCAGCCAAAAAACAGGGCGACCAAACCGGCAAAAACCGCATACTTGAGCTGTCGGCGCTGCTGTCCGCGCTGAACCAGATCAAAAACAAATACGTACAACGCCGCCGCAATAAAGTGTGGAAAAGCCAAAATATTGAAAAACGTATTTGGCTCGGAGACAAAAACCAGCAAAGGATAGGGCAGTTCGCCGCCGGCGACGGTGTATTTTAAAACCACCAGCAGCCAGCCCACACCGCCGGCAAACACAATCAGCAAAAAGGCGGTGCGGCGCATCAACCGGTCGGCAAAATACCAACTGCAAATCCGATAAGCCAGCACCAAAAACAAGGTGGTGGCCACCAATCGCAACAGTTGGAACATTACCGCATAACTTACGCCCAGCAGCGCCGCCAGCCGGCCCATGCTCCACCACAACAAATTAAAAAAGACCGGCGCGTTTGGTTCGGGGGTGAGTTTGTTGGCCGACAAATTGGCGGTGGTTAGCTCGCGCATCCACGAAAAATATTGCATATGGTCGGGGACATTGACCATAATGCCCATGAATTGTTTATCGGCCGGCGTGGTCAGATAAGCAAACAGGTAAGGCAAGCTGGTAACAACCAGCACAAATAACAATGTGCCGGCCACAAAACCCCATTCAGATTTTTCTGTGGCTACAGACCAGGTAACAGGTTGATTTTTACTTTTGGCCAGGTTCATGCCGCGTACCTTTTTGTAACTGACTTGACTCTTGCCCCGTTCATTACGTGGTCAGGGTTTGGGTTGAAGGCTGAGCAGATGACTGCGCATCGGACTCAACCGCAAATTTGGCCGGGAGCCGGCTGGCCAGCCACCAGCTCACCCCCAGCAGTACCAGCAGTACCAGCAGTGGGATGAGGCTGCTCACGCCGCGGAAGCCTAATATTGTGCCGATATTTCTGGCAATATTACCCGCCAGCCAGTTGGGCAGGGCGTAGTCCAGCAGAGGGAAGGGGATGGTGTCTGGGGGGAAGGCCTGTTCGGCCAGCGTCAGCCCCCACAGGGCCACCAGCGACCAGCCGCCCAACACCCCGGCCAAAACTTTTAGCCACAACCGGCCGCCCCATTTTAAAAACAGCAGCACCAGCGGCAGCGCAAAAAAGGGCAACATCGGCAGCAGGTAGCGCGGGCCAACGGCAAAACCGCCCCACCACATACTCGACGAGGCATTGAACAGATAAATGGTCAAGGAACTGGCAACCGCCACCAAAAATTCGGCGCGATATTGGCCGGATTGCCACCACAGCCAAAAGCCGGGAAACGCCAGCAGCAAAATCGGCGACAGAAAAAACAGGCCGCGAAAAACGCCAAAAGTGATGCCCCACATTGCGGCCGGGTGGGGCAGCGTCAGGCTCATAAAACCGGTGTGGTGCTGGTTTACCCACAACTCTGAGTAGCTGTACCCCAGATTGAGCGGCCCGCCAAAAATGGCGTTGTTGTAAACCATCCACAAAGTGGCCACAATGGCCCCGGCTAAAATAGTCCAGCCAATTTGCAGCCAACGTCTCTGCCTGACCAGTACATAAAATGTATACAAAAATATAATACCGACCATCACCGCTGTTGGGTACTCGGTGACCACGCTGTAGCCCAGCAGCAAGCCAATGGCCAGCAGCGCCCCTACCGACAAATGCTCCCGGCGCGTAAACGCCAGATAAAATGCGCCAAACAACAACGCGGTGCTCAATTGGTGGCCGTAAAACGCCCCGGCATAAGCAAAGGCCGGTGTCAGCAGGCCATAAATCAACACTGTAATCAGCCGGGGCCACATCGGTGCGACAAACGCCGCCAACAGGCTATATAAAAGAACGCCTAAAATTGCGGTAGGCACAGCCGCCACAAAAAAAGTGAGCACAACCTGGGCCAGCGCAAAACGCACTTTTTCTTTATAGATGCCGGAGCCTTCGGCGCGCAAAGTGGATTGGAACGACTCGCTGTTAGACAATTTGGCCACAAAACCGTCGAGCACCGGCAGGTTGAGCGCAACCTTCAGACCGGCGTAAAAAGGCATCGCCAAAAACGCGGCCCCGGGCGCTTTATCGCTGTAATAGTGCTCGCCAACTTTGGCATAATCAACGGTGTTCTGCACATATTTATCAATTTGAAAGGTGCCATCATCAACTACAGCCACAATCATGTTCAAACGAGAATTCTGGTTGGGGTCGGCCCAGCGCGGAAAGATGTAGGTATAACACAAGAGCAACACCAAAAAAATAAAACTCTGGTTTATATGCTCTTGCTTGATTCCCCCCAACAATCGTTTCATTCCTTCCGCCTTTTTAGGTTAACTGTGGTAGACAACGCCCCGGGTTGAAAGCAAATTTACCCTCAACCCGGGGTAATATTTTTAGCTGCGATACCCGTGCGGGTGAGATTGATGCCAGTTCCAGGCGCTCTGGATGATGTCTCGCAGGTTGGGATACTGAGGCTCCCAACCCAACTCGCGCCGAATTTTGTCGCTGGAGGCGATAAGTACGTCCGGGTCGCCGGGGCGGCGGGCCACTACCTGAGCCGGAATGGGATGGCCGGTGATGTTTCGGGCCATCTCAATAACTTCTTTCACGCTGAAGCCCTGGCCGTTGCCGAGGTTGTACGTGCGGCTGCCGTTATCCAGCGCGCGCAACGCCAAAATATGCGCCTGCGCCAGATCCAGCACGTGAACATAATCGCGCACGCACGAGCCGTCGGGGGTGGGATAGTCATCGCCAAAAATTTTTATGCTGTCGCGCTGGCCCAGAGCCACCTGCAAAACAATTGGGATCAGGTGCAGTTCCGGGCTGTGGTCTTCGCCGCGGGTTTCCGAAGCGCCGGCCGCGTTAAAATAACGCAGGGCGGCGTAGCGAAAATTCTGGGTGCGATCCAGCCAGTAAAGGTACCGTTCCAGAATGAACTTTGATTCGCCGTAGGGGCTGCCGGGCACAATCCGCTCGGTTTCGGTAATGGGCATTTTTTCCGGGTCGTCAAACAGGTTGGCCGTGGATGATAAGATGAATTTGTGAACATCGTACTTGAGAGCAGTCTGGAGCAAATTCAGGCCGTTGGTGATGTTTTCGCCCAGGTACAAAAAGGGTTTTTCCATCGATTCGCCCACCAGCGTGTGCGAGGCAAAATGCATAATGGCTTCCGGCCGGTGCGTGTTGAACACAGCCTCAACCGCGGCCAGATTGGCCAGATCGCCCTGAACAAACGTGGCGTCGGGATGAACAGCCTCGGCGTGGCCCTGATACAGATTATCAAAAACGACAACGTCTTCACCCTGCTTCACTAACTGCTCAACCACAATACTGCCAATATAGCCGGCGCCGCCGGTCACCAAAATTTTCATAGCAACAAGTTTCTCCTGTTCGTTGTGAAATTAGTGTAATAATATTTAATTATGACGTAATGTGAAAATACTTAGAGAAAAGTTAGAGTTTTAGGGGCGATCATTGACGTCGAACCAGAGCCGCGTTGTAGCAATCATCCAGTGGCAGGCAGGCCGAGCGATAATCGTACGTGGACTGGATGAGCTGCCGGCCGTTTTCCCCCAGAGTGCGGGCAAGCTGGTGGTCGTTTAACAGTTGCAGGGCGGCGTTAGCAAAATCCTGCGGGGAATCGGCCACCAAAAGGTGTTGGCCAGATTCAACGGCAATGCCCTCGCAGCCAATGGTGGTGGAAACCATCGGCAACTCCTGCGCCAGCGCGTTGAGGATTTTTACGCGCATACCGCCGCCGGCGCGCAGCGGAACAATCATTACGCCGGCGTTTTCATAATAGGGGGCCGGATCATCCACGTAGCCGGTCACATTAACGCCGAGGCCGGCCTCGTTGTAAGCCAGAACTTCGGGGGGCGGTTTGGCCCCTACCACATCAAAAACGGCATCCGGGCATTTGGCCCGGATCAGCGGCCAAACTTCGCGCAGAAACCATAAAATCCCATCGATGTTGGGCGGCCAGAACATGGTGCCAATGTGCAGAATGTGATTGGCGGCGGGCTGCCGTTTCACGGGGGCCACTTCGTCGGTGTCAACGGCAATGGGAATAATGGTGACATTTTTGAGTGGCTGGCCGGCGGCCTCTTCCAACGCGGCGGTATCTTCCTGGCTCACGGCCAGTACGCCTTCAAACTGACGGCAAATGTTGCCCTCGTAGGTTTTGAGCAACTGCCAATCTCGTTTGAGCAGCCATTTTTTTGGCCCCTGGCTCATGGTGGCCCACAGGCGCTGGTACAGCAGCCACAGGGCGTTGTGGGCATCCAGCACTTTGGCCGCACCCGGTACCCGGGCCGCGTACTGGGCCATGTTGAGCTGATCGGCGTGTACGATGTCAAACTTCGTTTCGCCGGCCAGCCGGTCGATGAGCTGGCGCATTTCGGCCCGGTCATCGCGGATCATTAAAAAGGGTTGGCCGCTGAGCAGGCTGCGCAGCATATACCAGCCGTCGCGCAATGCGCCGCGTTTCATCGGCACGGTGTGAACAGCGTGGCAGTAGGCGGCCAAAGCTTCAATTTCAACAGATTGATCGCCGCGCACAAAAGATACCAGCGTTACCTGATGGTGCTGGGCCAGATATTTGATCACGTTCCAGGTTTTTACTTTGGGGCCGCTGTCGGGCGGAAAAGGCAGAACTTGGGTGAGCAGCAAAACTTTCATTGAGCTTTATTCAACTCCGCAGCAAGATGTTTTAGCGAAACCACCGGGCGGCCGTAGCGCCCACCGGTCACAAATCGAAGCAAGCCATGAATACCAATTTTGATCGCAGTCAGGCCGTAGATCAACATTTTTAAAAGTTGAGCCTGGCCGGGGCCATAATGTTTTCTGAAAAAACGCACCCGGCTGCGATACAGATCGGCTTCCCGGCCGGTGCGCCGGCCCCGGCTACTGGCCCCGCCCAAATGAACAACCCGGGCGAGCGGCTGGTACCACACCTGCCAGCCGGCGGCCTGCATGGCGTAACACCAATCCACCTCTTCGGCGTACATAAAGTAGCCTTCGTCCAGCCCACCCACCTGCAGAAACGCCGCGCGGCTCACCAGCAGGCAGGCGCCTTCAACATAATCAACAATTTGCGGGCCGGCGTCTTCGGCGGGGCCGCGGCTGGGGTAGGTGTTGCCGTACAGGGCGCGGCCAAGGCCGGTTAAAATTAAAAATTCCTGCCACAGACCGGGAAACGCGGTGAAGGACGCCTGAAATGAGCCATCGGCATTGCGCAACTGAGCGCCAACAATACCGGCTTGCGGCTGTTGCCGGGCCACAGCCAGCAACGCCTGGAGCGCACCGGGCGTAGCAAAGGCATCGCTGTTCCACAGCAAAAAGTAGTCGCTCTGGGCCACATGCATGGCCTGATTGTTGGCCCGGGCAAAACCTACATTTGACGAGTTGGCAATTACCCGAACTGTGGGGTAATTCTGGCGGAGCATGGCCACGCTGTCATCGGTGGAGGCGTTATCAACCACAATAATTTCCAGCGACAGCCCGTCGGCATGCTCCACAATTGAATCGACGCATTGGGCCAGCAGATCGCGCGTATTCCAGTTGACGATGATTACGGAAATATCAACCATTTTATGAATGAGCCACCGCGGGAGCACCAGCTTTTGGCTCGGCCGGGAACATCAAATCGAGAACCGGGATAACCGCCATAAACAACCAACTGTACACCACATAATCAAACCCGGCAATGGTTTGGGTGTAGGTAAAGGGGAAGAGCCAGTCGCCAAACATCATCATCACCAAACAGGCCACGCTTCCGGCAAAGCTTATATTGGCCAATGCTTCAACAAAATCATAGCGACCCCGTAGCCGGACACACACTTTGTACCCCTGCCAGATTAACGTAATAAAGAACCAAAAAACAAAAGCCAGGCCAAAAATACCGGTCTGCGCCAGAATATCAATGACGTTATTGTGGGTTGCCATCGCATTATTGGGAAAATAAGACATGTAATACACAGCATAGCCAGCCGGGCCGGTGCCAAAAAGCAGATGTTTGCCGGTTACCGTCCAGTTCATTTCCCAGGCGGTCATGCGGGTGTTGCCGCTCTCGTTGGTCTCATTACCTAATACTGTGCCAAAATAATAATCAGAGTTCATCATTACATAAATGGCAGCAATTACTAACACAACCGCAAACAATTTTTTAGAGCGCATAAAGGCCAATATCGCCAGCACAATAATTGACGGCAACCAGCCGGCCATCCACCAAACCTGGAGAACAAACCGAAAATATACCCATCCTCCGGCAATCAACAACAACGGCACTTTCCAACCCCAGAAGATATTATTGTTAAATAATACAAGTGCGGTCGCGATGACTACAACCCACATTGTAAACAACCCGTCATCATTAACCAGATAGATTGGGAAAAAACGAAACCTGAAGGCGATGCCAAGTACACCACCCACCAACACCAGCGCTACCATCCACTTAAATAACCTTATATCCCTAATGTAATTGACTACCAGTAAAAATACGCCGGGCAGCATCACCATTGTTAACGCCGATGCAATTTGGACAAATACAAATTTTTTACTCAGGTTGGCCGGGTCGGCTAGGGGGTCTCGGAGCAGACCGCTCCAGATAATAGAAAAAAACGTGATCGCCGCGAAGCCCAGCAGTGGTTTGTTTGCCGGAGCCGGGGCCAACGAAAACTTTTTATCAACAAAGATCATTTTGGCCAACCAATTGCCCACAAAAAACAGGGTGAGCAAAAAACTATCCACCAATCGGCTTTCAGTGCCGGTGGGCAAACTCAAGGGAATGAATAAGGCGGCAAACAGAATGATAACCGGCCCGTACTTTGGCCGAGGCATAACAAAATATAAACTGGCAATAGTGAGGGGCACGGCCAGTGCCGCCACAAGGTAAAGATAATTCATACCGCTAAGTACGCCCAACATGGGAGCCAGAAGCAGAACAACGACCAGCACACCAAACACCCACAAATTGCGGCGATATCTGCCCAGGAATTGAAAAATAGGCCATAATAATTTTACAATTGGGCCGGGTAACAACGATAATGGGTCGTCTAATAGCCTGTCCATTTGATTCAATCCTTCCTGGCGACTATTTATTCTGCCACAGTGCTAATAAATGTGTTAAACCGCTGCCCGATTTTTTCCCAGCCGTATTGCGCCTCAACCACTTTCCGGCCATTTTGGCTTAACTGCCGGCGCAAGTGCGGGGCAGATAACAATTGCAGCACGGCGGCGGCAAAATTGGCCGGGGTGTCTGCCAGCAGCAGGTCTTGCCCGGGCACCACATCAAGCCCCTCAGCGCCTTTGCTGGTGGCCACAACGGGTGTTCCCAAAGCCAGCGACTCCAGCACTTTCAGGCGCGTTCCGCCCCCTAATCGCAGCGGCACTACATTCACCCAACTTTGAGAAATTTTGGGCCGAATATCATCCAAATAACCGGTAAATGTGAGGTTATCACATTTGGGCAGCTTTTCAACCGGAACCCCGGTCAATTTACCGGTAACAAAAAACTTTACATTGGGCCGGCTGGCCAGAATCAGCGGAAAAATCTCCTGCAAAAAATAGTTGACTGCATCAAAATTAGCGTTGTAGCTGAGCGCGCCGGAATAAATCAGGGTGTCGGGCTGCGGCTCGGCCTGGCCAGGCGTATTGAATACGGTATCTACGCCATTGGGGATAACCTCAACTGCCCGGCAAGTGGGCAGAATTTGCTGCAACCGGCGTCGTTCCGGCTCTGACACCACGGTGACCCCTTTAAACCCGGCCAGCATTTCCGACAGGTAGCCGGTTAATTTCCACCAGCGCAGCCGGGCAAAGAATTTTTTGAGGGGCCGGGTTTCCAAGACGTATTGTTCGTAGAGGGTGGTTAGTTCCAGCTCCTCCAAAATTTTGGCTGCGTGAGGCACCTGGCTGGCATAGGGCGCCATATCAATTTGCGAAGCCACAACCGCATCAAAACGGGTATGGGTGCAAATCTGCGCAACGGTCGCCTGCATTTCTAAATTAAAAGTATCAACCACCGAGCGCGGTCGCTTTGAGAAGAAGCCAAGGAGGGCTTTGGCCCGGCCCGGCTGGAAGGGACGGTATTTTACAGGGTGAACCTGCTGGCAGTATGGTTGCAGCGCTTGCAGACAGGCCGGCTCAACCGTGTCTTCGGTAAATGAAACCAGCGTGACCGAATGCTCGCCGGCCAGGCTTTTGAGCAAATTGAATATTCTGATTTTTGAGCCATTATTGGGTGGATACGGGAACCACCGCGACAGAAACAGAATGTTCAAGTGCCGCTCCTCGGCAAATTTACCCGGCCAAAATTTCCGCGCCAATAATCTAAAATCGCTTGCAGCATTGCCTGGCGTTGAGGCGCTTTGTGCCGCCACCTGGGTTTGATAGTCCAACTGGTCAGAGTTCGGCCATACTCCAAAAACGTATTTAACCACGGGGTCAGGCCGGCGTGAGTCGCTTTTAAAAACAGCAACCGATTGCGGGTCATATAATAATGAACCGTGGGCGAGGCTTCTCTGGCCTGAATGGAAATTTTATGCCAGATTTTGGCCGCCGGTACATGCATCACTTTGTGCCCGCTGCGAGCAGAACGCACACACCATTCGGTTTCCTCGTAATAGGCAAAAAAGCGGTCGTCCAACACGCCAATCCGGGCCACCACCGTCATTTTTATTAGCAGCGCACAACCGGTTACAAACTCAACCGGGCGGGGTAACTGGCCAAACTGCCCCTGGTCCGGTTCATTAAGGCCAATCATCCGGGTGAGGCCCTGCCGCCAATTGATGGCGCCCCCCGCCGACCAGATGGTTTGCGGGGCATCAAAATAATAGATAGTTGGGCCAACAATGCCCACCGCGGGATCGGCTTCGGCGGCGGCAACCAGAACTTGCAAAAATTGGGGGTCTACTTCGGTATCGTTGTTTAGCAGCAGGGCGTAATCAAAGTTTTGCTGCCGGGCAAGAGTTAAACCCACATTGTTGCCGCCCACGTAACCCAGGTTTTCATCGGTTTGAATCAGCGTAATATGGGGATATTCTTTTTGAATAACCGCCACCGAATCATCACTGGAATGGTTATCGACCACCATAATCTGAAAATTTGGGTAATCGATGTGGCACAGTGAGTGCAGGCAAGCCAGTGTGTCGTCGCGCCCATTCCAATTGAGGATGATGATCGCCACCGATTTCATGTAGTTCCCCAGCCCAGTTTACTGCGCACCGTCGCAAAAATTGACCAAAGGAGTTCGATTTCCAGCGTATTGAAAGGTTTTAAGGCCAGCAACACAGCGCCGTAAACCACCGCACCAACAACAGTTAACACCAACAATGGCAAATGGATAAACATAAAAACCACAATCGCCATTACCCCGGCCGCAATTGCCGGTTTTACGAGCGTATTGGTTATATCCGTGAGCGGAAATTCCGAGTGGAGGACGGAATAGAACAGAATCAGAGCCACGGCTTCGGTAATTACGGTAGCCACGGCCGCGCCAACATACCCCCAAATTGGGATGGCAATCAGGTTAGTTACCAGATTAATGATCGCGGCGGTGGTGTATACCTGGGCAGCTTTCTTTTCTTTATCGGTGGCGGTGGTTACGCTGCCACACAACGAACTCAGGTTGAGCAGCGGCAAAGCCCAAATGAGAATGGCCAAAACAGTAGCGGAATTCACAAATTCATCGGTATATAAAAAGGTGATGATCGGCCGGGCCAACACCGAGGTTCCCAATGCAATTGGCAGCGAAAACATCCACAATATTTTAAAGGAGGCGTTAAAGGTTTTGCCAACCCGGGCGCTCGATACGCCGTAATATCTTGACATTTGAGGCGTCAGCGTGGTGAGCAGCGCGCCCCGGATAAACAGCAATTTGAACACCAGATTATAGGCCGCCTTGTACCAGCCAACTTCGTGCGGCGAACGCCATAACGAGAGCAGCACCGTATCCAAATCTGTGGCCGCTACCAGCGTAAAGGTAATCAAGGCAAAGGGCAGGCTGTGCTTTATAATGGATGCCCAAATGCCGGGCGTAATCTTAAATTTCAAAGTCGCCAGGTTTAGCCGTTTAATATAGCGGACCCCAAATAAGGCCGACACGGGGACAGCAATATACGTGGCCACAATTAATCCGTGAAAAGAGATACCGCCAACCAGCACCAGGGTGCCAAAAACAACAAACCCTAACTGGCCAATGATGGTCATAATAGAAATGTAATCGATGCGTTCTTTGCCGCTCAGCACAATTTCTACCGGGCCGGAAAACGCGTAAAAGAAAAAGCCAATGCAGACCAAAAATATTCCAAACACCATTTGCAGGTTGTAACCGGCAATGTAATGTGCGCTCAAGGTGATGAGCGTAGTAGCCACCACCGCCAGCATTAAACGCAAAATGACCAGATTCCAAAAAAGGTCATCGGCTTTGTGGCGACCTCTGGCAATTTCCCGGGTGGCGTATTGGGTCATCCCCAGGTCACCAATAATGGAGAAAATGCCGGCGTAAGCCAGTGCCGCGCTATAAAAACCAAATCGCTCATCGCCAAGCTGGCGAACCACGTACACATTAAAAATAAAGCTCAATATCTTAATAATAGTATCAGCGCCCAAAAAGAACGATGAGTTTCTTAACAGAATATTGGCAGCTTCATGGCCGCTCTCCAGAATCGGCTCCGTTGACGAGGCTGGGATTGGGGATGCAATCTCGTTGTTTTCTGGAATAATTCTGTTCATTAAGCCAAAACCGATCCATAAAGTTGCAGTAACTGATTCATTTCTTCCTCAAGCAAATAGGGTGCAACAATGTTTTGTTTAAATTCGAGCAGTTTTTGTGGCTGTTCGCAAAGGAAGCGAAGTTGGTCTGCCAGTTCATCAGAGCTGCCGGGCGTAAATAACAGCCCGGTTTTTTCATGTTCAACCAGTTCGGCCATCCCCCCCAGGTTAGAAGCGATCACCGGCGTTTGATGAGCAAATGCTTCTAAAATAACATTGGGGCTGTTTTCATACCAGGTTGACGGGACAACCAGTACATCGATGTTTTTGAAAACCTCCGAAATTTCTGTCTGGTCAAATTTGGCCCGAAACCTGATTTTTTCCGGGTCAGTTGCCGGCAAAGACTTGAAGAAATCAGGAAACTGGTACACATCGCCGTACAGGGTCAGGCGAGCAGGATACGAATTACCCAATTTTTTGAACGCTTCCAACAACACCAGCACACCTTTATGCCGAGCTATCTGGCCAATATACCCCACTCTCAGTGCGCCGGAAGGTATCTCCGAAGGATTCACCGGAGAAATGTGCCGAACGCCCTGCCTCAAAAAAAACATCTGCTTTGCCGAGTATCCCCGCGTCAGGTACATATTTTTCAAGAACTTTGAGGGGCAAATGGCCACATCCACATCGCCTAAAGATTTGCGCAGCACTTCTCCCCTTTCTTCAATTTTTGAAACATATTCGGCAACATATGGGCTGTATTGAGCCAACTGCCAGGTTGTATTAACCAGGTCTGGCAATTTTTGAGCCGGTATTCGATAGCGGCGCTTCTCCTCAAACTTGCAGCGCACGCAATCGAGCGGCGTATTGCCGGCGCACACCTGGCCGGTGGTCCGTAACAGGGTGTGGCGCGGGCACAAAAACCAAAAATCGGTCAGGGTGGTAACCACCGGAATATCCAGATTTTTGGCCGCGCCAATCACCGCCGAAGTCATCAGGTAACCGCTAAACAGGTGCAATAAATCCGGCTGCTCTTCTGCTAAAAACTGAGCAAAATGCTCGCCAATCCAGGGGTTGGCAAACTCCCAGCGAACAGGATCGGGTGCGTTGGCCAGGTTTAAATACAGGCGGCGGACCCAAACTGATCTGAAAGTTTCATCGACCCATCGTAGCCTATCGGTTTGCGTATCGGTAATAGACTCAATACAAACCACCTTAACCGTATGTCCCCGGGCTTGCAGCCATAGCGCGGTACGATGAGCGCGCCATTCTGACCCGCCGATGAAGTTTGGAGGAAAGTGGTGGATGGCAATAATTATTTTTGCCGGCGTGTTGGCGGGGGTTACCATAATCTTGTGCTGTTACCAATCTCTGTTAAAGCATAAACTTTACTCAGCCAATTATTGAATAAAATCAAAACATAAAAACGTGTGTCCTGCAATCTACACCCGGTGCTGCACTCGTAAAAAACTGTTTTATTCATCCAAAAAACGTCGTAACAATAATTCATAGGTCATTAGCGGGGCGAGCTTGCCAATAGTGTGCATCTCCAAACCAGTCTGATGCCGCCGCCAGAGCGAGCGGACGCCATCCGGATTAAAGAGCCCGCGTTGCAGGGTGCGCTCGCTTAACAACAAATCTTCGCCCCAACCACCCAATTCGTGACGCAGCCAATTTTCGTAGTCGGCATAGAGGGTGTGATATTTGGGGAAAATTGGGGTAATGTGCCGATTGACAAAGTTTTTGCCCTTCTGAGTCACCTTTGCCCGCAACAGCGCGGCTTGCCCACTGGTAATTGGCAGATCATCTTTGTCATACGGAATTGGCGCCAACCGGGGCATCATTTTGAGAATCGCCGCACGGCGAAGGCGGCGCTGGGCAAGCATTTCTGGCGGCAGGGCATAAACAAACTCAGCATAATCATATTCCAGAAACGGAAACCGCTGCTCTAAAAACGCCCGCTGAAAAACCACATAATTCATAAACAGGCGGCGATCAGAATTGTTAACCGCAAACTCGATGGCGCGCTGATAGGGCGACAGATGAGAGTACGCGGCTAATTCCTGCTGTAGCGAGCAGAAGGCCCGGCCCCGCAACTGACCGGCCAAATTGGGATGATAAATCGTTGCCTCTTCTGCTTCTGTAAGCGATGGCCAGGTAGTTTCTTGGTTGAGCAGGGCAAAAAGGCGTGTTTCAAAGGCCGGGTTATCCTCGGCAAACCACAACGCCGAGTCTTGCCAATCCACGGCGGTAACTCCGCCGGCAAAGCCGGTAAGGTTCACATCCATTAATTGGCGCGACTCGCCGCCAATGCTAATCCCGTGAGAATGAATCCAACTGTGTTCACCTTCGGTCAGGGCCAGATGCAATGGGGCAAACTCTTGCACCCAACGGCCATCGTTAAAGGCGAAGTAATGGTGGTTGGTGGCCATAATTTTGGCAATTCGCCGGGCATAAACAACATCCCTGCTCTGCGGATGGCCATACGTAACGGTAGTCACCGGCCCCAGATTTGGATTGATCAGGCCCAATATTACCCGCGAGTCAACTCCGGCGCTCAAATAAACACCCAACCGGTAATTGCCCTGGCACAACCGGTCAACGGCGGCTTTCAGGCGGCGGCTGGCTTCGACAACAGCCTCGTTAAAGGTGAGGCTGGCAGGTAAAGTGGGAATTTGTGAAATATCCCAATATTTTTCTATTTGGAGATGACGTTTTTCCGGGGTGTAGCTTAAGATTGAAGCGTTGGGTAAAAGCTGAAGGTTTTCAAAAAAGGTGCGTTGTTCCAGCAGAAATTGAAATCGCAAATACTGCGCCAGTGCCGTAAGATCTAATTTTTTTGGAAACGAGCTGTCACAAAAAATGGCCTTCATTTCAGGGCCAAATACCAGCCGGCCCTCAACCAGGCCATAATACACGGGATATGTTCCAAACCGGTCGTTGGTAATAATGAGTTGCTGCTGCGCGTTATCCCAAATGGCAATTGCAAATACGCCCTTCAGGTAGCGCACAAACGTAGCACCGAGCTTTTTGTACAGCTTTAGAACAAACTGCTCATCCGGCAACTCTGGCGGAGCAAACTGGTGCAGCGCCTGCTTATTGTAAATTTCACCGGCCATCACCAACGCCGCGGTACCGGATTCGTCCCACACCGGTTGAGGCAGCGAGTTGAAAAGGCCAATACCAACCCGGCCTAACCCCACCCCTCTCGATTGGTCACAATGGGTTTCAACCTGATGCCAGTCAAAATGAGCCAGCACGCCCTGCATTTTGGTTAGAAGCGCATCCAGTTCAACCCGGCTATTATTTTCAACGACACCAAAGATTCCGCTCATTTCTGGTAACTATTCCAAGTTGAAGATCGGTTAGAGATAGGGATGGGCAAATATTGGTTAGAAGTAAGGTAGGCCCAGAAAATCAGGTTGTTAAACTGCCTCAAAAAACGGCATTGATAGATTAATTTAAAAAAAGTCGCTCCCCAGTAAATGGCGATTAATGTGCCCGGATTATACCTGGCGCGATAGTTTGCCAAAACTGGGTTTGCTGTCTCCATCGCGATTTTCCGCAGTTGGTGCTGGCGTTGCAGATATTTCTGTTTCACCTTTTTGTTGAGTTTGAACAAAAATATCAAGAGCGGCTTTATCAATCTGCCAGCGACGACCTTTTTTGGTAGCGATAATCCGGCCCTCTTCACACCAGCGGCGGGCGGTATCAACGCTAACACCTAATTGGGCCGCCGCTTCATCCAAATTGAGAAATGCCGAGTTGGCAGATTGCTTTTGGCCAAAAAGTTTGGCAAAAAATGACGAGTTAGCCGTAACCGGGCTACCCGGCGCATTCCCGCCGCGATAACCATAGCCATAGTTGCTATAATACGCCGACGCTAATTTGGTCCGGTTGACCACAATCCCAAGCAAGTTGTTGTTTTGCTTGGTTTTAAAGTAATCGACTACTTTCTTAATGTTTTTCTTACGGGTACGGCCGTCACTGACCACCAACAGCACCGCATCGACGGCGTTAGCTGCTGCTCGGGTATCAACCACTTCCAAAATGGGGGCAGAATCGATAATAACCAGATCGGCCTGACTTTTTAAGATATTCAGTACCGTTTTAAATTTGGGCGAATTCAACAACGCGCCCGGGTCCAACGGGGGTTTGCCCGCCGGTAAAAGCCAAAGGTTGTCATAATTTGTGGACTTAAGCGCTTTTTGCAGTGTGGCTTCAACAGCCGACTCCGGCGCGGCCAGCACATCTGTCAACCCAAAAATATTGGGGTGGTCAAAAATTTCGTGCGCCGTTGGCATACGCAAATCGGCATCTATCAAAATTACCGTGGTTCCGGCTGCAACGGTCGGCGAAGCCTGATCGGTGGCTGATGAGGCTGTGGTCGCCGCCAGGTTGGAGGCCAGGAATGATTTACCCTCGCCGGGTAAAGAGCTGGTGACCAGCAAAGTAGAAAACGATTGTTCTTCTGCGGCCAGGTAGATGTTGCTGCGCAGAGTGCGCAACATATCAGCCTCCTGCGACCAAAGCTTGTCGTGGGTCACCAATTTGGTTTCATTTCGCCCCAACGCAGCGATATTGCCCAAAATCGGCAACCCGTACATTTTTTCAGTTCTTTCGTTGCGCCAAATTAAGGTGTCATCAGCAAATTCAAGCACGGTAATGGCCAATAAAGCCAGCACCAAACCCGCCAGAGCGGCGATAATAACATTATTCTTAATATTCGGAGAGATCGGCACGACTGGTTCCACGGCGGGCTCAAAAACCGATAACAGGTTCAAAGCGTTTTCAGACAGGTTCGACAAAAACTGGGTATAATTGCTTTGGTAATCGCGTTTAATTTGTTCCAGTTCTCTAAGATTGGACTGCGCATCGGCAATTTCTACCGCCGACGTTAAAGCAGGAAGTTTATCTTCCACCGCTTTAATTTTTGCATCGGTGTTTTCAATTTTTGTTTGCAGGTCCTGCAATTGTGACCGCACAAACTTTTCCCGTTCCTGGCGCCCCAGAGCACCCGTCGGGCTTTGTCGAATCAATTCGTCGGCCAGGGTATTGGCAATAAGCTGGGCGCGCTGAGGATTAACATCCAGTACATAGATTTCCAGCAACTGCGCCTGCGGAATGATTTTAGTACTGATCATTTGGGCCAATTGTTCGGGTGAAATATCCAGCCCCAACCGTTCAATCACGGCTCTGCCAATGGGATCACGCGTGGCCAATTCGGCATAAACCTCGGCCAGGGTGCCGATGTTGCCCAGGTTTTGAACATCCGGGTTGGGGTTTTCAATAATATTGCTCCCCACGGTGAGTGTAACCCGCGCCGAGTAGATTTTGGGTAATTGCTGACTGTAAAGATATGCAGCCGCGGCAGAAAGCACCACACTGATCAACAATAACCACCACCAGCGCAAACAAATTCGCAAATATTGTACTAGGGTCATAATCTTCTTTGTCCTTTACAGCCCTGTTTAAGGCCTGTAGCCGTTCTCTTCCACATAGATAACTTTGCTGCCTTGCTGAGAAAAAGCAAATGGCACGGGTTGCAATTCAGGCAGAACCCGGCAAATGTTCTGATGTTTTTCGCGGGGAGCATAAAATAATAAAAAGCCTCCCCCGCCAGCGCCAAGTAACTTGCCGCCAATGGCCCCGGCAGACCTGGCGCGGTCGTACCAGGTATCAATTTGGTCATTGCTGATACTGTTTACCAATTGGCGTTTTTTCAACCAGCCCGCGTGCAAAATTTCACCCATAGCATCAGCCTGATTATTGCTGAGCGCATCGTTGAGTTGGTGAGCCAGTTGCACCATTTCACGCAGAATCACCTGCTTGTCCTCACTGGAACGCGTCGCTTCGGCTTGCCTGGCCAAAATATCATCTGAATTTCTGGTTAACCCGGTATAAAACAACAGCATATTCTGTTGCAGTTCTTGTTTAGTTTTTGGCAGGCAAATAACGGGGTCTACATACACATTGCCATCGGAGTTAAACCGAATATATTGCAACCCCCCGTATGCGGCGATATATTGATCTTGTTTACCGCCGGCCCGTTGACAGCGGTCAATTTCAATGTAACAGGCTTCGTGCGCCAAGCGCTCCGCGCCGGCCCGCTGGCCTTTGTAAGCATACAGTGCATTGAGCAAACCTACCGTGTAACTGCCTGATGATCCCAACCCCGTACCCTGTGACGGAATATCAGAGATTGATGTTATTTCGATACCTTGTTCAAGCCCTAATAACATGAGAGACTCTCGAATTAACTCATGCTTGACCTCATTCACGGAGTCAACAATTTCCGTTACAGAATAGCTGGCCCGAATTTTGTGATCAAATTTGGGGTTAACGTTGATATAAATGTACTTGTTGATACTGGTACTAATAACCGCACCTTGTTCTTGTTCGTAGTAAGCTGGTAAATCGCTACCACCGCCCACAAAACTGATTCGCAACGGGGTCCGGGTAATAATCATGAAGGTGCTCCTGAAACAGTTTAAGTACTAATAATCATTTTTGCTAACAGACTGCCTCCCAGAGTTGACAGGAGACAAAGACTCAATATTTTATTCAATATCAAGGGCTATTTAGTGAATAATCGTTTTGGCAGGCAATACCATCTTGGTTAGTATCCAGCCTATGCAGGTCTACAGCGGGACCGCCCGCTGCATAGTAAAAGGCTTGAGCCTCGTTTTGAGTAGCAAAATCGGTGCAACTTCTGTCGGCGCCAAAGGGATCGTATGGGCCAATATACGGAATAAGTCTCTGGACGGCATTGTTAGCAATACCCGGATATTTTATCCAGACCGGCGCCCAATCGCTGTATTCCGGTTTGCTGATAGTATGCACCTCTGAACCATCGGCATTCATAATCCAGATACGACTCTTGTTATCCCGGTTTGACCAGAAAACAATCTGTGAACCATCTGGCGACCAGGATGGACTCCCATTAATTTCTGGCACAAAAGTGTCTTTGCCAATTTCACGAGAGTTATACCGCTCGTTAGATTCGGTCAGTTGGCGAATGTAACTGCCGTCAATGGCAGCGGCCCATATTTCATCATCGGCGCTATCGTTGGATATAAAAGCGACCTCATCTTTAGCAGGCGACCACACGCCGTTGTAGGCAATCCCGTTTCCAAAGTACGTCAACTGCTTCTCAACGTTATACAACGAGTCGTACCAGAAAATGGCCGGGGCATCGGTGCGAATACTTTTGCCCGTATATTTGTCAACACCGTAGCGCAAAGCGTCTTTGGTAAAAACCCTAAACCGGCCATCAGCCGAAAACTGATCGGCCAGCACAGCCACGTTGTACGGCCACGGATTTGTAAGCAAGGCCAGCCCGGTGCCATCGGGATTGATCACATAAATTCGATCATCGCCGGTACGGTTGGATTTGAATGCGATTTTGCCAATTAATGCCGGCGGAATAGTGGGAGTGGCAATCGGTGTTAATGAAGCGGTAGGCGTTGGCGTCAGTTCGGGCAAATCACCGTTCAGCACAATAAATACCGGCGTAGCCGTAGGCGTAGCTGATGGCGTTGGGGTGACCATATTTTGCGGCAGAGGTGTGGACGTACCGTAGGCAACTACCGCCGCTGTGGCTTCGAGAGCCAGGTATTGAGCCGTGGCCGCGTTTTCAGCGGTGGGGGTGGGCGTAACTACCCACGGCGTAACCCAGTTGGCCGGCAAAGCGGTTGGCGTGCCCGTGGTGGTGGCTTCTGCCGTGAGAACAGGTGCTACGGCGGCCGCCGTCAGCACGTTTTCTGGTGTGGGCGTACTGGTGATCATAATAAAAGTTGGCGTGGGCGTAGGCGTACTACCGGGCGGCATAGCAGCGGCCTCGGTGGCAGGCGGAGGAATTACACCCAGGCGAAGTTTGGGCGCCTGCCCCAGCGAGTCGTTACCGTAGCCGCTATCCCACGAGAACCAGCCTTCGGGAAAGAGGCTGTCAATCCGCAGCGAGAGGGCCCTGGTTTTTAACCGGCTTTGAATGATGCTGCGCTGAGCCGCGTTAAAAACCAATACACTGGTTTGACCCCGTCCGAGGCCATCGCCGGTTAGGGTGGGCAGCAGGGTGTCATCAACCCCGGCTTTGTTGATTTCGGCGTAGCTGTGACGCGACCATCTTTCGGCAATTTCGGGTTGCAGAATTTGCACTTCAAAGGTGCTTGATGAGTTTAACGCCGTATCGTCTAACCCGGTCAATTCCAGTTCGGCCATAAAAATGGTTGAGTCAGATTGAATGAAAGACAGGTCAAACTGCATCGCGCCAATGTAGAGTTTGCCCCCCTTTACGCCGGAGATCAGCGCACCTTCGCCAAAATGGTTGCCTTGTTCGCCCTCCTGTACCCAGCCCACCGAATTGATGTCGGGTTCAAGCACGTACACCAGGCCGCCGGGCGGTACTTCTGACGTTGCAGTTGGCTGCGGCGTAGCGGTTGAGGTGGGTACAGACGTATTGGTTGGGGGAATGGGTGTTGCGGTAGGTACGGGCGTATTAATAACAACCGGCGTTGCCTGGGGCTGGACAGCCGGCACCAGCATAGTAAAAAATGAATAAACGCCAACGCCCGTTACCGCCAATACAACTGCGCTGATTAAAATTATTCGCCAGATGTTACCAGAATTATTTTGCCGCATGGTGCAACCATTTTCTCTGTTTTCAAAAGCTCAACCAAGAGTTACGGCTTTAATTACCAAATGCCTGTGTTGAGCAGAGACAGATAAAAAACACGTTTAACTTCTAATAAAAGACAATGTTTGTAGCCCGGCGCTAACGGCACTTTTGAAACCGGCCCAGGTATTTAACCCTTTGATGATGGTCCAGATGGGAGCCGGGCGCAGCGCCCACTCGCGGGTGGCCCGTTTTTGCCAGTAATTTAGCTGTTCGGCAGACAGATTTTCGTAATCCAGCACGGTGGATTGATCCATATCTACCTGTTCCCAGTTGGTACCGGGACGGAACCAGCCGTTTTCAACCACTTCATAAAAGAACGGCGTGCCGGGATAAGGCGCTGCAATGTGGAAGATGGCCACATTGAGCGGCAGCTTTTTAGAAAAATCAATAGTCTGCCGAATGGTTTCCTCGGTTTCGCCGGGCAGGCCGATGATGAAATAGCCAAAGTTTTTGATGCCGGCGTTTTTGGCCCAGGTCAGCGCCTGCTCAGCTTTGCCGGGATCGGCGCCTTTGCGGGCGCGTTTCAAAATCTCGTTCGACCCCGACTCGATGCCCCACGAAATCATGTGGCAGCCGGCTTTGCCCATCATTTGCAGCATTTCTTCGTCTACGTAGTCAACCCGGCTGTTGCACATCCACTTCATATTAATATTTTCGTCGATCATAGCCTGGCACAGAGACATCACCTGATCCCGGTTTACCGTAAACAGGTCGGCGTAGAGCATCACGTTGTTAATGCCCAGATTTTTCAGGCTCCACAGTTCGGCCATGATATTTTCGGCAGTTCTAACCCTAACTGAATAATTGTAGCTGACGTGTTTAATGCAGTACTTGCAGCCGGCCGGGCAGCCGCGGCTGGGCACCACAAAGGCATACGGCCCTTTGATGAGCGGCAGCCGGTACTCGTTGAGCGGCAGCAGATGGTGCATGGGCAGCGGCAGCTCGTTCAGGTCGGGGATGAAGCCGCGGTCGTGGTTGATTTTGATTTCGCCGCGCTGCCGCCAGGCCAGGCCGCTGATGCGGCTGAAATCGCCCTGGGCCAGCAGTTCGGGGGTCATTGGCTGGCGAGCCGGATCGGTTTTGTTGAGCAAATACTCCATGTGATCGTTCTGGCCGGTTTTGCTTTCCAGCGCGTCAATCAGTTCGCGCAGGGTCAGTTCGGGTTCGCCGCGCAGCACAAAATCCAGCGCCGGGTAAGATTGCATGGTGTTAACCGTGTTGGGCGTAACGTGGGTGCCAAAGGCAATGGTTGTAGCCCCTTTGGCCTTGGCAAAAAATACGCCCATCATGTCGTTGGTAAGGGTTGGAGCCGTAACCTGAGTCAGATAATATTTGGGACGTTTTTCGTTCAGAATTTTTTCAAATTCTTCCCAGCCCATCCGCATGGCGATGGCATCAACCACATCCACTTTGTAATCGGGCGACAGGCAGGCAGCCATTGTGGCCAGTTCTACCTGCGGCCAGATCATATTTTCACGCGAGCGGCGGCCCACCCGGTGCTGCGACCGAATCCAGATGCCGCCATCCGGGGCCGGCGGGTTAACCAGTAACACATCCACGTGGCCTTCGCCGCGGGCGGCCTGGGTTGGCTCTTTCATCATCGCGCTGATATCGGGAAATTCGGCCGGGCGCAGTTTTTTGATGGGTCGAGTGCCTAAGTTAATCCAATTTTCTGACATTGTTGTTTCCCCCCTTACAAATCCATTTCTCTGTTTTTCATTTTAGTAAATCGTGTTGCCTAAATCAGATTCTACTCTTGCATCTCTATCGCGCAGTTCAGAGAGAACAATAGTTAACAGCCACGAAGCGATAAGCTGCAAACCGGTGAGCACCAAAATAGTGCTGCTGGCCGGTACAAACCAGGGCGCAACCTCGTTGCGGGGTTTGTTCCAGCGTCGCCAAACGTAGAGGCTGTATAACAACCCACCGGCGGCAGCCAGGCCCGATCCTATCCAGCCAAAATATTCTTCAAGGGGTTTTTCAAAGATGGGTTGACCAAACAACCCCTGCCGCACCGGCCGTTTGTGGAACAGCGAGACCGTGTAGTTAAACAGCGTGCCCGCCGAAAAAATAAACACGCCAGCGGCCGACAGAACCAACCCGGCAAACCACGATACCAGCAGCGAGTCTTCTCTTTTGGCCGGGCTGCGCCGGATGGTGCGCCAGAAACCGGATAAAATCCCCATTCCAATCAACGAGGTGCCAATCAGCCCAAAAATGCGGGCCGGGTTGTAAGTTAGGGCGGTAACCAGGATGGTGTTAAGAAAGCGCATGCCGTCGCGCACCACACTCAATTTAGAGCGGCCCAATCGTTCTTTGTAGGGGATGGGCACTTCAACAACTTTAATATGCTCGTGCATGGCCCGGGTACTCATAACCGGGGTAAAGTTGAGGCCATCGGGCAGCGGGTAAAGCGTGGGCAACACATCGTTGCGCAAAACACGCTGACCGCTGGCGCTATCGGTGACCCGCCGATTGCTGATAATGCTGACCAGCGTGGCAAAAATAGTGTTGCCAATGCGGCGCACCAGCGGCATTTCACTGTCTGCGCCGGCCATCCGGGAACCGATCACCAGGTCCGCACCATCTTCCAAAAGCGGCACGCATAATTGGGGAAAAAATTCGGGCGGGTAGGTGCCATCGGCATCCAGAAAAGCTAAAAAATTTCCTTTGGCTTCCCGAAAACCGGTTTTGATGGCCGCGCCATAGCCTTTGTTAACCGGGTGTTTTACCAGCACTACATCCGGGTAAGAGGCGACAATATCCGGGGTGCGGTCTGTTGACCCATCGTCTACCACAATCAATTCCAGGTTATCTACACCTACCTGGACCAGCGGCTCTTTAACAGAGAGTACACGTTCTACAATATTGGCAATGCCATCTTCCTCATTGAGGGCGGGAATTACTACCGAAAGCGTGTTCAACATTATCCTCCTGGATCAGTTCCGAATTTCTTCAAGCGCCCCAAAAAACACTGCCGCCTCCTGAGACGCGCTGATATCTAAGTGTTGTCGGTTTTTTACAGGCCGGGCCGGCGTGCCAACGGCAATACTGTACGGCGGAATATTTTGCGTTACCACCGCGCCGGCGCCAATAATACTGCCCCGGCCAACAGTTACGCCATCGACCACGGTTACATTTGCGCCCAGCCACACATCATCTTCAATAATGATTCCTTTGGCGGTGATGCCCTGCTCGCGGATAGGGCGGTTGGGGTCGCTGTAAACATGATTAACGGCCACAATCTGAACCATTGGCCCGGTGTAAACATCGTTGCCAATTTGCACCCCACCCTGGCCGCGGATAACGTTATATTCTCCCAAAAAACAGTTGCTGCCTATAGTAATTTTGGCCTGCGGCAGTTTTCTAAAATTGAAAACATGCAGCATGGTATGGTGCATTAAAAATGTGTTGTCGCCGATGGAAATTCCGCCGGGCAGCCCGTGCAAGTACACGCCGCTATCCAGATAAACATTTCGGCCCAATTTTATGTTGCTGGCGTAAACAATGCGCACACGGCCTTCAATAGCGGCCGCGCCATCCAGCTTCATAATGAGCCGGTAAAAAACAGCCCGCAGCGCGATCCCAACCAGGCCGGGAATCCCGCTAAACAGGCCCAGGATGATCTGCTCTAAAATATACCTGGGCAGGCTGGCAGCCTGGCCAGACAAGTAGTAGCGTAATTGGTTTAACATTTGCCGTTAGTTTTTGCGGGTACTTGCCGCATTTCCACAGGATCAAACAGTTTCAGCTCGGTGTTAACAATCTGTTGGGTAGCGGTTAGCAGGTTTTTGGTAATGGTAAACGGCCGCACCGACGATTGAAAGGCGGGCACCAACTGCTGCAAACCGCGCCCCGTAAGCACCAGGTAAGCGCTGCAACCGGCTTGCTGGCCGGCCAGCACATCGGTGGCGGCATCACCCACCATGTAGGATTGGCTCAGGTCGATGTCTAATTCAGCGGCAGCCTGGAGCAACATGCCGGGTTTGGGCTTGCGGCAGTCGCACTCATCTTCGGGCCGATGCGGACAGCACAGCACCCGGTCAATCCGTCCGCCCCAGGCCAAAATTTGAGCAACCATTTTTTGGTGAATTTCTTCAACCATTTGGGCCGAAACCAGACCGCGGCCAACTGCCGCCTGATTAGTTACAATCACAATCGGCAGATCAAGCCGGGCCAGAGCAACCAGGCTTTCTTTAGCGCCGGGCAAAAATTCAAATTCAGGCCACGTTTTTACGTGATCGGGCCGGTTTGTGCAGATAACGCCATCACGGTCTAAAAATACGGCTCGCACCAATTTTCTCCTCATTCCAACCTTGCTCAAATTATGCTAAGAGTTTATCAACACTTTCTTAGTCGCTCATGTGAGGAATGTTATAAAAAAGTTAGAATATTCCCTGCCATTATAGCCATTCCTCGCCAATAAAAAAGAAAACCGAAGATCATCCGGTTTTCTTCATAGAGTCAGAAAAATTCATTACGCTTTGTTACTATCTCAACAACATCTGGAGCTGAGACAGGCCCAAAGAGCGCCTTTTATCAACCCGGGTGCAGTACAACCGCGGCTGGGGAAGTCCCCGTGCCGGGGCTTACCGGTCCCGCCGAACCGGCACCATTTCCTCGTCGGCGGGGATAAAAGCAAAGTTGCGGGTGAGCAGTTCTTCGCGAACAGTGCTGCAAATGCAATGTTCCAGCATCAGGTGAATATCTTCCTGCACTTCAATTTTGGGGCTGGGCGCTTTGATACAAAGATCAACCACATCCTGTAACCGGCCGCCAATGTCGCCGGTAAAGGCAATGGTTTGAGCGCCGGCAGCGCGAGCCACCTTCATGGCGTTGAGCACATTGGGCGAGTTGCCGCTGCAACTGATGCCAATCACCACATCGTCGGCTTCTACCAGCGGCAGCAACTGTTCGGCAAACACGTTGTCGTAGGCGGTGTCATTGGCCCAGGCGGTGATCAGCGGCATATTATCGGTGAGGGCGATGACTTTGAAACGGGGTGCGCCGGGCACAATTGTATTTTTTGACAGATCACAGGCAAAATGCGACGCCGTTGAGGCGCTCCCGCCATTGCCAAAAATAAACACTTTGTGATTGTTTTGGGCGCAATCCAATAAAATTTCCACTACTTCGTCAATTGGTTCGGCCGCCAGACTGGCCACTGTTTCCCGGACTCCGTTCAAGTAGTTCTGGACGTGATTGATGGTTGATTTCATGGCTTTCTCCATAAGGTGCTAAACGATTTACGATTTTGGATTTTGGATTTACGATTGAAAACAATCGGATATTAAATCGTAAACTTGGATCGGCAATTTTTTGTCGATGGGTGGCCCATACGAGCTTATCGCGCCGAAACCATTGACATAACGTATTTGTTGGCTTCCTCATATTTTTCCGGCAAGCCAATATCGATGATTTTGTCTTTGATCACATAGCCCACTACCGGTTCACCCCGGGCCAGCAAATCCGGGAACACATCGTGGCCAAAATCGTAGGGCCGGTTGGGAGGAATCAAATCCAGCACCTCAGGCTCTAAAACGTAAATGCCGGCATTGGCCAGATTTGAAAATACCCGGTCGGGGGTTGGTTTTTCAACAAATCTGGTAATACGCTGCTGCTCGTTTAGCGCCACAATTCCCCGGTTCCACGGATCCGGCACCTGATAAAGCCCCATTGTGGCCAACGCGCCGGATTGAAAATGCAAATCGATCATCGGCCGCAAGTTGGCCAGGGTAAATACGTCACCGTAATAGACTACAAACGTCTCGGTGAAAAAATCCTGAAGCCGTTTGGTCCCACCCGCCGAACCCACCAGTTGCTCTTCTACCGAGTAGCGCAGGCTCACGCCCCAACGCTCACCGTTGCCAAAGTAGCTGAGCACTTTATCCGGCAAATGGTACAAATTGACGCCAAACTGGCTGATGCCGCACGTTTTCAGGTTAAGGATGATGTGCTCCAGCAGCGGCCGCTCGCCGAGGGGAAGCATTGGCTTGGGCGTGTGGTTGGTCAGCGGGCGCAGGCGGGTGCCTTCGCCGGCAGCCAGGATCATTGCCTTCATTTAGTAGGCCCCACGGCTTTTGAGCACGGCCGGCACGGTTTGCCACAGAATATACAGGTCGAGCCAGATGTTGTAATTTCTGATGTAATGCATATCCAACCGGACGCGCTCGTTGTAGCTTACATCGCTGCGGCCGCTCACCTGCCACAGGCCGGTAATGCCCGGCTTTACGGTAGACAGGTTCATGCTCAGCTTGCCGTAGTAAGCCAACTCCTGCACCGTGATCATACGGGGGCCAACCAGGCTCATTTGCCCCAGCAGCACGTTGAACAACTGCGGCAGTTCGTCAAGGCTGGTGCGGCGGATAAAACGACCGGTGCGGGTAACCCGGGGGTCATCCTTGAGCTTAAAGTTTTGTTGAAACTGCTTGCGCAGTTCCGCATCCTGGGCCAGCCGGGCATCGGCATCGATGGCCATGGTACGGAACTTGAAGGCATCAAACTGTTTGCCGCCCACCCCAACCACGCGCCGGCGATAAATGATGGGACCGGGCGAGTCCAGCTTAACCGCCAGAGCAATGATCAACATAATTGGGGCAGAGAGCAAAATGGCGGCGCCGGCGGCAGCCAGATCGAGCATACGCTTCATAATAATATCGCTGCCGGTGAGCCGCACTTTGTTTACACTGAGCAGCGGCACATTGCCCACTTCCTGCACCTGCACGCCAGTGGTCAGCAGTTCGTACAACCCGGACGACAATTTAACAGGAATGTTGGCGCCGTGCAGGGCCTGCATCAAACTGAATGACTTTGGCCGGGTCAGGCCCGTAGATGTAACAATCACTTCCTGAATATTGTATTTTTTAACCACGCTGGTGATATTATCAATTGAGCCTAAAACCGAAAGGCCGGTAACAGGTTCAAACTCGGATTTAATGTTGTCATCAACAAACCCAACAATATGCACCCCGGACCGGATATTTCCAATAAGCTGATGGGCAATGGCCTGACCTTCTTCATTAACGCCAATAATCAGCACATTGTTGATGAAATGCCCTCTGGCCCGCAATTGATGCACCAGCCGCCTAAACAAAAACCGCCCCATGCTTACGCTCAAAAACACAAAAATCCAGGCAAAAAGCACCCATGCGCGGGCAATAATCAGGTCCGGTTCAAAAAAGGTAAACACAATCAGCAGCATAATGCTGGTTGTGCCCGCGTTAAAAATCTGGGCATATTCTCTGGTGCCAGAGAATATGTTTTTGAGATCATACAGACCAAAGATAACAAAAACGATGACCCAGGTTGGAGCCAAAAAGAACACAAACTGCTGGTAAAAATCCAGCCGCGAAAATTCATCCTGGTAAAACCAGGTGATTCCGGCTTCAAAACGCACTGCATAGGCCAACCGGAAGCCAACCAAAACCATTACCAAATCAACGGTGATCAGGGCAGCCAACAACGCCGCTTGTTTTAGCCAACGTTCCGTCGTTGTAGAAGACAACGAATTCGCCACATTTACCGCGTTTGCCTGCGTCGTCATACAATATCTCCTGTAATTGGGTGATATTAACGAGAGAGAAAGAGATAGGGAAATAAAAATAGGGAGTGAGGTCAACATTCACTTACAAACCTAGTTTAACAGCATTTCATAAAGACGAAATATGAGGATGCTAAGAAAAAGGTTAGAAAGCGAATTACGAGGCTATAGCGGCTGGCGGCAAGGAAAAAAATGTATTTGAAAACGAATAACAGCTTACCTTAAAATTGTTATTTTTGTCAATACCTTATCAACATAAATAATGATTTGCAGGGCTAATGCCGATGACTTTAGCAAGAATTTCTGCAGCAGCAGCCACACAATCAACCGGCGAGTCCCCAACCATTGGCGTTTAAGCGTCCGGGCCGGGCGATACAGCGCCAGCCAGCCCAAACCGCCCCAGGCAATCAAACGGCCGGCCGCCCGCCAAAAAGCAGTATCGAGCCGCACAGTTCTGGAGCCGCGCCTTACTGCTACCACCCGGCCCACCACATCGGCGGCGGCCACCGGCGGGTCGGCGTCCAGCCGGTTATCGCCCCGGGCTAAAAACCGGCCGCGTTTCCGGTTTTGGCGCAACAACCGGTGAACCACCACGCTATCGCCCTGCTTAAACACAATCACATCGCCACAATGCAGTGGGCCGGGCCGATGCACCACCTCAACCACATCGCCGGGGCGCAGCAACGGCTCCATACTGCTCCCCTGAACAGGAAAATCGTGGCGCTGGCCAGAGTGCTGCCACAGGGCCAGTGCTGCCGCCAACGTGGTCGGCGTGGGTAACGGCTGCTCGGTTTCAGTCTGATGGTTCATTTTCCGGTTTTCGTGTGCCGGTTACAGAGATAAAGAATGAAAATGGTTGTTGGGGGGAACTCCCCCTACCCAAAAAACGGGTACAGGCATTCCCCCCGGCCTGCGGCGCTATTTTCAGCCCAGCGCGGCCCGAAGTTCGTTGGCTAATTCCCGCACGCGCTGCGGCGATTCGGTGGCGCATTTAACCAGAGCGCTGCCCACAATCACGCCATCGGCCACCTGCGCCACAGCCCGAGCCTGCGCGCCACTGCCAATGCCAAAGCCCACCGCCAGCGGAATAGCCGTCGCAGCGCGAACACGTTGCACAAATTCGGTCAGATTGGCCGGCAGTTCGCTGCGCGCGCCGGTTACGCCCGTTAACGACACCAAATAAATGAAGCCGCGCGCCCGCTCCGCCACCAGCCGAATCCGCTGCGGGGTGCTGGTGGGCGCCAGCAGGTACACCAGCGCCAACCCGTGCTGGCCGCACAGAGTTTCAAGTTCATCGGACTCCTCGGGCGGCAAATCCGGTACAATAAAACCATCAACGCCGGCCGCGACGGCATCGGCCACCAGCCGGGCCAACCCGTAAGCCAGCATCGGGTTGATGTAGCCCATCAGCAGAGCCGGTGTAGTAACGCCCTGCTGGCGCAGTTCGTGGGTGATGGCCAGGCAATCGGCCAGAGTGGTGCCGTTCTCCAGCGATTTTTGAGTTGCCGCCTGAATGGTTGGCCCATCAGCCAGCGGGTCAGAAAACGGCACGCCCAATTCCAGCAGGTCGGCTCCGGCTTCCACCAGCGTTTTTACGGTGTCGATGCTGGCCGGCCGGGTGGGGTACCCCAGTACACTGTACGGCATAAACGCGGGTCGATTTTTGGTAAAAGCGGCGGAGATTCGTTCAATTCCGGTCATGTTCAGTTCCTTTCAGTTTGGCGAGTTGAATAAAAAGGTTAGGTGGGTTAGGTGAGTTTGGTGGGTTAGGTGAGTAAACAACTCACCAACTCATTCAACTCACCCAACTCACCAACTCATTCAACTCACCCAACTTATTTGCGCAAGCCCAAATTTTGCTGCGCCGCCAACAGCCGGTGTTCGGCAATGGGGCGAATGCGATCGGCGTTTTCCTTTAAAATCTGGTCGATGGTCGCCGGGTCTTTGGCCATATCGTAATACCGCTGCTGGATTGGTTCCAGCGTGGCAATGACCGCCTCGGCCACGGTTTTTTTAAGGTGACCGTAGCCCTTGCCGGTGAACTCGTTGAGGATGTCCTCTTCGCTGCGGCGGGTGATGGCCTGATAAATGCCCAGCAGATTGGTGACGCCCGGCTGGTTTTCCCGGTCAAACGCAACGTTATTGAGCGAGTCGGTGGTGGCCCGCATAATCGATTTTTTCAGCACGTTGGGCGGGTCGAGCAAACGCAGGCTGTGGCCCACCTTGTCGCTGGATTTGCTCATTTTGCTGGTGGGGTCGTCCAGCCCCATCACCCGCGCCCCGGCTTTGGGGATGAGCACTTCTGGCACTACAAATGTTTCGCCGTACAGGTTGTTAAAGCGCAGCACAATATCGCGGGTCAGTTCCACGTGCTGCTTCTGGTCCTCGCCAACCGGCACGTAATGGGCATCGTACAGAATAATGTCGGCGGCCATGAGCACCGGATAATCAAACAATCCGGTGCCGACGCTTTCCTGCTTGGCGCTTTTATCTTTGAACTGGGTCATCCGTTCCAGCCAGCCCATCGGCGTAACGCAATTGAGCAGCCAGGCCAGCTCGGAGTGGGCCGAAATGTGGCTCTGCACAAACACAGCGCAGTGCTCCAAACTGATGCCGCAGGCCAGGTAGAGCATGGCCACTTCGCGCACGTGGCGGTAGAGTTCCTGGGGGTCTTGCGGCACGGTGATGGCGTGCAGGTCAACAATACAAAAAATGTTGTCGTACTTTTCCTGCTCGTCCACCCAATTTTTGAGCGCGCCCAGATAGTTGCCAATATGCAGGTTGCCGGTCGGTTGGATGCCGGAGAAGGTTCGTTTTTTGATGGGTTGGGTTGGTTGATCGGTCATTATTTTTCACCTTGCTTGTATTTTGCAATGCATAATTCGTAATGCGTAATCCGTAAAAAAATTACGCATTACGCGTTGCGCATTAGTTTTTCAATTCCCGCATAATCGTATCCAAATCCTTGTCGCCCCGGCCCGACAGGTTGACCACGATCACGCTGTCTTTGGCCATTTTGGGGGCGCGTTTGATGACTTCAGCAATGGCGTGGGCCGATTCCAGGGCGGGGATGATGCCCTCCCGCTGGCTGAGAATTTTAACGCCTTCCAGCGCCTCGTCGTCGGTGGCGTAAGTGTAGCCGGCCCGCTCCTGATCGCGCAGCCAGGCGTGCTCCGGCCCCACCGAGGGATAATCCAGCCCGGCGCTGATGCTGTGCGTTTCGGCAATCTGGCCATCCGGCGTTTGCAGCACAAAGCTTTTGGTGCCGTGCAGCACCCCCAGCCGGGCCTCGACGCCGGTACTGGCGACGGGCGGCGGGGCAAAGCGGGCGGCGTGCTTGCCGCTGTTAATGCCGCTGCCGCCGGCCTCCACGCCAAGCATTTCTACGTTTTTATCGCCCAAAAAAGGATGAAACAGGCCGATGGCATTACTGCCACCGCCCACACAGGCAATCAGTATATCGGGCAGGCGGCCTTCGGCTTCTAAAATCTGGGCGCGAGCTTCGCGGCCAATCACACTTTGAAAATCGCGGACAATGGTAGGGTAGGGGTGCGGCCCCAGCGCCGAGCCGAGCAGGTAGTGGGTGGTTTCCACGTTGGTCACCCAATCGCGGATGGCCTCGTTGATGGCGTCTTTGAGGGTGCGGCTGCCGCTGCTCACCGGGCGCACCGTGGTACCGGCCAACTGCATGCGGAACACGTTGGGCTGCTGGCGGGCAATATCCACCTCGCCCATGTAGACAATG
This sequence comes from Anaerolineae bacterium, assembly GCA_022071955.1. Lineage (GTDB taxonomy): Bacteria > Chloroflexota > Anaerolineae > 4572-78 > J111 > J095. The sequence continues at coordinate 104,643 of JAJVIM010000007.1, forward strand.
CACTCCAGCCCCAGCAGGGCGCAGGCGGTGGCGCTGCCCACGCCGTGCTGCCCCGCGCCGGTTTCGGCTACAATGCGGCGTTTGCCCATCCGCTGCGCCAGCAGCGCCTGCCCCAGCGCGTTGTTAATTTTGTGCGCGCCGGTGTGGGCCAAATCTTCCCGTTTGAGATAGATTTTAGCTCCGCCCAGATAACGGGTGAGCCGCCCGGCGTACGTGAGTGGGGTGGGCCGACCCACGTAGGTTTTGAGCAGATAATCCAACTGGGCCTGAAAGCCCGCATCATTTTTGGCGGCTTCGTAGGCCGCTTCCAGTTCTGCCAGCGCCGGCATTAATGTTTCTGGCACAAACTGCCCGCCGTAGGGGCCAAATTTACCTTTGATGGTGTTAATGGTCATGCATGTCTCCTAATTTTCGTAACAAATTACCTTTCGGGTTTGTGCGTAATTCGTAACGCGTAATTCGTAAGTTACTAAAATGGTACCTCCTCTAACAACCCGGCTGACGATGATTCAGTAATGATTAAATAAGATGAGGTTGGCTCTTTTATTGCAAGCGCACGTTGCTGCGGAATCATCTTTAAAAGCAGGCGGATAATTTCTGAGAGAAGTTCAAGCCGATGTCCGATCACAGTTTCACTCAATACAAAGCGCCCTTTAAAATACCAGTCGCGGCTTTCACGAGCAGAACCGAGCGAATATTCATAAAACCGCGCCCGATCTTTGGCACTTCCCCGCGAGTATCCCTCGGCTAAATTAGCCCCAATTGAGCCAACCGCCCGGTACAATTGGTCGGACAGGCTGATTGTCCGCCTGTCAACCATCAATTTGGTTACATCCTGCCAGCAAATATCTCCCAAAAATGATGCCAACCGATACGCAGTAACACTCCACAATGGATCATTTGTGATGGTTTGAGGGATAGTAAGCTCCCATTCCTGGTAGTTCATCAATTTTACCTCTGGAATAACGAATAATTTGTAATGTGCAATATCCATATCAAAAATTATTACGGATTACGCATTACGAATTATTTTTTACATTTTCAATAAATGCTCTCACCTTTGCCCAATCCTTCCACCCCTTTTCCGCCTCAACGCCGCTGCTCACATCGACGCCCCACGGCCGGACGGCGCGCACCGCCTGGGCCACATTCTCCGGGGTGAGGCTGCCGGCCAGCAAAATCCGGTACTGCCGCGCCACCGCCGCGGCCATGTCCCAATCGGTTACATGGCCGGTGCCGCCGTAGAGGGTGGGGTGGTAGGCGTCGAGCAAAAATTCAGGGATGACGGTTGACGGCTGAAGGCTGAAACGTGACTCCGGCGTAATCTCTGTTAATTGATACTGGCTGATTGCCCGTTTCGCCTCCGCCAGCGATGGTGGGCGCAGGGCTTTGTAGGCCCGGCCAGCCAGCGCCGCCACAAATTCCGGCGGCTCATCACCGTGGAGTTGGGCCGCGTCCAGCCCGCAAAAATCGAGCGTGCGTTGGACGGTTTCCAATGCCGCATTCACAAACACGCCGACGAAGAGAGGCGAGTGACGGGTGACGAGTGACGAGTGCCTTTCCCCTGACTCCTGACTCCCGACCCCTGACCCCCGACTCCTTTCCCCTGACCCCTGACTCCTGACTCCTGACTCCTTCAGTTGAGTCACAATCTCACGCACTGTTTCCATCTTTACATAACGCGGGCTGGCCTCGTAAAAAATAAAGCCCAGCAGGTCGGCCCCGGCCTCAGCGGCAACCCGCGCGTCTGCCAGATTGGTCAAACCACAAATTTTCACAAATGTCACTGCCTCACCTCATTGCTGTGTATCGTAAGTCAATTGCGCCCCCTGTGGCAAATTGTCACAACTCGCCCGGAAAAGTATACTATTACCCAAAAAATCATAACCTTTGCAACTCGAATGACAATGTCTCCCAAACAACTTCAGGAATTCAGCGTATATGTGCCACCCACGGTTGCCCGCCGGTTATTTGAAAATCCCGGCTGGCAGCCCGGCGGCAGTTGGGACTATTTTTTTGCCGCCGCCCTGTTTGCCGATATTTCCGGCTTTACCCCGCTGGCCGAACAACTGGCCTCGCAGGGCACCCGCGGCGCGGAAGAACTGACCGCCATCCTCAACCAGGTTTTTGAGGCGCTCATTTCTACCGCAGAAGCGCACGGCGGCCGGGTTGTTAAATTTGGCGGTGACGCTCTGACCATCATCTGGCCGGAGCCGGCGGACCATCTGGGCCGGGCCGCCTGGCGAGCCGTAACCGCCGCATTTGCCATGCAAACCGCAATGGCCGCCTTCACCACCGTTGTAACCAGCCAGGGCAAGTTTGACCTGCGTATGAAAATTGGCGTCAGCGCCGGTCAGGTACTGGAAGTTCACGCCGGCGGGGTGTTTGACCGCTGGGAATACGTGCTGGCCGGCGAGCCAATCACCCGCATGGGCCGGGCCGAAAACCTGGCTGCTGCCGGCGAAATTGTCGTCGATACAGCCATCTGGCAGTTGGTAGCCGGGCTAACCGCCCCGCCCAACCCGCCGCCCGCCTCTTTTGTCATTGGCCGGGCCGCCGCCGCCGACTTTTATTTGCTCACCCGGTTGCAGGGCGGCCCGCCGCCCCAGCCGCTGCCCGCGCTCAATTGGGGCACCCTGCCCGCCGAAGACGCCGGCAAAGTGGCCGCCACCCTGCGCGGTTACATGCCGGGCACCATCTCCAACCTGCTGGAGTTTGGCCACCGTGATATGCTGGCCGAACTCAAACCGATGACCATCTGCTTTATCAACTTCACCGGCCTTGATTACGCCGCCGATCCCGACGCCGCCAGCAAGCTCAGCAATTTTGTGCGCGACGCTCAGGAAGTTGTCTATTTTTATGAAGGCAGCCTCAACAAACTCTCTGTTGACGACAAAGGCAGCGTGCTGCTGGCGCTCTTTGGCGCGCCGCCCTTCTTTCATGAAGATGACGAAGTGCGGGCCGCGGCCTGCGCCCTGAGCCTGCTCAAAGTGGCTAATCGCCACCAGTTGGCCGCCCGGGTGGGGCTGGCCGCCGGCTCGGTGTTTGCCGGGCCGTTGGGCGCGCCCCAACGCCGCGAGTACACCGTCATCGGTGATACGGTTAATCTGGCGGCGCGGATTATGCAAAACGCCGAAAATCAGGAAGTTTGGGTCGATGGTTCGGCCTCTAACCAGATTTCTCGCTTTTTTGAACTGGCCGATTTGGGCCTTGTCACCGTTAAAGGCAAAGCCGAACCGCGCCATCTGTTCCGCATCCTCCGTGAAAAGGAGCAGGATCAGCAAGACTCCACCGGCTACCTGCTCACCGAACTGACCGGCCGCGACAAAGAAATGGACGCCATTAACCGCCTCGCCGACCGCGTGTGGGACGGGTACGGCCAAATTTTGCTGCTCAGCGGCGAGGCCGGCATCGGCAAAAGCCGGCTGGCCGGCGAAATTGTGCGCCGCTGGCTGGAACGGGGCGGCTCGCCCCACACCGGCGACTGCGTGAGTTACGGGCGGCACACCCCCTACCTGCCCTGGCGCGGCATTTTGGGCACCATTGTTGGCCTTTCGCCGCGCCTGTCGCTGGAACAGCGATTGACCCGGCTGGAAAATATGCTCGGCCGGCTGCCACTGCCGGTGGTCAGCGCCGGCGGCTCGGTAAACCCCAGCTATTGGCTGGATCGCCTGCCGCTGCTGGCCGGTATTTTGGGGCTGGAGTGCGCCGATAACGAGCTGACCCGCGGCCTCAGCCAAACCCTGCGCCGCGACAACATTTTTGCCACCATCCGCGCCATCATCCTGGCCGAAGCGCGCCAGCGCCCCACCCTGCTTGTGCTGGAAGACATCCACTGGAGCGATGAACTATCGCTGGAGCTGGCCGCCGACATGGCCGCCGAGCTGGCCAACGCACCCATCTTTTTGATTCTGGTTCACCGGCCGCTGGGCAGCCCCATACCTGCTGCCTACCATCGCCTGCAATCATTGGCCGGCACGGCTCACCTGCACGTCAGCGAACTCGACCCGGACGCCAGCCTGAAGCTGGTCAAAAACAAGCTCGGCGTATCGCGGCTGCCCGCGCCGCTGGCCAATCTTATCCGTGATAAAGGCCAGGGCAACCCCTTTTTCACCGAAGAACTGGTCAACGCCCTGCAGGATATGCAGGCGTTGCAGGTGGTAAACGGCCGCTGCGAGCTAACCGGCAATCTGGATAAGCTGGAACTCCCCGACACCGTGCAAAAAGTGGTGCTGGCGCGTATTGAGCGGCTGCAGGAAGAAGAAAAATTAACCCTCAAAGTAGCCGCCGCCATTGGCCGCACTTTTCAACGCGACCTGCTGGAAGCAATCCATCCCTGGGCCAGCGGCGAAACGCTCACCCAGCACCTGGCCCATTTGCAGGCCGAAGACTTTACCCGGCCCGAAAGCCAGGACAACGACGCGGATTTTTTGTTCAAGCACGTCATCACCCAGGAAGTTGCCTACGAAACCATGCTCCACGCCCAGCGCCGCCAACTGCACGCCACCATTGGCAACATTCTGGAGCAGCGTTACAGCGGCCGCGACAGCGAGGTGATCGACCTGCTGGCTTATCATTTTGCCCGCAGCGAAGACCGCCCCAAAGCGCTGAAATATTTGCAACTGGCCGGCCAAAGCGCGCTCAAAGGGCACGCCAACGCCGCGGCCATCAGCTATTTCACCGACGCGCTGACTGTGGCCAAAGAAATTGATAATGTTAAAGTACGATTCTACTTGCTGGCCGGCCGCGAACAGGCCTACAACCAGTTGGGCAATCGCGCCGCCCAGGCCGATGATCTGGCCGAAATGGAGCAGTTGGCCCGCGCCCACGGCAATCCGCTCCAGCAAATTGAAACCGGCAACCGGCGGGTGCAACTGGCTACCAACCTGGGCGATTACAGCACCGCCCGCCAGGTCGCCGACGAAGCATTAACCCTAACCCGCCAGCACAATGAGCCGCTGTGGGAAGCCCGCACACTCACTAATATGGGCATCACCTGCTGGCGGCAGGGTGATTACGCCACCGCGCAAAGCTGTATAGAAGCCGCGCTGCAGAGCCAGGGCGCACAAGATGATCCGCAACTTAAGGCTACCAGCCTCAATTACCTGGGGCTGATCTACACCCAAACCGCCCAGTACGAACTGGCCCGGGCCGATTACCGCCAGGCGCTCAACCTGTACCGGGCCAGCGGTGATCGTGGGGGCGAAGCCGGCTGCGCCAACAACATTGGCCTGCTCGAGGCCAGCCTGGGCAATTTTCAGCAGGCCGAGCAGTTTTACAGCCAGGCGTTGTCCATTTGTCACGCCATCGGTGACCGCCTGCGAGAAGGCATCAGCCTGAACACGCTGGGGCAGGTAAACACCCTGCTGGGCCAGCACGCCCTGGCCCGCGAGCAGCTTTCGCACTCGCTCACCATCCGGCAGGCCATTGGCGACCGGCGCGGCGAAGCGTTTTGCCTGCACGATTTGGGCTACCTGTACCTGTTTTCCAACCGCCTCGATGAAGCCATCAGCATGTTCCGCAGCGCCTGCAATCTGCGCCACGAGTTGGGCGAAACCGGCAACTTTGTCGCCAGTCTGGCCGCGCTCGGTGAAGCGCACCTGACCAAAGGCGATGTGTATCTGGCCCAGCACTGTTTGCAGCAGGCCGTTGATCTGGTTAGCCACAATTCCGGCAGCGGCGAGTACCCGCTCCAGTATGTGTGGTGGATGCATGCCCAGGTCTGCCGGATAGTGGGCCAGGCCGCCGAAGCGCAGGATGCCCTTCGCCAGGCTTACTTGCTGGTTAAAACCAAAGCCGACCGGATTCAATCCCCGGAGCTGAAACGCAGCTATCTGGAAAATGTGCAGGTTAATGCTGCCATTATGGCCGACTACGAGCAGACCACCGCCAGCGACTAGCGGCCCGCCAATTCCCGCACCCTGGCAGCCACATTTTTTGATTTAACCAGCGCCTCGCCCACCAGAATCGCGTCGATGCCTTCCTGCGCCAGTCGCTGCACATCGGCGGCGGTGTGAATCCCGCTTTCGGCCACAAAACAAATGCCGGCCGGCACATGCTGGCGCAGCGCAATACAAAGATTTAAATCGACCGAGAAATCACGCAGGTCGCGGTTGTTCACTCCAATCAAACGCGGGTTGAGCGGCAGCACCCGTTCCAGTTCGGCCCGATCATGCACCTCAATCAGCGCCGTCATGCCCAGCTTGCGGGTGAGCGACAGCAAACCGGCCAGTTCGCTGTCGTTGAGCACCGCCGCAATCAGCAGCAATGCATCGGCCCCGGCGGCGCGCGCCTCGTGCACCTGGTAGGGGTCAAAAATAAAATCTTTGCGCAGCAGCGCCGGCCGACGAGCGCCCAGCGCCGCGTGCAGCGAATCGCGGATTTGGGTCAAATATTCCAGCTTGCCCTGAAAATAACGGCTGTCGGTGAGCACAGAAATTGCGGCCGCGCCGTTTTGGGCGTAGGCTGTGGCCAGCTCCAGCGCGTCAAAATTGTGGCGCAGCAGCCCTTTGCTGGGCGAGGCCCGTTTCACCTCGGCGATGAGCGCCACGCCGGGTCTGGCTCGCAGCGCCGCCACAAAATCGAGCGGCCTGGGAGCCAGCGCCGCCTCGGCCCGCACATCCGCCGGCTGCCGAAGTTGTTTTTGTTTGGGCAGCTCTTCGGTACGTTTGTATTTGATAATGTCATCTAAAATAGTCATACTATTTGTTGTCCCACTAATTGAATAAACCAAATTTACGGATATTCCCGAAGGCGAGTCACTGGTCAATTGTCATTTGTCACTGGCAAGCAACAAATGACCAATGACAAGTGACAAGTGACGAATGACAACTCACCACCAACTCATTACTTTTTTAACTGACCACCGGCCCCAACTGACCGATTTTTGCGCCCGGCTGGTGCAAACGCCATCCGTTAACGGGGTTGACCCCGAACGCCCCGTGGCCGAGCTGATTGCCGCCGAAGCGGCCCGGCTGGGGCTGCCGGCCCAACTGCTCGGCTTGCAGCCGGAGCGGCCCAACGTCGTCGTCAGTACCGCCGAAAGCGGCCCCACCGACCTGCTGCTGGTGGGCCACACCGATACCGTGCCCCCCGGTAACCCGGCCCACTGGACACACCCGCCCTTTGGCGGGCAAATCGATGGCGGGCGGCTCTTTGGCCGGGGGGCCATCGACAACAAAGGCGGCATCGCTGCGGCGCTGTACGCGCTGGCGGCGCTCAAGTCCACCGGCGCGCTGGCGGGCAGCCGGGCGCAGTTCATCGGCGTACCGGATGAAGAAAGCGGCGCCACCGGCACGCTGGGCGTAAAATTTCTGGCCGGGCAGGGCCTCATCAGCGCGCCGGGCGGAATTTACGTTTACCCCGGCCTCGATGAGCTGCCGATTGGCCATCGCGGTGTGACCCGTTTTAAAGTGACCGCTGCGGGGCGGGCCGGGCACACCGGCATTTCCGGGCAAATCGGCCAGCCGCCGCCGGGCGAAAATGCCGTACTGGCCATGGCCAACCTGCTGCTGGAACTGGAACGGACGCCGCTGCCGCTGTCGGCCATCCCTTATTTTGACCGGTTTGCGGCGGTTATTAATCCCGGCACGGTTATCAGCGGCGGGGTCAACATTAACATTGTGCCTGATTCCTGCGAGGCGCTGGTCGACGTGCGCACCATCCCCGAATTTGACCGCCCCCAGGCCGAAACTGCGCTGCAGCAGGCCATCGCCCGTGTCGCCAGCCGCCGGCCCGCCGTTCGCTTTGAGCTTGAATTGTTAACGCAGTTGCCGCCGGTGCTATCTAACCCGGCCGCACCACTATTTGCCTGCGTGCAGCAGGCCGCCCAGCAGGTAACGGGCGCAGTTCCACCCAAAGTAGTCTGCGGCCCGGCCAACGAAGGCTACCTGTTCATTGAACAGGGCATCCCGCTGGTGTGCGGTTTTGGCCCCACCGGCGCTAACGCGCACGGCGTTGATGAATACGTTGACCTTGACAGCCTGACCGACGCCGCCCTTATTTACGCGCTGACAGCCGTTCAATTGGCCGCGCATCTGCCGGAGGAAACGTATTGATAACGGTTCTGTTTAGCCTATTGCTGGCATCGCAATCCCTCCACCCCAACAGCGCCACCGATGCGTGCGCCAACCCGGATATTCGCTTTGCCGTGATCGGCGACTATGGCCTGGCCGGTCAATATGAAGCAGACGTGGCCAATCTGGTTAAAAGCTGGAACCCGGATTTTATCACCACCGTCGGCGACAACAATTATAACAGCGGCGCGGCCAGCACCATCGATGCCAACGTTGGCCAGTACTACAGCGATTATATTGGTAATTACAACGGCAGCTACGGGCCGGGCGCAGCCAGCAACAATTTTTACCCGGTGCCGGGCAACCACGATTGGAGCACCACATCCGGCGGCCTGCCGCACCCCTATCTGGATTACTTTACCCTGCCCGGCAACGAGCGCTACTACACCTTTACCCGCGGGCCGGTGCAATTTTTTATGCTCGACAGCGACGCCCACGAACCGGACGGGATCACCAGCGCCTCGCCGCAGGCGGCGTGGCTGCAAACCCAACTGGCCGGCTCGACCGCGCCGTGGAAGCTGGTGTATTTGCACCACGCCCCGTATTCATCGGCCAACCACGGCTCGCAGCCTGCGCTACAGTGGCCCTACCGGCAGTGGGGCGCAACCGCAGTGCTGGCCGGCCACGATCACACCTACGAACGGCTGAATGTTGGCGGCCTGCTCTATTTTGTTAATGGGCTGGGCGGCAAAAGTTTGTACAATTTTGGCTCGCCCGTGGCCGGCAGCCAGGTTCGCTACCGGGACAACTTTGGGGCAATGCTGGTAACGGCCAGCAGTACGTGCCTGTCGTTTCAGTTTATTACCCGCCAACACACCGTAATTGACACTTACATTCTGCGCAACGATTTACCCCCGCAGGTTTACCTGCCCGTCATTCTTCAGCAGAATTAGAAAGTTTGCGGACAAAAACCCGCCTGAGGGCATAATTAAGCGCGGTGCGTGTTGCGTGTTCCGGCCTGGCCAAAATACGCAACACGTAACACGCAGCAGCTCAGCCCCCCTCCCCCTAACCCCCTTCCCCCGCTGGGGGAAGGGGGGCTGAATAGTTACATTCTACATCGCGGCCCGCTGGGTGAAGGCCACAAACTTGTGCAGCACATCCAGCGCCGCGCCACTGTCGATGCTGTCTGTTGCCAGTTTGATGCCCGCCGGCAGGTGAGCGGCTTTGCCGGCCGCCACCAGCGTCGCGGCAGCATTGAGCAGCACCACATCGCGGCGGGCGCTCTTATCCCGCCCGCTGAGAATATCGCGGGTGATCTGCGCGTTTTCGTCGGCGGTGCCGCCCAGCAGTTCGGCGGGGTTGCCCGGATTAAAACCCAACTCTTCCGGATTGAGCGTTTCTGTCATCACCTGCCCATTTTGCAGCCGGCTGACAGTGTTTGGCCCGGTGGTGGTCAGCTCATCGAGCCCGCCAAAACCGTGACACACAAAGGCGCTGGTTGCTCCCAACCCGCTCAGCACTTTGGCCAGCGGCTCGGTCAATTTGGCATCGTACACGCCCATGCACAGCGATTTGGCCCCGGCCGGATTGGTCAGCGGCCCCAGCACGTTGAACACAGTGCGCACGCCCATTTCCCGGCGCGGGCCGATGGCGTGTTTCATGGCCGGGTGGTGTTTTACGGCAAACATAAACCCCAGCCCCACCGCGTCGATGGCGTCGGCCACCTGCTCCGGCGTTAAATCCAGGTTTACCCCCAGCGCCAGCAGCACATCGGCGCTGCCGCTTTTGCTGCTGGCCGCCCGATTGCCGTGCTTGGCCACTTTTTGCCCGGCCCCGGCTACCACAAACGCGGTGGTAGTGCTGATGTTGAACGTGCCGGCCCCATCGCCGCCGGTGCCAACCACATCCACCAACTGCTCCGGCGGGGTCGCCGGTTTCACCTGCACCGCGGCCCGGCGCATGGCCCGGGCGCTGCCGGTAATTTCCTCGACGGTTTCGCCCTTCATCCGCAGGGCCATCAAATACGCGCCAATCTGGGCCGGGCTAGCCTCGCCGCCCATAATTTGCGACATCACTTCTTCGGCCTCGTCAATGTTGAGCGATTCGCCGTTCATCACTTTGCCGATGGCCGTTTTGATGGGCATCACGTAAATGGGCGGGGCTGGCGCTTCGGCGGGCGCGGGCGGGGCCGGCGCTTCGATGGCGGCCACGCCGGCTTCGATTTGCAGAAAGTTGTGCAGCATTTCGTGGCCGTATTCGGTTAAAATCGATTCCGGGTGAAACTGCACTCCGACCACCGGGTATTCTTTGTGGCGCAGGGCCATCACTTCGTTGGCTTCGCCGCCGCGGGCCAGCACTTCCAGGTTGTCGGGCAGCGGCTCTTCAACAATCAGCGAGTGGTAGCGGGTGGCGGTAAACGGCGTGGGCAAATTGTGAAAAATACCCCGGCCGTTGTGCTCAATGGCCGAAACTTTGCCGTGCATCAAATCTTTGGAGCGAATAATGTGGCCGCCAAACGCCTGCCCAATAGCCTGATGCCCCAGGCACACGCCCAAAATAGGGATTTCCTGATAAAAGCGCTTGATCACATCGATGGAAATGCCGGCGTCATCCGGCGTGCCCGGCCCCGGCGAAATGACAATCTGGTCCGGTTTCATGGCGGCAATCTCATCGAGCGTCAGCGCGTCGTTGCGGTGAACTTCAACCGTGTAGCCCAACTCACCCAGATATTGGGCCAGGTTGTAGGTAAATGAATCGTAGTTATCGATTAAAAGGATCATTGCTCCTCCTGCGAAAATTGCGTTGGTTACCCTCACCCCCGGCCCCCCTCTCCCTGTGGGAGAGGGGGGATTGTTTTTGGTGGGTGACAAATGACGAATGACACCTATCGCCGCTTCTCGGCCAGCTCCACGGCTTCGGCCATGGCGGCGGCCTTGTTCCAGCTTTCCTCGTATTCACGCTGGGGGTCGCTGTCGGCCACAATTCCGCCGCCGGCCTGAATATGCACCGTATCGCCCTGCATCACCGCCGTGCGAATGGCAATGCAGCTATCCATGTTGCCATCGTAGCCCACATAACCAATGATGCCGGCGTACAGGCCGCGCCGCGTATTTTCCAGCTCGTCGATGATCTCCATGGCCCGCACTTTGGGCGCTCCGGAAACCGTACCCGCCGGAAACGTGGCCCGCCACAAATCAAAGGCATCGAAACCGGGTTTTACCTTGCCGCGCACATCAGAAACTATGTGCATCACGTGAGAGTATCGTTCTACCACCATCAGTTCGTGAACTTTAACCGAGCCGTACTCGCAAACGCGGCCCAAATCGTTGCGGCCCAAATCAACCAGCATCACGTGCTCGGCCCGTTCCTTTTCATCGTTGAGCAGCTCCTCGGCCAGGGCGATATCTTCATCAACGGTAGTGCCGCGCCAGCGCGTGCCGGCGATGGGCCGCAGTTCGGCTTCGCCATCTTCCAGCCGCACGTGCATTTCCGGGCTGGCGCTGATAATGTGCAGCGGCAGGCTGCTCACCCCGCCGGGGAAGCGCATAAAAACCATGTAGGGCGAAGGATTGTGCATGCGCAGCGCCCGGTAAATGCCAAAGGGATGAGCCGAGGTGCGGCGCGATAACCGCTGCGAGAGCACCACCTGAAAAATGTCGCCGGCAGCGATGTACTCTTTGGCTTTGTTGACAATCTCCTTGTACTCGGCTTTGCTGAAGTTGGATTCCAGCCCGTTGTGCTCAACCTGCGGTGCGGGCGGCACCTCCGGCAGCGGCGCGTTGAGCCGGGCCACCACCTCATCGATGCGGGCCGTGGCCCGGCGGTAAGCGGTGCGCACATCGCTGCGGGTCAAATCGGCGTTGGCCACAATTTGCAGCCGCTGCCGGGCGTGGTCAAACACTACCAGCGTGTGGGCAATCAGAAAGGCGGCTTCGGGCAGGCGCAGCGAGTCGGGGTTGGTATCGGGCAGGCGTTCAAAACGGCGCACGGCGTCGTAGCTCATAAACCCAACCGCCCCGCCGATAAAGCGCGGCAAATCGGCCAGGCGCACCGGTTTGTAGCGGCTCATCTCCTGCTTGAGTACCGCCAGCGGGTCCAGCCCGTCGGCCAACGAGACGGTGCGGCCGTGGCCTTCTGTAGAAATGTAAACCTCGTTGCCAAAGGTGGTGATAATGCCGCGCGGCCGCACGCCAATAAACGAGTAACGGGCCACGTGTTCGCCGCCAGAGACCGACTCCAGCAAAAAGCAAGGGCCTTCGTCCTGCAATTTCAGATAGATACTGACCGGCGTTTCCATGTCCGCGGGCAAATCACGGTAAATGGGGATGAGATTGCCCTGGTCGGTCATGGCCTCCACTTGCTCTAAAGTTGGTTTGTACATAAGTGCCTCCAATTTACGATTTACGATTTTGGATTTTAGATTACCGATTTTGGAGTTTTGCCGGGCCAAAGCAACCTATCCAAAATCTAAAATCCAAAATAAAAAAACCTCTCGGCCTCGAAAACCCGCCACAACTGGCAGGCTTTCGGGGACGAGAGGTTGAACCTCGCGCGGTGCCACCCCGCTTAGACGATGGCTAACAAAAAACCCTGTGTGAAACACACAAGGTTGATCTCGGTCAGCCAGTCTCACTTTGCCGGATACGCAGCTTGCGCCTGAATATCCGCCCCCGGCTAACGGTGGGGTGCCGGCGCCGCCTACTCACAGATAAGTTTGGTGAGTTTTTACTCACCGCACTCACCAAACTGCTTTTGGGGCGCAACTCGCGGGCCCATTCACTGCTGGCGCACGTACCGATCTCACACCTTTCGCCGGCTCTCTGAACGTGGCTGGAGCAGTTACTCTTCCCGGTCATTGTTTTTCAATGTTAACTTGGGGCAAAATGTATCACAGGTTAATTCATTTGTCAAGGGTTTTTTAATGGCCAAAAAATTTATCGCACGTTCTCTGTTTCAACCCTGGCCTTCATCTCCTGTAAGGTGGCCGCCAGATCGTCTAACTCAAAGGACTGGGCCAAATCTAGTAAATGTTCGGCCTGCTCGCGGGCAACGGTATTTTGCTGAATCAGTTCGAGTTGGCGATACAGCGCCCGGATATCCCCGATTCTGACCAGTTCAAGCAACCTGTTGATAATCTCGCCGGGCAGAGAGACGGCTATGCCCGCAGAACCGGCAGCCGCCGTTTGCCCGGCGTTTTCGTCTTGCAAAATCCAGGTCAGGGCCAACTGTTGCTGCAAAACATCCAGCAGGTCATCTAACTGAATCGGTTTGGGCAGGAACGCATCGCTGCCAACCGCCAGACTTTTTTCGGCGTAGGATTGATAGACGCTGGCTGAGTTGGCGATTATTTTAACGTTTTGCAGCGACGGTGTTTGGCGCAACCGGTGAATCAATTCAAAGCCGTCTATCTCCGGCAGTACCAAATCAACGAGAACCGCATCCGGTTGGAATTGGCCGGCTATAGTTAGCGCCTCGGCGGCGCCGCCGGCTTCACGCACCGAAAACCCAAGCAGCGCCAGCATTTCGGTTAGCACCACCCGGTTTTCAGGCAGGTCGTCAACAATCAATATTTTGGGCGGCGGCCGGTTTTCAACCCCAACAATCTGCTGGTGCGAATGACCCGTTGACTCCTTTCCGGTCAGCGCGATTTCCGGCAGGGGGATTTCAAACCAAAACATAGACCCCTGATTGAGCCGACTTTTTACCTGTAGTTGCCCGGCCATTAACGTTACCAGGCGGCGGCAGATGGGCAATCCAAGCCCGGTGCCGGTAACCTTGGTTTTGTAATTACCCAACTGATAAAACGAATCAAAAATAGCTTCGAGTTGATCGGCGGGAATCCCGATGCCGGTATCTTCCACTTCAAAGCGAAGACGCTGCACCTGCCCGGCGTGATTTAGTTTTGTACCTCTAACCCGCAGGATTACCTGCCCCTGCTCCGTAAATTTTACGGCGTTCCCCAGCAAATTGATCAGCACCTGCCGCAATCGCTTTTCGTCGCCCGTTACATAGGTGGGGAACCGGCCGTTGGGGGCGCTGGTTTCAAGCACAAAGTCGATCTTCTTTTGCGATGCCCACACCTGGATAATATCGCCGAGGCTGTGCAGAAAACTGGGCAGGTGAAAGGGCGCGCTTTGCAGGTCCATTTTGCCGGTTTCGATTTTGGCCAAATCCAGCACATCGTTAATGAGCGTGAGCAAATGATCGCCGCTTTGCCGGATAATCTGCAAGCCATCCCGATGGTGCTGGGTCAGGTCGGGGTCTCGTTCCAGAATTTGGGTGTAGCCCAAAATGCCGTTGAGCGGAGTGCGAAGTTCGTGGCTCATTGTGGCCAGAAAGGCGCTTTTGGCCTGGTTGGCCTGTTCGGCGGTTTCCTTGGCCAAAATCAACGCCTGCTCGGTTTCTTTTTGGGCGGCAAGGCTATCCAGAAACGTATTAAACCAGCGCATTAATTCGCCAATTTCATCAGTCCGATCTTCTGGCAGGCGAACCTGGCCGCTAAAGGCGCCGGCCTGAATTTGCTTGAACAACTCGGTGATATTTTTGATGGGCGCCACGGTTGTTTTTGAAACAAACAAGGCGGCCAGGGCAATAAAAGCAAACGAGCTGAACAGCACAATCAGAGTGACGTTTGAGATGATATTGGCGCTGCTTGACAGGTTGGCCACCGGCACCAGGCCAATCAGCACCCAGTCGCTCATTGTTGAGCGGCTGTAGGTGGCCAGCATTTCCTGCCCGTCAACGTTGGTCACAAAAGAGCCTTCCGGGCCGGCCAAGTGGCTCACAAATTCCGGCGACAGCCTGGAACCGATGAATTGTTTGTTGGGATGGTAAATGAGCCGATTCTGGCTGTCGATAATCAGCATATAGGCCCCTGTTACGCGCAAGTCCAGCTGGCTAAAGTGCTGGTACAGGCTGTCGGTGCTGTAATTGACCAAAAGCAGGGCCACGGCACGTTCCTGCAAGGCATCGGGGTCGATCACCTTAAACAGTTTGGCCGCGGTAACAACTTTTTTGTGCGCCGAATTAATGTTGACGTTGTCTTCTACCCCAGCCCAGAGCACCAATTTATCAGACTCCGCGGCCTGCGCAAAAATTCTGTCCAGTACAGCCTGATCAATATCCTGCACGTTGAGCGTATCACCTACGTGGTAATGCGCGCCGGTCAGCGTAAAAATATCAATGGAAACCAGCCCGTTGAGGTTGAGGTAGCCGTTAAGAATATAGCCAATCTGGGCCGACGTAGCCAGCCGGGTATAGGTGTCGTTGGGGTCAATTGTGGCCACAAGCACATTTCTGATGCCTTCAACACCGGACAAATTGGCAACCAGGCTTTCAACCGAGTCGAGGAGCAGTTCCAGATAATCCTTTTCTTCTACCATCAGGGTCAGCATAAAATCACTGACGTTTTCTTCGATCACCGACCGGGAGGTGTTGTAAGAAATAACGCCCAGAATCAGTAGCGGCAAAACGCTGACCATGAGCAAAAACCCCACCAGCTTGGTGGTCATATTTGATCGTTTTAATACGGTTGATAACGCGTTGCTCATATTAATTGACTATTGCAGGCTGAGTTGAGCCAAAACCCCGGCAATTTTAGCAAGCAGCGCGGCTGTCAAGCTGCAAACCCAACCTACGATTTAACTCAATCAACGTTTTCGCCGGTCACCAGTTTAACATCAAGAATTGTCTCCGCCGGCAGTGTTTCACCCTCCAGCGCGCGCACCGCAAACTGCACCCCGGTATAGCCTTGCAGGGCGGCCTGCTGATCTATAGTTGATTGCAACTGGCCGTTCCGAATGGCTTCTTTGGCTTCAGCCAGGGCATCGTAGGCCGCCACCAGCACATTATTATGGCCGGTTTCGGCCAGATAGCGTATCGCGCCAAAAGCCATCATATCGTTGGCGGCAAAAATCGCGCCGATATCCGGGTACTGCTCAAACAAAGAGCCGGTCACCTGATAGGCTTCATCAATTTTCCAGTTGGCCGTTTCCGCGGCTACCAGCTGAATATTGGCATTTTCTTCAAACGCGCGCATTGCGCCCGCTTTGCGGTCCTGGGCGTTTTTGGCCGAGCGGATGCCCTCTAAAATTACCACATTGGTTGGTGTTGTGATCTGACGGCTAATATATTGGGCAGAAAGATAGGCCCCGTGTTCGTTATCAACGCTGATGTAAGGCACGCCGGTTAACCCCAACTCTTTTGAAATAAGCGGATTGAGCTGATTATCAATGTTGATGATTACAATCCCGGCATTTTGCGCCTCTTTGAGCACCGGGATCAGCTCTTTTGAATCGGCCGGCGCAATAACAATCGCGTCAATATCTTCTTCAAGGAAGTTTTTGATAATAGAAATCTGCTGTTCGATGGAGGTTTCCTGCGCGCCCGTTTTGACAATAAGGTCAATCCCTAACTCTTTTTCGGCTTTGCGCGCGCCTTTTTCCATTTCTACAAAAAAGGGGTTGGTGAGCGTTTTCATGACCAGGGCAATCTGGTAGCGGGCATTGGCGGGGGCGGGTGTGGGGGCCAGGCCGGGGGTAACGGTTTCCTGCACAATCAGCGGCGCAGAAGCCGTGGGCGGGCCGGCGCCACAGCCGGAAAACAGCCCCACCGCTAATAGTAACCCACAACCAGTATAACAAAGGAAACGCAACTTCATTGTGCACCTCCGAGGATAACCATAATTGCTCAACTACCACTTCACGCGATACCACAACGGCGGGCTAATACTGCAACAATCCCCCACGGCACGTCGGTTTGATTAAATTTATAGCGTTGGGTTGGGTTTGACTGACGTTTACCGGTGTTAACCGGTCTGTTCATCCTGATTAACATCGGCCTGACCTGTTACAAATAACACTAAAAACATCATACACCAATTCCAGAGGCATTACAACAGTAGTTTTGGTAATCACCCCTTTTCTCATTATCGGCCTTGAAATGACAAACTCAACCTTAAATTTTTCAAATCGAGGCCAAAACCGGCCAGTTATGAGCCTGGTACGGAGCCTCCCATCTGCTACACTGGAACAGGCTTACGCCACAAAATCTATTTTTAAGGAGCCAAAAAATGGCAAAGTTATTACAAGCAGACCAAAGTAGGTGGGGCTTGCAGCCCGACCATCACGCTGCAAGCGTGACCTACTAACCATCAAACCCGCGCTAATCCCTGTTTTTGCCCATCCCTCTGATTGGTGGTATATTTCTTTGTTGCATATGAGTGGGTCAAAGTTGCCCCTCTGCTTACCGGCAGAGGGTTTTTTGTTATAGCCGAGGTGATGTTTTGGGCATGCGGATTGGAATTGACGCGCGGCTGGTCTACTACAACCGGGCCGGCATTGGCGAGTACATTGTGCTTTTGGTACAGGCACTGGCCAACATAGAAACCGGCAGCGACAAGTTTGTGCTGCTGCAAAGCCGAAAAGACAAAACAAATATCATTGAAAATCACGGCTTTGGCCGCAAATCATTATGGACGCCCAGCCACAACCGCTTTGAGCAGGCGGCGCTGGGCTTTGAAGTGTCGCGGATCAAGCTGGATTTACTGCACAGCCCGGATTTTATTCCGCCCTTCCGCCGCAACTGTAAATCGGTTATCACCATTCACGATCTGGCTTTTTTGCTGTACCCCCATTTTCTCACCAAAGAAAGCGCCCGCTATTACGGCCAAATCGACCAGGCCTGGCGGCGCACCGATCACATCATCGCCGTGTCTGAAGCCACCAAACAAGACAGCATTAAAATGCTGGGCGTGCCGGAAAAAAAGATCACCGTTATCCACGAAGCCGCCAACCCCATCTACCGCCCCCTCCCCGCAGACGAAGCGAAAGCCCACGTTAAAACCCACTACAAAATCGATCAGGATTTCATCCTGTTTGTCAGCACCATCGAGCCGCGCAAAAACCTGCCCGGCCTGCTGCAAGCCTATCGCCGCCTGCGCGATGACTACAAGCGCACCGAACTGCTGGTGCTGGCCGGCGCCAATGGCTGGTTATGGGAAGAAGTGTACGAAACCGTTAGCCGGCTCAATTTAGAAGATCACGTGGCCTTTTTGGGCCGAGTGCCCTCTGAAGATTTGGTTCACCTGTACAATGCCGCCCGCCTGCTGGTGCATCCTTCATTTTACGAAGGTTTTGGCCTGACCCCACTCGAAGCGCTAACCTGCGGCACGCCGGCCATTGTCTCCAATACAGCCGCCCTGCCAGAAGTTGTGGGCGATGCGGCGCTGCTCATTGACCCCCACGATATTGAAGGGATGACCGTGGCCATGATGCGCGTGCTCACCGAAAATGAACTGCGCGACGATTTGAGCAGCAAAGGACTCAAACGGGCCAGACAGTTTTCGTGGGAAAAAGCCGCCCAAAAAACGCTCGAAATTTACCACAAGGTTGGCGGCAGCTAACAATTATCAATGACCAACGACCAATGACCAATTAGCAAATTTTTGTTCATTGATAATTGATAATTGATAATTGATAATTGATAATGCGTATTTTATTACTGACTCCCCAACGCCCCTACCCGCCTCACCAGGGTACCACCCTGCGCAACTTTAATTTAGTCAAAGAGTTGTCCGGGCGGCACCAGGTGTGTCTGCTTAGCTTTATTGAACCCGACCAGAACCCTGCCGACCCCGGCCCGCTGCCGGAGTTGTGCACCTGGGTTGAAACCATCCCCGTGCCGCGCCGCACCACCGCTCTCCGGCTGCGCCAACTATTCACCACGCGCCGGCCAGATATGAGCTGGCGGCTCTGGTCGCCCCAATTTAGCGCCTGCCTGGCCAACCGGCTGGCCACCGAACCGTTTGACGTGGTGCAAATTGAAGGCATCGAAATGGCCCCCTACCTGCCCACCATCGAGGCGGCCCGGCCGCGCCCGCTGATCATTTACGACGCCCACAACGCCGAATGGATTTTGCAAATGCGCGCCTGCCTGACCGATCTGAAAAATCCGGCGCGCTGGCCGGCCGCGGCCTACAGTTGGGTGCAGTGGCATCGCCTGCGTCACTACGAGGCCGACCTGCTGCGGCGTGTTGATCACACCATCGGCATGTCAGAACCAGATGAAGCCGCCCTGCGGGAAGTAGCGCCCGGCGCGGCCATCACCGTTATTCCCAACGGCGTCGATCTGGCCGCATACACCGGCTTCAACGGCCCGGTGGTGCCCAGCGATCTGGCCTTTACCGGCAAAATGGATTTTCGGCCCAATATCGATGCCGTTTTGTGGTTTGGCCAGCAGGTTTTGCCGCTGATCCGGCAGCGACGGCCCAACACCACGTTTGCCATTGTCGGCCAGCGACCGCACCCCCGGCTCAACATGCTGCGCGGGCTGCCCGGCATTACCATTACCGGCTACGTCAACGATGTTCGGCCTTACATTGCCGGCGCCACGGTTTACGTTGCGCCGCTGCGAGTGGGCGGCGGCACCCGGCTCAAACTTATGGAAGCAATGGCGATGGGCCGGGCCATTGTCTCTACCCGGGTTGGGGCCGAAGGCTTTCCGGTAACAGACGAACACGAGCTGCTGTTGGCCGATGACCCCGAAACCTTTGCCCAAAAAGTCCTGTTCCTGCTGGAAAACCCGGCCCGCCGGGTAGAACTGGGCCAAACCGGCCGCGCTTTTGCCCGGGCCAACTACGGTTGGGATGCGCTGATCCCCCAGGTAGAAAAAATCTACACCGATTTGAAGTAAGAATTTACCCTATTTAAAATCGGTGGTGTCTTTAGTTTTTCGCCACTTAAAACGGTGGCGAGTTGCAAGTAGCGGGTGGCAGGTAAAAACGCGCTACTCGCCACCCGTTACTCGCTGATTCGCTGACTCGTTCATTCGCAATTCGCAATCAGCCATTTCTTGGGTAGCTTCGCTACTTGTGGTACAATCACTGGGTAAGTTGCCTATAAATGAAGGATGGAGAACTCCGCGAATGTTTAAAAGCGTATTCAAAGCTGTGTTTGGTGATCCAAACCAGAAAGAAATTAAAAAGTTAACCCCGCTGGTTGAAGAAGTCAACCGGCTTGAAGCAGAAATGAAGGCCAAAAGCGATGCCGACATCCGGCAAATGATGGCCGGGTTCCGTGAAAACCTGCGGCAGCAAACCGCCGAACAACGGGCGGCGGTAGCCGAGTTAAATCAACAGGTGACCAACTCGGTTGGCAAAGAGCGCCAGCGACTGCAAATTCAGCTTGAATCAGAAGAGAAGAAGCTGCTCAAACTTGAGGCCGAACTGCTCAACGAGATCAAGCCGCAGGTGTTTGCCGCCGTGAGAGAAGCCAGCGTGCGCACCATCGGCCTGCGCCACTACGATGTGCAAATGGTCGGCGGGGCAATTCTGCACGAAGGCAAAGTAGTAGAAATGCGCACCGGCGAAGGTAAAACGCTGGTGGCCACTACAGCGGTGGCGCTCAACGCTCTCATGGGCCGTGGCGCGCACGTGATCACCGTAAACGATTACCTGGCCAAACGCGACTGCCAGTGGATGGGGCCAATTTATCACTTTTTGGGACTGTCCATCGCTGTGATTCAGAATGCCGGCGGCGGCGGAGTCGATAGCGCCTCGTTTTTGTACGACCCCGAATACCACAGCGACGATGACCGCTTTGAAAAGCTGCGGCCCATTACCCGCCAGCAAGCCTACGCCTGCGACATCACCTACGGCACCAACAACGAATTTGGCTTTGATTACCTGCGCGACAACATGGTGCAGGAACTGCCGCGCGTTACCCAGCGCGAACGCCACTACGCCATCATCGACGAGGTGGACAATATCCTCATTGATGAGGCCCGCACCCCGCTCATCATTTCTGGCCAGGCCGAAGAGAGCAGCGAGCTGTACCAGCGGTTTGCCCAGTTGGTGCGGCCGCTCCGTCGCAGCAGCCAGGAAAGCGTGGATGACGAAGAGCGCGAACCCGACGGCGATTACGTGGTCGATGAAAAAGCGCGCATTTCTTACCTCACCGAGCGCGGCGTGGAAAAAATCGAGCAGGCGCTGGGCGTGGAAAACCTGTACGAAGGCGAAAGCGCGGCCATGACGCCCTATCTGGAAAACGCGCTCAAAGCCCACGCCCTGTTCAAGCTCGATGTAGATTACGTAGTGCAAAACGGCGAAGTCATCATTGTTGACGAATTTACCGGCCGCCTCATGCACGGCCGGCGCTACAGCGAAGGGCTGCACCAGGCCATCGAAGCCAAAGAGGGCGTCCACGTGCGCCACGAAAGCTTTACCTGGGCCACCATCACCTTTCAAAACTTTTTCCGCATGTACAACAAACTGGCCGGGATGACCGGTACCGCTGAAACCGAAGCCGAAGAATTTGGCGATATTTACGATCTGGAAGTAGTAGTGCTGCCCACCAACGTTGAATATCGGGCCATACAGGGGCAGTTAGTTGAAGAAACTAACAAAGAAGAGGGCGTTAAAGTTACTACCTATCGCAACCCCAACAACGGCCAGATTTTCTTCAAGCGCGTCGATTTCCCGGACGTGGTGTACAAAAACCCGCAGGCCAAATTTAAAGCCGTGGTTGAAGAAATCAAAGACCGGCAGCAAAAAGAACAGCCGGTGCTGGTCGGCACCATCGCCATTGAAACCTCGGAATACCTGTCCAAACTGCTGGAGCGGCAGGGCGTAAAACACGAAGTGCTCAACGCCAAAAACCACGAACGCGAAGCCAGCATCATTACCCAGGCCGGCCGGCCCGGCATGGTTACCATTGCCACCAACATGGCCGGCCGCGGCGTTGATATTTTGCTGGGCGGCAACCCCGAAGGACTGGCCCGCGACGAACTGCGCCGCCAGGGCGAAGACCTGACTCAGGTTGAGCCGCAAGTGTGGCAGGCTACGCTGGCCAAATGGAGCGAACGCTGCGCTGCAGACCGGGTAAAAGTGCTGGAGATGGGCGGCTTGCACGTGGTTGGCACAGAACGGCACGACGCCCGCCGCATTGACAACCAGCTTCGTGGGCGCGCCGGTCGCCAGGGCGACCCCGGCAGCAGCCGCTTTTACGTGTCGCTGCAAGATGATTTGATGCGCCGCTTTGGCGGGCAAAGCGTGGCCAACCTAATGGAACGATTTGGCGTGGAAGATGATGTGCCCATCGAGGCCGGGATTGTCAGCAAATCCATTGAAAACTCGCAAACCAAAGTTGAAGGCCACAACTTTGATATTCGCAAGCACCTGCTCAAATACGACGACGTAATTAACCAGCAGCGCGAAGTGATGTACGCCGAACGACGGCGCATTCTCAGCAGCACCAGCCTCAAAGAGAGTATCCAAAATCTCATTGACGACAAAATCTCTGAGCTGGTCAACACCTTTACCCCCGGCGACTTCCCCGAAAACTGGGACCTGGCCGCGCTGCACAGCGAAATCCGGGGCATCATGCCGCTGCCGGCCACCCTCACCTCCGCCGAATGGAGCAACCTGTCTCGCGAGGAAATTGAAGACACCCTGCTTGATCTGTCCGACAAAAATTACGAGTCGCTGGAGCAGGAAGTTGGCTCGGAGCAAATGCGCGAGCTGGAACGGCGGCTGATGCTGCGCGTGGTTGACACCTTGTGGGTGCGCCACCTGACCGCCCTCGACGCGCTGCGCGAAGGCATTGGCCTGCGCGCCTTTGGCCAGCAAGACCCGCTGGTGGCTTTTCAAAAAGAAGCGTTTGAAATGTTTGGCCAACTGCGCGAAGCCATTAAAAATGACGTGGTTAAAACCATTTTCCACGTAACGGTGGTCCGGCAGGCCGAAGCGCCGCGCCCCAAAAACATTCAGGCCATCCATCCCAGCGCGATGGCGGCCGGTCTCCAAACTGAAACGCCGGGCGCAACCAACCAGCCGCCGGCGCCGGTCCGGGTTAACAAAACGCCGGGCCGCAACGATATGTGCTGGTGCGGCAGCGGCAAAAAATACAAGCACTGCCACGAAAAACTGGACCGGGCCGGCGTAAACGGTGGCGGGCAGCCTCAGGAAACGGCCGCCGCTGGCAAAAACGGAGGCAAACGGAATAAGGCGCGCTCGCGCCGCTAGCAGCCAAAACCCGCAGAAGTGATCCTGCGGGTTTTATTTAACCGCCCACAATGGTATATTTTAGCCATTGCATTCTGTTGCAAATTACCGACAATAATGATAAGATGAATTTGTTAAATTTCCTCCGGGCCACTCATACTACACATAAGTATCTACCTAAGACCATGCATTGCAATCTATCCCCTTGTAAACAAACGGTAAATCCAGATGATACGCCGTCAGCGTTCTATTTGATCTAAGGAGGGTACGGCTTTGGCATCAAATGGAGATGATTTCACCGCCCGTTTAATGGACGATATGGACCCTGTTCTGCTTGACTTTGTTAAAACCAAAGTCAATTCGTTCATTAAATGGGATCTTGTTCGATTCTTCCATGAAAATCCACATACCGCAGATACTGTTGAAAACATTGCCAAATACGCCGGTCGAAATGTAAGTGCTGTGGAACCAGAGCTTGAAGATTTGGTTGAAAATGGCATTATGACCAAAACTCAGCTGAACGATACCACCATTTTTACCCTGGCCACCGACGACGAAATGCGCAGCCTGGTTGATAAATTCATTTTGGCCTGTGAAGATCGACATTTTAGAGTCAAAGCGGTTTACCACATCATTAGAGGAATGCGCTAATGGATCGGGTAAAAACGGGCATCACCGGTTTGGACGACATGCTGGGCGGCGGTTTTTTACCCAAAACCGCCAACCTGGTTGAAGGTGCGCCGGGCACCGGCAAAACCACGCTGGGTATGCAGTTTATTTACAACGGCATTACCCAATTCAACGAACCCGGTATCATCATTACGTTTGAAGAATTCCCCAAACAATATTATTACGACGCCGCCGCGTTCGGCTGGGATTTTCAGGAACTGGAAAAAAAGGGGCTGCTCAAAGTGATAATGACCAGCCCGGAGGTGAGCAAACTGGGCGTTGAAAGCGTTGGCGGGTTGCTCAGCCAACATATCCAGCAAATGGACGCGCGACGCATTGTTGTTGACAGCATCACCCATTTTGGCCGGCTCACTCAAGACCCCATCGAGTTGCGCAGCCTGGAATTTAACTTTATCAACGCTCTCAAACGAGAAGAATTAACCTGCCTCCTCACCCGCGAAAGCCCGGTCCTGTTGGGTGAAAACACAGAAGATGCCGGCATCGGGTTTATTGTTGACTCGTATATTGTTATGCGTTATGTAGAAATTGAGTCGGCCATTCGCAAAGCCCTGTTTGTGTTAAAAATGCGCGGCAGCGACCACGCCAAAGATATTCGGCAGTTTGACATTGTGGCGAATGGACTGGAAGTACAGGCCCGGTTTGAAGGCCAGGAAGGTATTTTAAGCGGCAGCCCACGCCGTATGGCAGACTCCTTTGTAAAAGCATTCGTAAAGCGCTAACTTTGCCCAATACAGAATTTCATGACTCTAGCCAGTGGTTTTATAACCTTCTACACGTGGGCATTTGTTTGTATAATTTTGTACTTTTTATTTGCAATTGCCCGCTTCTACCAGGAAAAATCCGGGCAGCGCTCTTATTACGCCCTTTACCTGATCGCTATTGGCCTGTACAGCCTGGCCGCCATCAGGTATATCTGGCTGTCGCCGGTAATCATCGGTGATTTCTGGGGCGATTCGCTCCGGTTTGCGGCCGGAGCGTTGGTCATCGGATCGGCCTATTATTTGCTAAAGTTGATGATCGGCAGACGCTAAATGGAGTATCTGGCTACGCTCGGCACGCTGGCTGTAATTTATCTACTTTACATCCTGGCCAGGTTATCAGAACGGTTAGGCTCGGTTGAAAAAATGGCGCCGATGTATCGCTATTACTACGCCGGCGCCGGTTTTATCACTATAGCGCTGATAACCCAGGTTGTGACAGCCCGCGCCGAGCTGTCATCCGGCAGCGCTCCCGCCTGGCTGTTTTCTACCTGGTTTACTCTTGTGCTATACCATCTGCCCATGGCCATTGGCGTAACAATTGGCCTGCTGGTTTCGTGGCGATATTGGAGCTGGTTGATTACTCACCAAGAAAAATAACTTTACAATTCTTATGGCACAGGTAGCAACTGCTCACAGAAAACGTGATCTGCGCACCACGTTGTTCAACATCCCCAAAATTGACCTTCACCGTCATCTTGAAGGCAGTTTGCGCCTGTCTACCCTGGCCGAAATCGCCCACGAACACGGCGTCGATTTGCCCAGCCTAAGCCTTGAAGAACTGCGCCCCTACGTGCAGGTAGTTGACGATCCCCCCGATTTTTTGAGCTTTCTGGCCAAATTCAGATTACTGCGCCGCTTTTACTCCAGCCGCGAAGCCGTTGAACGCATTGCCTACGAAGCCGTGGCCGACGCCGCCGCCGACAACGTGCGCTACCTTGAACTCCGCTTTAGCCCGGTGGCGCTGGCGCTCAACCAGGGCTTTGATTTTGAAGACGTGGTCGATTGGGTGATTTTGGCGGTGAACCGCGCCCAGCAGGAGCACGACATCCAGGTGCGGCTGATTGTGCTCACCAATCGCCACGAGCCGCAGTACGCCCCGCAACTCGCAGAAATCGCCATCGACCGCAAAGACAAAGGTATTGTGGCTCTGGACCTGGCTGGCGACGAGGTGAACTACCCCCAGTTAGACCCATTTGAAGCCCCTTTTAAAAAAGCCAAAGCCGCCGGCCTGCACATTACCGTTCACGCTGCCGAAGCCGGCCCGGCCACCAACGCCCGCGACGCCGTGACCCAACTGGGCGCCGAGCGCATTGGCCACGGCATCCGCATTAGAGAAAACATTGCCGTGATGGATATGATCAACCGCGAGCAGATTACGCTGGAAATCTGCCCCACCAGCAACCTGCAAACCGGCACTATTCCCCGGCTAAACCAGCACCCCCTGTTTGCCTTTTACCAGCTTGGCATCCCCGTAACCATCAACACCGATGATCCTTCCATTTCCAACACCACCCTCACCGATGAATTTTTGGTGACCACCGGCGGTGTTGGGGTACCGTTTAAAGCCCTGTGCGATATGATCCTTAACGCCGCCCAGGCCGCCTTTCTCCCCGAAGCCGAAAAACTGCGTCTGCTCGACTGGTTTACCAAAGCCCTGGCTCCCTACAAAAGCGGCGCAATGCTGGGCGAATAATCCCTGCCCTGCCCAATCGAGGTGAACTGTTGCCCTATTTGCAGAATCTGGAATTCCACATTCTAAGTGATGGCTTTTTTATGGCCGATGGCGGCGGCGCGTTTGGCCTGGTGCCGCGTGTTATCTGGGCCGACCTGCTCGCGCCGGACGACAAAAACCGCGTGCCCTTTGCTTTAAACTGCCTGCTGATCAAATCTGAAGGCAAAAACATTTTGGTGGATACCGGCTACGGCAGCAAACTGACCCCCAAAATGAGCCAGTTGCTGGGCATTAACCGGCCCAATGGCGGATTGCTCGATGACCTGGCCCGCCACGGGCTGGCCCCAGCCGATATTGATGTTGTCATCAACACCCACCTGCACGCCGACCACTGTGGCGGCAACACCCGGCTGGCCGGCGACTCGGCCGTGCCTACCTTTCCCAACGCCGTTTACTACGTGCAACGCCTGGAATGGGCCGACGCCATTGCCCCCAACGAGCGCACCCGGGCCACCTATCTGCCGGAAAATTTTGTGCCGCTGTCCGACAGCAACCAGCTCAACTTGATCAGTGGCAATACCGTCATCACCGGCCAGGTGCGCACCGCCGTAACCCGCGGCCACACCCGCGCGCATCAAATTGTCATTTTAGAGGATGGCGGCCAAACCGCTGTGTTTGTGGCCGATATGAGCACCCTGCATTACCACTTGCAGCGGCTGGCCTGGGTAACCGGCTACGATGTCGAACCGCTGGAATCCATTGAAACCAAACGCTACTGGCAGGAATGGCTGGCGTTTCGGCAGGCGCTGGTTATTTTTCAGCACGATACCCAAATTCCCACCGGCCGGCTTGTAGCCGGGGACAAAGGCTACAAAATAGAACCGGCCTAACTTCTTTCCCACTCTTTAATCGATTGTTTGATCAGGTCTTTCACTTCGGGGTCTGGAATTTCTTCCGGGCTGCTGTAGGTGTGGCCATTAACAATAATGTTAATGCCGCCGTCGGGTTTGGAGGTAATATCAATTCGTACCGGCGCGGTGGGGGGAGAATATCGCAGCCGGTTTTGCACAATTTCGTTGATTTCATCGGCCAAACTGATGGCGGGCATCGGCGTGCTGGCAGAGGCCGGGTGGCCAAAGCCAAACATCCCTTTTGGCCGGCTGCTAACCGGCTCCGGCTGCCCCAGCGAACTGGCCGCCAGCGACGCCCGAAACGCGGCTTCTGCTTCCGGTGAAGGCGGCGGTACCAGCGGTTCCGGCTGCGGCGGGCGGGCTTTGGCCGGTTGGCTCCGGCCCGGCGGGGCGGGCGCTTCGCCGAGCTGGTCTTTGGGGTTGACCACCGATTTAATCCCGGCCGGGGTCACAATGACTCCATTGGTAAACGCCAGCAGATGAGCCGCCACATGCAGCACAAACTGGCCAATTTTGCGGTCGGTAATATCGGCCAGTTTGCTGTAGCGCTGGCCGGCAACTTCTACCACAAGCTGGCCGCTGCCCGGCTGGCGCAGCAATCGCAGTAACTCCACCGGCTCGGCAGCGACCGGCTCGGCCGGCCGCGCTTCCTCCGGTGCGGGCGCGGCGGCGTCTGCCGTCACTTTTTTGGCCGGCGAGGGTTCGTCGTCCAGCGCGGCAGACAGGCTGCGTAACCGGTCAAGCCCGGCCAGATCATTGCCGCCGGGCGCTGGCATTGCAACCGGCTGTTTTGCAGCAGCCGGCTCGCTCACCGGCGCAGCCGGGGCGTCCTCTTTAACTGGCACACCCAACTTCATTTTTGATTTTTTACTGCGGCGGGACAGGGCAAAAACAATGTAGCCGCCCAAAAGTAACACTGCGCAGGCCGGAACGGCCAACAAGCCCAGCAACCAATCCATTGGCGCGTCGCCCAAAAATTGCTGAAGATCCATTACTCTACCCGGTTATAGCTTTATTTGCCGCAAATAAGCGGCGCTGTCTTCTGGAATGGAGGGATTGATAAAGATGCCGCTGCCTAACTCAAAACCGGCGCTGCGAGCCAACCGTGGCACAATGGTTATGTACCAGTGCATATAATCATTGCTGATTTCTTTGGCCGGCGCGGTTCTGATAATCAAATTAAAGGCGGGATCACGCAAGCCCACGTACAGCCGGCGCAGCACATCGCGCAACACGTGAGACAGGTCGCTCAGCTCATCCTCCTGCGAATACAAAAAACTAACGCTGTGTTTGCGCGGGATGATCCAGATATGGAACGGCGCCGGCGCGGCGTACAGCACAAAGGCCACAAAATGCTTGCTTAAGGCCACCAGCCGAACCCGGTTTCTGACCTCGTCCTCCAGCATGGCGCAGTAAACACAGTGGCCGGTATCGTCAAAATAACGGCGCGCCTCTTCAATGCGGCGGCGGATGTCGTTGGGCACAACGGGCAGGCCAATAATCTGGCTGTGCGGGTGGCGGAGCGACGCGCCGGCCGCCGAGCCGTGATTTTTAAAGTAGATAACCTGCTCAATCCGGTCATCTTTTTGAATATTCCAGCCGCGCCAGTACAGGGTTTGCAGATAAACCTTAATTTCTTCCGGCTTCATCAGGGCCAGCGTGGTGTTGTGGCGGGGATGCTCAACCACCACCTCGTGGTAGCCCACCCCGGTAATACTCCGATGCACGCCATCAAAGGTGCGGGTAACAATGCCTTCCTGCGACAGCGCCGGAAATTTATTGCCCACCACCCGGGTTTGCCACACACCGTTATGGGCCGGCACGCGCTCAATTTCCAGCTCTGTTTCTTCGTTGCCGGGGCAAAAGGGACAATTAGGGTCGTAAAAAAGCTGGGTTTCGGTGATAACCGGCTTGTGTTTTTCTATGTAGGCATCGGGCCGTTTGGCCCGCTCAGTAGCAATGATGACCCATTCTTTGGTTGCCATGTTTTGTCGGAGTTCGGCCATAAGTTTATCTCAAATGGTAACTTATTGATGCGCCAGCAAAGTGACAAACTCGCTCATGATCATGGCGGTAGCGCCCCACACTTTGTGCCCCAACACCGAAAAAAATGGAACTCGCCGCTGGCCATATTTTTCAAACTGCCAGATTTCTTCTTGCCGAAAAGAGGGATCAAAAAACAGGTGCAGCGGCGCTTCAATGATTTCTGCTACTTCGCGGGGATCCGGCCGAAAGGCGGGGCGGCGCGGGCAAAAGGCCACAAACGGGTAAATACAAAAGTTGCTGGGCGGCGTATACAGGGTAGAAAGTTGGCCAATAATGGTGACAGTGTCCGGCGGCACGCCGATTTCTTCAAACGTTTCGCGCAGCGCCGTACTTTGCAGGGCTTCATCGCCCTCACGGCTGCCGCCCGGCAGCGCAATCTGGCCGCTGTGAACGCCGGAGTATTGCGGCCGGCGAATGAGCGCCAAAAACAGCTCGCTGCGGCTATCAACCTGTGCCGGGTACAGCAGCAGCAGCACGCCGGCCTGCCGGCAATTACCGGGGATGGGCCAGCGATCAACCGCGCCGGCGGGAGAGGTGGGCGCCATTTTCTTTTGGCCAGCCATGCCGGGCAGCGGACGGGCCAGCGCCTGTTGAATATCGCTAACGGTGAGGATAGTTGGCCCCGATAAACTCATCGCTCCCCTTTGATTTCCGCGGTTAACTGTTCAAAAAACGTATGAATTGAGCACTGGCCCACACGCGCAACACGTGGTCAAAATCATGCGCTGCATCATTTTGGTAAAGCGGCCGCACCCGCTCAGGCGTGAGCCACACGCTGTGCCTCCGTGCTGCGGGCTTTGGCTTCAACCATTTCTTTAAAACGAGACAGATTTTCGCAGGCAACCTGCGGATTGCTAAACTGCTCCAGCACAATATCGGCCAGCAGTTCAATAAAGCCGTTGGGCGGGGTGTACTCTACCAGCACGCGGATGGCTGTGCTGTTGGCCCCGGCCGGGCTGAGGATAATGGTCCACAAACTATCAACATCGCCGGTGGTTTTGGTGATGAGCGTGTTCCGGCTTTGCTCCAGCACCTCGCTTTTGCCGTTAAAGCTGAAGCGATTGAATTGATAGTGCCATTCGTAGGTCATCCCGCTACCCCGGCCCTGTACGTTGGTAACAGCGCCGCTAACGGTAGCCCAGGCGGGAATGTTTTCAACCTCATTGAGGGCATCCATAACAATGGTCATAGGGGCTTTGATAACCGCTGTTTGTTCTACGACTGGCATTGTTTTCTCCTTGATTTGTTTTTTCAGAGGGGCTGACTCGGATGGATGGTAATAGCCAGGCTAAACGTATTATAGCATAAATTCCGCATCTTGGTTACGCCAGCAGCGAGACGACCAGCCAGGCCACCCCGCCGCCAACTAACAACCCGGCCAGCACGTCGCTCACGTAATGAACGCCTACCGCAATCCGGGCCAGGGCGATGGCCAGCGCCACTACCACCAAAATAGCGCCAACCAAAGGGTAAAAAAAGATCGCCGCCAGCGCAAAGGCAATGGTCCGGGCGGCATGACCGGAGGGGAAACTGTACTTATCGTACTGAAATGTAACAAACTCGCCGGGCGGAACTGGCCGCCGGCGGCGCACCGCAAATTTAATACCGGTAACCGCCAGCATAGCCGCCAGCACCGTCAGCGCAATAACCACCACCGCCTGCCGCACCTGCGCACTGCCAAGCAACCAGCCCAGCCCGTACCCGGCCAGCAGCAGCCCAAATACATTGGGGCCATCGCCCAGATGAGCCAGCAATCGCGCCCGCCGCCAGCCCGCCGAGTGAGTTGGCAGCGCCAGCCGGCGGGTCAGGATGGCGTCTAATTGGGTGAGTTGACTCACAATTTACACCTGGCTGGCTACCTGTTTTTCCAGTTCCGCTTTGATCATGGTGTACTGCGCCGGTTTGTCCAAATCCATAGCCAGTTCGGCAAATTGGGTATCGACAACGCGGGCATCGAGCCGGGTTTTGCGCCCGGCATGCTGGCCAAGTTCCTGCATGGTCACCCGCCGGAAAAGAAAGCGGATCAGAAAACCGATACCGGCCAGCCGCATTTGGGCCAGCGTATTTTTTCGCACCCCAACCAGACTCCGGGCCAGATCGATGTTGCCGTTGGCCGCGTTGACATTCACCAAAAACGCATCGCCGCCGCAAATACGGCCATCTTTTAACGGCACAAAAGTGCGTTTTGAGTTGGGGAAACGGGCTTCCATTGTGGCTTCTTCAACCACGGCGTAATACAAATCGGCGGATTGATCACCACATTCGGCCAAAAAGCCGCGTACAGTTGCCGGCGTTACCAGCGGAATATCGGACGAAAATACCAGAAATTTTTCAAGCTCAGGATTGAGTTCCTGCAATTTGCCCATGCCGGCAAACAGGTTATCGATCAAATTTCCCCGTGAGTCGATAAAATGGAGATTTTTGAGCGGCAATTCAAGTTCGTGAGGCTGCAAGCCCACCACCACAATATTATCGACCACGCCAGAAGCAGACAGCGCATCAATTACCCAGGCAATCATCGGCCGGCCGGCCAGGGGAATTAATGCTTTTTTCTCAAATCCGGTTTGTTGAAACAGCGGATCGTCGGCGTTGAGCCTGCCGCCTGCGGTGACAATTGCATCCATTGTGTCCTCCTTGTGGGTAGTTAATCCAGATACCCCCGGGCGCGGAGCCAGGTTTCGGTGCGGCGCATACCTTCGGCCAGGTTTACAGCCGGCGTCCAGCCCAATACCTGCCGCGCTTTTTGATTGCTGAAACTGTTTTTACTGCGCAGCGCGTTGACTGCGCCGCGGTTAAGGCCGGTTTTTTGGCCGCGCAGGCCGGCTTTTACTTCGTTAACGAGCGCCGCCAGCCAGGCCAGCGGATACGGTACGGATGGAAACGACTCGATGCCGAGCATGCGGCCATACGCGCCAAAAAAATCGCGCCACGGCACCGGCCGGTCGTCGGTTAAATTGATGGCCTGCCCCACGGCGGCATCTGCTTGGGCGCACAATATCAGCCCATCGACCAGATTGTCAATGTAAACGGGTTTGCACAGATAGCGCCCGCCATCAACCAGCACCATTTTGCCGGCTTTGATAACCTCCACGGGCCGCAGCGTAAATTGCGGCGAACCCAGCCCGTACACCTGCGAAGCCCGCGCCGCCATCACCGGCAGGCCGTGCTCGCGCCAGGCGTTAAAAACCACGGCCTCGGCCTCTACTTTTGAGTCGGCGTACAGGTTGCCGCGCCGGCGGGACGGCGTTTCTTCCGTAATATCAAACTGCTGAAGGCTGCCGTACACCGCGCACGAACTGACGTGTACCAGCCGCCGCACCGTGCCGGCGGCCACGGCGGCGTTTGCCACATGCTGCGTGCCGCCCACGTTAACCGCCCACACTTCATCGCGGCGGCCAGCCTCGCTAACCCAGGCGGCAGCATGAAACACCAGCTCGCAGCCGGTCAGGGCCGGGGCCAGGGTTTCGGGCCGGGTGATGTCGCCGGGGAAAAGCTCAATGCCGAGCGCGGCCAGGGGCGCGGCTTTGGCCGGGTTGCGCACCAGCGCCCGCACCGAAACGCCATGTTCCGTGGCCAGGCGTTTAGCCAGCCGCCCGCCGATAAATCCGGTTGCGCCGGTAATCAGGGCCGTTTTGCCAGAAATGTCCATAATTGGCTCATTTTACTCCACCGCGCCCAAATAAAAAAACCGCTGCCGGAGTTGGCAGCGGTTGGCGAGGGCAGCTATCGCCCCAGCGCCGTGAGCATCTCCTCGATGCAGGTAAATTTGAGCCGGGGCCGGCCCAACGTTTCGCCGCGAGTCACCTCAATTTCATCGAGTTTGAGCCAGTCGGCAAAAGAAAAATAGTTGGGCTGGTGTTCTTTAACAAACGCCTCAACGGCCTTTGGTTCGGGATACGCCGGCTCCAAAAACCTGCCATCGGCCAAATCTTCCAGCATGCAGGTGACGGTTTCCAGGGCATCGGGCTTGTTGGTGCCAATAACGCCGCTGGGGCCGCGTTTGATCCAGCCGGCGGTGTACAGGCCGGGCACCGGCTCCTGCGAGTCGGGGTCGATCACCCGGCCTTTTTCATTGAGGATAACGCCCCAGCTTTCGTTAAACGGCACGCCGGGCAGTTTGACGCCCCGGTAGCCCACCGAGCGAAAGACCAGCCCAACCGGCATTTCTTCAAAGCGGTCGGTGGGTTTGGGGCGCAGGGTACCGGCATCGGTGGCGTACAGCCGGTTGTGAACCAGCTTCATACCGGTGACGCCCCCGGTTTCAGTGCCGTACAGTTCCACCGGCGACACCAAAAAACGCAAAACCAGCCGCCGCGTTTTGTCGGTTTGGGGAATGGGCCGGGCGTAACTCTGGATTATTTCCACTTTTTTCAAGGTGGTGCGGTCGTTGCTGGCGGTCAGCGCCTTTTCACTCACGGGGTCCAGTTCGGCTTCATCCGGCGGCACGTAAATTTCGGCGTCTTCCATTTCGCCCAGTTCTTTGATTTCCGGGTTGGTAAAGGCGGCCTGGGCCGGGCCGCGCCGCCCCAAAATGTACACTTCTTTGATTTTGCTGTGGCTGAGCGCCTCAAGGGCGTAGTCGGCGATGTCGGTTTTGGCCAGCTCGGAAGGGGTGCGGGATAAAATGCGGGCCACGTCCATGGCCACGTTACCTACCCCAACCACCGCCGCCACCTCCTGCGACAGATCAAACTGGTAGTCGCGGTAGTCCGGGTGGCCGTTGTACCAGGCCACAAATTCGGTGGCCGGGTGGCTGCCGGGCAAATCTTCGCCGGGGATACCCATTTTGCGGTCAGACTGCGCGCCGGTGGTAAAAATAATCTGGTGGTAAAACGCGTGCAGGTCAGCGAGGGTGACGTCGCGGCCAAATTCAACGTTGCCGTAAAAGCGAACATTGGGCTGGTTGGCGGTGCGTTCAAACGCTTTGGTCACCGTTTTGATTTTTTGGTGATCGGGCGCTACCCCAAACCGAACCAGACCGTACGGGGTGGGCAGGCGGTCAAAAACATCAATTTCAATGGACAAGTCATTCTGTTTTAGCAAATGATCGACAGTGTAAAAGCCGGTTGGTCCGGCGCCAATTACGGCTACACGCAGGGGGTGGGCAGCGGTTCCTGGGTGCGACATCGACTCCTCCTTGTTTTTACATAACAAGGGCGCACCCATACATCAGGCACGCCCCCCGGTAATTTTTCCCAAACTAATATTGGTCAGGACACATCGGCCAAAATCTGTGTGCGCAAGGTATCGGCCTCGCCTTCAAAGAGATTTCGTTCGGCCTTAACAACATCACCAATCGAAATAATGCCGATCAGTTTGCCATCGTTATCAACTACCGGCAGATGCCGGATTCGTTTTTCGGTCATGGTGTTGGCCACCGCTCGCAGGTCATCCTGCGGAACACCCAAAATCAGATCGGTTGTCATCACTTCATGAATGGGGGCGTTAAAACAATCTTCGTTGTTTGCCGCCAGCCGCACAATATCGCGCTCAGAGATAATGCCGATGGGGCGGCGGTCGCTATCTACAATCACCAGAGCGCCATAATTATAGTCAGCCAGAACCCGCAGAGCATCGCGCACGGTTTGCGATGGGCCAATCGTGACGACGTTTGTACCTTTGGTTGCCAATATGCTTTTAACGTTCATCTGGCTTTTCCTCCTCGAAAAGCTAACTATCGACACAAATTTTGCACAACAAACAGGGCGCTGGTAAGTAATAATTAGGGGAGGTAGAGTAAAGTATAAGTTTTTTCAATATAAAAGTCAATAAATTTTTGGGGCGGGTCCAACGGATTAGTCAATCAATTCCAAATTGGCCCAGGGGATAAAGTGGACATCGTTGCTTAATTTTACAAACGCGCCGGGCGATAACATGCCGGCTTCGGTGAGCTGCGGTTCGGGCGGAATCAGGTCGATGGTTCCGCTGGCGCCCAGCAGCCTCCCCTGAATTACCCGCACTTTACTGCCGCGCTCGGCGCTGGCTTTTTCTTTTTTGGGGGCGGGCGACAGTCCCACGTAACCGCCGCGCGTTGGCAGCGGGGCCGGAGCCAGAATAACCGGTGGCAGTTCCGACAGCGGATTATCCGGGGCAGCCGTTAGCCCCGGCGTTTGGCCGCGAATAGACACCTCGCGGCGGGTGAGTTGGGTGAGCAGCCCAAACGTGTACGGCGACATCGGCGCGTCGCCAAAGCCTTCGGTGGCTACCACCCGCACCCGCGCCGGCGGATCAAGATGCAGCAGCGCCGCCGGAATACTGCCGACAATAATGCCGCGCACCTGCCAGTCATCGGCTTTGCGCAGGGTTGTCTCATCCAGCGTGCGCCCGCCCAGCACAATGGTTTCTTTGGCGTTTTCACCCAGGTTGTCCGGCGTCAGCGCCTCGTAGGGGGCGTTGACCAGCCGCTGCAAGCGGCCCACCGCCTCGCCGCCAAAGCCGCAGGTGGCGCTAACCGTGGCCCCGTCCGCTTCGATGATGACCCCCCGGTTACCCAGCACTCGCGTGACCACGCCGCTGATAAAGGCCTGAATTTCGGTGACAAAGCGCCCGGTTTCCAGCAAAATCCAGCCGGGACCAACCGCCGCCACATATCCCGCCGCCGGCGCGCGCACCGATTTTTCCAGCAGCGATACCCCGCCGCGATAGGCGGCCAGCACGGTGTTGGGCGTTACCACCTCGCCGGCCTCCACCCGCAGCACCTCGTCCATGTCCAGTTCAAACTGGCCAAACTGCCGGGTCAGGTCGATGACTCTATGCCCGCCGGGCCGTTCGGCGCGGGCCACCACAGTTAGCGCGTTCACCGCCTCGCCGGGGCTAACCAGCAGCTCGCCGGGAACCGGCAGCATGCGCCGGACACTGATACGATTGTTGGGATTAATATTAATTGACGGGAGGAGCATAACTCACGTCCAACGCTTTCAACCACTGTTTGAGCTGTTCCTGGCGGCGGGCATCATCTGGCGGCAGTTTGAGTGGCCGGCCGCGGGCATCGATGATTATACCCAGCAACCCACCTTCTACCCGGGCAATTGCGCCGCGCCCCGGCTGGCCCAGGCCAATATCAAACTGGCGCGACGGCCGGATTTCTACCGTTGCAGTGTCGGCGGCGTCCAGCGGGATGGTTTCGATCACGCCAAAGGGAACCCGGCGTTCCTCAACCGAACCATCGGCAAATGTCACCTTTATTTTGACGGCTGTTCTACCGGGCTTGCCCTGCCCCGCCGGCGCGATCACCGTCCCCAGGTTGAGAAACGCGTCGTGCCGGGCCACCTGCACGGCAGCCACCGGCTCAACCGCGGCGATGGCCCCCAGCAAATTGACCACGCCGCTGCGGTCCAGCGCCAGCCGGGTTACGCCCCACGGCTCCAGCCCATCGATCAGCACCATCGCCGCGTGGGCCGCGTGCGGCGCGCCGGTGAGCGTGCGGCCGGCGCCAATAATCATGTTCCACTGGTGTTCGGGCAGGTCGTGTTCGGCCTGGCGGGCCACCAGCCGCAGCGCCTCGCGGGCAACGGCGTGTTCCACCATCAAATCTTCCGGGCTGGTGGGCACGGTGTTGGGATGCAGGCTTTTGTTCAAAAGCTGATGGTACAGCTCGTCTTCTGCCAACTCAAACGGCAGCCAGCGCCGAACCTGCCGCATGGCGAGCTGGCCCAACAGCGGCGCCAGCCCCTGCCCCTGGCCCACATCGCTGCGCACGGTGGTATCGAGTTTGCCCTGGTAGCAGGTAGAAACCACGGTGCTGCGGCTGCCCAGGCTGGCGCCCAGCACATTGATGTCCCGGTTTTGGCCCAAAAATGCCACCAGCCGTTCAAAAGATTTGTAGGCCGGCGTCACCGCGTACTGCGACCAGTTTTTGAGCCGCTCAAAGCCGGGCAGGGCCATCATTTTTTGCTGCACAAAAAGCTGTTCCAACTCCTGCCGGGCCGCCAGCAAATCTTCGCCCTCCAGCATGGGGCGGACGTTGTTCACCGATTTGAGCGCGGTGTACGGCCCCAAACTATCAGCGATCTGCGGGCGCAGGCTGGCGTTGCCGGCAAAAACCACGGCTGCTTTCTCCGCCATCAGTTGCAGAGCCATTGCCACAATCTGGCTCATGGCCAGCACCGGGAGCTGGCTGCCGTCATCGGTGCCGCCGGTCAACAAAATCGCGTCCGGCTTTTCAGCTTGCAGCGCGGCCAGCAGCGCTTCGGGGCGAGACAGGTGGGCGTTAGACGTGCTATCGAGCGAGATGGCGCGGGTGACGTGGGTGTACGTTCGGGCCACGGCCCGCCGGGCGCTGTTAAGGCTGATGTCCTGCGTCAGCGCCAGCAACACCGTGCGCAGCGGTTCGCCGGCGCTGGCCACAATCATAAAAATATCAACGCCCTGCTGCGAGGGGCTTTGCGGGGTGAGCGGCCAGCCGCCCGGCGACAATATCTGGCGGCCTACCTGCTTTTCAATAAAGCGGATGGCTTCCTGCACGCCCAGGGTAATATCTTCCCACGGGGCGGCGTGCGTGCTGGGTGTTTGGCCGGTGGCCAGCAGCCGGTAGCTCTGGCCCATTTGCCCAATGAGCGCGGCGGTGGTGTTGGTGCTGCCGCATTCGGCCAGCAGGATGCTTTTGTAATTTGCCGCCATAAGCTAACCGCCAAACAAATTTTTCAGACTGAACAGGAATTCGAGCCGGGAAATTAACAGCGCAACCCTGGCGCTGACGGTGTTGGCAAACAACGCCCCCAGCGTAAAAATAATCATCAGCCGGCCCATCCCGGCCCAGAATCTAACAAATCCTTCGCGCAGGCCGCTCAGCGGGCCGGTGGCGCGCACGGTAAAAGTGAAGTAGAAAAAAGTGCCCACTGTGCCCAGCACAATAATGATATTGTTGAGCCAATCCACCAGCCCGGCGCTATCCGGTCCCTGCTGGTAGTGATTGGGGTTGAGCGACAGCCCGGCCACCGCCGACATCTGCGGCAGCAGCGTGCCAAACAGCGCTCCGCTGATGGCCAGCGCCGCCCCCACGCCCAGCACAAACGCCAGAGTCACGCTCCCCAACGTATTGGCCAGGCCGCTCTGCACCGGGCGCACTTTAAAAATGAGCAAAAAACAGAGGATCAGCGCCGGGAAAGCTTGCAGCAAATTGCCCGGCCCCAGATGGGCAAACACCTGATACCAGACAATGGTGATGGCGTAACCCACGGCCACCCCTACAAAAATATGGGCCGCCAATTGAAACAGAAAGTTATCGCCAAAAATGTAGCTAAAAACCATCAGTGTTAGCGCGGCGGCAATTAAAAGCCCAAGGGTATCGATCACGGTCTTAACTCGATTCGGCGGCGGGTTGCGGGGTCGATTCGGTGGCGTTGCCGCCAAACAGGTCGGGCGGCATCCAGCCGATAATTGTGCCCACCACAATCAAAATAACAATCAATAAATGGGCCAGACTCAGGCTGTCGATCATTTGCCGGGCCGGGCCAACCGTCCGCCGGCCGGCCTCGATGGCCGCCGCGCCGTTGATGCCGGTGATCAACCCGTCGAGCTGTTCGCTGGCGCGGTAGGGGGCCAAAAACGGTTCGGCGGTGGCGCTGGCCGCGGCCAGCAAATATCTTCGCTCGGCTTTGGGCGGCAGCGCTACCTGCATCTGCTCTATCCACCAACGGGCGGTGGCCGGGTTGTCGGCCAGAGTGAGCACTACGCTGACATCGCCAATATTTTTAACATCGTCCCAGCCGGCGTGATCGGCCAGCGGGGTTTTATCAATAAAATCAGCCCGGGCAGACAGGCTTATCTCGCCCGCCGCCAATTGGCGCACCGCCGCCACCTGCCCCGGCAGATAGCCCAGGTTGATCACCTGCTCGCCGTATGACTCGCCTCTTTCAGCCAGCAGGGTCTCGATAGTTTGCTGCGCGAGGGGCGCGCCTTCCGGCTCAAGGCTAACCACGATCAGCCGCATCCCCTGCCCCGTCAGTCGCCCCAAAAGAGCTTCGGTCAGCGGCTGCATTTCGCCCTGCGTACCCGGGCTGTAATCCACAGAAACCAGCGCCACCGCGCCGGGCTGCTGCAAATCGATGATGCCCAGTTGCTCGCTGATAAGCTGGCGGCGCTGGCTGTCGAGTACGTCGCTGAAGTCACGGGACGGCTCGGTGAGCGGGCCGCCTTCGGCATTTTGCCAGCCAAACAACAGGGGCAGGGCCACCACGGCCATAAAAATCAGGTACAGAACGGCGCTGGAGGCGCGCCGGATTATTTTATCCTGCAACGAAACCGGCCGGGGCAGCGCCGCCGGCTGCGGCGGCAGCGTGGCAATTTCGTAAAACTGCTGGGCAGCCCGGGCCAGTTGGTCAACCGTTTCCCCGGTTTCGGTGGCGGGGATGACCACTTTTTCTGCGGGCAGCAGGGTAGAGAGACCGCCCAGCATGCCGGTGGTTTCGGCCGCTCCGGGGGAGGGCATTTCTTCGCCGGTGGGTTGAACGGTATCGAGCCAGCGCCGGGTGCGGCGGGTGGCAAACGCGCCACCGTCCGCCGTAGCAGATGTGGCCACAGCCGGTCCCGCCGGGCGCTGGCCACTGGTATCGGAAGTAGTAACTAATGGTGAATCCCCCGCTACCGTGGCCGGTAGCTCCTCAGGGAGGGACTCACCCTTAGATTTTTTTGGCGAATCGTCCTCCGCCGCGGCGCTATCCGGGGGTTTTGGCGGTGGACTGCCCGGCGGTTTTTCGGCGCGCTCCCCGGCCGACCAGTCCGGTGCAGCTTTTCCGCCCGGCTGGCTCAGTTTGGCTTTGGGGAAAATATCAGTGTCATCAACATCTTCCAGCAGCCAGGCGGGGGTTTCCAGTTCATCGAGAGAAGCAGCCCCCAGCCAGTCGGGAATCACCAACTCGTCGTCATCGCCAAAATCCAGTTCGTCCGCGGCAGCGGAGTCGTCGCCGGAGTCAAGGTTGTCAATCCAATTAGGCGCTTCCTCGTCTTCGGCCGCGGGTGCCGTTGAAAATGACAAATCTGTCAGCCAATCGGGCGTATCGTCCTCGGCCGCCGCTGGCTGGCGTGATGGTTCGGGACTGGTGTTTGGCAGATCAAGCAGCCAGTCCGGGATGTCGTTGTCGGCTTCAGTCTCCGCAATTGGGTCACCTTCGTCCGTGTCCCCCGAATCAGTCAACCAATCGGGCGTATCCGCCGAGTCATCAGCTTCTTCAGCGTCCGTGTCCGTCTCGGGCCAGTCCGAACTCTCGTCATACGCCGCGGCCACCGGCTTGCGCAACCCGGCCAGCCAATCCGGCATTTCGATGTCTTCGCCGGCTTCGGTTGCCTCCGCTTCGGCTTCATCGGGCATTTCAGCCAACCAGTCGGGGGATTCAATTTCTTCGTCCGCTTCGACCTCTGCCTCTTCCAGCTCAAGCTCGGCCGGGGCAGCGAATTTGAGCCAGTCCGGCTTGTCGTCGCCGGCTTCCTCCGCTTCAGCGGCGGGCAGTTCGGCCAGCCAGTCCGGCATTTCGATGTCTTCGTCGGCTTCCGCTTCGGCCTCGCCCGGCAGTTCGGTCAACCATTCGGAGGGTTCAACCTCCTCTTCCGCTTCGACCTCTGCCTCTTCCAGCTCAAGCTCGGCCGGGCCGGCGAATTTGAGCCAGTCCGGTTTGTCGTCGCCGGTTTCCTCCGCTTCAGCGGCGGGCAGTTCGGCCAGCCAATCGGGCATTTCGATGTCTTCGTCGATTTCCGCTTCGTCCGCTTCGCTCTCTGCTTCTTCCAACTCAGGCTCGGCCGGGCCGGCGAATTTGAGCCAGTCCGGCTTGTCGTCGCCGGTTTCCGCTTCAGCGGCGGGCAGTTCGGCCAGCCAGTCCGGCATTTCGATGTCTTCGTCGGCTTCGGCTTCTTCCGCTTCGCTCTCTGCTTCTTCCAACTCAGGCTCGGCCGGGCCGGCAAACCTGAGCCAGTCCGGCTTGTCATCGGCGGCTTCCGCTTCGGCGGCGGGCAGTTCGGCCAGCCAATCCGGCATTTCGATGTCTTCGTCGGCTTCGGCTTCTTCCGCTTCGCTCTCTGCTTCTTCCAACTCAGGCTCGGCCGGGCCGGCAAACTTTAGCCAGTCCGGCTTGTCGTCGCCGGTTTCCGCTTCGGCGGCGGGCAGTTCGGCCAGCCAATCGGGCATTTCGATGTCTTCGTCGATTTCCGATTCTTCCGCTTCGCTCTCTGCTTCTTCCAACTCAGGCTCGGCCGGGCCGGCAAACCTGAGCCAGTCCGGCTTGTCGTCGCCGGCTTCCTCCGCTTCAGCGGCGGGCAGTTCGACCAGCCAGTCCGGCATTTCGATGTCTTCGCCGGTTTCGGCTTCTTCGGTTTCGGTAGCGGGTAGTTCGGCCAGCCAATCCGGCATTTCGATGTCTTCGTCGATTTCCGCTTCGTCCGCTTCGATTTCTGCCTCTTCCACCTCAAGCTCGGCCGGGCCGGCAAACTTTAGCCAGTCCGGCTTGTCATCGGCGGCCTCCGCTTCGGCGGCGGGCAGTTCGGCCAGCCAGTCCGGCATTTCGATGTCTTCGCCGGTTTCGGCTTCTTCGGTTTCGGTAGCGGGTAGTTCGGCCAGCCAGTCCGACATTTCGATGTCTTCGTCGGCTTCGGCTTCTTCCGCTTCGACTTCTGCCTCTTCCAGCTCAGGCTCGGCCGGGGCAGCGAATTTGAGCCAGTCCGGCTTGTCGTCGCCGGCCTCCGCTTCAGCGGCGGGCAGTTCGGCCAGCCAATCCGGCATTTCGATGTCTTCGCCGGTTTCGGCTTCTTCGGTTTCCGCTTCGGCTTCATCGGGCAGTTCGACCAGCCAGTCCGGCATTTCGATGTCTTCGCCGGTTTCGGCTTCTTCGGTTTCCGCTTCGGCTTCATCGGGCAGTTCGGCCAGCCAGTCCGACATTTCGATGTCTTCGTCGGCTTCCGCTTCTTCCGCTTCGACCTCTACTTCTTCCAGCTCAAGTTCGGCCGGGCCGGCAGATTGAAGCCAGTCGGGCATTTCAAGCTCTTCCTCGGCTTCCTCCGTTTTGGCTTCAACGTCGCCGGGCTGTTCGGCCAGCCAAGCGGGTATTTCTAATTCTTCGTCGGCCCCGGCCTCAACTTCCTCCGTTTCCGTTTCGCTCTCGTCCAGCGCGTCCACCGGCAACGTGGCCCGCAGCCCGGACATCCAGTCGTTTTCGTCGGTTTCGGGCGGCTCGATGAGAGTTGTGTCGGCTTGAGGCGTTTCTGAAAATTCCGCCAGCCAATCCGGTTCATCCTCGAGTTCTGCCCGCAGCTCCTGTTCCTCAACAAGGTCATCAGTTTCTTCAGCCGGCACAGCACCCAAACTCGATAACCAGTCGGGCACATCGGAGTCGTCAAGCGGACCTTCGACGGCTGTTATGGTTTCGTCCGCCTGCTCCGCCGCCAGCCAGTCGGGAATATCGGCATTTTCGGCATCAGCACCGGGCAAATCGGTAAATGGTGAACCAATCAAGGTTTCTTCCGTATCGACGGGTGGCGACTCGGCTTCAGAAATCCAGTCCGGCACTTCCCAATCGGTTATATCGGCGGTAGCAGCCTGATCAGCCGCCTCACCTTCCGCTGCCGGTGTGGCTCCGGCCGCAGGCGGCGCCATGTCCGACAGCCAATCGGGTATATCAAATTCCTGCGCTTCGTCCGCAGGAGCTTCCAACTCTTCAGCCTGAGGCGGGGCAGCTACCTCGCCGGTGATCCAGTCGGGAAGGTCATCAAGATCGGGTTCCGGTTGCAAATCGGCGGGCGCCAGTTCACCGGCAGAGGCCGGCGACAGGTTATCATTGAGCCAATCCGGAATATCCAGATCGTCGTCGCCAGCGTCTTCCACATATGCTTCGCGGCCGGTCACGGGCGGCGCGGCCGGCTCAGAAAGCCAATCTGGAATATCATCAGCCTCGGCGCTCTCCGCGGCTGGCCCGGCTCCGATACCGGCCAGCACATCGTCTATTGAGCCGGAACCTGGCTCATCAACCGGCGCAGCTCCCCATTCCACAGACGTCGCGGCGCGGTCTGTGGGCGCGGCCGGCGGCCCTTCTTCGGCCATATATTCCAGCAGCGCCGATAACTCGGCCGACTCCTCCGCGGGGGGCGGGGCCGATGCGGCCGCCCGGGGAGCCGGTGGAAAGTCCTCCGGCTCATCATCCTGCAGGCCGATGAGCCGGCCCTCGGCTTCACCATATTTGCCCAAAAGCATGCGCAGCCAGTCTGGAACACGCTCGGTGGCTTTTTTGGCCGGGACTGCCGGCAACTGAGCCGATGACCCAAGCCGGCTCAACTTTTTTGGTTTTTTCTGCTGTGATCTATTTTCGTCAGCCATGGTTTAATCCGTGTATGGCCGGTCTGCACCAAAAAGCACGCGCAAACCGGTCGCTATGGTACCCAACGCCACGCCCAGCAAAATACCGCGCACGCCGGCCAGGGTGGGAACATTCAATATCCACTCTTTAATCACCGGGAATTCTGACCAGAGGTAGATTCCCAGCGGAACTTGTCCAAGCAATACAATTACGGCAAACAGCACCAGAAAAAATGTTTCCAGATTACGGATTCTAAACGCTCTGAATGCCGCCGACGCCAGAAAGAGCGCCAACAGCGCAAAAAAAGTAGCCTCGAGGGGTTGCAAAATGTAGCTAAAAATAAAGCGGCTGCCCGCCGAATCCGGCCCACTGAGCAACCCCACAATCACGGTTATCAGCAGGGCAACCAGCAAAACGGCGCTGTAAATGGCCTCGGGTTTTTGGGCCTGGATTTTGTGAACATGAACCGTGACCACATTGAAAAAGCCCAAAAACAGAGCAAACGCAGCAATAATCGCCGCCCAGCTCACCATCAAATAAGCAATGCCGTTAATGGCCAACGCCAGCCCAAACAGATCACTGGCCCACTGCGAGACAAACACATCGGCCAGAACAAACAACCCTACGGCAATCGCTACTACGGTTACCAACGTGCGGCCAACTCTGCTAAACATGGCCTACCACCACCCCAGTGAAGCCAAAACAACGCCGGCCAGCATAGCCAGCGCCACACCCCAGCGCATGGTATCCTGGGTTAATAAACTGCTCACGTGGGCCGGATGCTTTTGCAGATAAGCGCCCGCCGCGTAAATTTCTTCACCCAGCAAAACTTCCTGCGCCGTGGTGT
This sequence comes from Anaerolineae bacterium, assembly GCA_022071955.1. Lineage (GTDB taxonomy): Bacteria > Chloroflexota > Anaerolineae > 4572-78 > J111 > J095. The sequence goes on from JAJVIM010000007.1 coordinate 148,862, forward strand.
ACACAAACGGCAGGGTATTGGGATCGCTGGCCCCGCCAACCTGGGCAATACCGCGCTGGGCGGCGGCTTCACCCATCAGCAAATATTCATCACCAAATTTACCCACCATTACATTTGCGTGAACCTGATCGGTGCTGAGCAGGCTCATCACCCCGGCAGCATAAGCCGCCGGCTGGGGGGCCTGCCAGCGCACGCTGCGGTAAGCATCCTCAGCGCCGCGACTATCGTTACCGTGGGGCGCGCGCAGCCGGTTTTGAGCAAATAACATTACGGTTGGGTTGGCCATAGAAACGGTGGGATGTACCCCGGTGATGGCCGCGCGCTGCGCCATATGATCCAGCACAGCCAGGCCGGCCAGACTGTCGGCGGTGGAGGCATTGGTCATACCGCCAATCCCCAACGACAGGTGCAGCGGCCGGCCGGTTTCTATGGCCTGGCTGGCCATGCCGTTGAGCGAGTCAAAGGCCGGGATTTTTCTGAATTTTGGGATGTGGCCGGCTCTGACTCGGGATAAAAAAACCAGAAACAGGGCCACAAACAAGAGCAGCACCACCGCTGCCACAATAACCGCCTCGTGACTCATCACCGTTTTTCCCCAACGCCGGAGCCGTGCTCCAGCGTCACAATCAGCCGCTCAATCTGATCAGCGTCTGCCAGCAGGTCAACCGTATGCTGGATCAGCGGCCGCGGCAAAAAGAACTCCAGCGTAGGCTGGGCAATAAGCGCCAGTTGGCTCCCCAAAAACGCCACGGGTTTATGAGCTTCGAGCAACAAAATTGCCGGCGTCGCCAGGCCCATTTGTGAGATTTTGCGGGCAAACTGGTCAACAAATGTGTTTGCGTTCATTGGCAACCTCTGCCCCTGGTCTCCATCGGGCAACCTGCACACTTTTGAGATAGCGTCGATGCGGCAAATAGCGATTGCATTACAGTTTGGGGATATGTTTGACTCGGCGGCAAGGTGACGGCGCTGCGGCGCAACAGGGTATGTTTAACGCACCGGGCGTCGATGAGGGGAGAGGAAGCAACAATGAGGGTGGTTGACCGTAGCGCACCGACAGCAACGGAACGCGACAGGACGGCTGTCAATTCTGTCATAAAAAAACCATTGGGTAACAGGTTGCGCGACTATCCCATTATGTAATGTCACAGTATACCATACTCACCCCATGATGTAAAGTTAACATAATAATTTATATCCCCAATATATAGGGTTGGCCGGGTAGCTACCCCCTAAATATAGAGAGTTAGCGTAATCTTTATTCCAAATACCCCAGATCGATCAGAATTTGCCTGACTTTGGGCATATTTTGCGCCGGCACCAAAACGACGGTTGGCCCCACTACTTCGCCCAGCAGAGTGCGCAGCGCCGGGTGCTGGCGAAGTTCGATAAGCTGCTGGCCGGTTTCGACCCGCAGCAGCGTGGCCTGTTCCAATTTGACGGTACCAAAACGGGTGCCCCAGGCACGCAGAGTTTCAACAACTTTGAGCGGAGTCTGGTTATTGGTAACGCGGGTGAGAAAAGCGGTTATCTGATCTGGCGTGACCCCATTTTTGAGCGCCCGGCTGATGCTGGCCCGCGTAATCTGGTAGAGGGCGCGATGAGGTTCGCGCTGTTCCAGTGTGGCGATACGGGCCAGTTGAAAGCGGTCGTACAAACTGCATTGAGCGGGCACTCTCACCCTGAACTTCTCATCGAGGCGGAGATAAACCGGCCGGGCGGGCAATTCGGCGGGCGCGGGTTGGCCGGCCAAAAAAGCTTTGCCGGCGGCGGTTACTCTGAAATAGCGCGGCGCTGCGGTTGAGTCGGCGGCTCCCACCTCGACCACGTTGAGCGTTGGCAGCAAGCAGCCGAGCACATAACGGATCAGCTCGCCTTCAACCCGGTCCCAGTGTTTAAACCCCATCAGCGACTGCCCCTGTTCATCCTGAATGTACCAACTTTCGTAATCGCCGTTGGGCCGCTGAAAATCGGGGTCGGCGCGTTTGATGGCCGCCACAAAGTCGTCAATTGAAAACCAGCTCTCCGGCGCGCCGCCAATTTGAGCCAGATGGTCCAAAATTTTAGAACGGGCCAGCAGCGGGCTATTTTCCCAGCCGGTGGCCTGCGGCGCCAAACCCGGCACGCGCCACAAATCATTCCAGGTGGGGTCGGCGCGCCAGACGTTTTGCAACATAAACGCCTGCGGCGCGGCATCGGCCTGCAACCAGTCTCGCACGGCGGCGCGGTTGAGCCGCAACCGGCCGTGACCGGTTTCAATCAGGTCGGCGCGTTGACTCAAGTGGAGCAAAAAATCCAGTTCATCGCCGGGCGAAAGGTGGGGCAAATCGGGGGGCAGCAAGGCATCAAGCAGGGCTTGCCTGTCGCCGGTGGACAGGCGGCCATGCGCCTGCAGCCGAACCGGGTGAATTTGCAGGTAAACCAGCAGGCTGAACACGTTTTCTCGCAGGCGGCCGGCGCCGGGAAAAATGTGAGCCGGCGGGCCGACGGGGTCGATTTGAAAAGGCGGGTTATTGACAGGCTGCGCCCCGGCGGGAGCAAGCAGCGGCCGGAGATCGGTGGGGACGTAAACCATTTCCTGGCCGCCCATATCTGTCACCAGAAACGCTTTATAAATGAGGCCGCGATACCACAACCCCTCGGCGGCATTGGCCGGCGACTGCCACGGCCGCTCGCGCTCCAGCCGGGAAACACCCATCGGCCTGACTACGCCAAACTGGCGGCCAAAGCGGGCCGCTTCAACCTGGCCACCGTGAGCCAGCACGTAATTTAACGCCGCCGACTCCGCCTCAGAAAGATCGTCGAGCACAATGGCGCTGGCTACCGGCGAAAGCAGTGCCTCTATCAGCTCGACAATGATTTCCATTTTATTGGAGCCGGTCAGCGGCACAGCCCGGCAATCGGCAATGGCCTGCAATAATGATGGTTCGTAATCTATGAGCGACTGGCGCAGAGATTTCATATCGATATTATAAACACGAAATTCAAAAATTTTAAACACGGCCGGGTAAATGGGGTCAGTTTGTAACCCCTGAGCGATTTGCCCCGAGGCGCAACCGCCCGCCGACCAAAACGCTCAGAGGGGGCGGCTCGTTTGTGAGCGATTTCAATTGCAAGAATCAGGACTCCCGTCTATAATTTCGTGTTGTTACGTGGTGAGCGTTTAGTTGCAAGCAAAAGGAGAACCCTATGAGCGGCAGAAAATCGCTTCCTGATGGCACAGACCGGCAGATTTCGATGTTGTCCGGCCTGATCAACCAGGTGCAATTGGTGTGGATGTTGCTGAAAGACCCCCAGGTGTCACTGTGGATCAAATCAGTTATTCCGCTTTCCTTTATATACACCATTTCCCCGGTCGATTTTATTCCCGACGTGCTGTTGGGAGTAGGCCAGCTCGACGACCTGGGCGTGCTTCTGTTGGGGTTGGCGCTCTTTTTAAAGCTGTGCCCGCCAGACCTGGTGGAGTATTATCGCCGGCAAATTGAGTTTGGCCCCGACCCGGATGACGACAGCGAAACGGTAGACACCACGTACAAGATTTTAGATGAAGACTAACTTACAGGCAGGACTTACGCATGAGTGAGCAAGCTGTGCTTCGGTCTCCCCACGTGGTAGCCCAGGAATTGGATATTTCGCCGGCGACGCTGCGGCGCTGGTCGGATGAATTTAAGGATTTTCTATCAGAAGATGCCAGCGCCAGCAGCGGGCGAAGCCATCGCCGTTACAACAGCGGCGATTTGATGACGCTTCAATTTATCAAAGAGTTAATGAACGATGGCCTCACCTATGAACAGGTGCGGGAGCGGCTGGTCAACCGGCCGGTTGCGGCGGCCACGGCAACCCCCGGCCGCCCGATGGTTGATATTGACCCGGACGACGACGACCCGTTGTTTGATGAAGATGACGGAACTGACCTTGCCGCCGAGGCGGCGCTGATGACGCCCAACGGCGCCGAATCGCCGGCGCTGGCGTTTTTAACCAACACGCTGGCCACGCTCTCCGACAGCCAGAAAAGTATTCTCAACAGCCAGGCCGCCAACCGCGAACTGCTGGGCGTGCTGCTGCAAGATAACTTCAATTTAAAGGAAGAGAATAACCGGCTGCGTGACCGAATTTTAGAGGTAGAACGTGAAGTTGCCCAAACCCGGCAGGACGAGGAGTGGCGGCGCGAATCGCTGCGACAGGAACTTGAAGGCAAAATTGCCGTAGCCAGCCAACTGGCCACGCAGGCACTAACCACCGCCAGTTCCATTGAACTCCCTGAAATAAAAACGGTTGAAAACAAATCGGGCTGTCTGGGTATGCTGTTTGGCGGCGGCACATCTCAAATTGTGACGACCCCCAAACGGCCCAAACCTGGCGCCGCGCCAAGGCCGACCGCGCCAGGTTCGGCGCCAACGGCCGCCAACCACCCCAAACCACTGTTCCCCCCGGAATAAAAAAAGCCGCCGGCTCCGGGCCGGCGGCTTTTTTGTTGGTCAGTTTATCGTATCACGCCGAAGCTGGTTCGGCCAATTTTTCTTTGCGACTACCCAGGTAGTCAATAAAAATGACCGCCCCAAAACCAACCACCGCCAGAATGAGCGCCAGCGCCACATTGGCCGTTAAATCGGCGGGCAGCATGTTGATCTGTTCCAGCGGCACCTCCACGCCGTGCCGGTCGGTAGTGGTGCTGAGAGTGCCTTTCCACGGCCAAATTTTGCGCAGCGACCCGGCCATAAATCCAATCAGCACCGCCACAGTGACATCGTGATACCGTTTAAATAGCCAGCCCAGCACCTGGGCAAACGTGCCCAACCCAATTATTGCACCGGCGGCCACCAGCAGCAGCGTTACAAAATCTCGGTTGTTCACCGCCGACAGAATGTATTCGTACTGGCCCAGCAGCACCAAAATGAACGAACCGGAAATGCCCGGCAAAATCATGGCGCAAATGGCGATAAAGCCGCTGCCAAACAAAAACAGCGCGGTATGCGGCATTTCGGCGGGAACAAGGCCAACAATCACCCAGGCCACAATTGCCCCAATCATCACCGCGGCCAACGTCGCTGCGTTCCATTGCTTAACCCGTTTGGTCACCATCAAAATTGAGGCCAGCACCAACCCAAAGAAAAACGACCAGATCAGCGACGGGTGGTCATCGAGCATCCATTCCAAAAATCTGGCCAGCGAAAAGACCGCCGTCAACATACCGGTAACCAGAGCCAGCAAAAAAGGCCAGGGCAGGCTGGTGAAGGCTTCTTTAAATTTAAAGGTAAAGACAAGTTTCAACGCACTGGGGCTGAGAAATGTGCGGATCGATTCAATTAATTCTTCATAAATTCCCAAAATAAAGGCCATTGTTCCGCCAGAAACCCCCGGCACCACATCGGAGGCTCCCATAGAAAAACCTTTGGCCACCAAAATCAGATAATCTTTTAACGAACGCGACTGTATTTTCATAAATTCATCCTCTGCTCATACCCATTCAATAAACACAAGGCGAAATTCTACCACGGCATCCCCCACAGCAAAAATAGGTGCCAACAATTGCCCCAAATTCCGCGGATTCCTTGATTTTCGTTGACCTTGACTATCCCTATACCGCGTGGTATATTTTTGGTGCTGTAAAAAACCGCCATATAAAAGGAAATAACGTCATATGAAGTGGTCTCGCGCGTTGTACGCGGTATTGATATTTATTGTGCTGGCCTTTCTGTACGGAATGTTTGTTCTCCGCGCCGATGCGCCGGACGTGGTTGATATTTCCAGCATCGCTCAAATGGCCAAAGATGGCAAGGTTGAAGCGATTCGGGTGGATCAAAATGAACTCACCATAACCCTCCAGGATGGCACCCAAGTAGCCTCCAACAAAGAGGCGTCTATCGGCGTGGTTGAAAACCTAAAATTGATGGGCGTGCCAGAGGAGCAACTGCGGCAGATAAAAGTGACCATCGCTCCACGCAGCGCCTGGGATGGCTGGCTGGCCATTTTGGGAACGCTGTTGCCGCTCATTTTAATTGGAGGATTTTTCTTTTTCATTTTGCGCCAGGCTCAGGGGGCCGGCAATCAGGCTCTCAACTTTGGCAAAAGCCGCGCCCGGATGTTTTCCGGCGATAAGCCGACGGTGACTTTTGATGATGTGGCCGGCGCGGATGAAGCCAAGCGCGAACTGGCCGAAATTGTGGAGTTTTTGCGCGAGCCGGAAAAGTTCATCTCGCTGGGGGCGCGGATTCCCAAAGGCGTGTTGATGGTTGGCCCGCCCGGCTGTGGCAAAACGCTCACTGCCAAAGCCATTGCCGGCGAGGCCGGGGTGCCCTTTTTCAGCATTTCCGGCTCGGAATTTGTGGAAATGTTTGTGGGTGTGGGTGCCAGCCGCGTGCGCGACCTGTTTGATCAGGCCAAACGCAACAGCCCATGCATCATTTTTATGGACGAAATTGACGCCGTGGGCCGCCATCGCGGGGCCGGGCTGGGCGGCAGCCACGACGAACGCGAACAAACTCTCAACCAGATTCTGGTTGAAATGGACGGCTTTGACACCGACACTAACGTCATTGTTGTTGCCGCCACCAACCGGCCCGATATTCTTGACCCGGCGCTGCTGCGCCCCGGCCGTTTTGACCGGCGCGTGGTTCTTGACCGCCCCGACCGCAAAGGCCGCGAGCAGATTCTCAACATCCACGTGCGCGGCAAGCCGCTGGCCCCGGATATTGATTTACCGGTAATCGCCAAGCAAACGCCCGGTTTTGTTGGCGCAGATATTGAAAATATGGTCAACGAGGCGGCCATTTTGGCGGCGCGGCGCAATCAAAAACAAATTTTTATGCGCGACATGCAGGAAGCCATTGAAAAAGTGATCGCCGGGCCGGAGCGCAAAAGCCGCGTTATCCCCGAGCGCGAACGGCGCGTAATTGCCTACCACGAAGCTGGCCACGCCCTGGTAATGAAACTGACGGCAGAATGTGACCCGGTTCACAAAGTGAGTATTACCGCCCGTGGCATGGCTGGTGGGTACACGCTGGCCCTGCCGGATGATGATCGGTATTTAACCAATCAAAGCAAATTTGAAGCCGACCTGGCCGCGCTGATGGGAGGCCGGGCCGCGGAAGAAATTGTATTTAAAGAGGCCACCACCGGCGCCAGCAACGATCTTGACCGCGCCACCAAAATGGCCCGCGCCATGGTTACGCGTTACGGCATGAGTGAAAAACTGGGGCCGCTGATGTTTGGCGAAAAGGACGAAATGGTCTTTTTGGGCAAAGAAATTGGCGAACAACGTAACTACAGCGAAGAAATTGCCCGCCAGATTGATCGTGAAGTCCGCCGAATTGTGGAAATAGCCTACAACAAAGCCAACAAAGTTTTGCAGGAAAACCGCGCCAAGCTGGAAGAAATCGCCGAGCGGTTACTGCAAGAAGAAACCCTCGATCGTGCTGCCTTTGATGCCATGTTTGCCTGAGGCACCTTTTGGGCGGCATGGCCACGGACTCTGTGGCCATGCCGCCTGCTCACCGCCGCAGTCCTTAACCCTTAAAACGCCGATTTCAGTTGACAGTTTATGGCCGGATGCGGTATACTTAATCAGCTTTGCGTGTTAAAAAACAGCCTTCCCCAAAAATTTAATTGCAGCAGTCGCAATTTTTTTTGTTTGGGGACTATTTTTTAACAGTTCAAGCGGGAATTTGCTCCGCAACATATACCCTGGAGGTAATTCTAGTGGCCGAAAAAAGTGGGTATTATTATCCAAATAAAATGGGTCGCATTTATCTGATGGCAATGGAAGAAGTCATGGGCACCAACGGCATCAAAGCCGTTCTTAACCTGGCCAAAGTTCCAGAACTTATTGGAAATTATCCTCCAAACAACCTGGCTCGAGAATTTGATTTTGCCGATTTTGGCGCAATCGGGCAGGCTATTGAAGAAATGTACGGTCCGCGCGGTGGCCGGGGACTGGCTCTGCGCGCCGGTCGGGCCTCGTTTGCCCAGGGACTCAGTGAATTTGGCTCGGTGGTTGGGGCCAGCGAACTTGCCTTCAAGGTTATTCCGCTCCAAACCAAGCTGAAAGTTGGCCTCAAAGCCATGGCCGAAACCTTTAGCAAGTTCACCGACCAGGAAACTGATGTTGTTGAAAGTGACGAATACTTTATTTACACCATCTACCGCTGCCCGGTGTGCTGGCACCGGTCCAGCGACCGCAACATTTGTTACGGCGCCGTCGGCATTTTGCAAGAAGGCTTGCGCTGGGTCAGCGGCGGCAAAGATTTTAAAGTGGAAGAAATTCAATGCCATGCTAATGGCGATGAAAATTGCGTGTTCCACATTTATAAAGAACCTCTCAACTAATTTGCAGTTTGCCCTGTATTTTGGCGCAAGCAATTATTACCACGGCCCCGCAGGGATTGGCTCAAAATGAAACACACCCTGATGATTGTTGAAGATGACCTGGATACTTCTGAGATGCTCCGGGTCTACTTTGAGGCGCAAGGGTATAAAGTTGTAACCGCGGCCAGTGGAAACGAAGCGCTGGAAAAATGTAAAGCTGAAAAGCTGGACTTGATCCTGCTCGATGTTCGGCTGCCGGATAAAGATGGTTTTGAAGTGGGCCAAACCCTGCAGGCCGATGTGCGCACCAGCCGGCTGCCGGTGATTTTTGTGACCGAGCGCCGCGAGCGGGATGACCGGATTGCCGGGTTAAAACTGGGCGCCATCGATTACATCACCAAGCCGTTTGACGTGCAAGAGCTGCGGCTGCGGGTACGCAATGCGCTGCGCCGGGCCGGCAGCCAAAACAACCCTGTTACCGGCCTCCCCGGCGAAAAACTCACCACCGACCGCCTGAGCCTGATGCTCGAACGCGAAAGCTGGGCCGCTCTCGGCATCAATGTTGTTGGGCTGGATAAATTCAACGAAATTTATGGATTTGTAGCCCGCGATGACGTGCTCCGGGCCATCGCTTTAACCTTAACCAGCGCCGTAGACGAGCTGGGCAGCATTGATGACTTTGTAGGGCACCCCGCCGAAAGCCAGTTTGTGATTATTACCATCCCCAACAAAATGCAAAATCTGGGCGCGCAAATTTCTGAGCGGTTGAACCAGGCTATGACCTACTTCTACCCGATTCACGACCGCGAAGCCGGCTTTGTGCGGCGGGGTGAAGATGAGGCCGATACCATAAAAGTGCCGTTTATGAGCATTGCCATAGCCAGCCTCTCGCATAAAAACGATGCGGTTGCCGATGTTGACACGCTGAAGCAGGCGCTCAGCCAGCCGCTTCGCGTTTAATTACTCAATAACAGCTAGCTCAGAGGCAGTGTTACTGCGGAGTAACACTGCTTTTTTTTAACTCTGACCAACCATTAACCAGGTATAGCTTATGACCATTTCGCTTGATCAAATCAGGGCCATTGCCCGGCAATACCACCCGGCCAGCGTTGAATTTGCCCGGGACATTGTCGCTATTCCCAGTTTGCCCGGCCACGAAAGCGATGTGGCCGCCGCGATTATCAATGAAATGACCCAACTCAGTTTCGATGAGGTCTGGACCGATCAGGCTGGCAATGTGATTGGCAAAATCAATGGCGCAGAAGGACCGGCCATCATTTTAAACGGCCACATGGACCATGTTGATGCCGGCCTGCTGGAAAGCTGGCCCTACCCTCCGTTTGACGCGCACATTATTGACGGTGAATTGTGGGGGCGCGGCACGGTAGATATGAAAGGCCCGGTGGCCTGTATGATTTACGCCGCCAGCTTTTACAAGCAAATGGGCCTCACCCCGCCCGGCGACATTTACGTAACCATCGCTGTAATGGAAGAGATTGGCGGGTTGGGCAGCCAGTATTTGGCCTCGCAGCTCAACGCGCAGGCGGCCATTTGCGGCGAACCCAGCAACAACACCCTGCGGCGCGGCCATCGGGGCCGGGTTGAGCTGAATGTGGAATTTGAAGGCCAATCGGCGCACGCCAGCGTGCCGCACCTGGGCATTAATCCGCACTACGGGGCGGCGGCGTTTTTGCAGGCGCTGCCCACCATCCCGCTGGCCTCCGATGCCGTTTTGGGCAGCTCCACGGTTGCACCAACTCTCTACCAAACCGACCAGATCAGCCCCAATGTGATTCCGGGAACGGTCCACCTTACTCTGGATTGGCGCAATGTTCCCACCGAGTCGCCGGAAGCAATTGTGGCCAAAGCCAACCAAGTGCTGCAAACCTGTCTCAAAGATTCGGCGGCGGCGGCCAACGTACAGGCCTCAATTGCCGTAACCCGCAAAGAATTTGTCACTTACACCGGCATGGTGCACGATTTCCCATCGATTTTTCCCTCGTTTTTGTTGCCGCAGGATCACCCCATGTTGCAGGCGGCGCAGCGGGCGTTGATTGAGGCGCTGGGCCGGGATGATGGCGTGAGCGTGTGGCGCTTTGCCACCGATGGCGGCCACCTGATGGCCGCCGGCATACCCACCGTCGGTTTTGGCCCCGGCGACGACGCGCTGGCCCATACCAACCGCGAAAGAATCAGCCTGCTCCAAATGGAAGAAGCCCTCACCGGCTATCTGGCGCTGACGCAGGCCCTGTTTCAATCAGCCTGAGGCCACCCCCACGCAATTTGATTCTGCTAGGGGGCGTGATATGCTATGCCGGTAGTTAGCAGGAGGTTTTACTTGGACGGATTTCGACACATTTATCCCATCGAGGTGAGATTCAGAGACATCGACGCGCTGGGACACGTGAACAACGCCACAGTGCTCACCTTTGTAGAAACCGCGCGCGTACCGTACATGGTGGCGCTGGGGGTTCGGCAGCCGCGAGCCGGGATCGGCGATATTGCCTTTATTGTGGCCCACATTAGCTGCGATTTTCGCCGGCCTATTTTTTACGGCCAGCGCGTTGAAGTTGGCACACGCACCGTGCAACTTGGGCGCACCAGCATGCGGCTGGAACACCGGATTGAAGCCGATGGCCAACTGGCCGCCGAAGGCATCTGCTATTTGGTACATTTTGATTACAGCGCCAACCGCAGCATCCCCATTACCCCGGCCATGGCCGCCAAAATTGAAGCATTTGAAGGCCGATCATTGGGAGCCGCCGCTTGAGTAGCCATAATTTGAGCCAGATTACCACCGTCATTTTTGATATGGACGGCACGCTTATTGAGCACACCTGGCGGCTGGAGCAAATTTGCAGCGAGCTGTTCAACCGTTTTGCCGGCCAGCTTGCGCCCGTTACCGAAGAAGAATTTTTTGATTGCTACTGGCGCAAAAGCACCGACCTGTGGTTTATGATGATTGACCAAATCATCGATGGTGAAACGGCGGCCAGGTACGGCTACATCAACACCCTGCGCACGCTGGAGCAGGATGTCTCGCTGGCGGAGCCGATGCTCAACACCTGGCAGGCGCTGGTGCTGGAAGAGGCCATTCCGTTTGCCGATACCTACCCGGTGCTCCGGTCGGTTAGGGCCAAATACACCACCGGGATTGTAACCAACGGCTTCACCCATTTTCAGCGCCAAAAAATAAACAAATACCATCTGGCCAGCGAGGTGGACTTTACCCTGGTTTCAGAAGAAGCCGGCTACCACAAACCCGATCCCCGAATTTTTACCGCCGCGCTGGAGCTGGCGGGCCGGCCTCAACCCCACCAAACTATTTACGTTGGCGACAATCTGGAAGCCGATATTCACGGCGCGTTAGCCGCCGGGATTACCCCCATTTTTCTCAACGCCAAAAACGGGCCAGCGGCGCCGGCTAGCGTGCGCTGCATCCGTCATCTTACCGAACTTTTGCAATTGCTGGATTTAGCGGTTCTTTAACACTTTGAGCAGGCTTTTGCCGTAAGTCTGGCGCTGCCAATCGCCCAGTTGGGTCAGGCTGCGCAGATTTTTGGGGTTGCTGCGAGCAATGTCCATGAGGGTTTGGTTGGTGATGATCACATCCGGTTCAACGCCGCGCCGGGCGGCCACATCGTTACGCCACTGGCGCAAAATTTCGTACCGAACCAGAGTGCTGTTATCGGGCCGGTGGTTGTGGTTGTTAACCGGCAGCGGTGGCTCCGCGTCTTGGCCGGCCTGGATGGCGTGCAACACATCTTGGCCGTTGTACTGCAACAATTTGCTGCCCAGCCCTTTGGTCTCCCGGAGTTGGTCCACGGTTTTTGGCTGAAACCGGGCCAGTTCGATAAGCACTTTATTGGTCATCACTTTAAATGGGGGACGATCGAGCCGGCGGGCAATCTCTTCCCGGAGGATGAACAGCTCTTTCAGCACAGCCTGTTGCTGCGGTTTGAGGTCTCTGGCATATTTGATACGCCAAAAGTCATCGGGGTCAAATTGCCGGGGCGATGGCTCAACCTGAGTCAGCCGCTCAAACGCTTCGGCCGATTCCTGTTCACGGTTGAGCCGGCGGATCTCATCGAGCTGAATTTCTCGCAGCCGCAGCAGGTAATGGGTATCCAGGTGGGCGTAATCCAGCGCTTGCCGGCTGAGAGGTCGCAGCCCCCAGTTGTAGCGCTGAAACCGCTTGTCCAGCGTCACCGCAAAATGCTCATGGAGTAGCGGCCCCAGCCCGTAACGCGCCCAGCCTAAAATTCGGGCAGCGACCATTGTGTCAAACAAATTGGCAAAGCTAAAGCCGTAATCCCGTTTGAGGCTGAGAAAATCGTATTCGGCGGCGTGGAACACCTTTTGGATGTGCGGGTTGGCAAAAACCTCGGCCAAACCGGCTACGTCAACCGCCAGCGGGTCTACCAGATAATCGGTACCCGGAATAGAAAACTGGATCAGGCATACCTTTTCGTAGTAGCTGTACAGGCTATCGCTTTCGGTGTCTACGGCTACCAGCGGCTGGCCAGACAGAACCGCAATCAGGCTGTCCAGGTCGGAGGGCGTATCGATCCACTTGATATTGTGGTTAGACCTCGGTATGTTGGGTGACTGGCTCATTTATCAATAGATAACAGGATAATAATAGGTACTGCCCGGCATCATACCTGGCGACAGGTGGCTCTATAATAGCAGAATTCAAGGTTTTGCCAAGTTCAAATGCGTCATGTCGAAGTTGAAACCACAATTTTTTGACGCATTATGTCATGGGACTATCGCTCTATTGGATTTTCAGGTTGCACATGTTATAGTGAATCTGGATGGTATGTTAAGGTTTTTAGGCGTTTAAGCCATGTTAAGCGTACCGGGATTTAGGTTGACTTAATAACAGTGAAAAGGTATAATAGGCCATCCCTCTCAATCCATAATCTTACCACTGGGGTAAAACGGTAATCAGTAATGGCGTTAAAAGGAAACCTGCGGGACTTTAACACTACCCAACTGTTAAATTTGGTAAACCTGGCTAGAAAAACCGGAAAGTTGACCCTTGGTGGCCAAAGTCAAGACGCTTATCTCTTTTTCAAAGAAGGGCGGCTGATTCACGCATCAACCAATAGCGAAGAGGGGCATCTGGCTGCAATGCTGTTCAAAGCCGGAAAACTCACCGAAGGCCAGGTTCAATCGGCAACTCAAAACAGTAATTCGTCGGACCGGATTATTGGCAAGTATCTAATGGATGCCAAAATGGTATCGCGAGACGATATCATTCAGGGTGTCAAGGATTATATGCTTGAAATAGTGTATGACCTTTTCACCTGGGCCGATGGCACCTTTACGTTTGAACAAAACTTGCTGCCGGCCAAAGACAGAATTACCGTTCCGCTCAACCTGGACAACGTTATCCTGGAAGGTAGCCGCCGTATTCAGGAAGCGGACCGCCTTCAGGATGAACTACCAGACCTGTCCACCATTGCGCTAAAAATAACCGACAAACCTTTGCGCGATGTAAAACTCACCCAAGACGACTGGCGCGTGATCTCGCATATTCATCCGCGTAATTCCGTTAAACAAATTGCCCAAAACAACAATATGGATGAGTTTCAAATCCGTAAAATTGTTTATGGAATGATGCAAGCCGGTATTGTGGAAGTTATTCGCCCGGAAGGCATGGAAATCCGCAAGCCCAAAGCGCCGGTTACCCGGGCCGGCCGGCGAATTGCCAGCCAATCTCCGGCAGAAAAACGCAGTGTGGTAACCAAGTTAATTGATCGCATTAAGCGAATTTAATTTTTTTTACGGTTCTGGGTCTGCTTGCCTGCTCGCGCTCGACCTGTGACCATATCAAGTCATTCAAGCATCAAAGTAATTATCTGAGGTAATTCTGTCCATGCAAACCGTAAAAATGGTCATTACAGGGCCTTTCAGTGCTGGAAAAACCGAGTTTATTCAAAGTGTCAGTGAAATTGACGTAGTTTCAACTGAACGCAAAATATCCAGCGATGCGGAACGTGTTAAAGAAGACACCACCGTGGCCATGGATTTTGGCCGCATTACGGTAGACGATGACCTGGTGCTGTACCTGTTTGGCACACCTGGCCAGCGTCGCTTTGACTTTATGTGGGAAATCCTTTCTGAGGGGATGCTGGGGTTTGTGGTACTGGTAGATAGCGTGCGCCCCGAAACCTTCAGAGAAGCCAAGCATATTTTGGAAGTGTTTAGGGCTTACGCCAACACCCCGTATGTTGTGGCCGCCAACAAACAGGATTTGCCAGACGCATGGTCCCCGGACGATGTGAGAATCGCGTTGAAAATTGAGAAAGAAGTCAAGGTTTTGGGTTGCGTTGCCCGCGATAAAGAAACTGTAAAAAATGTGCTGCTTGAACTTCTGTACTCAATTTTAGATAAAATGCAAGCCGAAGAATAGCTTGCTATTTTCTTTAACAAGTGAGTTTATTTTGGAACTTTATCCACCTGAAGGTAGACAAAGTTCTGCAATTTGGATGCCTGGCCCAAACTGTATGGTTGGTGCGAGTCAGGCATTTGTGGTATGTTGAGGCTGAACGGTGAGTTCAATTGTTACTGACCAGGGAATAGTACACTACGAAGCCTACGGCCGGGGCCGGCCAGTAATTCTGTTACATGGTTGGCTGGGGTCGTGGGGATACTGGTTAGAAACAATGGAAGCTCTCAAGCGGCAGTATCGTTGTTATGCGCTGGATTTTTGGGGCTTTGGCGAATCTGGAAAACGCCGCAGCAGTTATCACGTTAACGATTTTGTTAATCTGGTAGATCAGTTTATGGACCGGCTGGGCATTGAATCGGCGCCGGTAGTGGGCCATTCGATGGGCGGAACTGTAGCTGTGTCTCTGGCGCTGGCCAAGCCCGAACGTGTCCAACGAGTTATTGTTGTTGGTTCCCCAATTGTTGGTAGTTCACTCCATCTTTTTCTTCGCCTGGCAGGTAAACCCTGGATTGCTTCGATTGTGTGGCAAATGCCCACGGCTTTGCAGTTAGGCATCAAAGTTTTCTCCCCGTATGTGGTCAAAGACTGGCCACACTGGTACAAAATGATCACCCGTGATCTTTCCCGGACAACACTCGAGGCATTTTTTCTCAGCATTGGTTCTTTGCATAAAACCGATCTCCGCCCCCAACTGCCGGGGATGACCACACCGTTGATGGGGATTTTTGGGGTGGGCGATAATGTAGTGCAGCCAACTCAGGCCAACATTATTGCCAGCAGCGCCCCCGTTTCCAGAATAAAAATGATGTCTGGCTCCGGCCATTTCCCAATGCTTGACGAACCCCAATCCTTTAACGAGACTCTGGCCGAGTTTCTGGATTATCAGTTTCCGGCATTAAACAGCGCGATTCCGCCTGGCCAAAATAACGAGCGTGTGTTGAACTGAACCAATGAAAAAAATAATTATTCGCGATAACACACTAATTCCGCCGTTTCATGAGCCAGCGCGAGACCTGCGCATTATGAACAAACCCCTCTGGCTCTTTCAGCGAGACGTGCTCAGCCCTTACTGCCAGGAAGAAGTTGAATGCAGTTCGTTTGAAAGCATTTTAACCTTCCCTGCCGAAATCATCGCCGGCGAAGTTGTCATTTATCGGGATAACCTTTATTTTGACGACGCCCTTTTCAAAGCCTTCATCACCGAAGCCAAAAAGCTGGGCCGCCCCGCCCGGCTGGCCCTCTCGCCCAAAGACGAAGCCATCATCCGCCACGCCCTGCCGTTGCAGGAAGGTATCCGCCGCGTGGGCGATCATTACGTGGCCGACCTGTATTATTACCCGGATGGCACAGCCATTGGCCGGGAACAACCGCAGCCCGTAGTTATTGACACCATGCCCCGTGAAATTGGCTACTACTGGGTTCCCCGGTACATGGCCAATGAAAAACGAGAACTGGGCTATATGGTTCCCTTGCGCGCTGTACTTTCTATTGAAAACTGGGTGCATATTTTTATCGCCAATGTGCCGTTTGGCCTGTTTTCTTATGGAGCGCGGATTGAGGCCCAACTTGATAACTTTCCGTTTATGCTCAAAGTGCTGTGGCGCTCGCTGCTGGAGCGAAAACAGTTCCTGTCGTCATCGGCCCTGGTTTCCGTGGGCAAAAATACGCAAATCGACCCGGCGGCCATTATTCAGGGGCCAACCATTATTGGCGATAATGTGACCATTGGGCCGGGCGTGGTAATTAACGCCAGCCTGGTTGGCAATAACGTTAATATTATGCAGGGCGCGCAGTTAATGCTGAGCGTTGTCGGCGATGGGAGCTATGTCCCATTTAGAACCGCCCTGTTCATGACGACTCTCATGGAAAACTCGATGGTGGCCCAGAATACCTGCTTGCAGGCCTGCGTAATTGGCCGGGATACGTTCATTGGCGCGGGCAACACCTTTACCGATTTCAACCTGCTGGCCAAGCCGCTCAAAGTTTGGCACAAAGATGAATTGCTTGATATTGGGCTGCCGGTTATTGGCAGTTGCGTGGGCCACAACTGCCGTATTGGTTCCGGCCACATTGTTTACCCGGCCCGTATGATCGATTCTGATGTGGTGCTGTTTGCCAAACCAGAGCAAACTATCATCACCAAAAATGTATCTTACGAGGAAAGTGATCACCACGGCTACCCCAACCAGGGGCACGTAGCCCAATATCACGATACCGACCGGCAACACCACCCAACGCTAACCCAGCAGTTAGCCAAGTAGCAGCTTGTATTATGGACAATTTCGCCTTCATCATCCACCCGGTCAACCCCAAACGAGACGTTCAGCGCAAATTTCCACTGCTGGGGAAAGTGCTGCCAGAACCCGCCATCCATTTTTTGTCGCAGTATTTCCCCCCGGTCTACATTTCGCACATCACCGGCATTGTTTCACAGGCTACCGGCAAAGAAATAGAGGGCTGGTTTATTGCCTGTCCGTTAACGCCGCACCAAATGGTCACATTGCCGCCGGAAAAGGTGTACAAAAAAATCATCGCTACCGGCAAATTGGCCCAAAAGTTGGGCGCCAAAATTTTGGGGTTGGGCGGCTTCACCTCGGTGGTGGGCGACGGCGGCCAAACCATTGCCCGCCATTTGGATATTCCGGTGACCACCGGCGACAGCTACACCGTGGCCACCGCGGTAGAGGGCACGCTCAAAGCCGCCCGGCGTATGGGCATTAATCCGCAACAGGCCACGGCCGCGGTTGTTGGCGCTACCGGCTCAATTGGCAGCGTGTGCGCCCGGTTGCTGGGGCCGCAGGTGCAGCGCATTACTCTGGTGGGGCGCAACACCAACCGGCTGGCGCAGGTGCAGGCGCTGGTACAGGCGCAGGGCCAGCCGGCGGTAGAGATCAGTACAGAGATGGCCAGCCTGCGCCAGGCTGATCTGGTGCTAACCGTAACCAACGCCCTCGACACAGTGATTGAGCCGCATCACCTTAAAAGCGGCGCGGTGGTTTGCGATGTAGCGCGCCCCCGGGATGTATCGCGGCAGGTAGTAGAAGAGCGCAACGATGTGCTGGTGATCGAAGGTGGGATGGTACAGGTGCCGGGGCCGGTTAACTTTAACTTTAATTTTGGCTTTCCGCCGGGTATGGCTTTTGCCTGCATGGCCGAAACCATTACCCTGGCGCTGGAAGGCCATTATCAAAATTTCTCACTGGGCAAAGATATTTCGCTGGCCCAGGTTCAAACCATCAATCAGATGGCCAGCCGGCACGGTTTTAAGGTTAGCGGCTTCAGAAGTTTTGAACTGGCCGTTACCGATGAAACCATCAACCAGATTAAACAAAACGCGTATCAAAAGCGCGCCCAGGTTTCCTGGGCCAATCCGTAACCACCCGGACAACATTGAAGGAGAGCTACTATGGGTCAAGGCCGCATACTTGTGGTAGAAGATGATCTGGATATTTCCAAAATGCTGCGCATTTACTTTGACTCGCAGGGGTACGAAGTGCTGGTGGCTACCCGCGGCGGAGACGCTCTGGAGGTTTGCCGCCGCAAATTACCCAATGTCGTTGTGCTGGATATTCAGCTCCCGGATATTGACGGGTATGAAGTTTGCCGCCAGCTTCGCAGCAACACCCGCACCAGTTACGTGCCTATCATCTTTTTGACCCAAAAAGATGAACGCAGCGACAAAATTGCCGGCCTTGAATTGGGCGCGGATGACTACATCACCAAACCCTTTGATATTGAGGAGTTAAAGCTGCGGGTTGAGGGCGCCATTCGCCGCTCCAAGCGCGAGGCGCTCACCCACCCGGTCACCAACCTGCCGGCCGGCAAACTCATCGAAGAGCAACTCAAAGCCATTATTATTGATACCGACCCGTGGCGGCTGCTCTATTTTGGCATCAGAAATGTCAACGCGTTCAGAGAAGCCGTTGGGCCAATTCATGTGAATGAAGTGCTGATATTTTTGGCCGACGTAATGCGCGAAACCGTGGAAGCGCGCGGCACCATGAACGATTTTATTGGGCAGGCCTCTGATAACGATTTTATCATCATTACCAAACCAGACCCAGCGCCGCACATTTGCCGCGCGATTGTGGAACGGTTTAACCGCGAAAGCGAAGTCTTTTATCCCTTTAAAATGCGTGATGCAGGTAAAATATCTTACCAGGATATTGATGGCGCTACCCGTGAAACCGATTTTATGAAACTGGTGGTTGGCGTTGTTTCCAGTGAAGATGGCCCCTACGCCGACATTATGCAAATCACCGAGGATGCCGCTGAAAACCGGCGGCAGAATCGTGGCTGCCCGTAGGGTGTTACCGCAGTATTTAGTTTTTTGAACCTTATCAAATGAATCCAGAGTCCGCGTGTAGCAATACGGCGGCAAACGGTCAACAATGATCCGGCATAAACGATTATTTAAAGAAATCAGGCGCAAAGCAGTCACTGCTCGCCACTTAACAGGATGGGCGCTGTTACTTTGTGGCGTAATTTTGCTGGCGTTGACCCATCCCCAACTGGCCGTAGCAGCATTGGCGCTGCTGGCCTGGCTAAAGTTAGCCGGGCCAGCAGCGCCGCGCCGCGTTTTGGCCGGCGGCTCTGGATTAATCCTGCCCGTCCGCCCCGGCGCGCCGCGCCCGCCCGAAGCCATCTTAAACTCAACCCTTGACAAACGAGCCAAAGATTCTGTGGGGGCCAGAACACTCCGGCTGCACCGCCAAAATAAAACCAACCCGCTATCCAACGCTAACCAATCCGAAGCAGACTCGGCCCTGGCGGCGGTCAAACAAACCTGCCAGGCGGTCCTCGATCAGCCCTCCTTCCGGGCGATTTTTCCCTTTGATGTGGCCAAAATTTGTTTGTGGGACGCCACATCGTTTACCCTGCATACCATTTTCCAACTCCCCCCTCAGGCCGATGACTTTTCATCGGCCAATCATTACAAATACAACGAGGGCTACACCGGCTGGATTGCCGCCCATCAACGTTCGCTGCTCATTCCAGACACCGCCGAACAACTGGACATCATCCCCAAAGGCGGGCTGGCAACTTACCAGTACGGCTCGTTTGTGGGCGTGCCGCTGCGGGTGGAGGGACGTTTTTTGGGCACACTGGAACTGGTTGCCGTTCAACCCAACACCTTTGATGAGCGCAGCGTAACCCTGCTGGAACTTACCGCCAATCAGGTAGCGGTGGCGCTGGAAAACGCCCAACTGTTCAGCCAGGCTAATCAGCAGCTTCAGCGCCGCATCGATGAACTGGCCGGGTTGCAGCGGGTAAGCAACGAGCTGAACAGCACTCTGGATATGAACAAAATTTTGAGCATGGTGCTGGATGAAGCGCTGCAAATTACCCGCGCCGATTCCGGTGACGTGTTTTTTTACAACGCGGCGCAGGGTAAACTGGTCGCCCATCGCGGCAATTTTGCGGCCACCGCGGGCAGCACGCCGGAAATGGCCACAACCGAAGGGATTGTGGACCGCTCGTTTAATACGGGGCAGTCTATCCTTATTTCAGACACGTTGGCCGAATTGGACAGCTCCCCGGCCGATGGCATTCGCTCAATTGTGGTGGTTCCAATTTTTTACGGCGGCGAACCCACCGGCGCGATCAATCTGGAAAGCCAAACCCCCAACTTTTTTAAAGAAAACCAACTGCGCTACCTGGAAGCGCTGGCCAACCACGCCGCGGTTGCCATTGGTAATTCGCTGGCCTACCAGCAGCAGATCACCGAACGCGAACAGGCCAGCCGCCGCGCCGACCAGCTATCCCGCCTGTCTGAAATCAGCAACGCTTTCAGAACCAACCGTCCCCTGGCGGAAGTGCTGGAAGACGTGGCCTTTGCTATTGCCGAATCGGTGGGCTACGATGTGGTGCTGCTGAGCCTGGTACGCGGCAAACCGCCAAAAATTTATCCGCAGGTTGGGGCCGGCATTCCGCTGGCCCAGCTCAACGCGCTCAAAGAATCGCCTCAGGCGCAGCCGCTGGACGCGCTCAAAACCGTGATGCGCCCCGAGTTCCGGCTGAGCAAATCCTACTTTATCCCCGCCGAACACATGGCCGTGTGGCAGGATAAACTCAACGTGCCCTACATTGAAAAAAGCCAGCCGCCGCAGTTTCAGCGCACCACAGATTTGCTGTCGCTGGCCGCCCGCGGGCCGCACAAAGAAATGTGGCAATCCGGTGATTTGCTGCTGGTGCCGCTCACCGATACCGATGGCAAAATCATCGGCATTTTAACCGTGGCCAACCCCGTAGACGATGTGCGGCCCGATAACGCCGCGGTGCGCACGCTGGAAACATTTGCCAACCACGCCGCCGCGGCCATTGAAAACGCCCAGCTCTTTGAGCTGGAACAGCAGCGCCGCCGCCTGGCCGACACCCTGCGCGGCGTGGCCGAGGCCATCAGCTCTCAGCTTGCCTTTGACGACCTGCTCAACATTATTTTGCAGGAGCTGAGCCGGGTGGTCAGTTACGGCCGGGCCAATGTGCAGCTTTTGCAAAACGACCAGTTGGTAATTATCGGCGCTCGCGGTTGGGACGATAACCAAAAGGTGATTGGCCAGCGTGTTTCAATGACCAGCCAAACCCCCAACCGGCAGGTCATTGAAACCCAGGAACCGGTGATCATTAACGACACCCGCCAGGACTACCCGGAATATTTCAGCGCCGAACTTCACGCCGGGGCGCTCAGTTGGCTGGGCGTGCCGCTCACCTACGGCACCAACATTTTGGGCATAATGGTGGTTGATAAAGACCGCCCCAACTTTTTTACGCAGGACGACATCGGCGTGATTTTGGCCTTTGCTAACCAAGTGGCGGTGGCGTTGCAAAATGCGCGCCTGTTTGACGAAGCTCACCAGCAGGTACGGCAGCTTGCCGCCCTCACCGAGGTGGCCCAATCGCTGAACCAGGCGCTGGATTTAAATGAGGTGCTCAACCTGGTGCTGGACGCCGTGTTTGATCTGGTGGGCCAGCAGCACGGCTCTATCTGGCTCATCGACCCCGGCACCGGCACCATCAAAATGGCCAATACCAAAAACATCCCCAGTTTTTTGGTGGAGCTGTTCAACGAGAGCGAAATCCCCGTTACCGCCGAACCGTTTACCTCGGTCATCCGCTCCGGCGAGGTGGTGATCATTCACCGCAACGCGCCGCGCCAGCCGGTGAGCGGTTTTGGCCTGCCCTTCCCGGACGATGTTACTTACGTGCCGCTCAAAACTGAAAAAGGCGTGATCGGCATTTTTGCCATTGAAGCCGTTATCCACAACCGCAACATGCTCAAACTGGTCACCACTCTGGCCGACCTGGCCGCGGTGGCCATTGAAAGCGCCCGCCTGCTGGAAGACACCCGCCGCCGGGCCACAGAAATGCAAAATCTGTACAACCTGGGCGTTGAGGTGAGCCGTATGCTCGATGTGCGGCAGGTGATGCGCTCGGTGGTGAGTAACACGCTCAAGCTGATTGACTGCCAGTTGGGCGCAATTATGTTTTTAGAGGAACAGAGCAGCCAGTACGTTATTGAAAACGCGGCCTCCGACCCGGACCTTGCGCAAAAATTTGGGCTGGACACCGTTAATTTTGCCAACGCCCACGAAACCCGTGAAAGCGTAAAAGTTTTGTGGACCCAACTGGCTCAGGAAATTACCACCCGGCAAGAGCCGGTTTTGGTGGCGCTGCCGGCCCTGGGCGATGACAACACCGGCGGGCTGCTGGAGAAAAACGCGGCCAGGCTTGGCATCAAAGCTATGCTGGGCGTGCCCATTTACGTGCAAAATCAAATTGACGGGGCGATTTTTGTGGCCAGCCTGGAAACCCGCAATTTTGACGAGCGCGACGAGCAAACGCTGGCTTTTGTGGCCAACCAGGCCTCGGTTTCGGTGCGCAACGCCCAATTGGTGCAGCGGCTCAACATGCTCACCGAAGAGCTGGAACAGCGGGTAGCCCAGCGTACCGAAGAACTGGCCCAAACCCTGCAAGACCTCACCGAAGAGCGCGACCGGGTGGGCATGCTCTACCAGATTGCCCGCGAGCTTTCCGCCAGCTTTGATCTGGACCGGGTGCTCAACGAAGCCCTCAACCTGCTCAACCGGGCCATTGGCATTTCGCACGGCTCAATTTTGCTGCTTGACCGCGAAACCGATTATCTGGTGTACCGGGCGGCGCTGGGCCGCTACAAACCGCTGCCGCGCGGCGGTATTCAAACATCGTACCGGGTGGGTTACGGCCTGGCCGGCAAAGTAATGGAATACCGCAGCCCGCGCCTGATTGCCAATTTGCGCGATGACCCGGACTGGGTGCCGGTAGCCAATACCAGCGCCGATGAACGCCAGTCGGCGATTGCCGTGCCGCTCAGTACCGGTGATGACGTGATGGGTACCATCCTGCTTTTTCACCCCGAACCCGACTATTTTACGCAGGATCACCTTAAACTGGTGTCGGCGGCCAGCGCCCAAATTGCCACCGCGGTTAACAACGCCGAGCTGTACCGGCTGATCACCGATCAGGCCAAACGGTTGGGCACGCTCTACCGCCAGCAGGCCGCCGAAGCCGCCAAAAACCAGGCCATTCTGGAAGGCATTACCGACGGCGTGCTGGTGCTTGACGCCGATCACAACCTGGTGCTGGTTAACCCCAAAGCTGGCGAAATTTTAAACATCGATCCGGCCGATGTGGAAAACCAACCGCTGCGCCAAATTTTGGGCCGGTCAGAGTCTCCGGTAGAATTAGAATTAACCGGCTTGCTGTACGATAACCTGCTGCTGGCGCTCGAGCGGATTGCCGGCGGGCAATCATCGGCCCAGTTCAGAATTGAGGCCGGCCCCAAAGTTATGACGGTTTCGCTGGCGCCGGTATCGCTGGGCACAGAAGATCGCCCCAGCATTGTGGCTGTGGTGCGCGACATCAGCAAAGAGGCCGAAGTTGACCGCCTGAAAAACGAATTTATCTCAACCGTTTCGCACGAACTTCGCACCCCGATGACATCCATCAAAGGTTACGCCGACCTGCTGCTCTCCGGCAACAAAAAGGTGGGGGAACTCAATGAAACGCAGCGTAAATTCATCAAAGTTATTCAAAACAACGCCAACCGGCTGGCCGAGCTGGTCAATGATATTCTTGAAATTTCGCGGATTGAGACCGGCCGGATAAAATTAGAGTTCGGCTCGTTTGATATTGTTGGCATCATCCGCGATGTTGCCATTTCATTTGAAGGGCAAATGGTGCGCAAAAAGATGCACCTTACCCTGCACCTGCCCAGCAAATTGCCCAACATTTACGCCGACAAAGCCCGGCTAACCCAGGTTTTGGTCAATTTAATTGGCAATGCCTGGCAGTATACGCCAGAAGGCGGCCATATTGATGTTAACGCCCGGCAGGTGGGCGGCTTTATCCAGGTTGATGTCAAAGACACCGGCATCGGCATTGTTGAAAAAGATGTGGCCTATATTTTTGACCGCTTCTTCCGGTCTGAGCGCCACGAAGTGCAGGTGGTTGATGGCACCGGCCTGGGGTTGTCGATTACCAAATCTTTTGTCGAAATGCTGGGCGGGCAAATTTGGGTAAAAAGCCAGCTCGATGTGGGCACAATGTTCAGCTTTACCATACCCATCGATTTGGGCGTTACCAGCGTGCTGGAAGATGTGGGCCGGCAGGTGCTGGTTATCCACAATAACGTTCCCCTGCTCGACTTTTTGCGCTCCGGCCTGGGGGGCAGCGGCTATCAGGTAGTTGCCGCCGATAACGTGCAGCAGGCGCTAACGCTGGCGCAGGATTCGCGGCAGGTGTTCAGGGCTATTGTGCTGGATGCCGCCCTGCAAGAAATGAACAGCTTTGTGCTGCTGGAGCAGTTAAAAACCGGCGAGGCCACCGCTCATATTCCGGTGCTGCTCACGGCGCTCAAACCAAACGGCAACCGGGCCTTTTTGCAGATCATCGACAGCATTTCGCCGGCCACCGAGGAACACCGGGTGATTGCGGCCGTCAGGCACGTGCTCGACCGGGGATCGCGGCAAAAGCGGCACACCCAGCCTTTGGGCAGCCGGCCGCTCTCGCACCGGATTGTGGTGGTTGAACAAGATCGGAAAACGGCCAACTGGCTGCGAGACATGCTCACGGCCAGCCGATTTGAGGTTCACTGCGCCTTTAACAGCCAGCAGGGGCTGGATATGGTTTTTGGCAATCGCCCCGAGCTTGTTTTTTTGAGCACCGGTATGCCGGATTTGGACGGCGAGTCGCTGGTATCACATTTATATCGAGATGAATTTACCGCCAATATCCCCATTGTGCTGATCACCGATAATTTTGCGTTTGGCAGCAGAATGGGTGTAAAAATTTGGGGCAGAGATCACTGGAGCAACAACCGGCCCTTTGTCCCCATTAATGATCTGGCTGACGAAATTGAACAACTCTACGCCGAAACAGCCGGAGGACAATAGGAGCAGGTTATGGCAGAACCGCTAATTCTCATCGCCGAAGATGAACGCGACATCCGGGAACTCATCGTCTTTACTCTGCAACTGAGCGGCTTTGCGGTGGTTGATGTGCCCAACGGTGAAGAAGCCGTTAAAAAAGCGCGGGAAGTTAACCCGGATTTAATTTTAATGGATGTGCGCATGCCCAAAATGACCGGCTACGAAGCCTGCAAAACTTTAAAGGCCGATGAAAAAACCCGTGATATCCCAATTGTGTTTCTTTCGGCCAAAGGGCAGGAGTCAGAAGTAACCACGGGCATGGATTTGGGCGCCGAAGAATATTTTTTAAAGCCCTTTGCCCCGGATGCGTTATCTGACCGGGTCAACGAAATTCTGGTAAAATACGGTAAACTGTAATTTTTGACGCTGGTAAACAATGAGTGCAGTCGTTATTGATGGGGGTCTGGTTCATTACGAAGCCTTTGGGCGCGGCAAGCCCGTGCTGTTTTTGCATGGCTGGCTGGGTTCGTGGCGCTACTGGATGGCCACCATGGAAACCATTTCTGATAAATACCGCACTTACGCGCTGGATTTGTGGGGTTTTGGCGACTCCGACAAATCCAAGCCGCGCTACCAGATTTCTGATTACGTGGCGCTCATCAACAACTTCACCGAAAATATGGGTATCCGCGATGCGCCCATTGTGGGCCACGCGCTGGGGGCTACGGTAGCCCTGGAATATACCGCCCGCTACCCGGATCGGGTGCAAAAAGTGATGGCCGTGAGCCTGCCCCTCACCCCGGATTCAATCAGCCGCCGCCTGATCGAGTCCGGCAGCGGGTCGGTTTTTTCAAAAATGTTGCGCTGGCGGCAAACCGCCCCCAAAGAAGTTGAAAAAGAGGCCGAAAAAACCGGCGACGGTGTGGTTAGCGCCAGCGTGCAATCGGCTTCGCAGATAGATGTTTACAGCCGCCTGGAAATGATTGGCCAATCCAACTCGTTAATGCTGGCCGTTTACGGCGAAAAAGACGATATGGTTGACCCCACGCCGGCCCGCGAACTCAACGGCAGTTGGCCCAATATTCGCCCCATCGGCCTATCGGAGTCCCGGCACTTCCCCATGCTGGAAGAAGCCGCCCGCTTTAACCGCCTGCTGCAAGATTTTTTGGATACCCAGGACGATCTGTCTGTACTGGAATTGAAAGACGAATGGCGACGCCGCACCCGCTAATCCCGGCGGCAATTCCCCTGCAAACCCATTTACGCCTCGCTGTAGTGATTTTGGCCTATTGTGCCGGCCGCCGAACAATGTTAAAAAAGACTCGACCAGCCGTGTCAAGCTATGGTATAATCAAATTGTCCCCCTCAATCAATATCCTGTGGAGGTAGTCTAATGCCAGACCATCGCCCTTTGCCCAACGCGGCCCTGCGTGTCTTGCTCGAAGCCATTGAAGATGTAATGGGTGAAAACGGTACCAAAGCTGTGCTCAACGCCGGTGGCCTCAGCCGGTACATCGGCAACTATCCGCCCAAGAATCTGGAAATGGAGGCCAGCTTTGCCGACTATGGCACCGTTCAGCAGGCCGTTGAGGAATTTTACGGGCCGCGGGGCGCTCGGGCCATGCTGCTACGGATAGGCCGGGCTACGTTTCATTTCGGCCTCAGAGACCAGCCGGCAATTTTGGGGCTGGCCGGAGTCGCTTTAAAAGCGCTGCCAGAAAAAACGCGCATGAAGCTCATTTTAGACAGAATGGCCAAAGCGGCGATTGAGCGGGTGAACCAGCCCACCACTGTGATTGAAGAAGACGACGCCTTTTATTTTGTGGTGGAACACTGCCCCTGCGGCTGGCGTCCACCGCACGATAAACCGGCCTGCTACGTAACCGTGGGCGTATTGATGGAGTCGATGGCCTGGATTACCGGCAAATTGCACCGGGTTGAGGAAGTGGCCTGCATTTCGATGGGCGCGTCAAGCTGCGTCTATCGCGTTGAAAAAGCCGCTACCGAGGAGTAAACTGACCGGGGCGTGTTGAGATGTGGCGTGAATGGTCATTCTGAGGAGCGGAGCGACGAAGAATCTCCGCTTTTCGCCGCCAAATGTAAAGATTCTTCGCTCCCGTTGGTCGCTCAGAATGACATGAAATAGAATACAATTCATGCCCTACTAAAACAGGCCCCAAATGGAGCCTGTTGTTTTTTACAGCGGTTGCAGCGGGTTGGGCATAAACAACAAAATAAAAGTGATGATCATGGCGTAGGCCAGCAGTTTGCGGCCGGGGCTTAACGGCACCAGATCGTTGAGAGGCGGCGGGTGATTGGGGCCAATCACAAAAAACACCAGCAGCGCCCACACCCACCAGCCGCTCCACCAAAAACCGGCCAGCGCCATCACGGCGATGAGAGCAATGCCCAGCCAGCGCGCCCTGACCCCAATCAGGCTATAAATGATATGGCCGCCATCGAGCTGGCCCACCGGCAGCAAATTCATGGCCGTGACAAACAGGCCAAACCAGGCCGCAAACGCCACCGAGTTGATCAAAATATCGCTGCCGCCGCCGGCCGGAATGGCCCCGGCCAGCAACAAAAAGAACTCATGCAGCGGTGGAAGGTTGGCATAGGCATCAAAACTGGGCAACAGTTGGCCGTGGAGCAGGTACTTCACACCCAAATAAAAAAACGAATTCCCCTCCAATACCGAAGTTGAGGCCGCGCCCCGCGACAGCTCGTGTACCGGCGAGTTGGCAATCCCCCACAACAACAGCGGCACCGCAAAAATCAACCCGCCAATGGGGCCGGCTACGCCAATATCAAAAAGCTGTTTTTTGGTTTTAAATGGCGAGCGCAACTGGATAAACGCGCCCAGCGTGCCCACCGGCGAAACCAGCGGCAGCGGGATAAAATACGGCAGCGTTACGTGTACCTTGTGCGATCTGGCCGCAAAATAGTGGCCAAATTCGTGGGCAGCCAAAATCAGCATCATGCTCAACATCATTGGCAGCCCGCTCAGCCAATGCCCCAGCGACGACGGGACACACTGGCACTCGTAACTGGCCCCGGTAAACCAAACCGAAGCGATGGTGGCCACGGCCAGTACCAGGTTGATCCACGGATTGCTGGCTTTGGGAACAATGGTGCCGGGGTGAGCTTGCAACAAAACCTGGCTGCCGTGCCGCCGAAACATAGGCGTGTAATCGTGGCGACGCCAGCGTTCGGCAATCAGGTCGTAGGCGGCTTCGCTATTGGCCATGAGCAGGTCGCCCACAAAATAAATGGTACCCTGCGGCATGGCGCGCGGTGTTTCAATACTGGCAACTGCAAACACATCTTCCACGTCGGCCCTGAGCTGGCTCAGAATCTGGCCATCGAGGATGACGTTTTGAGGTGGGTTGGGGGTGGTGGTCATATTTGTGGATGTCCGCGCTGCAAGTTACAGGTTTTCGGCCCGGTTTTGCCGCACACTGGCAATGGCCCGGGCAATAGAGGTTAACCGCTCGGCCGTTTTGTGGTCATTTTCGGCCTTGTAGCGATCAGTTTCGCTACTGATTGTTTCAAAAAACTCGCCGTCAAAATTATCGCGGTTTTCGTTGATAATGGCCATCATTTCGTGCTTGTCCAGCGAATCCAGAATCAGGTCGATCCATTTCAGCGTTTCGTCTCGAGTCATGATTTACTCCAACGGTTAGTTTGCAACCCTATTGTAGCACGCGGGCTGGCCAATGTAAAACACCGTTTTTCCGGGGAAAAGGTATTTGCGCTACCGGTCACATCGATGTAAAGTACAGTTGCCACTTGTTACCCTGTTTTTGCATCAACCAAAGCCGATTGACCCGTGCCACAAAGCGGAGCGCTGAACGCCCGGTTTCTGTTGGCGTCGCCATTCCAAAACAGCCTCAATTATTTAAAAATCCGCGCAACTATCCCTCCCGTCACGCCACGGCGGAGAAGGGTTTAATTAGTCACCAAAATTTAATAAGGAGCGGAGACAAATGAACGTATTTGTAGCACTGGTTGCAGGTGTGATTATTGGTTGGCTCATTGAGTGGGTCATCGACTGGCTGTTTTGGCGACAGGACGACACTCGCCTAAAAGACAGGTTGCAAACCGCCGAAGCCGATTTACGGCAAGCCCAGTCTCAGTTGAGCGAAAATGCTGCCCGGCTTCAGCAATTGGAAACGGTGCAGCAGGAAACCGTGCGGCTCAATGCCGAATTAAGCCAGGCCCGGACTTCTCTGGAAGAGCTGGAATCTGCCCAAACGGCGAGCCACACCGAAATTGAGGCGCTCAAACAAAAGTTACAAACCGCCGAAACCGAACGGGACCAGGGCCAAACGCTCATTGCCGATGGCCAACAGACCATTGCCGATTTGCGCGCCAAAGTAGAGGCATTAATGGCCACGGCGCCGTCATCGGAGGAGGATATGCTGGAGCGAGTCAAAGGCATTGGCGCGGTCTTCTCCGGCCGGTTAAAGGCCGCCGGCGTAAAAACCTTTGCCCAACTGGCTCAGCTACCCCCGGAACGCGTCCGCGAAATCATCAACCCCGAAGAATGGCAAAAAATCGATCCGGTGTCGTGGATTGCCCAGGCCGGTGAACTGGCCGCTAAAAAAGCAGCTAAATAGGGGGTAAAACGATGATTCGCCATCGCACCAGGAATCAGGTTTGGGTGTTTGATCTGTTCAAATTGAGCGTATTGCTCATTTTGGCGCTGTTACTGTTTTATTTTTGGCAGGCCGCCGCCCGTGAAAGCGCGATTGTTTCTGCCCCCACCGCCGCACCGCCAACCGCCATCCCCCCCACCGAACCTCCCACCGCCGCGCCGGAAGCCACAGCTACTACCCAACCCGCGACAGCAACCCCCACGCCATCACCAACCGAGCCGCCGCCCGCGCCGGCTGCGCCAACCATCAACCCCTTGCCGGCCGGTTTGACCGCCGGAGTAGTTGAGCTGTCCGGCACCGGCGAGCCGGGCAGCAGCGTTGAAATTGTAGCCAACGGCCAGGTGATTGGCACCGCGCCGGTGGGTACCGACGGCACGTGGTCCATTGCGGCCGATTTGCCCGATGCCGGCGACTACAGCTTGATCGCGCGAACCCAAGCAGCCGCCGGCGCGGCCGCCATCGAGTCTGAGCCGCTGGCCCTTTCGTTGAGTTTGCCCCAAATCCCGCCGCCGGAATTCAGCCTGCCGGATGTAAACTTTGCGGCCGGCGGGGTGGCCCTCAGCGGCACCGGCGAACCGGGCGGCATCGTTGAGATTGTGGCCAACGGCCAGGTGATTGGCACCGCGCCGGTGGGCGACGACGGCACGTGGTCGTTTACGGCCAAAACGCTTGATCCCGGCGATTACAATCTCAGCCTGCGCTCGCTGGCGGCCAACGGCGATGTGCTGGCCGAGTCGGAGGCGGTTGCGATTAATGTGGCCGCGCCGCAGATGGCCGCGCCCGAGCTGACTGTGCCGGCCGAAGCCCTGCCCGCCGGTGAGGTTGAATTATCCGGCCGCGGCGAACCGGGCAGCGAAGTCGCCATTGTCATCGATGGCCGGGTGGTGGGCCAGACCACCGTTGGCAGCGACGGCACGTGGAAATTTACCGCCAACCTGCCGGCTGCCGGCAATTACCAAATTGCGGTGCAGGCGCTCGATGCCGGCGGTGCGGTGCTGGCCGAGTCGGACGCAGCAACGGTCAGTGTTACCGCGCCGCAAATCGCCGTGCCGGCGCTGGATGTGCCGGCCGGGGATATTGAAGCCGGCGCGGTCACGCTCACCGGCAGCGGCGAACCCAACAGCCAGGTTGAAGTGCTGGTTGACGGCAAAACTGTGGGGCTGGCCAACGTTTCGGCCAGCGGCCGCTGGCGGCTGAATACCCGGCTGGACGAAGCCGGCGCCTACGAGGTAATTGTGCAGGCGGTTGACGCCGCCGGGGCAGTTATCACCGCCGCCGAGCCGGTTCAACTCAGCGTGGTGGCTCCCGCGCCTCAGGCTGCGACTCCGGCGGGAGATGGGCAGGCCTACATTGTGCAGGCCGACGACTGGCTGAGCAAACTGGCCGATAAATTCTACGGCGACATGTTTACCTACCCCACCATTGTTGACGCCACCAATACCAAAGCAGCCACCGACAGTAGTTTTGCCACCATTACCAATCCGGACCTGATTGAAATCGGCTGGAAGTTGTGGATTCCCGCCGCTCCGGCGGAATAGCTCGCTGAAAAGTAGGGGATGGCGCAGCGTTGCTGCGCCATCCCCACGCCCGCCAAATTTTTACCCCAAATTGGACAAAACCCCTGTCATCGTTTATACCAACATGCGTGTAACCGGGGACAACTATGGAAATTAATTTACCTCAAGCCCAATCCGAAGCCGCAGCACCGGCGGAGTTTGTGCAAACGCAAAGCTGGCTGTGGCAGCCCAACCTGATCGTTTTTATTTCCAGCGGCTGCATTATGGTGCTGGAGTTGGTCGCCGGGCGGATTATCGCCCCTTATGTCGGCGTATCGCTCTATACCTGGACTACTGTGATTGGCGTGGTGCTGGCCGGCATCAGCCTGGGCAATTACCTGGGCGGCCGCCTGGCCGACCGCTTCGCTTCGCTGCGTTTTTTGGGCTTGATTTTTGTGGCCGGCGGATTGGCCAGCATGGGCGTGCTCACCGTTGACCGGGTGGGCCGGCTCACGCCGGATACCTGGCCGGCGGTGGCTGAAATTTTGGTGGTGGTAACGTCCCTCTTCTTTTTGCCCAGCCTGATTTTGGGCACAATTTCGCCGGTGGTGGCCAAACTGGCCGTGCGCGACCTGGCCAAAACGGGCGTCACCGTGGGCAAAATTTACGCCTTTGGCACGGCCGGCAGCATTGTTGGCACCTTTGCCACCGGCTTTGTGCTGATCTCCTGGTTTGGCACGCACACAATTGTTTGGGGCGTGGCAGCAGTACTGATAACGCTGGGGCTGCTGCTGGCCCTGAGCGACCGGCGGCTGCTGCTGGCCGGGCTGGTGCTGCTGGCGGCCGGCACCATCGGCGCAGCAACCCAGGGTTTGCTGCAGGGGCCGTGCCTGCGCGAAACCAACTATTTTTGCATCAAGGTTAAAGACGAAGAGAAAAACGGCGGCCCGGTGCGCGTGCTGGTGTTGGATCGACTGGTGCACAGTTATTCGGCTTTGGATGACCCCACCAAACTGGTTTACGGCTACGAAAAAATCTACGCCGAGGTGACGGCCTATCAGGCCCGCCATGCCAGCCCGCTGCGAACGCTCTTTATCGGCGGCGGCGGTTACACTTTTCCGCGTTACGTGGCCGCTGAGTACCCCGGCAGCGATGTCCACGTGATTGAAATTGACCCCGGCGTCACACAGGTAGCGTATGAATATCTGGGTGTGCCGGCCGATGCAGCCATTGTCACCACCAACCAGGATGCCCGCCTGTTTCTGGAACGCGCCCCCACCAGCCGCTACGATCTGATTATGGGCGACGCCTTCAACGATTTTTCGGTGCCCTACCACCTGACCACCCACGAATTTAACCAGCGGGTGCAGCAGTGGCTGGCCCCCGACGGCGTGTACATGGTCAACCTCATCGACGGGGTGCGCGGCGATTTTTTGCGGGCCTATATTTACACCCTGCGCCAAACGTTTGCCCACGTTTACCTGGCCCCGGCCTCTACCAGTTGGCGAGAGGCATCGCGGACCACGTTTGTGCTGCTGGCCAGCGGCACGCCGCTGGACGAAACGCTGCTCAAAGAGGTGAGCGCCGCCGGCAGCGGCATTCTGGCTGATCGCCTTTTTACCGAGGCAGAAATTGACGCTATTCTGGCCGAAGGCGCGGTTGTTTTCCTCACCGACCAGTACGCGCCGGTTGACCAGATGCTGGCCCCGGTCTTTCGGGGCGAAACCGAACGGTAATCAACCCATCATTGGATAAGGAGACTAAAAATGAGTTCACTATTAAACATGCTGGCTGGCCAGCTCGATGCCAACACAATTAAGCAGATCAGCTCGCAGTTGGGGGCCGATGACCAAACCACCCAACAGGCCATCAACGCGGCGCTGCCCATGCTGATGGGCGCGCTGGGCCGCAACGCCGCCGATCCTGCCGGCGCTCAGGCGCTCGACAGCGCCCTGCAGCACGGCCACGATGGCAGTATTCTCAACAATCTGGCTGGGGCAGTGACCCGCTCGGAAGTCCAGCAGGATGGACAGGCTATTTTGAAGCACGTGCTGGGCGCCAAACAGGGCGCGGTACAGTCGGGCATTGCCCAATCCACCGGGCTGGACGCAGGTTCCACCGGCCAGTTACTAACGATGCTGGCCCCGGTGGTGCTGGGGATGCTCGGCCAGCAAAAGCAGCAACAAGGGCTCGATGCCAGCGGACTGGCCAATCTGCTTCAGGGCGAACGCCAACAAAGCGACCAGATGCTCTCCGGCATGGCCCGCCTGCTGGATATGGACGGCGACGGCGACATCACCGACGACGTGATCAATCTCGGCTCCAAACTGCTGGGGGGCTTGTTTGGCGGTAAATCCTGATCGGGCCGGCACTTGGCCAAAATGACAATTTTAGGCCAGTCAGGTGACATTTGTCACGTGCAATTCCCCGTGGATTCATGATAAAATAGAGTTACCCCTCACCCCTCTTTTCCCTTTCACTCCGACCGGCTGTCAACCAGTCTTCACCAGATTTTGAGCAACCGCTTTCGATGGATCGGATGCTTTTGTTGGAGTCTGTTAGCCACAGGAGGGATAGCTCATGGCAGTTGTAACCATATCCAGAGAGTTTGGCAGCGCCGGCAGTTTTATTGCCCGGCAGGTAGCGCAAACGCTCGGCTACCATTTTGTCGACAAAAAGACAATCGAGCAGGTGCTGGTACAGTACGGCTACGTGGAATTTCGGCAGGAATACGACTCGGTGCCGGGGTTTTGGGCCGCGTTTGATATGCGTCGCGCCGAAATGATGGGCATGCTCAACCGGGTTATTCAAGCCCTGGCCGCCCACAACAATATAGTAATTGCCGGTCGCGGCAGTTTTGCCGTATTACCCAACTTTGTTGACGTGCTCCATGTGCGGATTCAAGCGCCACCGGCAGTACGGATAGAGCGGGTACTGGCCCGGCAAGATACCAAAGACAGAGACAGCGCCGAAGCCGCGATGAAAGAAAATGACCGGCTGCGCGCCGCTTTTGTTGAGTCGCTGTACGGGGTTAAGTGGGATGCTGTGAGCGCGTTTGATCTGGTGATCAACACCGGCAAAATTGCGCCCGAAGTCGCGGTTAGTTGGCTGGTTAGCGCCGTGCAAAGCCTGACCATCAGGCCAGAAGATACCGAACGCACCACCCGTGCCCTCACCGTGGATTCGATCCTGGCCGCAGCCGTGGCCGATGTGCTGAACTGTCAGGAAGTCCACCAGCCCCAGCCAGTTCAAAGCTAACCCCGATCAATCCAAAAAATAAAGCCGCCGGGAACTTACCCGACGGCTTTACCACAAATTGTTGCTTTACCTTTATCATTTAGCCAAGGAGCAGGCTTAGCTCCTCGGGTAGGACTTGAACCTACAACCTAGCGGTTAACAGCCGCCCGCTCTGCCGATTGAGCTACCGAGGATTATTGCTGCGACAATCCGCAAGTATATAGATTTTTATGGGATTGTCAAATTACCCCAAATAATCTCTCAATTTGCGGCTGCGAATGGGATGGCGCAGTTTGCGCAGCGCTTTAGCTTCAATTTGCCGGATGCGCTCGCGGGTAACGCCAAATTCGCTGCCAACTTCTTCCAGGGTACGGCCCTGACCATCGGTTAACCCAAAGCGCATTTCCAGTACCCGCCGCTCACGCTCGCTGAGCGAGGTTAAAATCTCGTGAAGCTGCTCTTTGAGCAACTGCTTTGAGGCGGCATCGACCGGGCCGGGCACGGTATCGTCCTGAATAAAATCGCCAAGATAGCTGTTTTCTTCTGAGCCGATGGGCGTTTCCAGCGACATTGGCTCCTGGGCAATCCGCATGATCCGCCGAACTTTGGTGGCTGCCCGCCGCCAGCGGCGATCCATTGCCAGATCCAATGGAGTTTTGTTTTCCGTTGACTCTTTGATGGCTTCCACGTCGGTGTCTGACAAAATGCCCATTTCCAGCGCAATTTCTTTGGCGTTGGGTTCGCGGCCGTACTCTTGCAGCAGGCGGCGCTGAACCCGGGCCAACTTGTTGATGGTTTCAACCATATGCACCGGGATGCGGATTGTCCGGGCCTGATCGGCGATAGCCCGGCTGATGGCCTGGCGAATCCACCAGGTGGCGTATGTGGAAAATTTGTAGCCGCGGGCGTGGTCAAATTTTTCTACAGCGCGGAGCAAGCCGATGTTGCCTTCCTGAATCAGGTCTAAAAAGTTCATGCCCCGGCCAATGTAGCGCTTGGCCACACTCACTACCAGCCGCAGGTTGGCTTCGGCCAGCAGCCGTTTGGCGATAATGCCATCGATCTCCTGTTTTCTGAGTTCGGCGTTGTCATCAGAGGTCAATTCCGGCGATGTTTCCAGCTTTTCACGGGCATTGATGCCACGCTGAATTCTGCGGGCCAGCGAAACTTCGTCTTCGGCGGACAGCAGGTTGACCTGCCCAATCTCGCGCAGGTACATCCGAACCGGGTCATTGGTAAGTTCCGGCGCGCCCACTCCTAACGGGCTGCTGACAATATCTTCTTCGCTGAGTTCCTCTTCTACCTCTTTGAGTTGCGCGTCATCGGGTTCATCAACGTCGGCCAGTACTTCGGTGTCGCCATCCGGCTCATCTTCTATCACCTCAATGCCGTGTTCTACCAACTGCGAAATAAGTTCGTCGGCGGCGTCAATATCCAACCCCCCGTCGGGCAGAGCTTCGTGAATATCCTGTTGGGTCAGTTTTTTTTGGGTTTTAGCTTTTTCCAGCAGGATTTCCAGCGGATCGCCCTTTTGAACTGTGGCTTTGCCGTTTGGTTTCTTTTCTTCTGCTTTTGAGGCTCGCTTCTTAACCATTAAGAGTCTCCAATATTTACCGCTAGATCACTGTTAATAATGTAGGAGAAGTTGAAAAGTTGTCAAGTTTTGTAAATAAGTAAAACTGCACTTACATGGTTACTTCAGTCCGGCGTTGGCCGGTAATGGATAGGGCGTCTCGGGTTTGTTCCAGCTTTCTGCGCTGCTGGCGATAGTCTTCAACCATCGCCGTGTACTGCCGCGCGCTCTGATAATCGTGGTTGTCCAGCGCATCCTGCTGCAAAAAACTCAGTTCTCTGATCTGCTCGACAACGGTTTGCAGCCGCAGCCGCAAAATGGCCATACTCAAGTCCCGGTTAACATTTTCAATGGGGGCCGGCGGCCGCCGATGCCACAAGGTAATCAGCGTGGCCAGATGGCCGGCCAGCGCCTCGCCGACCATTTCAACCAGTGTCTCTATTTTAGGCATTTCCGAGGCTGTCCACAACTGCACCGCCCGAAAAATATCTTTGTTGTCGCCGCGCTTAAAGTCGGCGGCGGCCAGGCCGGCGATGCTTTGCTGCTCCAGCGTGTCGTTGGCGTTGGCCAGCGCGTGCGGGTGAGCCAGCACCAAACTCAGGCAGTAATCTTCCAGCCCCACGTTGACTGCCGACATCTGCGCCGGCGGGTTGATGATGGGCGGCGCCGCTTCCGCAGCCTGCACCCGGCGGCGAGCGCCTGGCTGCGGTTTGGGTTGATGCTGCAACTCGGCCAGCAGGGTGCGCTCATCAATATGCACCAGCCGGGCCAGTTTCTGCACATAATGCTCCTGCTCCACCTTGTCGCCAATATCTTTGAGCACCGGGATCAGCTCGCGGACGGCTTCGCTTTTGCCTTTGGCCGTATCCAGATCAAGCCCGGCGGTAACGGTGTCAAAATAAAAATCGATCACCGGCTGGGCGTTTTTGATGATGGCCTGCCAAACATCCAGCCCCTCTTTCAAAATATCGTCCGGGTCTTTGCCGGCGGGCAGGGTGGCTATCCGAATATCGGCGTTGAGCCGGCTTTCGTAGCGGATCAGGCCGCGGGCAGTGGGCACCGGCACCGTTTCCCGGTTGAGCGACTCGCGGGCCACGTTGATGCCGCGCAGCGTGGCGGCATTGCCGGCGGTATCGGCATCGAGCGCCAGCACAAAATGGTCGGTCATCCGTTTTAAAATTTTAAGCTGCTGTTCCGTGAGCGCCGTGCCCATTTGGGCCACCACGTTTCTGGCGCCGTGCTGGTGGGCCTGGATCACGTCCATGTAGCCTTCAACAATCACCACCTGCTCGTGCTGGCGGATATGCTGCTTGGCCAAATCCAGCCCGTACAGCGTGGCGCTTTTATCAAACAACAGGTTTTGCGGCGAGTTGAGATATTTGGGTACCTGTTCATCGGCCAGCGCGCGCGCACCAAAACCAATCACCTGCCCCCGCACGTCACGGATGGGAATAATGAGCCGCTGCCGAAAACGGTCGTACCCCGGCGAACCGTCATCTCGTTCTACCACCAGCCCGGCAGCCAGCAACTCCGCGGCGGTGTAGCCTCGCCCCAGAAAGTGACTTTTGAGCGCGTCCCACTCATTCAGCGCGTAGCCCAGTTGGAAGGTGGCAATGGTTTCGGCGGTTAATTCGCGCCGGGCCAGGTACGCCCGCACCGGCTGGGCTGTGGCAGAGCCGGTGAGTAACTGATGAAAATAGGTGGCCGCCGCCGCGTTTAGCTCCAGTAACTTCTGTCGTTCTTTGTCCTGGGCCTGGCTCTCCGGCGAAGGTTCGGCCAGTTGAATGCCGGCTTTTTGGGCCAGCACTTCCAGCGCCTGCCGAAAATCCAGGCCATCACGCCGCATTACGTAACTAAAAATATCGCCGCCATCGGCGCAAGCGCCAAAGCATCGCCAGGTTTGCGTTTCGGGAAAAACCACAAAGGAGGGGGTTTTTGTGTTGGTGTGAAAGGGGCAGAAGCCGGAGTAATTTTTACCAGATTTTCTTAACGATACGGTATCTGAGACAACGTCAACTATGTCCAGTCGCGCTTTTATTTCGTCAATCTCACTCATACCGTTAAAGTCTTCCCTCCCGCAGTTTGTTAAAGTAGACGACTTTAACAGATAGAAAGACATTATACCCATGAAAACACGGTTTGCCAAACCCCTATTTTGCGGCAACATTAGTTCGCTGCTTGCTTAATCCAGACCGGCATGATATACTCTTCGCTTGGATTTTTTCAATTCACACGCTCTCAGACTAACGGGCCGTGCCTTAGCCAATTAAGGTTCCCGAAAGGACGACGAGAGCGAAGGTTAGACCTAACAAAAACGGAGGAAAATATGGCTGCTAACCAATCAACTGTTGTATCCATGAAAGCCCTGCTTGAAGCAGGCGTCCACTTTGGGCACCGCACCCGCCGCTGGAATCCCAAGATGAAGCCTTACATCTTCACCGAACGCAACGGGATTCATATCATCGACTTGCAGCAAACAATTGCCCACATCAACACCGCCTATGATACCATCCGCGATACGGTAGCGTCCGGCGGGATTGTGCTGTTTGTCGGCACCAAAAAACAGTCGCAGGAAAGCCTGGTATCCGAGGCGAGCCGCTGCGGGATGCCCTTTGTTGACCAGCGCTGGCTGGGCGGCACCCTGACCAACTGGCGCACCATTCGCCAGCGAATCGATTACCTGCTGGATTTGGAAAAACGACAGACCCGCGGCGAATTTGCCCGGCTAACCAAAAAAGAAGCCCTGATGCGCGAGCGCGAAATCACCCGCCTCAACCATCGGCTGGGCGGCCTTAAAGATATGCGCCGCCTGCCCAACCTGCTGTTTGTGGTTGACATCCGTCGCGACGCCATCGCCGTGAAAGAAGCCAATATTTTGGGTATTCCGGTCATCGCGATGGTTGATACCAACTGCGACCCCGAACCCATTGATTACGTTATCCCCAGCAACGACGACGCCATCCGCGCCCTGAAACTGATGACTCAGGTGATGTCCAGTGCGGTGTTAGAAGGGCAGGCCATTCTCAGCAGCACCCGCGCCGAACAGGACGAAGCGGCCACGCTGGAAGAAGACGAAGCCATGGAACGCTACCTTGGCCCCAGCACGCTGGCAAAACTTCAGGAAGCCGCCACCGATGACGAAGATATTGACCTTGATTTTGACGACGACGAAGATGTCGATGACGACAACTACGACAGCGACGACGAATAAGATTTAGCGACCCGAGCAAAACTACTGCACGTTTGTGTAAAGTAATCTGGAGGAATTGTGGCAATTACAACCGAAGACATCAAACAGCTCCGTGAAATGACCGGAGCCGGAATTTTAGACTGCAAAAAAGCGCTTCAGGACGCCGATGGCGATCTGGATCAGGCCGTAGAAACGTTGCGCAAAAAAGGGCTGGCGGCCGCCTCTAAAAAGGCCAGCCGTGAAGCCAACGACGGTTTGGTGAGCGCCGGCATCAGCGCCGACGGCAAAATTGGGGCGATGGTTGAACTGAACTGCGAAACCGACTTTGTGGCCCGCACCGATGATTTCCAAAACTTTGCCGCCGCCCTGTTGCGCCAGGTAATGGAACAACCGCTGCACACCGTAGACGCGCTGCTCGAAGCGCCGTTTGTGGGCAATCCCGGCCGCACCGTGGGCCAGGAATTAACCGAAACCATTGCCAAGCTGGGCGAAAATATGCGCGTGCCTCGCGTTGCCCGTTTTGAACTGGGCGGCAGCGGCGTGATCGACAGCTACATTCACATTGGCGGTCGCGTTGGTGTGCTGGTAGAAGTGAGCGGCCCCGCCAGCCCGGAACTGGCCGAACTGGCCCACGACGTGGCTCTGCAAGTTGCCGCCGCTTCGCCCCGCTTTGTGACCGAAGCCGAAGTTCCGGCCGCGGAAATTGAAGCCGAAAAGAACATCTATCGCGCCCAAATTGCCGAAGACAAAAAGCCCGATAACATCAAAGAACGCATTGTTGAGGGCAAACTCAACAAGTGGTACAGCGAAATCACCCTGATGAACCAGGTTTTTGTAAAAGACAACGACCTGACCATTGCCAAGCTGCTACAGCAAAAAAGCAAAGCCCTGGGGAGCGAGATAAAAATTGAGCGCTTCGCCAGGTTTGAGCTTGGCGCAGCTTAAACCACAACCCAAAAGACCGGAACAGGCGCCTTGTTCCGGTCTTTTTATCTAACCCAAAATTTTTACCGGGGGAGTGTATGTCTGAACCAAAATACCATCGCATCCTGCTTAAATTGGGCGGCGAAGCCCTGGCCGGGGAGGGAAACTTTGGCATAAACCCCGATGCCGCCGACGCCCTGGCCGCCACCGTAAAATCCATCCATGATTTGGGCGTAGAAATTGCCCTGGTCATCGGTGCCGGCAACCTGTGGCGCGGCAAAGATGGCCTGGACCACGGCATGGACCGGGCCACCGCCGACCATATGGGCATGCTGGCCACCGTTATGAATGCGCTTGCGCTGGCCGATGCTTTGGGTAGAATAGGAGTAGTGACGCGCGTCCAAACGGCCATCGAAATGAAAGCCGTGGCCGAACCGTACATCCGCGGGCGGGCCATCCGTCACCTGGAAAAAGGGCGGGTGGTTATTTTGGGGGCCGGCACCGGCAACCCCTATTTTACCACCGATACCGCCGCCGCCCTGCGCGCGATGGAAATTGACGCCGAACTGCTGGTAAAAGCCACCAAGGTTGATGGCGTGTACGACTCTGACCCCAAACTCAACCCCAACGCCAAACGCTTTGACCAGCTCTCTTACATTGAAGCCATTAACCTGGGCTTAAAAGTAATGGATGGCACAGCTCTTACGCTTTGTATGGATAACCAGATGCCTATTGTCGTGCTTGACCTGTGGCAAACAGATAGCCTGCGCAACACAGTGTTAGGCCAAACAATGGGGACATTAGTTACCTACTAACCTTTGATTTTTCTGTACCAGTGGAGGTAGAAAAATGATCAATGACGTTCTTGCTGAAGCAAAAGAAGCTATGCACAAAGCCATCGACGCGCTGCACACCGACCTGGCTGCGCTGCGCACCGGCCGGGCTTCAACCGGGCTGGTAGAAAAACTGGTGGTAGAATATTACGGCCAGCCCACCGCCCTCAAAGAACTGGCTCTCATCAGCATCCCGGAAGCGCAGCTCATCTCCATTCGCCCGTATGATCCCGGCGCAATGAAAGCCATCGAAAAAGCCATTATGCAGTCTGATCTGGGGCTAAACCCCAACAACGATGGCAAAATCATCCGCCTGCAAATTCCGCGCCTTACCGAGGAACGCCGCCGCGACCTGACCAAATCCGTGGCCAAACGGGTTGAAGAAGCCCGCGTTTCGGTGCGCAACACCCGCCGCAGCGCCCTTGAAGATTTGAAAACGCTGGAAAAAGAAAAGTTGATCTCAGAAGACGATATGTACGTGGGCCGCGACGACGTTCAGAAACTCACCGACGACTTTATCAAAAAGATCGACGACATGGGCGAAGCCAAAGAAAAAGAAATTATGGAAGTGTAACGCTTCCCGGCTTCTGATTTAGCCCAATCAGCAAATGAGAAATTAGATGGCAGCCCTCTAATTTCTCATTTCTATTTATCAGGAATTACGCAGTTGAATAATGATCGGGCCAGAAACAACCACGAAGACACCGAGAACACCGAGAAATTAATAAAAACTCAGTGAACTCTGTGCCTCTGTGGTTAAAACTATTGACGATGACCTCAAGTGCGTAACTCATATTTATACCGCACAGGACGCAGCAACGTGGCAGACATTGGCGCAATCCTCAAAAAATATATCCCCGCCATTGAGCAGGAAATCCAAACCGCGCTGGCCGAAACGCCGGACTTTTTGGGCGGCGTTATTCGCTATCATTTTGGCTGGGTTGATGAAAATTTTAACCCCAGCCGCGCCGAAAGCGGCAAAATGCTGCGCCCGGCCATTTGCCTGCTGGTTTTTGAGACGCTCAGCGGCGACTACCGCCCGGCCCTGCCCGCCGCCGCCGCCATCGAAATGATCCACAACTTTACCCTGCTCCACGACGACATAGAAGACAACGACCGCGAACGGCGCGGCCGGCCCACCGCCTGGGCGCTGTGGGGCAAACCGCTGGCCATCAACACCGGCGATTACCTTTACACCCTGGCCTTTAAAACCCTGTTCCGCCTCTCGCCCGCCGACTTTCCGGCCGAACGGCTGCTGGCCGTCCACCGCCTGGTGGCCGATTCCTGCCTGGCGCTGACCGTGGGCCAGGATTTGGACCTGCGCTTTGAAGGCTTGCAACAGGTTACCCCGGATATGTACATTGATATGGTTTACAAAAAAACCGGCGCGCTGCTGGAAGCATCGGTGCTGAGCGGGGCCATTTTGGGCACGGACAACGCGCAACTCATAGAAAACTACCGCCAGTTTGCCCGCAACATCGGCATCGCTTTTCAAATTCGGGATGATATGCTGGGCATTTGGGGCGACTCGGCCAAAACCGGCAAATCCGCCGACAACGACCTGCGCCGCAAAAAGAAAACGCTGCCGGTGCTTTATACGCTGGCCCAAACCACCGGCTCGCGCGGCGAGCAGTTGCGCGCCCTGTACGCCTCTGACCAGCCGCTAACGGATGACCAAATTAGCTTTGTGCGGGACAGTCTGGAATTGGCCGGCGCGCGCGGCTACACCCAGCAGGCCGCCGACAGCTACATTGACCGGGCCTTTACCGGGTTGCAACAAATCAACCTGCCCGGCCAGCCGCACGCCGATCTGGAAACAATTGCCCGCTTTTTGA
The DNA here is from genome assembly GCA_022071955.1 of Anaerolineae bacterium. Classification (GTDB taxonomy): domain Bacteria; phylum Chloroflexota; class Anaerolineae; order 4572-78; family J111; genus J095. The sequence goes on from JAJVIM010000007.1 coordinate 191,778, forward strand.
TTGATCGATCTCATTAAAGGTGAAAATTATGGCAGACACCACCAATCCCCAATTCCCGCCGCTGGAAAAACCGCCCTATCACGTCGGCATTATTATGGACGGCAACGGCCGCTGGGCCAAAATGCACGGCAAGCACCGTATTGAGGGCCACAAAGCCGGCACAGAAAACCTGCGCCGTATTCTGGAAAGCTCGGTGGAGTTTGGGGTAAAAATGCTCACCATCTACGCCTTTTCTACCGAAAACTGGAAGCGCCCGCCCTTTGAAGTGATGGGGCTGATGAAAATTCTGGAAGATGTGATTGACCGCGAGCTGGCCGAGCTGAACAAAAACGGCGTGCAGTTGCGGCACATTGGCATTTTAGAGAAGCTGCGCCCCTCAATCCGCAAAAAAGTGCTGCACGCCATTGATATGACCAAAGGCAACGACCGGCTCGTGTTGAACGTGGCCTTTAATTACGGCGGCCGGCAGGAAATTGTCGATGCCGTCAAGTGCGTTATCGATGAAGGCATCCCCGCCGGCCAGATTACCGAAGAACTGCTCAGCCAGCATATGTACACCGCCAACTGCCCGGACCCCGACCTGATTATCCGCACCAGCGGCGAATTCCGCACCAGCAACTTTTTAATCTGGCAGGCGGCCTACGCCGAATATTACATTACCCCCACCTACTGGCCGGATTTTGACAAGGCCGAATATTACAAAGCCCTGCAAACCTTTAGCCAGCGCGACCGCCGCTACGGCGGCCGCAACGAGTAGGTCGGCGTCAGGTTGCCAGAAAACCCAACACCCCAACCCAAATGCTATGCAATATCACCGAGCCAGAATCAAAGGTGGAACTTATTTCTTTACCGTTGTCACGCATAATCGACGGCGGTTTCTGTGCCAACCGGAAAACGTCGAGTTGCTCCGGGCTGCTTTGCGAGAGGTGATGGCAACACATCCCTTCAAAATCGAGGCGATTGTGGTATTGCCGGATCATTTGCATTGCCTGTGGGCTTTGCCCGAAAATGATGACGATTATTCGACGCGCTGGCGGTTGGTGAAGAGTTATTTCAGCCGGGAGAGCAAAGGTACCTATGGCGGCCAGATTTCACTCTCCCGGCAGCGAAAACAGGAACAGTCGGTGTGGCAGCGCCGATTTTGGGAGCATCTCATCCGGGATGAGTCTGATTTCAGGCGGCACGTGGATTACATTCATTACAATCCGGTGAAGCACGGCCTGGTCAAGTCCCCAAAGGACTGGAAATATTCCAGCTTTCATCGATACGTTCAAGCCGGCATTTATGACCAGGATTGGGGTACCCACCCCGTCGAATTTGGACCGAATGTGGGCTACGAATAATCCCCACCGTAGGTTGGGTTGACGCCAGGAAACCCAACATCCCCCAACCCATTAGGTGTTGGGTCTCGTGCCTCGACCCAACCTACTTGCTTTCGGCCCCGGTTAAATAGACGCACATGCTATTTGTCGCGTCGAGTTATCTTCTCCCAACGACGTAAGTGTAAATATATACCCAACGTAGACCCCACGCCACCAATTACACCAAAACAACCATTCATTATCAAATAAATTGTCAAATTAGCTTTATCAGCAGGAAGTTTAGGATATGTAAGAAAAACGAAAAGTACAAAGAAAAGGATAGTCATTACTACTGCCAGAAAAAACCATTTATTATTTTTCACATCCTAATCCTTATACACTTTTTTAGTGAGTAGGTCGGGTTTGCAGCCCGACGATTCGGCCTGCCCCAACGATCACGCTGCAAGCGTGACCTACTGCTGGCTAAACACCCCCAGTTCGCTAATTGTTGGGTCGGAGACCCAACCTACCTCCTTACTTAACCAATTTAATTAATCTTTTTTACGATCCAAATAATTTTTCCAGCCGCCCATATGGCCAATAAAGAACTGGGTATTCCGACAATCAAAATAACGAAAAATTGCATAAATAAAAATAGCGTAAACTCACTAAACCGGGCCACACCAAACATTATTAGAAGGAAGATATATAATACAGACCCAAATAATGTCGCTATTGCAATCGCAAGCGACATAGAGATTGCCAGTACAAGACTACGATGTTTCAAAATTCTGTAGACTTCCCTGTGCTTTTGTTGGTTCAAAGAAGCAGGGGAGATTACGACACTTATAAACGCCGATACAGGTAACAAACATATAACGAACATAGTTATTCCAGATAGAAAAAGCAGAAATGGGTTCTCAAACATCAATCTCACCTTATTGGTTTTGTCGAGATTAGATTGACCGGCACCATACCACAGCGTATTTGAGTGGTAAAGTTCCGTCCCTCAGCCCAGTGCAGCGAACGCGGCATCGTAGCGGGGCGCGAGCGCCTGCCAATCAAATTGGGCGGCTATGGGGCGCAGGCTGTGCTGCCGCGTTTGCGCAATGTTGGTAATGGCGGCGGCCAGCCGGCCCACCAGATCATCGGTATCCGTGTAAAAATAGCGCGGGTGCAGCTCGGCGGGGATGAGTTCCGGGTAGGCCAGCCGTGGCGGCAGCAGCGGCAGGCAGCCGCAATAACAGGCCTGCATCACGCTGGCCCCAAAAAAATCCTGGTAGGATGTTACCGGCAGCAGATCGGCCTGCCACAGCCAGCCGGCGTAAGCGGCAAAATCGGCGGCGTAACCAAACTGCACCACGCGCTGGCCCAACTGCCGGCGCGCCTGTTCAAAGATTTTGGGCCGGCGTTTGAAATTTTCACCCAGCACCGCCACATTAAATTCCAGTCCCTGCCCGGCCAACGCCAGCAGCGCCGCAAAAAAATCGGCGGGATTCTTATCGTACTCCCAGCGATGGTTCCAGACGACCAGCGGCGGCCCGGTTTTTTGCAGCGAATCCGGTCGGTGGGCATCAAACCGGCGCAGGTTGAGGCCCAGCGGCAGCACGCTGCTTTTGGCTTCGATGTGTTGAATGGCGGCCAGTTCGTTGAAATCGGGGAAATTCTTCAGCAGGCGGGGCAGTTCGTCCAGAAAACTCTGGCGGTGGTAGCCGGAGTTAAAAAACACGGCATCGGCGGCCAGCGCCGAGGTGAAGTTGATAAAGCCGTAATGCTTGTCGCGGTTGCGGGCCACGTCGCGGTCGGTGGGCGACCAGGGGTAGGTGAGCTGGTTTTCGTGAAAGTAAATGGCCGTGGGCAGGTGGGCGGTTTTGGCGCGGGTGAGGGCCAAAAAGGTGGCCAGATCGAGCATATCGGTGGCCAGCAGCAGTGCCGGGGTAAAGTCAGTCGCCATAAACTGGCGGGCCAAAGTGACCGCGCCGCCGTGCATGCGCCACTTCCAAAAACGGCCCGGCAGACTCAAAATTTTTATAGTGTGCTGGCTGTGCTCGGCCAAACCGTTGGCCCAGGCCGCGTGCGAGCCGGTAAAGTACGGTTCCAGCAGCAGAATTTTCATCGCCGGGTTACGAACTGACCGGGGCCGACTCTTCTTTGGGGCGGGTGGGCAGCGGCGGGTCCGGGTTGGTAATCAGCCGTCGCCACACATAAAATACCACCCAGGCCATCAGCAGCGCGCCGGCCAAACCGGGGGCCCAGGTGCCAACCTGCCCCAGCAAAATGCCGCCCATAATCGGGGCCAGCACCCGGGTGAGGCTTTCAACCGAAGACGACAGCCCCAGCGTGCCGCCCACTTCTTCCGGGTACACCGATTTGCTGAGCAGACTGCTGAGGACGGTATTCAGCACCCCGGCCGCCAGCGCCAGCGGTATCAGCACAATCATCAACAACCACACGCTGGGGGTAAAGCCCCAGGCCAGCAGCGCCAGCCCCATCAACACCGCGCCGCTAAACGTTAGCCCGATTTCGCTGTAGCGGTTGGTGAGCCGGCCGATGGCCACACCCTGCACCAGCACCACCAAAATGCCCACATAGCCCATAATATAGCCGGTGGTTTCGGCGCTGAGCTGCAAGCGATACTGGGCAAACAGGGCAAAAATAGTTTCAAATGTGGCAAAGGCCAGCCCGTACACAAACCGGGTTTGCAGCAGCGGCCCCACTCGCGGCCGGCTGAGCGCCACCCACAGCATTTGAAAGGAGAGCAGTTCCCGGTGGTGATGCCGGTTAACGCCCCGCAACTCTGGCGAGAGCGACTCTGGCAGCCAAATGAACACCGCCAGCAAATTCAGCGCGGCAATGGCGGCGGCAATAAAAGCCGGTACGGCATATCCCCAGCGGCTCAACACGCCGCCCAAAGCCGGGCCCAACGTAAACCCCAGGCCAAACGCCGCGCCGATCAGCCCCATGCCTTTGGCCCGGTTTTTAACATCGGTAATATCGGTGATGTAGGCCTGGGCCACAGAAATATTGCCGCCGGTCAGCCCATCGAGCATGCGGCTGACAAACAGCACGCCCAACACCGCCGCATTCTGCGCCGCCAGCGATTCGCCCAGCCCCACCAAATTAGCCAGAGCCAATCCAAGCGGGTGAGCCAACCCCAGCAGTAAAAACCCCACAAATGTGCCAAAAATACTGATCAGCAAAATCGGCCGCCGGCCATATTTATCAGATAGCCGCCCCAGCAGCGGCGCGCCAATCATTTGCATGGCCGCGTAGCTGGCCACCAGCAGCCCCACCACAGCCGGGCTGGCCGAGTACTTTTCGGCGTAAAAGGGCAGCAGCGGCAAAATCAGGCTGAATCCCAGCAGGTCAACAAAAATGATGATAAAGATGGTCAGCAAGCGACGTTTGCGCACAAATTCTCCTATCCAATCCCGGTAGACGCGGAAAAATTGTAGTCGCTCACCTTGAAAAGTCAAACCCGGCTTGCGGGTTAATTATAATTGATGGTGGCCCATTGCGGATATGAGTGGTTGTTCCACTGCCAGGGGAAGTCGTTGAGGGGATAGCTGTCTGCCGGGTTTTCAATTGAGACAGACTGGGGCCGGCAGTTGGCGTCATAATAAACAATTTCTTCGCCGTTGGGGTTAAAGGCGACGGCAGCGGCAACATCGGGACAGGTATTTTTTTCAAACCGGGTTGCAGCGATCAGGTCATCCCGGCCGCCGGTAATGGATAAAATACGGATTTCCAGGCTTTTGGGCAGTTTATCATCGCAATACAGCGGTTGGGTTTGGAATGAGGTAACCAACAGGCTGCTGTCGGGCGACCACTGCACGTTATTGAGGCAGGCTTCGCCGTCGTACAGGGTGCGGAAACCGCCGCCATCGGGCTGAAACAATACCAGCCGGCCAGACAGATGCGCGGCAATCCACTCGCCGTTGGGGCTCCATGCCGGGTCCACCAGATTGCCGTCCAGCGGAATATGGGTCAGTTGGCCGGTGTTGAGGTTTAAAATGTAAGGCTGGTTATCGTTGCCGTCGCCAAATTCGCCTTTGCCCGCCGAAATAACAACCTGTTCGCCGTTGGGATGCCAACCAAAACCCCAAAAGCGGTCGGGGTTAAAGCCTTCGTCTTCAAGAAAGCGGCCAAGGAGTTCATCATTAAAATCGAACAGACACACCCCTTCGCCGCCGGCGTCAGTATAGTGGCACGACCCCAGCCACCGCGCCTCTGCCGGGGAGATGGCGTCGCCCGGCGCCACCGTGACCGCGGGATTGAACCACTGCGGGGAAAAACTGTTGGCCCACGTCCAGGGGAACTCTTCGATGGGCTGCGGGGTATCGGTTTCAACAAGCTGGGGCCGGCAGTCGGCATCAAAATAGGCAACCCGTTGGCCATCGGCGCTGAACACCCCGCCGATGGTGTCGCAATCGTGGGTGTATTCGGTGCGGGCTATTCGCTCTATCTTTTTGCCGGCGGCGGAAACAATCCAGAGATCGCGGGTCAGCGGAAAATCCCAGCTACAATCTTTCATCAGCGCCACCACAATTCGCTCGCTGTCCGGCGACCACTGCGGGTAAAAGCCACAGCCGGCGCTGGCCTGAGTGAGCAGTTCCACCGATTTTGAGCCATCGACCCGCATTTTACGCAGGTTACCGCTGCTATGAAACACCACCCACTCGCCATCGGGGCTCCAGGCCGGGAACAGGTCGTTGCCGTTTTGGGGCAGCGGCGTTAACTGCTGGCTGACCAGTTCAAACAGGTACAGCCGGTTCTCGATGTCAGAGTCTTCTTTGGGGTTGCGGGCGGAAAGGATCAACTGGCGGCCATCGGGGCTCCAGGCGGCCACGTCGGTAATTTCCAGTCCGGCATCCACCAAAATGGGGGTGATGTCATCACCATCGGGCGAGTAAATGCACATACCCGGGCCGTCGTCCCGCCAATCGCACGGTTGAGCGTACCGTTCGGCGGGGAGCGTTTCCAGCAGATTGGGGGCTGGTTCGGCGGTGGGCGGCGGCGGAGAGGTGGGAGTTGGAACAGCCGGGGCGGTTTGGGTGGGGGACAGCACCGCGGCGGCAGGGGGTGACGGTGTGGGTGGGGGCGAAGTGTTGGCCAGCAATTGCCAGATCGCAACGCCGCCGCCAACCAGCAGCAGGAGCAGCACCGCCGCAATGGGCCAGATAAACCGGCCCAGCGACGCGGCTGCGGCGGACGGAACGAGAGTGGGTTCGTCGGCCGGGCTGTGGATGAGGGTAGCGTCTGTGTCGGCGGCCGCGCTACCGGCTCCGGCGGCAGCCGCCCCGGGGACACCAGCCGGCTGGCCGGCGACCGCCCGGGCAAAGGCGGCTGCCATTTCGCTGCAACTGGCGTGGCGGCTTTCCGGGGGTTTGGCCAGCGCTTTGAGGATCACTTTTTCGGCGGCTTCGGGCAGATTGGGCCGAATGGTGCGCGGCAGGGGCAGCGGCTGGTTGAGCTGCATATGAATCAGGGCGATGGGCGTTTCGGCCTGATACGGGGTCCGGCCGGTCACCATTTCATACAGCACTATCCCCAGCGAGTAAATATCGGAGGCCGGGGTTAGCTCGCGGACACCCTGGCACTGTTCCGGGCTCATATAGGCCGGAGTGCCCAAAATATTGCCGCGGGTCAGATCGAGCGTGGTTTCAACAATTTTGGCAATACCAAAATCGGTAAGGTAAGCGTTGCCCGCTTCATCCAACAACACATTGCTGGGTTTAATATCGCGGTGCAGCACGCCGTGGGTGTGGGCGTGGTCCAGCGCGCTGGCAATCTGGCTGAGCAGGCGGCTGGCTTCGGGCAGGGGCAGCGGCCCCTGGCGGATGCGCTCGGTGAGGGTGCCGGTGCGGAGGTAACGCATGGCCATGTAGGCCACACCGTTATCTTCGCCGTAGGAAAAAATAGGCAGAATATGCAGATGTTCCAGCTTGGCAATGGCTTTGGCTTCGCGCTGAAAACGTTCTCTAAAGGTGGGGTCGTGCGAAAAGTGGTGGGGCAAAACTTTGAGGGCCACGTAGCGGTCGGTATCGGCATCGTAGGCTTTGTAAACGGTCGCCATACCGCCCAAACCAATCTGCTCAATAATTCGGTAATTACCCAGAGTTTGACCGATCATTGTCAACTCCTTGTTTGTTAAAGAAACCCGGCAATCCACTTGTGCGTTTTGGTACCAGCTTCATTATAACACGGGTTGCAACAGGCGGAACAGGTCAATTTGGTTCAATCAATCAAGTTGACGTAATATTTTTGTTATGGTAAAGTGAAATAGGCAGAAACCTTAAAGAGGCGCGCAAATCAACGCCTGAAAGTAGAGGGGGGCAATGAATCCCTATTACAAATCATTAGCAATATTGACGGCCGGCCTGCTGCTGGGCATTCTGTTGGCCGGGCCGGTTTACGCGCAAGACCCGCGCCCACCCACCGATGGCGCCGGCGGTGGCACCACCTCCGGCAACGGGGGAGGCGGTAACGGGCAAAACGGCGGCACGGCCGCCTGCGCCGCGATCAAAGGGCAGGTGCTCAGTTGGGGCCAGGGCGGCCTGGGAGAGATTGGAGTGGTGCTCAAAACCGGCAGTTGGCAGGTTGACACGGCCAGCGCCAGCGATGGCAATTATGGTTTTGGCGGTTTGGGTGTGGGCATCGCCAGGTTACAGCTTACCCTGCCCCCCGCAGAAGTGGGCCTGCGCGAGCCGCTGGTGCAGGATGCCGCCGTTTATTTAAGCTGCGATCACCCCGTTATTGCCAACCTGGCCGTTTACAGCGGGCCGCGCCCCACCCCGCCGGCCTCGATTCAGCTTTCCGCGCCGGCCAATCTTATGCCGGGCCAAAATACGGTGCTCCGGCTGGTGGTTAAAAACAGCCTGCCCACCGACATCACCAATGTAATTGTTACCAATCTGATGCCGCCCGGCCTGACCGCCGTTGAAGCCGCCGCCGCCGAAAACAGCCGCAGCAGCGTGCAAATCATCAATGGCGGGCCAGACGGCCAGCTTGTGTACGCCTACCTCGACCGCATGCCGTCCGGCGCGGAAGAGAATTTTTTGATCACCGTGGCCGCCAGCCCGGATTTGGCCACCGGCAGCCAGGTTAGAAACACCGCTTCGCTCTTTTACGCCGAAAGCGCCGGCGACCAGGATTGGATCGATTTTACCGTTGGCACCGGCGGGCTGATTGTTCCCACCGCCGAAGAGACGGCCATTCCAATTGTTCAGGCAGAAGCGGCCACCCCGTCGCCGGCCGCCACCGCGCCGGCCGCTGCCCCCGCCGCTACCCCGGAAGCTGACCAGGGTGAAGAATTTGTGCCGCCACCGGTCATGCCCAAAACCGGCGAAGAGTTCTTCCCGCCGCCCAGCCTGCTGCCGGAAACCGGTACGGACTTTCTGGCCATCCCCACCACCCTGCCGGAAACCGGCGCGGGCGATTGGCTGGCGCTGCTCGGTTTTGGGTTGGGCGGCGCGGCGTTTACCCTGCACCAGTTTAGAATTTACTGGCGCAACCGGCAGTAAAATTGACCTGTTCCATAGTCAGGCTATAATCTCTCAGGCTGCGTGAGTCGCGCAGCCTATTTTTTTTGCCCGGGGAAATTTATGTATCAGGAACACACCTTAAACAACGGTCTAAAAATTTTCATGGTGCCCGTCCACACCTTTCAATCGGTAAGTGTGGGCGTTTTTGTGCGGGTTGGCTCGCGCTACGAAACCGAACTCAACGCCGGCATCTCCCACTTTATCGAACATATGCTGTTCAAAGGCACCACCAACCGCCCCAACTCCGGTCTCATCGCCGAAGCAATTGAAGGCATTGGCGGGGTAAGCAACGCCTACACCAGCCAGGACACCACCGTTTTTTACGCCAAAGTCGCCGCTTCGCAAATCGATATTGCCCTTGATTTTCTGGCCGACCTGCTGCGCCATTCGCTCTTTGCCGCCACAGACATAGAAAAAGAAAAGCTGGTCATCGGCGAGGAGATCAGCATGGTTTTTGACCAGCCCGATACCTGGGTGTCGATTCTGGCCGATGAGCTGCTGTGGCCCAGCCACCCGCTCGGCCAGAACATTGCCGGCACAGAAGACAGCGTGAATGGACTTGAACGGGAAGCGCTGCTGCAATTTTTCGGCCAGAGTTACCACCCCCACAACCTGCTGCTGGCTCTCGGCGGAGCGTTTGACCCCGCCCGGGTGATTCCCCAACTGGAAGAGCTGCTCGGCGATTGGCAGCCGGCCCCACCGCCGGAATTTGCCGCCGCGCCGCCGCAGCAAACCCAGCCGCGTTGTGTGGTGCAGCATCGCCCCAATGAGCAGGGGCACCTCTGCCTGACCCTGCCCGCCCTGTCGCGGCTGGACCCCGACCGCTACGCGCTGAGCGTGCTCAACACCATTTTGGGCGATGGCATGAGTTCGCGCCTGTTTTTGAACATCCGCGAAGAACTGGGGCTGGCCTACGCCATCGACTCCGGCTTGAACCTGCTGCAGGATACCGGCTCGCTGGTGGTTTACGCCGGGGTAGACCCCGACGGCGCGCCGGCGGCGCTGCAGGCCATTCTGGATGAACTGGAGCGGCTGCGCCAGGAGCCGGTGTCTGAGCGCGAACTGCGCCGCGCCGTTGAATATTTAAAAGGGCGCACCGTGCTGGGGCTGGAAGACAGCTACAGCCGGGCCGCCTGGGTGGCCTACCAGGCCATGTTCCAGCCCACCATCAAATCACCGGAAGAAGTGCTGGCCGATTACAGCGCCATTTCCATTGCAGACGTGCAGCGCGTGGCCCGCCGCCTCATCGACCCGGCCCGCTACAATCTGGCCGCCGTTGGCCCATTTGGCCGCGGTGAGCCGCTTTCCCGGCTGATTATCACTTAAACAGACTTGCAGAATTACCCTGCTTCTGCTATGCTCTACCATATTATTCTCGCAAAGGCTTCTTTCGCATGGTTAAACTGCTGATGAGTTGGGACATCAAACCCGGTTCAGAAACCGAATATTTTGAGTTTATTGTCAAAGAATTTGCCCCGGGGATGATGAAACTGGGCATGCAGCCCACCGAAGCCTGGTACACCCTGTTTGGCGATGGCCCCCAAATTTTGCAGGGCAGCGTCGCGGCAGATTTGGCCTCGATGAAGAGCATTTTGAACAGCAGCGAATGGCAGCAACTCCAGCAGCGCCTTTTTGAATACGTAACCAACTTTGACTCAAAAATCGTCCGGGCTTCCAACCGCTTTCAGTTACTCTAACCAAAAACCGGCCTCAAACACAACGGCGTGCATTCTGCACGCTTTTTTATTGTGTTTTCATAGCCGGCATGCCATAATAACCGCAAATTTTTTGGATTGGATCACCGCTCCGCATGTTCGAGCAGCCATCGTTATTTGATACCTCACCGCAAGTTCGCTCCGTAACGGATATTACCCGCTACATCCGGCGCGTGTTTGACGCCGATTTCAACCTGCGCGATGTCTGGTTGCAGGGCGAAATTTCCAACTGGCGGCCGGCGTCGTCCGGGCACATTTACTTTACGCTAAAAGACTCCGGGGCCAGCATTCGCTGCGTGATTTGGCGCTCGCAGGCCGAACAACTGCTGTATCTGCCCCAAACCGAAGGCGAAGCGGTACTGGCTCACGGCAAAATCTCGGTGTACGAGGCCGGCGGCAACTACCAGTTTTACGTCGATGAGCTGGAAGCCGCCGGGCTGGGCGCGCTGCACGCCCAGTTTGAGCGCATCAAAAAACGGCTGGAGGCCGAAGGGTTGTTCGACAGCGCCCGCAAACGGCCGCTACCGCCGTTCCCGCAAACCATCGGCCTGGTTACTTCGCCGCAAGCCGCCGCATTGCGCGATATGCTCAACGTGCTCCGCCGCCGCTATCCGCTGGCCCGGGTGATTCTCTCGCCCGCACCGGTGCAGGGCGACAGCGCCCCGCCGCAAATTGTGCGCGCTCTGCAAGCCATCGCTCAACAGCCGGTGGAGGTGATCATTTTGGCCCGCGGCGGCGGTAGTTTGGAAGATTTGTGGGCCTTTAACAACGAAAGCGTAGCCCGGGCCATTGCCGCCTGCCCCGTGCTGGTGGTCAGTGGCGTGGGCCACGAAACCGATTTTACCATTGCCGATTTTGTGGCCGATGTTCGCGCCCCCACCCCTTCCGCCGCCGCCGAGCTGGTTTCGCCGGACCGCGACGAACTGCGGCGGCTGCTGGCCGGCCAGCAACTGGCCCTCACCGAACAGACCCGCCAGCGGGTGAGCAACGACCGGGCCAACGTGCGCCGGCAGCAGTGGCTGCTGGCCCGGCTGTCGCCGCAGGGGCAGGTGAACAACTCGCGCCAAAATGTCGACTCGCTGGTGGCCCGGGCCGGGCGCAGCTTGCGGCATCAATTAATTTTGCAGCGGCAGCAGGTGTCCGGCCTGTCGGAGCGGCTGGCCGCGCTCAACCCGCAGGCCACACTCAGCCGGGGGTATGCCATTGTTCAAAAAGGCGAGCGGGTGGTTGCCAGCGCCGGCCAGGTTAGCCGCGGCGATGAGTTGGTTATCAAACTTGCTGACGGTGAAATTGACGCCGAAGTTCGGCAAGTGAAATGAAAACGGGTCGCAGAGTTGCAGGGCCGGGTAGGGGCGCTTCGCGAAGCGCCCCTACATTCGCAGATTTATTTATTTTCACAGGAGATTTCTATTGAAAATATTAGTTACCGGCAGCAGCGGCCAGGTTGGCACCAATTTGTGTCTGGCCCTCCAGCAGCGCGGCGACCGTGTGGTCGGCGTTGACAAGCGCCCCAACACCTGGACCGATGACATCCCGGCCATCCAGCAAAATCTGGCCAGCGACGGCATGCCGTCACCGGCAGCGCTGGCCGCGGTCGCGCCCGATTTTGGCCGGCCCGATCTGGTGGTGCATCTGGCGGCCAACGCCAAAGTCCACGAGCTGGTCATCGACCCCCGCCGCGCCCACGAAAACGCCACCATCACTTTTAACGTGCTGGAGTTTTGCCGCGCCCACCAAATTCCCATTATTTTCAGCAGCTCGCGCGAGGTATACGGCCGGCCGCAGCCGCCCACCGTCAGCGAAGACACCACCGATGTATTCCACATTCTCAGCCCCTATGCCGCCTACAAAATGGCCGACGAAATGTTGATTTACAGCTACGCCCACTGCTACGGGCTAAAATATCTGGTCTTTCGGCTGAGCAACGTGTACGGCCGGTTTGACGGCGATCTGGAACGGATGACCCGCGTCATCCACATTTTCATCGACCGGCTGAGCCGCGGCGAGCCGATCACCATTTTCGACCGGCACAAAGTCATCGATTTTACCTACATTGACGATTGCATTGCCGCCATATTGCTGGGCATTGACAAATTAATGGCCGGCGACGTGGTCAACCAAACCATTAACCTCAGTTCCGGCAGCCCGGCTTCGCTGGGGCATCTGGCTATGACCATCGCCGGCTATCTGGGCGTTGAGCCGGAAATCATCGACAAACCGATTCAGCCCGGCGAAATCAGCTTTTACATTGCCGATTTGACCAAAGCCAGAACCCTGCTGGGCTTTGAGCCGCAGGTTCCGTTTGAAGAAGGCATCAAGCGCACCATCAACTGGGTGCAGCGCTGGAATGAACTACAGTATCAACGAGGCCAAAAATGAGCCAGCTACCGCCGGAAATCACCGGGTTAACCTTTGAACAGGCCTACCGCCAATTGGAAGAAACCGTGCAAAAATTAGAGGCCGGCAACCTGCCGCTGGAAGAGTCGCTGGCACTGTACCGGCGGGGTATGGCCCTGGCCGAGCGGTGCAGCCGGGTGCTGGATGAAGCCGAGCTATCCATCAAAACGCTCACCGCCGCCGGTGAACTGGAAGATTTTGAAGAAATATAAAAAACCACTCCCCCACCCCCAACCTCCTCCCCCGAAATCTGGGGGAGGGGGCTATCGAATCTGTGTATTGATTTGGCCGCCAATGGCGGCCAAATCAATACACAAAAGTTTTACCCCCTTCTCCCAAAGGGACAAAGTGCCCGCAGGGTAGAAGGGGGGCAGGGGGGATGAGGGCACAAAATTCAGGTTTCAAATTCCACTGAGTATAGTAGTAACAGTATCTCGATGATTATTTTAAAAGTTTTGGGCCGATACTGGTACATCGCCCCGATTTTGATTTTGATTGTGGCCGTGCAATTGGGCTTTGGCGCTGTAACTGCTCCCAACGCGGCAACCACCGGCGACACCGGCGCATCGGCCAATTTGCCGGGCGCGGCCGATATTTTGGCGTTCTTTCGCGGCACGCCCACGCCTACTCCCAGCCCGCTGCCCACATTGACTCCCACCCCGACCATCACTCCCTCGCCCACGGCCAGCCCAACGTCTACGCCTACCCAACCGCCGCGGCCAACCGCCACCGGCACCCGCGTACCCACCTGGACGCCCTCGCCCACGCCAACAGCCAGCCCGACCCCCACCCCGCAACCCATGCCGACCCCGCCGGTCACATCGCCGCACGGTTTTGCCGCCACGGTACCTATTTTAATGTACCACTACCTGTCTGACCCGCCGCCCGGCGCCGATGCCATCCGCAGCGATCTGTCGGTTGGCCCGGCCCAATTTGAGGCCCAACTGGCCTACCTGCGCGAGCAGGGCTACCACACCATCTCGCTCAAGCAGCTCAGTTATGCGCTCAGCCGCAACGAGCCGCTGCCGGCCAAACCCATCGTTATCACTTTTGATGATGGCTACCGCGACCAGTACACCAACGCCTTTCCGCTGCTCAAAAAATACGGCTTCACCGCCACCTTTTTTGTGTTCACCCAGGTCATCGATGAATACAATGTTGATTTCGTCACGTGGGATATGGTCAAAGAAATGTACCAGGCCGGCATGGAATTTGGTTCGCACAGTTACCGCCACTCAGATTTGACCCACCGCGATGTGGATTTTTTGGTGTACGAAATTTTAGGCTCCAAAGAAGCCATCGAAGAGCGCATTGGCGAGCCGGTGCGCTTTTTCTGCTACCCCTCCGGCCGGTACGATGACCTGACCATGCGCGTCGTTGAGTCGGCCAACTTTTGGGGCGCAGTCACCACTGCCTGGGGCGCGGACCAAAGCTACGATGATCGTTTTGAAATGCCCCGCATCCGCATGCGCGGCAATGATACCGTTGAAGATTTCGCCTACAAACTGGCCGTAGCCATAGAATGAACTTTGACACCTTTTCCCTGGCCGCAATGGCCCACGAACTGCGCCACACCCTCAGCGGCGGGCGAGTGCAGCGCGTTACCCAAATCAACTCGCTTACGTACAGCTTTGAAATTTTCATCCACCCCATCCGCCATTACCTCACCCTGTCTGCCGAGCCACAAGCGCCGCGCCTGCACCTCACGCTCAACAAAAGCCGGCGCGGCGTGGGCCACGAAACGCCGCTGATGCTGGTGCTGCGCAAATACATGCGCGGGGCCAAACTGGCCGGCATCGAGCAGCCGCCCTACGAGCGCATCCTCTATTTTTATTTTGACAGCCCTTTTGAGCCAACCATTCTGGCCGCAGAAATGCTGGGCACCCGCAGCAACCTGGTGCTGCTCAACGCCGAGCAAACCGTTTTGGGCGTGGCCCGGCTGCCCAAAGGCGATGCCCAATCCGGCCAGCGGACGCTGCTGCCCAACCAGTACTACCAGCCGCCGCCGCCCCTGCAAAAGCTGCTGCCCGCCCAGCTCACCGAATACACGCTGCGGCAGGAACTGGCCGAAGCCTCGCCGGAGTTCAAACTGGCCCGGCTGCTGCCGCAAATTCTCAACGGTGTCAGCCCGCTGCTGGCCAAAGAAATTACCTTTCGCGCCACCGGCAGCGCCGAAACCACCGTCGGTGAGCTGACTGCGCTGTCGCCGCTGCTGCAAACCGTGGCCCAACTGTTTGCCCAACTGGATTCCAACGCCTGGCAACCCACCCTCGCCTTTGACGAGGACGACTCGCCGGTGGCCTTTGCGCCGTACACCCTCACCCACCTGCCCCACCCCCGCCCCACCGCCACCTTTTCCGAAGCGGTAGAAATCTATTTTGCCGATGCCGCTGCCGGTTACGCCGTGGCCAAAGCGCCGCTGCTGGAGGCCATCAAAACAGCCCGAGACCGGCTGGCTCGCCGCCGCGACCGGCTGGAGGAGGATGCCGCCGATTTGGCCGACCCGGAACAGCTCAAAACCGGCGGCGAAGTGATTTTGGGCGCGGCCCATCTCATCGCCCCCGGCCAAACCGAGCTGGCGGTCGATTGGCTGCCCGGCCTGGTCATCAAACTGGACCCGGCCCTCTCGCCCAGTGAAAACGCCCAGCACTACTTTAACCGCTACCGCAAAGCCCAGCGCGCCGGCGACGAAATTCCGGCCCAACTTGAGAAAATTTCGCTGGAAGAGCAGTATCTTGACCAGCTTGAGCAAGACCTGGCCATGGCCGAAGACCGGCCCGAAATTGACGCCATCGCCTATTCGCTGGCGGAAGCCGGTTACGCCGTAGGCAAGCGCGGCCATAAAAAACGACAAAAGCAGGCCGTGAGCAACTATCTGCGGCTAACCGCGCCGGACGGAGCCGCGGTGTGGGTGGGCAAAAACGCGGTGCAAAACCAGCACCTCACTTTTAATCGGGCCAACCCCGACGACCTGTGGCTGCACGCCCGCGGCATTCCCGGCGCGCACGTCATCATCCCCACCTCGGCCGGGCTGCCCAGCGAAGACGATGTGTTGTGGGCTGCCGCCGTGGCCGCCTACTACTCTCGCGCCCGCCACGATACTGCCGTTGACGTGGATGTGACTGTGAAAAAATACGTGCGGGCCATCAAAGGCGCGCCGCCGGGGCTGGTTACCCTGCGCAACGAATCAACCCTGCGGGTAGCACCCCTTGAACCGGAGATTGACTAAATTTCCCCTTTACCTTTCGTCTTTTACGCGCTATAGTTTATACATCAGTAAAACGGACAACATCTGCCAATAAATT
The DNA here is from genome assembly GCA_022071955.1 of Anaerolineae bacterium. Taxonomy (GTDB): domain Bacteria; phylum Chloroflexota; class Anaerolineae; order 4572-78; family J111; genus J095. The sequence continues at coordinate 208,040 of JAJVIM010000007.1, forward strand.
GTCGATGTCCCCCTGTTCATCCCCAACTGCGTAACCAACAACATCTGCTCAGCCAACAATATTTACAGTCACACGGAGGTGCACTATGCCAGGTCGACTAGCCAGCCGCTTGACCGCCGCTCGCAGTCAGCGCTTTGTGGGCCGCGCCGCCGAGCAGGCTCTCTTTCAGGCCGCGCTCGCCGCGCCGGAACTGCCGTTTTTTGTGCTGCATGTGTACGGTCCCGGTGGCGTGGGCAAAACCAGCCTGCTGCGCGAATTTGTGCAAATTTGCGACCAACTGCACGTTGCCGCCACCTACCTGGATGCCCGCGAGATTGACCCCACGCCGGAGTCGTTTTTGGCGGCTCTGCAACTGGCGTTGGCCCTCACCCAGCCGGCGTCGGTGTTGGAACATCTGGCTACGCGCAGCCAGCGCCAGATACTGCTCATCGACACCTACGAAACTATCAGCCCGCTGGATCGCTGGCTGCGACAGGTGTTTTTGCCTCAACTGTCTGACCACGTGCTGACCGTGCTGGCCGGCCGGGATACCCCGGCCGCGCCGTGGCGCATCGACCCCGGCTGGCAATCGCTCATTTACCTGCTGCCGCTGCGCAACCTCAGCACCAGCGAAAGCCGCCAGTATCTGGCCCAGCACAACATCCCCGCCGGCCAGCACCAGTCCATTTTAAACTTTACTTTTGGCCACCCGCTGGCGCTGTCGCTGGTTACGGACACCTACGCCCAGCGCGGCAGCGACTCGCTGCACTTTAAACAAGCGCCAGATATGCTGCGTACGCTGATGGAACGGCTGGTAGAAAAAGTGGCCGGGCCGGCCCACCGGGCCGCGCTCGAAGCCTGTGCCATTGTCCGGGTTATCAACGAAGCCCTGCTGGCAGAAATGCTCGGCCAGCCCGACCCGGCGACGCTGCCGGCCGGCCAGGGTGTTCACGAGTTGTTTACCTGGCTGCGTACCCTGTCGTTTATCGACGCCAACCGCGACGGGCTTTTCCCGCATGATGTTATCCGCGAAATTCTCTCCGCCGATGTGCGCTGGCGCAACCCGGACTGGTACACCACCCTGCACCAGCGCGCTCGCGGTTACTATAGCCGCCGCCTGCACCAAACCAGCGGCCAAACCCAGCAGCAGGTTTTGTCTGACTACATTTATTTGCACCGCGATAACCCGGTGGTGCGGCCCTTTTTTGAATGGCAACTGGGCGACAGCGCCCTGCCAGAACCGGCCCAGCCCGCCGACCAGCCCGTTTTGCTGGAAATGGTTAACCGCCACGAAGGCGAGCAGTCAACCGATTTGGCCGAATACTGGTTTAACCGCCAGCCGGAAGGCACGCTGGTGTTTCGCAGTACGGCCGGCGAACCGGTGGGCCTGCTGCAAATAGTAAACCTGCCCGCCGCTACCCCGGCAGACCGCCAAACCGACCCGGCCATCGCTGCCGCATGGGCTTACCTTGAGCAGCACGCCCCGCTGCGGGCCGGTGAAAAAGCCGCTTACTTTCGGTTTTGGCTGGCCCGCGATAGCTACCAGGATGTGTCGCTGGTGCAGAGCCTTATTTTTTTGGCGCTGGTGCGTTACTATCTAACCACGCCGGGCCTGGCCTTTACCTTTTTTCCCTGCGCCACCCCCGATTTTTGGCTGCCTGTATTTACCTATGCCGACCTCCAGCGGGTGCCCGCCGCCGATTTTACCGTGGGCGGCCGCCATTTTGGCCTGTACGGCCACGATTGGCGCGTTACCCCGCCGCTGGCCTGGCTGGAACTGCTGGCCGACCGCGAAACCGCCACCGAAATCGAAACCTCGCCGCCGCCGGCCGTTGAACAATTGGTGGTGCTCAGCCGGCCCGATTTTGAAGCGGCCGTTCGGCAGGGGTTGCAAAACCTCAGCCGCCCGACCGCGCCTATTTGGGCAGCCAATCCACTGCTCCGCTCGCGGCTGGTAATGGAACAGGCCGGCCCCTCCGCCGCAGACAAAGAGCGAATTGAAGCGCTGCAAAGCCTGCTCACAGGTACGGTCGGCGCGCTGCAAAGTTCGCCCAAAGAAACCCGGTTTTATCGCGCCCTGTACCACACCTATTTGCAGCCGGCCTCTACCCAGGAACAGGCCGCCGAACTGCTCGACCTGCCGTTTAGCACTTATCGCCGCTATTTAAAGGAAGGCATCAACCGCGTTATCGAAAGCCTGTGGCAGAAAGAACTGGCCTGACAAATTGAGCAAAAATTGAGCAGTTTTTGACCTGTAAACTGGTCACCTACCCGTAGTATGCTGGGGCTATCAAATCTGTTGATAGCCTTTTTTATTACCCCACCATCTATGTGCAGCGAAAATGAAACTAAGATGAGCCAACTGATTACCAACGTCTTATCCGCCTGGAATGCCCACGACCCCGAAACAGCCGCCCAATACTACACACCGGATTATTTAGGCCGGGATGTGAGCCAGCTTCAACCGCATCACGGCCAGGATGGTTTGCGCCGGGCCATGACCCGCTGCTTTCGCGCCTTTCCAGATATCCACTTTACGCAAGATAGCCTGATCATTCAGGGCAACGCCATCGCCCTGGCCTGGACGGCGCAGGCCACCCACCAGGGCCGGCTAATGAACATCCCAGCCAGCGGCCGATCGGTACGGGTGCAGGGGGTATCGCTGTTGACCATTGCCAACGGTAAAATCAAAGAAGCCTCGTACATTTGGGATGTGGCCGGCCTGCTGCGCGGGATCGGCTTACTCCCAGAACTGTAATGGTGAATCACCGGCCTGCTGCCGGTAAAAATTAACTTTCTGCGCCGGCGCAGGACGGCCAGCTAACCTTGTATGGAGGATAACAATGTTGTTTCTTACCTATTGGGAATTAAACGAGGAAACATCGCGGGTTCAGCGCATGCAGGCTGGCCAAAAGCTGTTGCAAACCGGGCTGTTTCCACCAGCGGGGATCAACATTATCCGCTGGGATGCGACCGTTGATGGCTGGGGCATTTTGGTGGCCGAAGCCGAAGACTTTACCGCCATCAACCGCGCGCTGGATGCATGGCGCATCGCTGTGCCGGGTATGTTTACGGTAACCCGCACCGCCCCGGCCCAACCGGTGCAGGAAGTGATGGCCAGCACTGCCGAATTTATGCAGAAGATGGCCGCAGTCACCGGTTAGCCAAAGGAGAGCCAAAATGTCAGCAGAATCAAGCAAAGAATTGGTAGAAAGCACTTTTAAAGCGCTCAATCAGCGTGATTTGGAAACTGTTGTGACGCATTACACCCCGGATTGCCGCTTTCACGGCTGGGCGCCGGAAACACTGGATGTTAACGGTTACAAAGCCGCAATGTCGGCAATATTGGCCGGCTTTCCGGACTCGCGGTTTATTGTTGATGACGTAGTAGCAGAAGGCAACCTGGTAGCGGTACGACATCATTTTCAAGGTACGCACCGGGCCGAGTTTCAGGGCATTCCGGCTACCGGCAATGCGGTCACCGCTAATGCTATCGTTATGTTCCGTATTGAAAAGGGCGTCGCCGCCGAATTGTGGCTCAACGCCGACTTTCTGGGCTTGATGCAACAGTTGGGCGTAATTCCCGCGCCGGAACACAGCTAAACCCCTTTTGTCACTGCAAAAAGGAGCAAATCATGTCCAATCACGACAATAAAACCATTATCAAACAGGCGCTGGCAAACTTCAATCGCCCGGAAAACCGTGAAACATACTTTGATATTTACCACCCCAACTGCGAGTATGCCGGGGTTGGAACCGACCTGAAAACTATCAAACAATTTTACAACCGCATTTTTGTGGCCTTTCCCAACGCCAAAGTTACGCCGGAAAGCATGGTGGCCGAAAACGACAAAGTGGTCGTTCGGTATACCTTCACCGGCACCCACCAGGGCGAACTGATGGGCATTCCGCCCAGCGGAAAACCAGTCAGCGTCAGCGGCATGAGTATTCTCCGCTTTGCCAACGGCAAATGCATACAGCGTTGGAGCCAAACCGACTTTTTGGGCATTCTGCAACAGGTGGGAGCCATCCCTGGGCCGCAGGCCGGGTAACCCATCGCACCGATAATTGGAGTAAAGGAGGAACAATATTATGAAAGCGGATAACCGCACCACAACCGAAGTAACAGCCGTTTTGCACAATATTGCCACTGCCTACGCCAAACGCGACATCACCGCGCTGCTGGCCAACTTTGCCCCCGACCCGGATGTGTTAATGTACGGCACCGGCCCGGATGAGAAACGTGTGGGCCAGGCAGAAATACAGGCCCAGGCCAAACGAGACTGGGCGCAATCAGAAGCCGCCGCCATAAAACATGAAACTGTGTCTGTTTCAGCCGCCGGCTCGGTGGCCTGGGCGGCGGTGGATGGCGCGTTTGAGGTAAAAGTTGACGGGCAAGAGATGGCGGTGCCGGCCCGTATTACCTATACCCTGGAAAAACGAGGGGACAAGTGGCTCATTGTGCAAGCCCACTTCTCCGTACCGATGGCCGGACAGGAGGAAGGCGAATCGTTCCCAACGTAGCCGGGTTTACTAATCACTTAGCCGCAATGTAGAAAAGAGGTGTGACTATGATCGTTGTTCGCTTTAAAGTGAAATGCAACCCCAATAAGGCCGAACAATTACGGACCGCATTTGAGGCCGTCATCGGCCCCAGCCGTAAAGTTGAGGGCGTTATAAACTTTGATATTGCTCGAGATCTGGCGGATCCCAACGCATTTATCGCAACGGAAGTGTTTGAAGACCACACGGCGCTTGAGCGGCAAGAGGCATTACCCGAGGTACAACACGTTATCGATTTACTCCCGGATGTTTTGGCCGCCGAACCGGAAGCCACAATCTACAGCGTCTCCTCATCCCAACCGTGGGGCAGTTAAATTCTTGGCCGACCTGCCGCGGTTAAATTACCACTCCGGCCAGGACAGGCTGACCGGAGAAAAAATTAAAGGGAGATATTCCATGCGTTTCTTACTTAAAGTAACAATTCCTGTGGAACAAGGTAATGCAGTCATCAAAGAAGGCCGTTTGGGCAAAATTGTGGGGGCCATCCTGGAAGAACAAAAACCCGAAGCCGCCTATTTTACCGAAATGGACGGCCAAAGAACGGCTCTCGTCTTTGTGAACATTGAGAACACCTCAGAAATTGTGCGCATCGCCGAACCGTGGTGGCTGGGCTTTGGTGGCAGTGTTGAGTGGCATCCGGCCATGAACCCCGAAGATTTGATGAAGGCCGGCCCCTATCTGGAGGCGGCAGTTAAAAAATACGGTTGATCCTTATTTTTAACCAGCGGGCAGGTTTATTTACTTGTCAGGAGTTTATCTAATGACGACCGAACAAAATAAAGCGATGATTCGGCGGGGATTTGAAACAGGCCTGAATCACGGCAATTTAACTGTCTTTGAAGAGGTATTGGCCCCAACCTACGTTAATCACAATATGCCCATGCCAGAACCCGGCCCGGCGGGGTTCCGGGCGGTTGTGGGCGCCTTTCTGAGCGCATTCTCCGGCTTTCAGGTAACGCTTGAGGCAGTCATTGCCCAGGGAGACAGAGTTTCAACGCGCGGTTACTTTACCGGAACTCACACCGGTGAATTTATGGGCATTCCCGCCACCGGCAAGCCGGTACATGTATCCTACTGCGACATATGGCGCATTGAAAACGGCAAAGCCGTGGAAAACTGGGTGCAAATGGACATGCTGGGGATGATGCAGCAACTGGGTGTCATCCCAACGTCATGAACTGCGTGGTTCGCGCCAGGTCATAACGCCTCACCTTAACAACTTAATTCAGGAAAGGTGCAATGCTTCAACAGGGATACTTACTCATTGCTGATATCAGCGGTTACACCGCCTTTTTCACCCAAACCGAAATCGATCACGCCCACGAAGTAGTGGAAGGTCTGGTTGAGGCCATGCTGGCCCACATGGAGCCGTTTTTTACCATTGCCAAGTTAGAAGGCGACGCCATTTTTGCTTACGTGCCCGCCGGCAGCTATTTACAGCCTCAAACCGTGCTGGAAGCCATCGAAGGGGTTTACTGCACCTTTCGGCTTACTCTGGAGCGTATGCACTACAACACCACCTGCACCTGCCAGGCATGCCAATTAATGCCCACGCTGGATTTAAAGTTTGTGGTCCACAATGGCCAGTTCATTGTGGGCAAACGGCGGGAGCTATCTGGCCCGGATGTTATACTGGTCCATCGCCTGCTCAAAAACAACATTTGCCGGCAAACCGGCTTTAGCGCCTACGCCTTTTTTACGCAGGCCGCGCAAACAACCATTGGCCTGGATAACCTGGCCTGGCAGCCCCACGCCGAAACGTACGAGCACCTGGGCACAGTGCCGGGCCACGTCATCGATTTACACCCGGTTTGGGAACAACGCCAGCACCAGTATCGAATTGAGGTTTTGCCGCAACAGGCGGCTGTGGAAGTAGAGTTTGAGCTGCCGGTATCGCCGCAACTGGCCTGGGATTACCTGACTGACCCGGCCAGCAAACGCCAGTATCGCGAAGCCGACAGCCTGACCATCCCTGGCGGCGGCCGGCAGCGGGCCGGTATTGGCACGGTGCATCACTGCGTACACGGGTTGCAGGTTAATGATGAATTGATTATCGACTGGCAGCCCTTCCGGCAGGTCACCTATAAAGACCAGATTTCCTACCCCTTGCTGGCCTTTGATATGCTCAACACCACCTATCTTGCGCCCACCGTCGCTGGCACACGGGTAACCATGCGGTTTCAACGCCCGGTTGCGGTAAAACCCTGGCTCGATGGGCTGGTGCGCTTTTTGTGGTGGATTTACGGCCAGGGCCATATTGCCCGGCTGTTTGGCCGGCGCGCCCCGGTCACGCTGCGCCGGCTGATTGCCACCGACCAGGGTCGCCGGCCAGCCAAAGATATCGGCCCGGCCCACGATGCCCCCGGCAATCTCCACACCCATCTGGCCGGGAATGGCTCAAAACGTTAACCCATTGTCAATTAAATTTTTTAGCCAATGATGGAGGTAAAAAATGACAGGCAATAATCAAAGTGCAGTTTCTAATTTACGGTTTCTGTTTGGAACGGCGCACCAGTATTTGGAAGGCACAATGGTCGGGCTTACGGACGATCAGCTCAACTGGGTTCCCGGCGACAGGCTGGCGCCCATTGCTGCCCAATATGCCCACATTGTCACCAGCGAAGACTGGTTGGTTAACATCAAAGCCAAAAACGGCGCGCCGGTAATGGCCACTACAGACACCGGCCTCAGTTCGCCGCCGCCGCCCGTGCTCTGGAACGAGTGGGCGCGCACCAGCACCATCAACCTGCCCACCATGCAGAGTTACGCGCAGGCCGTGTACCAGGCCACCGACGCCTACCTGGCCAGCATCACCGATGATGAACTGAACCGGATTGTCGATATGTCGGAGGTGGGCATGGGCCAGCTCCCCATCGCCGCGGTGATTGGGTTGGCGCTGCTCAATGTGGCGTTTCACTGCGGCGAAACTTCCTGCCTCAAGGGGTTACAGGGGCTGGTGGGTTACCCGGAAGTTCAGCAACAGGCCGAAGCTGTTTGACGATGATCTTTTTGCCGGGGCGCTTCGCGAAGCGCCCCGGCCTTCGCAGATTTGCTAATTTTCAAGGGAGGGCATATGCCCGATAACGCCATCTTAAGCCATCCTTCCCCCGCCCAACTTGAGGCGGCGGTTGAAGAAAATTTATTTGCCCTGTTCCGGGCCATGACCGAGACTTTGCCCAACAGTGAACTGGTGGAAAGTAACCGGCTTTGCTATCACCAGGCTTTTCCCTCTAACCCGATGTTTAAAGGGGTATGGCGCACCCGCCTGGCAGCGGACGAAGTGGAGTCGGCTATTGACCACACCCTGGCCTGGTTCAAGGAGCGCCGCGCCCCCTTCATCTTTTGGTGGACCGGGCCGGGCACAGAGCCGCAGGATTTGGGCCAACGGCTGGTAGCGCGCGGGTTACTATCAATGGAAGGACAAATGGCAGAATTGGCGCATGGCATCAGGCAAACCGCCGCCGGCGCGCCGGGCATGGTCGCCGACTTACAGCACATAAATGAAGCCGCACTCACTCAAACACCGCCCGGCTTCACCATCCAGGCCGTACGGACAGAAGCCGACCTGCTTGATTTCAAGCGGGTCTTTGTGGATAGCTACGAAATCCCCGATTGGGCCGGGCAAGCCTGGGTAGATGCCGCCTTGCAAGCAGGCATTGGCCAGACACCCTGGAAAATGTATGTTGGCTATTTAAACGGTGAGCCGGTTGCCACCAATATGCTCTTCAATGGCGCAGGTGTAGCCAGCATTTATGCGGTAGCCACGCTGCCCGCGGCGCGGGGAAAGGGCATCGGCGGGGCCATCAGCCTTAAACCACTGCTGGAGGCGCGGCAGATGGGTTATCGTTATGCCGTTCTCTTTGCCACCGAAATGGGCGTTAGTGTGTATGAGCGTATCGGCTTTAAATTAACCGGCGCCAGAATCAACCGCTATTTATGGCGAAATTCGGAATAAATATTATTTTAAGCGAGGATAATTATGTACGGAACCGTTGCCAAAGTTCAGGTTAACCCGGAAAAAATTGAGGAAATCCAGACGTTATCGCAAGAAATGGGCGCTGCTCCGGGCCAGATTGCACGTTATATTTACCAAATGGATGCCAACCCAAATGAATTGTTTTTGGTAGCCGTCTTTGAAAGCCGGGCCGCTTACCAGGCCAACGCCGCCAGCCCGGAACAGCACCAGCGATTCTTAAAAATGCGGGCGCTGCTCAACAGCGATCCGGAATGGCACGACGGCGAAATTATCGACGCCGTGACGCAACGATAGATATTTCACCCTTTAGTTTCGCCCGGCCCACTATTGAGGTAACCATGCAAGCGACAACCCTTCACCAACAACGCCTGTCGGTAACTATGCGGCCAATTCATTTGCTGCTTGGTGTGCAAACCATCGTAATTATTTTGCTCTCGATCAACCGGCTGACCACGCTGACCACCGGCTATGTGGCCGCCAACGAATTTTTGCGCTGGGTAGATTTGAACAACATGCTCATTTTGCCACTGGTCAGTGTAGTGGCATTTTACCTGCTCAAAAAGGAGCTGGAATACGACTCGCCGGCCCGCAACGGCGGCTGGCATTTGGCCGTCAACCTAACGTTTATCATCGGCCTGTATTTACTGGCCGCCGGCTACGGCGATCACGAAGTGACCAACTATTTGCACGGTCGCTTTTGCGCCACCGATGAGACCAGCCCCCTCTGCCGCATCATCATTTTTAACGATGACGAATTTTCGCACTGGGTCTTTTTCGCCGGCTTCATCCTGCTCAACACGGCGCTGATGCTAATTCAGGTGCTATTTCCGGCTCGCACGCCGGCCACCCCGGCCGATACCACACTGTTTATTACCAACGGGTTGTTTATTGGGCTGGGGATTTTTGCCAACCTGGCTTTTGAGGCGATCGGCCTGGATTTGTACGTGGTGGCGCTGCTCACCGCGCTGGCGCTCGGATTGCTGTGGCGGCGCGGCCGCCAGCCGCTCTTTATTTACTACGGCACAGCTTACACATTTGGGCTGGTAGCCACCGCCCTGACCAAAGGGATACTGGGATGAGCCACAACGACTACCATTTTGTTAGCCGCTGGCGCGTTCAAAGCACCATCCAAGAAGTATCTGAGATTCTGAGCAACGCGCTCGATTTGCCGCGCTGGTGGCCGGCCGTGTATTTGGATGTGCAACAACTTGAACCGGGCGACGAGCAGGGCCTGGATCAGGTCTTCAGCCTGCACACCAAAGGCTGGCTGCCTTACACCCTCCGCTGGCAATTTCGGGTTACAGAAAACCGCTGGCCACACGGCTTTAGCCTGCAAGCCTGGGGCGATTTTGTGGGGCAGGGTGTTTGGGCGCTGGCGCAGGCTGGCGATTGGGTGAACATCACTTACGACTGGCGGATTAAGGCCGACAAACCGCTGCTCAGAACCCTGTCTTTTATCCTCAAACCAATTTTTTCAGCCAACCACCGCTGGGCCATGCGCCAGGGCGAAAAAAGTCTCCGGCTCGAAGTGGCCCGCCGCCGAGCCGCTGATCCTGCGGCTGTACCGCCGCCGCCGGGGCCAACCCGCCCAACCCCGCAACTCCTGCTGGCCAGCGCAACGCTGGCCACGCTGCTCTTTTCGTTGTGGCTGCTCAAACGGCCGCAGTAGCTCCTCTGAAAATAAGCGAATCTGCAAATTTACGAATCAGCGAATGTAGAGGTGCTTCGCGAAGCGCCCCTACACCACATTTTCACCCGCCCCACAGGGAGGCTACGCTCTGCCGGGTGGCACGGGCATCATCCTGCTTTTTCATTAGCCTCCTCTTGACAAACCAAATCAATTCATGATAAAATGTGAACGTTCACGTGAACGTTCACATTTTATTTCCCACCCCACTTGTTTTAATAATCAGGACACAACGCCATGTCACATGCAAAGAAGCGTGCCACAATCAAAGACGTTGCCGCCGAGGCCGGAGTCTCCTACCAAACCGTATCGCGGGTGATCAACAATCAGGCCGGCGTGACCGATGAAACCCGCCTGCGCGTGCAGCAGGCCATCGACGCGTTGGGCTACCGGCCCAGCCTGGCCGCCCGCAGCCTGCCCCGCCGCCGTTCCTTCATCATCGGCCTCATCATCCCCTACGACGCCGACTACCTGTTCCGCGACCCGCACTTGCTGGCCCAAATCAGCGGCATCGATGCCGAAGCCAACGCCCGCGGCTACAACGTGCTGCTCTCTACCGCCGGCAACTCCAGTTCGGCCCTGGAAGCCTACGAACGTTTTGTGCGCAACCAGGTGGCCGATGGCGCGCTGGTAATTGAAACCGCCAGCCTTCAGGCCGGGGCCAAATTGCTATCGGGGCAAAACTATCCCTGGGTGACATTGGGCTACAACGAGTCGGAGACCGGCTCTGCCTACGCCGTTCACGCCGACGACCGCGACGGGGCCAGGCAGGTTACGCGTCGCCTGTTAGAGCAAGGGCATCAGCGGATTGGCATTATTAATGGTCCCTCTACCGGCGCGGTAGCGGCGATGGCCGAACGGCTGGCCGGCCATACCGAAGCGTTGGCCGAAACCGCTCTTTCGTTTGATCCGGCTCTGATGGTGTACGGCGATTACACTCGCGCCGGCGGCCAGGCAGCCACGGCGCATTTGTTGTCGCTGCCTACCCCGCCTACTGCTATTTTTGCTTTTAATGACCGCATGGCCATGGGCGCAATCTGGGCATTAACGGCGGCCGGGTTGCATGTGCCGGAAGATGTGGCCGTAGTTGGCTTTGACGATGTCCCAACTGCCGCCGATTTTAGCCCACCGCTAACTACCGTGCGCCAACCCAGCCGGCAAATTGGGCAAATGGCCGCAGAAATGCTGTTTAAGTTAATTAACTCCGAGCCGGTTACTCCTTCTAAAATTGTTCTCCCCGCCAAATTGGTCATTAGAAAATCGGCTTGAATCATCAACCCAAATTACCCAAAGGAGGTGACCAAAGAAAAGATACCCCATCGTTTAGCAGAAAATGAAACGAAAGCGATTGTATTTTGCGGGGGAAAAGGAGAAAACACTCCTGGCATTCCGCATAAAAAGAGTGTGTTCTGTTAAATTTTTAACTAATTTTAAGGAGTGAGAAACAATGAAGTCTTTTTACAAAGCATTGCTGCTGATGGTGAGCGTGGCTGCTCTGGCCGCCATTGCGGCTTGTGGGGCGCAACCGGCCCCTCAAACCCAAACGGTGGTTGAAACCGTAGTTGTTACCCAGGAAGTGCAAAAGGAAGTAAAAGTTATTGAAACTGTAGAAGTTACCAAAGAAGTGGTTAAAGAAGTAGAAAAAGAGGTGGTTAAGGCCGTTAACCCGGTTACCTACAACTCCTACAACGGTGACCCCGAACCGCGCCGGGTAGATGAAATGCTGGTAAAAATGTTCAACGAGCAAAACCCGGACACCCCGGTCCAGCACTCTATCATCAACCACGAGGATTTCAAACAGGCCATCCGCGCCTATCTGGTGGCCGACCCCGCTCCCGATGTGATGACCTGGTTTGCCGGTAACCGCGCCCGCTTCTTTATTGACAAGGGCCTCATTATGGACATCAGTGATGTGTGGGCCAGCGAAGGCTGGAACGAGGACTACCCCAAAGGCTTCAAAGCTATGTCCAGTGTGGATAACAAGCAGTATTTCCTGCCCAGCAACTGGTATTGGTGGGCCATGTTCTACCGCAAATCAATTTTTGAAGAAAACGGCATCACCCCGCCGGAAACCTGGGACGAACTGCTAACCGCCTGCGACACCCTCAACGCCAACGGCGTCATCCCCATTGCCATCGGCACCAAATATCGCTGGACCGCCGCCGCCTGGTTTGATTACATCAACATGCGCCTCAACGGGCCGGAATTTCAACTAAACCTGATGTTGGGCAAAGAAAAATATGATGACCCCCGCGTTAAAGCTGTTTTTGAAAAATGGAATGAACTGTTTGAACACAAATGCTTTAACGAAGACGCCGCCGCCTACGACTGGAACGAAGCCGTTGGTTTTATGAGCCGGGGCGAGGCCGCCATGTACCTGATGGGCCAGTTCATTGCCGACAGCCCCGATTTGAGCGCCGAAGCCAAAGCCGATCTTGATTTCTTCCGCTTCCCGATTATTGATCCCAAAATGCCCATTGGCGAAGACGCGCCCACCGACGGCTACTTTATGTCGGCCAACGCCAAAAACGCCGAAGGCGGCAAAAAATTCCTGGCCTTTTTGGGCAGCGAAGAAGCCCAAACCATTATGGTTAAAGAACTGGGCCGCCTGCCGGTTCACTCTAAAGTGGATACCTCCCTCTTTACCCCGATGCAGCAAAAAGGCATCGAGCTTATTCAAGGCGCCGACCTGGTTTTGCAATTTTACGACCGCGACACCACCCCGGAAATGGCCGAAGCCGGCATGAACGCCATGATGGCCTTTTGGGATGATCCCACCCTGGTTGATGATCTCCTGGCCGATCTGGAAACCACCCGCCAGCAAGTATTTGCCGAATCTGAATAAACAGATGTAAATCTTCACCGGCGGCCCGGCTGCCAAAAACTGGTAATCGGGCCGCCGGTACATTTGATTTACGATTACCGGTGATGCCAATCCAAAATCCAAAATCGTAAATCGTAAAAGCCCTTGACAGGAGGAAAATGATGGCCGCAACGGTTCCCCCTTTGTCCAGAAAACGCAAAATCAATTGGACGCCCTATCTTTTTTTGGTTGGCCCGCTGGTCCTGTATCTGGTTTGGATTATCGGCCCAATGCTCTACACCTTTTACCTAAGCCTGACCGATTGGGACGGTATCTCGCCCGAAGCCAAATATATTGGCCTTAAAAATTTCAATTTACTGTTTGGCAGTTTGGGCAAACGGGTGCCTTCGGCGTTTGAGTATTCTCTGTTTAACAACCTCAAATGGTTGTTAACTTTTATCACGGTGCCGGTGGCCATTGGGCTGGGCCTGGCGGTAATTCTCAACCAGGATATCAAGGCTGACCGTTATTTTAAAATGGGCATCTTTTTGCCCCAGGTGTTGTCTTTGCCGGTTATCGCCCTCATCTGGTCATTTGGCATTTACAACCCCAAAGCCGGGCTGATCAATCAAATTTTGATCGGGTTGGGCGTAGCCAATCCACCCGGCTGGCTGGCCGATAAACAACTGGTCATCTGGGCGGTAATTCTGGCCGCTGCCTGGCGGCAAATTGGCTACATTATGATTTTGTACGTGGCCGGTCTGAAAAATGTTGACCCCACCCTGCTCGATGCGGCCAAAGTTGACGGCGCCAACGCCTGGCGATCCTTTTGGCATGTTACCCTGCCATTGCTGGCCCCCGTTACCACAATTGTGGTGGTCATCTCCATTATCGACTCGCTGCGCTCGTTTGATTTGGTGTGGGTAATGACCAAAGGCGGCCCGGCCAACGCCTCCAGCGTGCTGGCGGTACTGATGTATATTCAGGCCTTTAACAATTACAAAATGGGCGAAGGGGCGGCCTCGGCGGTAATTCTATTTCTGATCAGCCTGATTTTTATTGTGGTCTACCTGTCTCGGGTTATGAAAGACGAATTGGAATATTAGGGGAGTAAAACGATGGCCGCCAACATTCAACCTTTAGCAACCTCCGGCAACGATGCTGCCGCCGGCTCAAAAAAGACAAAAAACATCAACCGGCTTTTAGTGTACACTTTTTTGATTGGCTTTACCCTGATTTATATGCTGCCGTTTTTTACGGCTCTTATGACATCGGTCAGAACCCAGGAAGATTTGGGAGTTAACGGCGTTTTCAGTATTCCCACGGTGGTCACGCTGGATAATTTCCCCACCGCCTGGGCGCAGGGGCGGGTTAACCGCTACCTGATGAACAGTTTTATTATCACCATTCCGGCGCTGGGTGCCACAATTATGCTATCGTCGCTGTCGGCCTACGCGCTGGCCCGCTTTAAATTTCCGGGGAATATGCTACTTTATTTTATGTACGTAGCTGGCACCATGTTGCCCTTCCAAATTTTGTTATTACCGGTTTTTCTGCTAACCAATAAACTGGGCCTGTATAATACGTACTGGGGAGTCATCCTTATTCATACCGCTTTTCAACTTGGTTTTTGTACTTTTGTGCTGCGCAACTTTATGCGCACCGTGCCCGGCGAAATTATGGAAGCCGCCCGCATCGACGGGGCCAGCGAGTGGGGCATTTACTGGCGCATTATGATGCCGCTGACTGTGCCGGCCATTGCCGCGGTTTCAACGCTGGAATTTACCTGGATTTTCAATGATTACCTGTGGGCCATCATCCTGATTCAAAACGATGCCCTCAAGCCGGTAACCGCCGGCCTTTCTACCCTGCAAGGGCAATTTATCACCAACTGGCCGCTTATTGTGGCCGGCGCGCTCATTGCAACTGTGCCCACCCTGATTATGTTTTTCACCCTGCAACGATATTTCATCGGCGGTCTCACGCTGGGATCGGGCAAATAATTTGGGCAGTTCCAAGAAAATAAATGGCCGGTGAACGTGTTGCGCAAATTTTTCCATGTAACCCGTAATACGCTTTGACGAATTTAAATCTTGGAACTACCTGCCTATTTTTACCCATTACTCAACAGAACTTCTGTTATTGGAGAGAAACACACACCATGCCAACCCCTACTCTACCGAGCGATTGGGAAAACCCGCAAGCTATCGGCCACAACCGGCTCACCAGCCGCTCGCCGCTCACCCCCTACGCCAACGAAGAGGCCGCCCGCACCCGCGCCGAATCGCCGTACCGGCTGCCGCTCAACGGCCAGTGGCGTTTCACGTTGCTCGATACCCCCCACACCGCGCCGGCCAACTTTGCCGCGCCGGAATTTGATGACTCCGGCTGGGCCAACATCACCGTGCCCGGCAACTGGACCATGCAGGGGTTTGACAAGCCCATTTACACCAACGTTAAAATGCCCTTCCCGCCCACCCCGCCGCGCGTCCCCGCCGACAACCCAACCGGCCTCTATCGCCGCAGCTTCACCCTGCCCGCACACTGGCAGGGCCGCCAGGTGATCATCGGGTTTGGCGGCGTGGAAACGTTCTTTTACCTGTACATCAACGGCCAGCGCATCGGCTTTAGCAAAGACTCCCGCCTGCCCGCCGAGTTCGACATTACCCCCTACCTGCGCCCCGGCCAAAACACCGTCGCGGCGATGGTCATTCGCTGGAGCGACGCCAGCTACCTGGAAGATCAGGACCACTGGCTGATGGCCGGCCTGCACCGCGATGTGTACCTGCTGGCCCTGCCGCCCACCTGCCTGTTTGATGTTTTTGCCCGGCCGCAGCTCGATGACGATTTCCGCGATGGAACACTGCGCGTTCAGGTCGATGTCCGCACCTTTGACCCGCCACCAGAAATCAACTACACCCGCGAATTGCGCGACGTTGCCCCCCACCCCGAGGGCTACGCAGTGCGCATGCAGCTTTTTGATGCCGCCGCCGCGCCGGTCATCGAGCCGCAAACCCTGCCGGTGCTGCAATCCGATTGGGCCATGACCCGCGTCGATTTTACCGCGCCCGTTGCCGCGCCGCGCCAGTGGAGCGCCGAATCGCCCTATTTGTACACGCTGGTGCTGTCGCTGCTGGACCGGGCCGGGGCGGTGGTGCAGGCCGTGAGCCAGCGCATCGGCTTCCGCCGCGTCGAGGTGAAAGGCCGCGAGCTGCTCATCAACGGCCAGCCGGTGCTGCTCAAAGGCGTCAACCGCCACGATTTCCACGAGCGGCTGGGCAAAACCGTGCCTTTTGAAACCATGCTGGCCGACCTGCGCCTGCTCAAACAAAACAATATTAACGCCGTGCGCACCAGCCACTACCCCAACGACTCCCGCTGGTACGAACTGTGCGACGAACACGGCCTGTACGTCATCGACGAGACCAATCTGGAAACGCACGCCCTCTACAACCGCCTCTGCCACGACCCCGACTGGACCGCCGCCTTTGTTGACCGCTGCCAGCGCATGGTGTTGCGCGACAAAAACCACGCCTGCATCATTATGTGGTCGCTGGGCAACGAAAGCGGCTACGGCCCCAACCACGACGCCATGGCCGGCTGGCTGCGCCATTTTGACCCCAGCCGCCCGCTCCACTACGAGGGCGCAACTTCGCCCTACACCATTATTTTGCAGGAAGACTCCGCCGCGCTGGCCGGCCGGCTGTCGCTGGCGCAAAAAGATGCGGCCATGCGCCGCGGCTGGCTGGCAGGCACGCACGTCACCGATATTGTCGCGCCAATGTACCCCTCGGTGGATAACATCATTGCCTACACGCAAGACCCGGCCAACACCCGCCCGCTGATCATGTGCGAGTACGCCCACTCGATGGGCAACGGCCCCGGCAACCTCAAAGAATATTGGGACGCTATTGAAAACCACCACGGGCTGCAGGGCGGCTTCATTTGGGATTGGGTCGATCAGGGGTTGGTTAAAGTGGATGAACACGGCCGCGAATTTTGGGGCTACGGCGGCGATTTTGGCGACGAAATCAACGACCTCAATTTCAGCCTCAACGGGTTGGTCTTTCCCAACCGCACCCCCCACCCCGCCCTGTGGGAATACAAAAAAGTCATTCAGCCGGTGGCCGTTAACGCCATTGATTTGTCAAACGGCCAAATTGAAATCGCCAACAAAGACTACTTCGTCGATTTGACCATCAATCCCAACCAACTCATGCCCCACAATTCGCAAATCGCAATTCGCGCTATTTGGGAGATTCTCATCGACGGCAACCTCACCCACACCGGCGAGCTGCCGCCGCTGACCATCCCGCCGCAGCAGCGCCAAACCGTCAGCCTGCCGCTGCCGGCGCTGGAGCTACCCCCCGCCGCCGAGGCGCTGCTCACCGTCCGCTTCAGCCTGGCCGAGTCCGCTTTTTGGGCCGACGCCGGCCACGAGATCGCCTGGGAACAGTTTGCGCTGCCGGTAAAATCGCCCGCGCCGGAAACCATCGCCCCGGCCACTTTGCCGGCGCTAAAAATAACCGAAACCGCCGGCGCTGCGGCCATCGCCGGCCCGGATTTCACGCTGACCATTGACAAGTCAGCCGGCCAGATTGCTTCATTCAACTATCGCGGTGTAGAATTGCTGGCGCACGGGCCGGCGCTCAACCTGTGGCGCGCCCCCACCGACAACGACGGCTTTAAATTCAAGCCCGATGACCCGGAAAAACTGCTGGGCCAATGGCTGGCCGATGGCCTGGACCGGCTGGTCAGCCACACCGACACTGTGATTATTGAACAGCTTGCCCCGCAGGTGGCGCGGCTGACCACGGCCGCTGTGGCCCTGGCTCCCGGTGCGCCCGCCCGCGTTGAGCATCGACAGGTTGTCACCATTTACGGCAGCGGCGATGTGGTTATCGACAACTGGGTCAAAGCCGACGCGACCGCGGCCTCGCTGCCGCGCGTCGGCCTGAAAATGGCGCTGCCCGCCGGCTTTGAGCAGTTGGAGTGGTACGGCCGCGGCCCCCACGAAAGCTACTGCGACCGCAACGCCGGCGCGGCGCTGGGGCGCTATCGCGGCACCGTGGCCCAACAATACGTGCCCTACGGCATGCCGCAGGAAAACGGCAACAAAACCGATGTCCGTTGGCTGGCGCTGACCAACGCCGCCGGAATCGGGCTGCTGGCAACGGGCGATGATCGGCCACTGGAAGCCGGGGCGCTGCACTTTACCGCCGCCGATCTGTACGCCGCCTGGCACACCAACGAACTCACGCCCCGCCCGGAAACCTTTGTTACGCTTGATGTGAAACAGGTGGGGCTGGGCAGCGCCAGTTGCGGCCCCGGCACGCTGGCACAGTACCTTGTCCCGCCCGGCGAATATCGCTTTAGCGTGCGGCTGCGCCCGTTTGCCGCCGGAGACAACCCGGCGGCGCTGGCCCGGCAGCAATTTCACGCATAACAACTGGTTGCACAATTCGTGTTGCGTGCTGCGTGAAAACGCAACACGCAACACGTTTTACGTTTTACGCTGACTCAATACACCGTTAAATAAATTTTCTGAGGTTTTTGAGCGTCATTCCCGCACGCTTTTAGCGGGAATCCCTGTTGTAGATGCCCGATAAAAACATTCGGGCATGACGGCCACCAAAGTGTAACTTATTTATTTAACGATGTACTCAAGTTTCACAGAGGTTTGATTTATGACAATGCCAATACCCACCCAACTCTACGACGCCTACATTTTTGACCTCGACGGCACCGTCTATCTGGGCGATCACCTGCTGCCCACCGCCTTCGATACCATCAGCCGCATGCGCCGGTTGGGCAAACGGACGGTCTTTCTATCAAACAACCCCACCCATTTTCGCGCCGATCAGGCCGCCAAACTCACGGCGCTGGGCCTGCCCACGCCCGCAGAAGACGTGATCAACTCGTCGGTGGTGATGGTCAATTTTTTACAGCGACATCTGCCCCACGCCCGCCTGTTTGTTATTGGCGAAACGCCGCTGCAAACCGAACTGCGCGCCGCCGGCTTTGAACTGACCGAAGACGTGAGCCGCATCGACGCGGTAATTGCCAGTTTTGACCGCACCTTTGTTTACCACAAACTGCAAGTTGCCTTTGACGCCATCCGCGCCGGCGCGCGCTTTTTTGCCACCAACGGCGATCGCTACTGCCCGGTGCCCGGCGGCGGCCAGCCCGATGCCGCGGCCATCATCGCCGCCGTTGAAGCCTGCACCAACACCAAAATTGAGGCGATAGTGGGCAAACCATCGCCCCACATGGCCAAAGCCGTGCTCAATCTGTTGGGCCTGCCGGCAAATCGCTGCGTTATGACCGGCGACCGGTTGGAAACCGACGTGCTGATGGGATTGGAAGCCGGCATGGCCGCGGCGCTCACCCTCACCGGCGCAACCACCGCCGAAATGCTGGCCGAATCAACCATCAAACCAACCTATGTGCTGCACCAATTGGCCGAGTTGCTGCCGGGTTAACGTGCTGCGTGTTCCGTTTTTACGCAACACGCAATACGTTTCACGGGGACTATTCAACAATGACCACCTTCCTCCTCGGCATCGATCAAGGCTCCAGCGGCAGCCGCGCCGCCGTAATGAATCAAAACGGAGATATTCTCGGTTACGGCTACCGCCCCCTGCCCAGAATTCACCCGCACAACGGTTGGGTTGAGCAAGACCCGCACCAACTGACCCTCGGCGTTGAGCAGGCCATCACCGAAGCTCTGGCCGCGGCCAACTGCCGCCCCGCCGATATTTTGGCCGTTGGCATTGCCGGCCAGCGCAACACCGATTTTGTGTGGGATGCCCGCACCGGGCGCCCGCTGGCCAACGCCATCACCTGGCAGGATTTGCGCACCGCGCCCCTGCTGGCCGAGCTGGAACAGTGGGAACACGCCGCCGAACGCCGCCGCCGGCTGGGCTATTTTCCCGGCACGTGGAGTTCGGCCAACCACCTGGCCTGGCGTATGCGCCACCAGCCGGCGGTTATTGAAGCAGCCCGGGCCGGAACGCTGCGCATCGGTTTTTCAGCCAACTGGCTGCTGGAGTCGCTGGGCCGGCCGGCCGGCCACATGCTTGATTTTGGGCTGGTGCAGCAGATGGGCCTGTTTGATTTTCGCGCCGAACGCTACTGGAGCGACTGGCTGGCGGTACTGGGCGTTCCCCTTGAACCGCTGCCGGTTCCCGTGCCCACCGTGCATTACTTTGGCACGCTGCGCCTCACCGGCCCCGCCGGCGATGTGGCCGATGCGCCGGTACTGGCCGTTATTGGCAACGAGCAGGCCGCCCTGTTTGGCCATCAATGTTACTACCCCGGCGACGCCGAATGCAGCCACGGCACCGCCAGTTTTGTCGATGTGGTTGTGGGCGACACCCCGCCGGAGCAGGAAAAACTCAACGTTTACTACGCCTGGAGTTTTCCCGCAGAGTCGCCGGGTCGCCGGGGGATAGGGCAACCAGTTGGCTACCCGCCACCCGCCACCCGCCACCCGCAACACACCTTCTGCCTTGAAGCCGACACCACCGTTTCCGGCGCGGCCATCCGCTGGATGAAAGAAGAAGCCCGCCTGTTTGACCGGGACGAAGAGCTGAGCCTGCTGGCGGCCTCGGTGCCAGACAGCGGCGGGGTGGTGTTTGTGCCGGCCTTTACCGGCCTCAACGTGCCCCACAATGATGCCGCCGCCCGCGGCACAATTTTGGGGCTAACCCTCGGCAGCAGTCGGGCGCATCTTGCCCGCGCTTTTCTGGAGTCGCTGGGCTACCAGATTCGCGGCATTTTGGAAACCATCACCGCCGAAACCGGCCTGGTTGTGCAGCAGATCAGCACCGGCGGCGGCATTGCCGCCAGCGATATTGCCTGCCAGATTCAGGCCGACCTGACCGGTATCCCCACCATTCGCCCCGCCTTCACCGAGCTGGCCGTGCGGGCCGCGGCGCTGCTGGCCGGCCTCGGCGCAGGTACGTGGCCCGGAGTCGAAGACTTGCCCGCGCTGCCCGGCACGCCCATCGTCTTTGAACCTCGCCTGCCGGCTGACCAGCGCGATGCCGGTTATACCCGCTGGCTGGCTGCTGTAGACCGGGCCAAAAACTGGATTTCTTACTAGCCGCAGGTCGCTTTCCCAATTTTGGGACAAAGGTCTAAAATGTAGCCGGCAATTTCAATAATACATTTTACCAACGAGGTCCCCATGAATCTTCAAAATGCGCAAACCGCCATGCGGCAGGAAAAAATTGACTGCTGGCTGGTGCACGATTTCCAAAAAACAAACCCCATCATGCGGCAATTGCTGCCACTCCAACAGTTCGTCTCGCGGCGGCTGTTTTTGATTGTACCGGCCGAAGGCGTGCCCATGCTGCTTGGCTCAAAAATTGACCAGGATGCGCTTCGCTCGCTGCCCTACCACACCGAGTTTTACGTAAGCTGGAAAGAAATGGAGCAAAAACTGGCCATTTTGCTCACCCGCTACCAGACCGTCGCGCTGGATTATTCGCCCGGCTGCGCCCTGCCGGTCACCTCGCGCCTGGATGCCGGCACGTTTGAGCTGATCAAACGGTTGGAAAAAACCATTAAATCCGCGGCCAACATTTTTCAGGCCGCCGCCGCAATCTGGAGCGAAGAAGCCCTGCAAGCCCATCTGGAAGATTGCCAGCAGGTAGCCGCCATCAAAGATGAAGCGTTTGAGTTTATTGCCACCAACCTGCGCAGCGGCAGCCCCATCACCGAGTACGATGTGCAGCAGTTTATTATGCAGCGCTTTACCGCCGCGGGGCTGGATACCCCTTATCCGCCCATTGTTGGGGTTAACGCCAACAGCGGCGACCCGCACTACTCGCCTACCGCCACCAAACATGTGGCTGTGAGTCGCGGCGACTGGATATTGATTGACCTGTGGGCCAAGCGTCCCGGCTATGAGTACATTTTTGCCGATATGGCCTGGGTGGGATTTGCCGGGCAACAGCCTCCGGCCCAGCATCGGGCCATTTTTAAAATTGTGCGCGATGCCCGCGACGCCGGCGTGGCCTACCTGCAAAATTGCGCCGAACAGGGCCTTATCCCCGAAGGCTGGCAATTGGACGACGTGGTGCGGCAGCACATCAGCGCCGCCGGCTACGGCGCTTATTTCTTCCATCGCACCGGCCACAACCTGGGGCCGGGCGACAACGTTCACGGCCAGGGAGCCAACATCGACAACCTGGAAACCCACGATACCCGCAAACTTGTGCCGGGCATCGGCTTTTCTATTGAGCCGGGCATTTACCTGCCGGATTTTGGCGTCCGCGCCGAAATAAACGTATATATGGACCAAACCGGCCCGCGCGTGACCACACCGTCTCAGCAAGATATTATCTGTTTGGATGTGTAATCGCAGCCTGTTTCAGTCATCTGTGGTTGGCGTCAGGTAGTTACCCCAAAATTTCTAAACCGTGCGGCGCGTTGCGTATCGGTTCCGCAAAACTTTTTACGCAACACGCCGCGCGCTGTTTTACCCCGTCAAATTGACCCAAACCTTAAAAACCCCTTGACAACCGACAAATAGCATGATATATTACCGACAACGTTGTCGTTATCGTTGTCAACAGTAGTCAGGAGAGATTACAATGCCCGTTACCTTGCGCGATGTCGCGCGAAAAGCAGGCGTATCCATCAAAACGGTCTCGCGAGTCGTCAACAATCAGAGTGAAATCTCTGAAGACACCCGCCAGCGCGTGCAGGATGTCATCGATGAGTTGGGCTATCGCCCCAACCTGATTGCGCGTGGCCTGGTAACGCAGCGCTCCTTTACCGTTGGGCTGATCTTTCCAGACATTACCAACCCCTTTTTCCCCGAAGTAGCCCGTGGCGTGCAAGATACGGCCCGGGCCAGAGATTACAACACCCTTTTGTGCAACAGCGATGAAAGCCAGCAGGAAGAACTGCGCACCCTCCATTCGTTGGCGGCGCAGGGCGTTGACGGCATCATCATTTTTCCCTGTTACCACACCGGCGACAATCTGACAACATTTGCGGAACAGTACCGGCCGGTAATTTCAGTTAACAGCCGGTATGACGATCCCAACATCAGCATGATCCTCAGCGATAATTACGGCGGCAGCAAACAGGCTGTAGAGCATTTAATTGGCCGCGGCCACCGCCACATTGCCATGCTGGCCGGCCTGGAAATCTCGCCGCTCCGAGCGCAGCGGGTACTCGGTTTTTTAGATATAATGGCCGCGCACGGCCTGCCGCTGCCGGATTCCCGGTTGACAAGCGGGCTGCCCATGGTTGACAGCGGCTATGAACGGGCGTTGCAACTGCTCACTGACGATCCCCAAATCACCGCTATTGTGGCCTACAACGATCTGCTGGCTTTGGGCGCTATGAACGCCTGCAAAAAACTGGGCCGCCGTATCCCGGCCGATTGCGCCATTATTGGTTTCGATGATATTCAACTTGCCTCATTAGTTACCCCGACATTAACCACCATTCGACTTGATAAATATGATATTGGCCGGCAGGCCATGATCCGTCTGCTGGAAATGCTGGATAACCCGGACGCCACGTATCCGCCCATCCACTTGGGCGCTGAGCTCGTCATCCGTGAGTCAACATAACCGTGACATCGCGGGATGAGCTTTTTTTTAGTCATTTCTGACAACGTTGTCGTTATCGTTGTCAGAATTAAAAACAGACAGAGTTGTTAAACAAAAGGAGGTGGGTCAATGTCGATAAGCGTTCAACAGGCAACACGGGTGGGCAGCAAACCTGGCTGGTTAAAACCCTGGCAAAAAGCCGAAACCTGGTTTGCCCTCTTGTTTATTTTGCCCAGCCTGATTGGGTTTACGCTGTTTTACGCCATTCCCGCGGTACGGGGCGTGTTTATCAGCTTTACCAATTGGGACCTGCTTACCCCGGCCAAATCGGTGGGGCTGGCCAATTACCAACGGCTGCTAACCGATACCGATTTCTGGAAAGCTATGTGGGTAACGCTCACCTATGTGGTGATCAACATTTTTGTGCAAACCGTGCTGGCCGTGCTGATTGCGGTATTAATGGACCGGTTGACCAAATCCATTGTGGTGCGCGGGGTGCTGATTTTGCCGTACCTGCTGTCAAATGTGGTGGTTGCCCTGCTGTGGCTGTGGATGCTGGACCCCACTCTGGGCGTTGTGAACAGCTTTCTGCAAACCATTGGCTTTGAGCGCCAACCTTTTTTCGGCGCTCCGAGCCAGGCTATTGCCACCATCGCCGGGGTTAATGTGTGGCGGCATATGGGCTACACGGCGCTGCTGGTGTTTGCCGGTCTGCAAACCATTCCCAAAGATGTCTACGAAGCCGGGGCAATTGATGGCGCTACAGAATGGCATATGTTCTGGCACATCACCCTGCCGCTGCTGCGACCGGTACTGGTATTTGTGCTGGTCACCACCATCATCGGCTCATTTCAGGTATTTGATACCATCGCCATTACCACGCAAGGCGGGCCGGCGCAGGCTACCCGGGTGATTATGTGGTACATCTTTGAATTTGCTTTTCAACGGTTCAATATGGGTTACGCCACCACCATTTCAATTGCGCTCTTCTTTATCCTGATCCTGGTTACCATTGTTCAAATGCGGGTGCTGCGAGCCAACGAATCTGACCTGTAAGGCTTATCCAGATAAAAAGGAGATGACTGATGACAACCCAAACTGTTGCATTACACCGGCCAAAACGTTCACCCATTAACTGGGGCCACCTGTTAGCCTGGGCCGCTATGATTGCCCTTATTTTTATCACCCTGTTTCCCATGTGGTGGGTAATGCGCACGGCCCTGTCTACCCAAAAATTACTCTTTAGCGATACCACCTCGTTGCTGCCAATTGGCTTTACGGTAAACAACTTTGCCCGCGTGCTGGGCCTGCTTAGCACCGAAGAAGCCGTCGCCGCCGGCGGATCCGGGCAGGCCATCAACTTTTTCCTGTTCCTGCGCAACTCGTTTATTGTTACCACCCTGCTGGTGGTGGGCCAGGTTTTCTTTAGCGCGCTGGCCGCGTACGCTTTTGCCCGGCTGCGATTCCCCTTCCGCGATCAGATATTTTTCCTGTACATTGCCGCGCTGATGGTGCCCGGCATTGTTACGCTCATCCCCAACTTTATCCTTATCCGCAATCTGACCTGGCTGGACACCTTTCAGGGCATTGTCGCCCCTAAATTCCTGATGACACCCTTTGCTGTTTTCTTTCTGCGCCAGTTCTTTTTGGGCATCAACCGCGAGGTAGAAGAAGCCGCCAAAATCGATGGGGCCGGCATGTTTGGGATTTTCTACCAGATTGTGTTGCCGATGAGTGTGGCGCCCGTTACCACGCTGGGCATCCTGACCTTCATTACCGAATGGAACGATTATTTGTGGCCATTTTTGGTGGGCAAGGATGAAAGCGTGCGGGTGCTGACCGTCGCTCTGGGCATTTTTCGCAGCCAAACACCGCAGGGCGCGCCCGACTGGGGCGGCTTGATGGCCGGCGCGCTGGTGGCGATGATCCCCATCCTCATTCTGTTTGCCCTGACCGGCCGCAAAGCCATCGACTCAATTCAGTTTAGCGGCATTAAATAACCAAAGGAGGGAACGCAACAAAAAAACTGACTGGCTCAAACACGTCTGCTGCCGATGGGCGTAACAGCCCCGAGTCAATAACAATCCATCAAAAATTTTTAATCTTAAGGAGAAGAACCCATGACAACGCAACGCTTTAAACTGGTGCTTACCTCAATACTGGCCATTTTAAGTTTAACCCTGGCCGCTTGTGGCGGCTCGGCTGCCCCGGCTCCGGCCCAATCCGCCGCTGAAAAACCGGCCGCCGAAGCAGCCGCCCCCAGCGGCCAGGCCGTTGAAATTCGCTACGGCCTGTGGGACTCGGCCCAGCAGCCCGCCTATGAAGCCTGCGCCGCCGAATTTACCAAGCAGAATCCCAACATCACCATCAAAATTGAACAGAACGGCTGGGATGACTACTGGAGCGGCATTCAAACCGGGATGGTCGCCGGCAACGCCCCCGATGTCTTCACCAACCACCTGGCCAAATACCCGGAATTTGCCTCCAAAGGCCAGATTAGTGATATTCAACCGCTGGTAGACCGCGATAAAGTACCCACCGACATCTATATTGGCGATCTGGCCGATCTGTGGACCCGCGAAGGCAAACGCTACGGCCTGCCCAAAGACTGGGACACCATCGCCGTGTTCTACAACAAGAAAATGCTGGAAGAGGCCGGCGTTGATCCCAAAGTGATGGATGACTGGGCCTGGAATCCGCAGGATGGCGGTACCTTTGAGGAAGTCATCGCCAAGCTGACCCTTGACGAAAACGGCAACAACGGCCTCAGCCCCAACTTTGACAAAACCAAAGTCAAGCAATATGGTTTTATTCACCAGGGGCAGGGCAGTGGCAAGGGCCAAACTCAATGGAGTTTCCTTGCTGCCAGCGCCGGCTTTAAATACCAGGATGAAGTTTGGGGCACCCAGTTCCACTATGACGACCCTCGTCTGGCCGAAACGCTGACCTGGTACAAAAACCTGATGGATAAAGGTTTTGCGCCACCCTACGCCGACGTGAGCAGCCTTGGGCCTTCGGCGATGTTCCAGGCCGGCAAGGGCGCAATGACCAGCGACGGCTCGTGGATGATCAGCAACTACGTTAACAATTCCAATTTTGAAGTAGGTTTTGGCCTGCTGCCCGTTGGCCCGGAAGGACGCAAGAGCATGTTCAACGGCCTGGCCGATTCTATCTTTGTGGGCACCAAACATCAGGAAGAAGCCTGGCAATGGGTTAAATTTCTGGCTTCACCAACTTGTGAAAATATCGTCGGCAGCTACGCCGTGGTCTTCCCGGCTATTCAATCCGGGGTAGATAAAGCCCTGGCCGCCCACAAAGAGAAAGGGCTGGACGTGAGCGCCTTCACCAAAGAAGCGCTCGATCCCAACGGCACCTTCCTGTTCCCCGTAGCCGACCACGACTCTGAAATCAACACGATTATGACCCAGACCGAAGAGAAAATTTACCTGGGCCAAACCACCGATGTCGCCGCTGCCTTAAAACAGGCCAACGACGAAGTGAACGCTCTGTTTAAGTAAAAGCGACGGGATGTTGACCGCCCGCCAAACAATATTTATCCGTAAGCCAACACTCTTCCATTTATTGGAAAGCGTGTAAAATGAAATAGGTAGTGGGAGTTGACCACTTTGCGGTCAACTCCCACCGCCGGTGTTTCCTCTGCCCCAAAACCGCAGAGCCGGTAATCGCACCGCACCCGAAAGGCTTTAAACAGAATGATCCATTTTAATCCCACTACTCACACCTTTAATTTGGGCCTAAACTCCAGCTTTTACGCCTTTCAGGTTGATGCCGAAGGGCGGCTGGTGCATTTAGGCTGGGGGCCGCGCCCCGCCGGAGCCGATGACGCCCTGCTCGGCGGCCAGATCACCGGCCCGGATGAGTCAACTCCTTTTGAGCAGCAACCCCGGCGCGATGAATTGATTACTTTTGGCGATGTGACCTACCACGAAGTTTCGCTCGGGGCCAGCCAAATGAACTGGACGAAACCGAACTGGCCGAATACGCCAGCACTAATGCCTTTTACAAGCGTATTCGCCATATTGTGCAAAATGGCGATTTGTACCGCTTGCAGCGGCTGGAAGAGTTTGGCGCGTCGGTGGTTGAGGTTGTGCTGCCGGCAGCCCGGCTGCGGTCATAATTTGCAATTCACAATTCATAATTCATAATTCATAATTCATAATTCGTAATTGTATTTTCAAAGGAGACACCTATGCCAAAGATCACATTCATTGGCGCCGGCAGCACCGTATTTGCCAAAAACCTGCTGGGCGATATTCTCAACTACCCGGAACTGGCCAACTCGACGCTGACCCTGTTTGATATTAACGACAAACGGCTGGCCGAGAGCGAAGCGGTGGCCCGGCGCGTCATCGATATTTTGGGCGTTAAACCGACCATTGAAGCCACCACCAACCGCCGGGCCGCGCTCGATGGGGCCGATTACGCCATTGCCATGTTCCAGGTGGGCGGCTACAAACCGGCCACCGTCATCGATTTTGACATCCCCAAAAAATACGGCTTGCGTCAGACCATCGCCGACACGCTGGGCATTGGCGGCATTATGCGCGGCCTGCGCACCATCCCCGTGCTGCTGAACATGGCCCGCGACATGGAAGAACTGTGCCCGGATGTGACGTTTCTCAATTACGTTAACCCGATGGCTATGAACACCTGGGCGCTGGGCAAAGCTACTTCCATTAAAACCGTCGGCCTGTGCCACAGCGTGCCCCACACCGCCGCCGAACTGGCCGCCGACATCGGCGTGCCGGTGAAGGAGATCAATTATCTGGTGGCCGGCATCAACCACATGGCCTTTTACCTTAAATTTGAGCACAACGGCGAAAATCTGTACCCGCTCATCCGCCAGGTTTACCACGAAGGCCGTATGCCCAACTGGAACCGGGTGCGCTACGAAATGTTCAACCGGCTGGGTTACTTTGTTACCGAATCCAGCGAGCATTTCAGCGAGTACGTGCCGTGGTTCATCAAACGCGACCGGCCCGACCTCATTGAAAAGTACAACATTCCGCTGGATGAGTATATTGGCCGCTGCGAAGCACAGATTTTGGCCTGGGAGTACGCTCAAAACGCCGACCGCCAACCGGACGTATTCACCGCCGCCAAATTGGCCGCCGAGCTGGAAAAATTTAAGATGATGGCGCGCTCGCGCCAGTGGACGCTGGACGGGTTCAAAAATCGACACAACATTGAACCGAGCGTGGAATATGGCTCGGGCATTATCCACAGCCTTGAAACAGGAAAGCCACGTACAATTTACGGCAACGTGATGAATTATGGTATGATAGATAACCTGCCGCATGGCTGCTGTGTTGAAGTGCCGTGCCTGGTTGACAAAAACGGCATTCAGCCGACGCGAATTGGCAGTTTGCCGCCGCATCTGGCCGCGCTGATGCAAACCAGCATCAACGTGCAGGCGCTCACCGTTGAAGCAGCCCTCACCGGCAAACGAGAGCACATTTACCACGCCGCCATGCTAGATCCCCACACCGCCGCCGAGCTTGACCTGGAGCAAATCTGGGCCATGGTCGATGAACTGATTGCCGCCCACGGCGATATGCTGCCGGCATACAACTAGCAAGGGAGCAAGGGAGCAGGGGAGAATGTTTTTTGGAGAAGAAACCAATTATCAGCCATCAGCAACTTGAGGTTTATCAAATGGCGTTTGAGTCAGCAATGATCGTTTTTCGCTTCTCCAAAAACTTTCCCACTGAAGAACGATATTCACTGACCGACCAGATCCGCCGCTCGTCACGGTCCGTTTGCGCCAATCTGGCCGAAGCATGGCGCAAACGGCGTTACGAAGCGGCATTTATCGCCAAATTGAACGACGCCGAAGCTGAAGCTGCCGAAACGCAAACCTGGCTGCAATTTGCCGTGGAATGCCAGTATCTCGACGCTGAAGAGGGCCGAACACTCTACCAAACATACAACCACATTCTGGGAAAATTAGTAACCCTCATCAATAACCCCAAACCCTGGATTCTGCCAAAGTAGCGAGCCAATCCCCCCTGCTCCCTGCCCCCATGCCCCCACGCTTATTTGGCTGCTTAAATTGCCTGTCAAGGAAAGGATTTGCACAATGTCACATCAATCCACTCCCTTCAATCCCACCGATCACCCCCACCGCCGCTACAACCCGCTCACCGGCGAGTGGGTGCTGGTTTCGCCGCACCGCACCAAACGCCCGTGGCAGGGGCAGGTAGAAAAACCGGCGCAGGAAACCCGCCCGGCCTACGATCCCACCTGCTACCTGTGCCCCGGCAACGAGCGCGCCGGCGGCCACAAAAATCCGCAGTACGAGCGCACCTTTGTTTTCACCAACGACTTTGCCGCTCTCCTGCCCGATACCCCCCCCGCCGAGGAATCGACTCACCCGCTGCTGCGCCCGCAAAGCGTGCAGGGCACCTGCCGGGTCATCTGCTTTTCACCGCGCCACGATCTGACTCTGCCGGAAATGGAAGTCGCCGACATTTGCACGGTCATCAGCGTGTGGGCCGATCAGGTGACCGAACTGGGCCACACCTACAAGTGGGTGCAGGTTTTTGAAAACAAAGGCGCGGTGATGGGCTGCTCCAACCCGCACCCGCACGGCCAAATCTGGGCCAGCAACATTTTACCCAACGAACCCGCCAAAGAAGACGCCCAACAGCGGGCCTATTTTGCCGAACACGGCTCGCCGCTGCTACTGGATTACGTCAATTTAGAGCTTGAGCAGCAAGCCCGGCTTGTGGTAGAAAACGAACACTGGCTGGCAGTGGTGCCCTATTGGGCCGTTTGGCCGTTTGAAACGCTGCTGCTGCCCAAAAGCCACGTGCTGCGCCTGCCAGATTTATCCACCGCTCAGCGCGACGGGTTGGCTCGCATTCTCAAACAACTGACCACCCGCTACGATAACCTGTTCCAGGTGTCGTTCCCTTATTCGATGGGCTGGCACGGCGCGCCCACCGGCCCCGGCGATTTTGGTCACTGGCAGTTGCACGCTCATTTTTACCCACCGCTGCTGCGTAGCGCCACCGTGAAAAAATTTATGGTCGGCTACGAAATGCTCGGCGAGGCCCAACGCGATCTGACCGCCGAACAGGCCGCCGACCGGCTGCGCGCCCTGCCCGACGTGCATTACAAAACACCATGACAACCGCTGCCGCCTACCTGCTACCGGTCATTCAGCGCCTGCACCGCCACATCCAGCTCAAAGTGATGGCCGCCTGCGAAGAATCGTCTGCCGCGGCGCTGGCTCAGGTTGACCACGAAGGCCACGATGACACCATTTATGCCATCGACCGGGTGAGCGAAGCCGCGCTGATTGAGTTTTTTGAACGCGAACTGACCGAGCCGGTGGTGCTGATTGCCGAAGGGCTGCCGGCCGGCGAGTTGGTGCTGCCCGCCCCGGCCACCGCCGCCGAAGCCCGCTGGCGTATCATCATCGATCCAATTGATGGCACTCGGGGGCTGATGTACCAAAAACGCCCCGGCTGGATACTGACCGGTGTTGCCCCCAACCTCGGCCCGACTACCGGCTTGCAGGATATTGTGCTGGCCGTGCAAACCGAAATCCCGCTCAACAAACAACACCTCAGCGACCAACTGTGGGCCATCGCCGGGCAGGGTGCGCGGGCCAGCCGCACCAACCGCTTCAGCGGCGAGTCCGCACCGCTGCAACTCAGCCCGTCGCGCGCGGCCACCATTGCCCACGGCTTTGCCACCGTTTCCCGCTTTTTCCCCGGCCGCCGCGCCGAACTGGCCGCCCTTGATGATGAACTGGTCGCCGCCGCGCTGGGGCCAATCCAGCCGGGCAAAGCGCAATGTTTTGAAGACCAGTACATTTGCAGCGCCGGCCAACTCTACGAGCTGCTGGCCGGCCACGACCGCTTTGTGGCCGATCTGCGCCCACTGCTGGGGCCAGAGATGCTCTGCTCGCACCCGTATGACCTGTGCACCGAACTGATTGCCCGCGAGTTGGGCGTGATTGTGGTTGATCCGTGGGGCCGGCCACTGGCCGCACCGCTTAATGTCACCACCAACGTGGCCTGGGTGGGCTACGCCAACCCGCAGCTTCAAACGCACCTGGAGCCGCACCTCCACGGCGCGCTCCAAAACCGGGGATTCGTGCCGGATTAAGCCACCGATTCGCCCATTCAGCGGCGAATCGGTATACTTTCACAAAAAAACCGAGGAAAATCATGGCCGTAGATTTTATTATTCCCAAATTGGGTGACAACGTTAAAGAGGCAACTATTGTCGATTGGCTGGTAGAAGACGGCGCGGAAGTGAACCAGGGCGATGACGTTATCGAGCTGGAAACCGACAAAGCGGTAGTACCGGTACCGGCCAACGCCAGCGGCACCATCAAATTTGGGCCGTACAAAGCCGGCGACGTGGTGCCCATCGACACGGTGGTGGCCACCATCGGTTCGCGTGATGCCAGCTTTGCCCCCCGTGGCGATGGCCAGCCCGCCCCGGCCACAGACAGCGCCCCGGCCGCCGAACCGGCCAGCGCGGCCCCCGCCGCTGCACCCGCAACCGCGCCGGAGCCTGGCCTCAAAGCCACGCCCGTGGCCCAAAAAATGGCCACGGAAATGGGCGTCGATTTGAGCAGTATTGATGGCAGCGGCGCGCGCGGTAAAATCACCAAAGCCGATGTGCTGCACGCCGCCGGCGCAGAAGAAGCCGCGCCAGCCCCCGCGCCAACCGCGTCGCAAGCTCCCGCCGCGCCGGTAATCCCAACCCCGCCGCCGGCCGCCCCCAAACCAACGCCAACGCCTCAGGGCGATGTACTGGAGCGCGTGCCGGTCAAAGGGATTCGCGGTATTATTGCCCGGCGTATGGCCGAAAGCGTGCACACTACCGCCCGCGTCACCCTGGTTACAGAAGTTGACGCCACCGAACTGGTCGCCCTGCGCGAGCAGCTCAAAGGGCGCTACGCCGAAGCCTGGGGTTTTGCGCCCGGTTACAACGAACTGCTGGCCATGATTGCGGCCAACGGGCTGCGGCAGTTCCCGCATATGAACGCCCGTTTCGCCGCCGATGGCGAGTCAATTGAAATCCTCAACCCGGTGAATATTGGCCTGGCCGTTGATACCGAGCGCGGCCTGCTGGTTACGGTTATCCGTGAACTGGATAAAAAAGGCTTGCAGGAGATTGGCAGCGAGTTTCGGGGGTTGGTGAAGCGGGCCAGAGAAGGCAAAAGCGGCCCCGACGATTTGAGCGGCAGCACCTTCACCATTTCCAATCTGGGCATGTTCCGGGTCGATGCCTTTACGCCGGTCATTAATTTACCGGATGCCGCCATTTTGGGCGTGGGCCGCATTGTGGAAAAGCCGGTAGTTAAAGATGGCAATATTGTGGTGCGTAAAATGCTCACCCTCAGCCTGGTGTTTGATCACCGGCTGGTGGATGGCGCCCCCGCCGCCAAATTTTTGGATTACCTCTGCGAGATCATCGAAGAGCCGTACCTGCTCTTCCTCACCCGCAAGTAACCCGGCGCACAAAAAACAAACGGGGCAGCTTTGGCTGCCCCGTTTTTATTTACGGGCGCAGCAGCGCCAGCCGAAAGCCCAACCCCAGCAGCAGCGCGCCAATCGCCGCATCTACCCCGCGATAGACCCGCCGGTAGCCGGCTCTAAACCACGGCAGCGACACCAGCAGCGTCACGATTGAGTACCACCCCAGCGACACCAGCGGCAGCAATAGCACCAGAGTCAACTTGGCCGCCAACGGCGTGGTGATTGAAATTACGCTGGTAAACAACGCCAGGTAATAAATAGCCGATTTGGGATTGGTGAGACACGTCACCAGCCCCACTCGATAGGCTTGCCGCCGGTTCAAACTGGCTGCGGTAATGTCGGCCGGCCAGTCGGGCGGCGTATTGCGCCACTTGAGCAGAGATTTTACCCCCAGGTAGATCAAATAAATTGCGCCCAGAATTTTCAGCCCGGCAAACAACCACAGCGAATGGGCCAAAATAGCCGACAGCCCCAAAAAGCCCAGCGTCACGTGCACCAGCGTGCCGGTGGCAATCCCCAGCGCGGAAAAAAGACTCACCGGCCGCGGGTTGGTCAGCCCCAGTTGCAGGCTCACCAAAAAATTGGGGCCGGGACTCATCACCGCCAGCAGGTGTAGCCCCAGCACGGGTAAAATTAACAAGGTTAGATTCATCGGTGGGCAACGCCTCTCTGAAAATTCAATTATAAAGAATGAAGGGTGAAGGATGAATTGTCAACAACTCGCAATTCGCTGAATCGCTAATTCGTTCACTCGCTACCCGCAATTGGGCAACAAATTTCTGGCATGATATACTTTGCCAGCCAAGCGTCAAGTGGAGGGACACCCCAATGTTAGCCAAAGTAACCAGTTGCGCCGTCGTCGGCCTGGACGGTGTGCTTATTCAGGTTGAGGTCGATATTGCCCGCGGCCTGCCATCGATGACCATTGTCGGCCTGCCCGATGCCGCCGTGCAGGAAAGCCGCGAGCGTGTTCGCGCCGCCATCAATAACACCGGCCTGCCCTTCCCCACCGGCCGCGTCACCGTTAACCTGGCCCCCGCCGATATCCGCAAAGCCGGCCCGGCCTACGATCTACCCATCGCTATTGGCATTTTACTGGCCGCCGAGCAGGTATTTGGCAATGTGGAACAGGCCATCGTTATGGGCGAGCTGTCGCTGGACGGCAGTGTGCGCCATGTGAGCGGGGTACTGCCGATGGCCAATCTGGCCCGGCAAGAAGGGTTCACCACCCTGTTTGTCCCCGCCGAAGACGCCGCCGAGGCCGCGCTGATTGAGGGGTTGACCGTTTATCCGGTAAAAACTTTGCTGCAACTGATCGATCACCTGAGCGGCCATCACCAACTGTGTCCCTACCAAACCGACTTTTGCCTTGACGAATCGCCGCCGGCCACCGTCACCGATCTGGCGGAGGTGAAGGGGCAGGAACATGCCAAACGAGCGCTGGAAGTGGCCGCGGCCGGGGCGCACAACCTGCTCTTCAGCGGGCCGCCCGGCTCGGGCAAAACACTCATTGCCCGCTCGATGCCCGGTATTTTGCCCAAACTGACCATCTCCGAGGCGCTCGACGTGACCCGCATCTACTCCGTAGCCGACCAATTGACCGCCGATGAACCGCTGATCCGCCACCGGCCGTTCCGCGCTCCGCACCACACTGTGAGCTACGCCGGCCTTATCGGTGGCGGACGCTGGCCCAAACCCGGCGAAATCAGCCTGGCCCATCGCGGCGTGCTCTTTTTGGACGAACTGCCGGAGTTTGGCAACCGCATGCTGGAAATGCTGCGCCAACCGTTGGAAGACAAAATCGTGTCGATCAGCCGCTCGGCCGGCTCGCTGACCTATCCGGCCAACTTCATTTTGATTGGTTCGATGAATCCCTGTCCCTGCGGTTTTGCCACCGATCCCGAAAAAGAGTGTACCTGCTCCGTTTCGATGGTCAAAAGCTACCAGAAAAAAATATCCGGCCCGCTGCTGGACCGGATTGATATCCATGTGGAAGTGCCGCGCGTGCCATTTGAGAAGCTCAGCAGCCAGCGCACCGGCGAACCCAGCGAGGCCGTGCGCCAGCGCGTCGAGGCCGCCCGCGCCCTTCAGCGCAAACGTTTCAACGGCGCCGGCCTGCAAACCAATGCCGATATGGGGCCGGCCGAAATCCGCCAGTTTTGCCCGCTCGATGCTACCGGCACCAATCTGCTCAAAGCAGCGATGCAGCAAATGAGGCTCAGCGCCCGGGCCTACCATCGCATCCTCAAGCTGGCCCGCACCATCGCCGATTTGGCCGGAGAAGAGAATATCCAAACCGCCCACGTCGCCGAGGCGATCCAGTATCGTCCCCGGCGGGTGGGGTGATTCTGGCCGAAAGTCGGCATTTTTGTCGGGCAACAGTAGAGGGAATGTATCCCTGCGTTGCACAATAACCACAGCCTCGCCGATATTTGGCGAGGCTGTGTTATCCCGGCGTTATCTTGCTACCCGGCACATCCTGGCACGGGCAGCAAAAATGTTGACAGTGTTGTCACTCTCAATTCTGATCCTATGTTGAGGGCAGCCTCAGCCGAAGTTCCACCTACAATTTCGATCAGCGAATGGCTCAAATGAGAGCGCTATTTTTCAACGGGTGGTGACTAAACATTTCGAATACAACAGATCCTCACCAATCATCGGTGGGGATCTGTTTTTGCATTGAACTGCATCAAAAAAGGGAACTCGCGGGAATGCAACTTTGGTTTTTGGCGCTTAACCGGGCGTCCATGAAACCGAGGATATGTTAGTCAATTAACACTGGTTCTACTGGGGGAGTGTGTCGTACAGTGTACCAATTAGCGGGTTACCGTTCAATGGTTTTGGTCTCCTGTTCAGGATAGAATAGATCAACATTATTTATACTAATGAAAGTGTGATCAATGAATGTGGCCGGCGGAACCGACTCGCCGCGCAGGATTTTCTGGGCAATCAAAATTAGCTTGTCGCCATATTTTTCGGGCATAAAAGCCGTAGAGCCAATGATACGCGAATTGGGATCCCGAATCTCAGGCCGAACTTTTCTATCCGCGCCCTGACCAACAATGACGACATCATCTTCCCGGCTTAATTGTCGGGCGGCCTTAAGTGCGCCATAAGCGGCATCATCATTAAATGAAATCACGGCCAATTTGTGTTCATCTGAAAAGTTGTTGAGCGCCTTAGTTACTTGAGCCTCACTGGTTTCGCTGGTGTTGCCACTATCCAAAAATACTTTCTGCTCCTCTGTTATCTCCCCAACAACGCTTTGCAGCCCTTCAATCTGACCCTGAATGCGGGCCGCAGGTAAATCACCGGCTCTGGGTTCCTCCAGTACCAGTAATCGATCAACATTGCCTTCCCAATAGAACTTGATCCACTCGCCTAATGCCACGCCAGCCATATACCCGGATTTGTAATTGTCCACCCCAAAATAGGTGGCGCCCACCATCGGGATATCTACCGCAATCACCGGGGTGCTGGCCGATTGATAACGACTCATCAACAAGCTGCCAATTTTCTGATCGATTTGATACTCAATCACCAGATCAACCTGTTTATTTATCAAGCGGTCAGAGATATTCAAGGCGTTTTCCCCGCTTAACCGGTTATCCCCAATGATCAAGTCAATGTTACCAGCCTTTTTGGCGGCTCGTTCAAGGCTGCGCCGGACATCAATGGCAAAAGGAATATCTTCACTTAAATTCGCAAACCCAATTTTGTAGTGAGGTTCTTCGGCTTCCATCGGATTGTAAGAAGAGGTTGTGTTTTCGCCACAAATTGTAACACCCACATTGCTTTGGCGCAGCCTGTCTACAAATTTTTGGTCAATATTGTTGTCGGTAAAAATGCGGGTAATTTGATTTGGCGTGGCATATGGGGTCAGGCGAGCCTGTCCAAACTTGGAGGAATCAACCAAAGCAAAGACTTTTTCAGCAGAGGCGATCATTGCCG
Organism: Anaerolineae bacterium; assembly: GCA_022071955.1. Lineage (GTDB taxonomy): Bacteria > Chloroflexota > Anaerolineae > 4572-78 > J111 > J095. Next base: position 245,097 of record JAJVIM010000007.1, read on the forward strand.
ATTTCAACTGAGCTTCATGAATATTGACCTCGGTTAGGCCATTTTCCAATGAGAAACCGGAACAGGAAACAAACGCCGCGCCAATATGTAGATCATGCAAAAATTTTTCCCCCAAATGGTTGATAATCGCCGATCCATCTGGATGCAGAATCCCGCCAATGAGAATCACTGTGTTAGAAGGATTTTTAGCCAAGGCCCGGGCTACTTCTATGCCGTTTGTGATGACCGTAAGGTGCTGACGGTTTTCTAAAAAGGATGCCATAAAAAAAACGGTATTGCTGGAGTCAAGCAATATTGAGTCCCCGTTTTCGACCAGATCCGCTGCCCAGCGCGCAATCCGCTGTTTGATAATGGCATTGGCCGGTTGCTGTGCCACTGCCGCCACTGGAGTCATGGGCTGCGGGTAATCTGGCGATGTAAATAAAACATCCCCGCTGGCGGCATCTCCGTTTTCCTTGAGAACGGCCCCTCCCCGTACCCGCATTAACTGCGGAGAATCTTCCAAAGCATTAAGATCATTGCGAATCGTTCCAACCGATACATCTAATATTTTAGCTAATTCTGTGACCTTCACACTTTTCTGTTCATTGAGCAACGTGAGGATTTGTTGCCGTCGAGCAAAGGTAGTCATCATTTTCGGCCGACCCTTCAGTATTTAGCAGGTTCAAAATAATTGCTCATTTTTGTTGAAAATATTTTATCATAGCTTTTTGCTATGGTCAATCAATAAACTTCAACACAAATAATCAGAGTAAAATTGTTTATTGACAAAGAAACAAGAGTGTGATAATCTTGATTGAACAAAATTAAACAAATTTGCACAATCTTAATCAAGGTTACTTGTCCGGTTTCTTTTTTCCGCCCCCAGTTCTCTCACTAATTCTTATGGCCGTTGCATAAACAAAATCCATACAGGAGAAAGCACAATGTCGTTACTATCCCCTATAAAACAAACCAAGAAAGCGCGTGTTGGTTTATATTCCGTGGGATTACAGGCTTATTGGGACCAGTTTCCTGGCCTCAAGGAGCGTTTGATCGCCTATGGCCAATCCATTGAGCAGCGGCTGGCGCCTTTTGCCGAAGTTTACAATTTTGGTCTGGTAGATACCGAAGGTACCGGACGCGCTGCCGGTGAATGGCTCCAGTCAAAAAATGTTGATCTGGTACTGGCCCACAGCGCCACCTATTCCACCAGTTCAACCGTACTGCCGGTGCACCAGATTTGTACCGCGCCAAGCGTGTTTTTGAATTTACAACCAACCGCCCGGCTCAACTACCAACGTTCCACAACCGGCGAGTGGCTGGCCCATTGTGGAGCATGCCCGGTTCCGGAATTTTCAAACAGTTTTAATCGAGCCGGCATCCCCTTTCGAGTGGTCAACGGATTGCTGGGGCTTGACGCCACCCCTGAAATTTCATTGACGGATGAAGTAACTCACCAACGGCCCGAGGCCATTCGCGCCTGGCGCGAAATTGAGGCATGGGTGCGGGCCGCCTCGGTTAAACGGACGCTCCAGCACAGCCGTTTTGGGTTTTTGGGCAATACCTACAGCGGCATGCTGGATATGTACAGCGATTTTGCCATGATCCAGGCTCAAACCGGCCTGCACGTGGAAGTTCTGGAAATGAGTGATCTCTCCCGGTTATTCAAAACAGTGACCCCGCAAGAAATCCAGGCCAAGCGTGATGAAGTATACGAGATGTTCCAGATAAGCGGCGACTCGCCATCTGATCCCATTGCCCGCAAGCCAACCGAAGAGCAGATGATTTGGTCCTGTACCGTAGCCGCCGCCCAGGAAAAACTGGTACGGGAATTCGATCTGGACGCCCTGTCTTACTATTATCACGGCGCGCCCGGTGAAGACGACGAGAAACTGCAAGCCGGCTTCATTGTGGGGCACTCGCTGCTAACGGCCCGCGGTATTCCCTGCGCCGGCGAAGGCGATCTAAAAACTGCGGTGGCGATGAAAATTTGCGATATTTTGGGCACGGGCGGCAGCTACTCGGAGATTGTGGTGATCGATTACGTTGACGAAACGATCTTGCTTGGCCACGATGGCCCCTTCCATATCGCCATCGCCGAAGGCAAACCAATTTTGCGCGGGATGGGGCTTTATCACGGCAAACAGGGCACCGGGGTTTCAGTCGAGGCCAAAGTTCGTACCGGGCCAGTTACTACCCTCAATGTCACCCAAACTGGCGATGGCAAGCTGAAACTAATCAGCAGCGAAGGCGAATCCACCAACGGGCCGATCATGCAAATTGGTAACACCCAGACGCCGGTTAAATTCCGCTTACACCCCGATGACTATATGACTCGCTGGTTTGCCGAGGCGCCAACGCATCACTGTGCCATGTCCATTGGGCATAATGCATCGCTGTTTCAAAAAGTGGGTGATTTGATGCAGATCAAGCACGTAACACTGTAGGTTCTTGATAAGCCAGTCGCCTTCTCAAGAATAACTGGGCAGTTAATCCCATTTTTAGCAGCTTTAACCGCAAGGAGGGAAAACAAACAAAAAGAAATTTAGATTTAGAGATTTGGCTCAGGAATTTTTCAGGATGGACCAGAAATTGGCCCATCCGCAGCAGTTGTTGAACATATCATATCATTCAAGGAGAAGATTAAATGTTCAGTGTAGAATCAGCCAAAGTTGGTTTAGTGCTGGTGATTTCCAGCTTAGTATTGTTAGTTGTGGCCGCCTGTGGCAGCGCGCCAACCCCCGAAACGGTTACGGTAGTTGAAACCGTGGTGGTCAAAGAAACAGTTGAAGTTCAAGCCGATACTGCGGCGTCTTGCCCAACGGCCAAAGATAGCTACAAGATTGGATTTGCCAACCTGACCGAAGACATTGAATTTACCAAACTGGTTCGGCAGGGAATGGAAAAAGGCGCCGCAGAAGCAGGCAATGTGGAGCTGGTTTTTGCCGATAACAAACTGGATGGCGCCATCGCGCTGGCCAATGCCGAAAACTTCATTGCCCAAAGTGTAGACGGTGTGGTTGAGTTTCAAACCGACGAAGCCTTTGGCAACGTCATTATGAGTAAATTCCGCGAAAAAAACATCCCGGTGATTGCCATCGACATCCCGATGCCGGGGGCCACCTTCTTTGGCGCTGATAACTACTATGCCGGGCAACTGGCCGGAGAAGCCGCCGCCGAATTTGTCAAAAATAACTGGGACGGCCAGGCCGATGCCATCCTTATGCTGGAACTCCCGCAATCTGGCCCGGTGCCGGCCGCCCGGATGCAGGGTATGCTCGATGCTTTCCAGGCCAACGTCCCCAACCCGGTCCCCGATGATATGGTGTTTCACCTCGATAGCAAAAATACTCAGGAAGAATCTTTCAATGTTGTATCTGACACCTTGCCGGGGATCCCCGATGCCAAACGCGTCGTCGCCATGTCCATCAACGATGGCACCGGTCTGGGGGTAGTGGCCGCGTTTGAAGCCGCCGGGCGCGCCGACCAGGTGATTGTGGTTGGCCAAAACGCCGACCCCTCCGGCCAGGAAGAAATGGTTAAAGAAAACAGCCGCTATCTGGGGGCCACCGCCTACTTCCCCGAAAATTACGGCCTGAAAATCATCCCGGCAATGTTAGACATTCTGGAATGCCGGCCCGTCGAGCCATCAATTTACGTCGATCACGTTTTCATCAGCGCCGACAATATTTGTGACTACTACCCCGAAAACTGGCCGGACTTCTGCAATAAATAAGCCGGAACCTCCTTTTGAGGGGGAGGTCGGGTTTTTGGTTGCCTGGCCTCCCCCCTCGCTTAATTTGAATTTTCTCAACCGGAGTATCGTATGCAAAGTTCAAACTCCCATATTTCCACCAAATTGGGTTCGCCGGCCTCAAACGTTTTTTCAAAATTATCAGACAATAATCTGACTACGGGGGTCAGTCTGGTGGTGGTGTTGATTTTTTTATCGGCGGTGTTTGCCAGCCAAGCACCCTCGTTTTTAACCCCGGCCAACTTTTTGAATATCGGGCAAACCCTGGCCACTGTCGGGATTGTGGCCATCGGTATGACAATGGTCCTCATTGCCGGCGGTATCGATCTGTCGGTGGGGTCAACCGCGGCCTTAACCGGGGTCACAACTGCCTTTGTCTGGACGACCTTTGGCCTGCCGTTGGGGGTGGCCGTGGTTGTCGGGATGCTCTGCGGAGTCCTGGTTGGGGTGGTGAACGGCTTTCTCATCACGCGCATCAACATCAACCCGTTGATTACTACATTGGGGATGTTTTCAATCATTCGGGGGCTGGCCTTTGTCATCAGTTTTGGACAAACCAATCAACTTAACAATGAACAGTTTCAATTTATCGGGCGTGGCAACATTTTTGGCATCCCCTTTTCTCTGCTGCTGATGGTTGCCCTGTACCTGATCTTTGGCTTTATTTTGCAACAAACCCATTTTGGGCGCAGCCTGTTTGCCATTGGCGGCAGCGCCGAGGCCAGCCGGTTGTCCGGTATTCGCATCAACCGAAATCTGATGATTGTGTACATCATCAACAGTTTTCTGGCCGCGCTGGCCGGAATCATTATTGCCTCGCAACTCGCCGTCAGCGCGCCCCGCGCGGCCATCGGGCTGGAATTGACCGTGATTGCGGCGGTCGTTTTGGGCGGTACCAGCCTGTCTGGCGGCAAAGGCACCCTGTTTGGCACCCTGATGGGGGTGATTATTTTGCGGGTGCTGGATAACGGTTTGATATTGATGAAGGTGTCATCGTTTTATCAGGATGTGGCCAGTGGCGTGGTACTATTGCTGGCTGTTGGGTTCGATCAGCTTCGGCTCCGGTTAGGCAGGAGAAAATAGATGAATAACATGCAACCACTCCTCCGCATGGAAAACATCGAAAAAAGCTTTTTTGGCGTGCCGGTACTTAAGAAAGTAAGTTTCGAGCTGCAAGCCGGTGAGGTACACGCCTTGTTGGGCGAGAACGGCGCCGGCAAATCGACCCTGATCAAGATTTTGAACGGCGACTACCACAAAGACGGCGGGACTATTTATCTTGAGGGCCAGCCGGCGCACATTGCTAGCCCGCACGAAGCCGAACAACTCGGTATCCGGATGATTTACCAGGAATTGCACTATGCTCCCGACCTGTCGGTGATGGAGAATATGCTGTTGGGCCACCTGCCGCAGCGGTCGGGCGCGTTGGGTAAATATTTTGTTGATTGGCGCAAAACCGCCGAGATTGCCCGCGAATATTTGGGCAAACTCCAGGTTAACATCGATCCCCGGACGTCGATGCGGGCTTTGAGTGTGGTTGAACGGGAAATTGTAGAAATCGTCAAAGCGCTATCGACTCAGGCCCGTATTTTGGTGATGGATGAACCAACCGCCGCGTTAACTCCGCACGAGGTTGACCACCTGTTTGAAATTGTCCACACCCTCCGGGAACAGGGCGTCGCAATTATCTATATTTCGCACCGGCTGGATGAGGTTTTTCGCATTGCGCAGCGCGCTACCGTCCTGCGAGATGGCGCCAATGTGGGTACCCGCCGGGTAAGCGAGGTTACACAACGTGAACTGGTGGAAATGATGGTTGGCCGGGACATTGGCGAAAGCTGGAGCAGTCAGCAAGCAGCAACAAACAGGGGTGACACAAAATCTGTGCTGGAGGTCATTAATCTGACAAAAAAAGGTGCTTTTGACGATATTTCCCTGCAAGTTCGCAGCGGCGAAATTCTGGGCATTTTTGGGTTACTTGGAGCCGGGCACGTCCCCTTAACCCGGGCTGTTTTTGGCGCAGAGACATTTGATGGTGGGCAGGTTCGGGTTAATGGCCAGGCCATCACTGTAAAAAATCCACGTGATGCCCGAAAGAACGGTATTGGTTTTGTTCCAATTGACCGAAAAGTTCAGGGCCTGGTGCTGGAACGCAGTGTCCGCGAAAACATCACCCTGTCTAACTGGCGGGTTTTGTCGCGCTTTGGCTTCTTTCGGCAGCAAGCGGAACAGGCGCACGTTAACCAGTGGGGCGATCAGTTGGGCATTCGGATGGCCGGCGGCGTGGAGACAAAAATCCGGTTTTTGAGCGGCGGCAATCAGCAAAAGGCAATCCTGGCCCGGTGGCTGGAAGCCAACGTAGAAGTGCTACTGCTCAATGAGCCTACCTGGGGGGTGGATGTGGGCGCCCGGTTTGATATTTATGAGCAATTGGCAAAACTGGCGCAAAAAGGGCTGGCCATTTTAATGGTCTCGTCGGACATTCAAGAGGTCCTGTCGGTGAGTCACCGCATTCTGACCATCTACAAAGGCCGGCTGACCGGCGAATTTACGCAGGCCGAAGCCACCCAGGACAAATTACTGCACGCGGCTGCAGGAGGCGAAACCGATGAATAGCGCAACAACCCCCGCTGAACACCTGTGGCGCAAGCTCATTGGGTCAGTCACATTAAAAGAAACCTTCGCCCTGATTGTGGTGTACATCGGCATATTCATTGCCCTCTCGTTTCTTTCGGAATTTTTCTTAACGACCCAAAATCTAACCAACCTGCTAATGGCCAGTGCGGCGCTGGGTATTGTAGCCGTTTTAACCACAATGCTGATGGTCAGTGGCGGGCTGGATCTTTCGGTGGGGTCAACCATTGCCCTCACCGGCATTGTCATTGCCGTGTTACAGGAGCCACTGGGTATCTGGTTGGCGGCGCTGGTGGGCCTGTTAACCGGTGCGACGGTGGGTGCGCTCAACGGATTGCTGGTCACCCGGGTTGGCATCAACCCGGTGATTACCACGTTAGGGATGTTATACATTTCCCGCGGCCTGGCCTTTGTGCTGGCCAATGGTTTGACCATTCCGGTTTTCAACGAGCAGTTTTCGCAGCTTGGCCAGGCCAATATTCTGGGGCTACCCATTCCGGTTATGGTGGCGCTGTTCCTGTTTGTGATAGGGATGGTTGTAATGAACTACACTACTTATGGCCGGGCAATGTACGCGGTGGGAGGCAATGCCGAAGCCAGTTTCCTGGCCGCCTTGCCCGTCAAAAGCTATCGTTTTTGGGCGTATGTGTTATGCGGCCTGAGCGCGGGGCTGGCCGGCACGTTGCTGACCGCCCGCTTATACGCGGCGGCTCCGCAGGCGGCCACCGGTTTTGAATTCAGCGTGATCGCGGCGGTGGTTCTGGGCGGCACCAGCCTGGCCGGCGGCAAAGGCACGTTGTTAGGCACGTTTGTCGGGGTGCTAATCCTGGGTACCCTGAACAACGGCATGACCTTGCTCAGCCTGTCGTCTGATTATCAGCAGATGGTGCAGGGGTTTGTGCTGTTGCTGGCGGTGGGCATCGACCAATTCCGGCTGGGTAATATCGACATCGCCGTTCTGCGAAAATAAATGACACGGGAGTGTTACCAATGCAGTGCCAGAGTAACGGGAGATGAAAAAGAGGGGGACACCCCCCAAGCCCCCCGGCCTGCGGCGCTATTTTCAGAGGAGAAAAAATGAAACGTATCGCGTTTTTGCTCAAGGTGAAAGAAGACAAAATCGAGGAGTACAAAGAACACCACCGGCATGTGTGGCCTGAAATGCAGGCTGCCCTGCGGCAAACAGGCTGGCACAACTACTCATTGTTTATGCGGGATGACGGGTTGTTGTTTGGCTATTTTGAAACACCGGTTAGCCTGGCTGCGGCGCAGGCTGGCATGGAAAAAGAAGAGATCAACACCAAATGGCAGGAGTTTATGGCTCCCTATTTCGAATCACCGGATGGGGCCCGCCCGGATCAGATGCTGGTGGAACTAACCGAGGTCTTTCATCTCGACGAATAGAGAAATGATTTAAACATCATACAAATTGCAGGATACCCGAACTTTTGGAGCAATGACCAAGGAAAAGTGGGGACTACTATCGATTGCGGTTGCGTAGGATGGTAAAGAGGAAGAGCAAAGGGCCGCTTGATTGTCTCTAATCAAGCCGATGCTTCCCCCACCTGCACTCGATTCAAAGTGTACTTGGGGTATGCCAACATCTATCCTCCAAACCAAATTACAGATCCCACCGCTGCGTTTGCCGGGGGCCGGCTGGCCCGTGTTATTGAAATTCGACTGCTGCAACCATTGAAAAATAGGCCAAACTCCAGGGGTTGTTTGCTTTGGCTCAGTTTAAAAGGTTTCTCAGAAAAGCCACTTCGGCTTTTTGCCCCTTATATGTCCATCAATGCGAATCAACTTCAGTTATATGGTTTTGTAGCGGCAGTTAAAGATGGCGCTAAAAATATTTTGGCGTCTCATTCCTGGGGTTCTTTCTCTGTTGGCTTATTCCGTTCACTGGTGGAGTCAGAGGAGGTCGCCAGCCCCTGTTGAATCTGGCTCCGTAAGGCCTCCACTTCGGGCTTGCGGAACCCGCTTTGTTGGTCATCGGTCAATTGGGTACCGAAGCGCTCGGCCAGCAAAACTCCCAGCAAACCTTCCATCAGACTGGCCCCGCTGGCTCCCTGATTGCCGGTGCCACTGATCACCACCCGGGGCACCACATCCACCTGCGCCGCCTGAATGGCTTCGGCAAAGCGATTCATCACCTGTTGTGTTACCTGGAATTGAGGGCCGCCATAAGCCCGGACCTGTTCTTCGATGGCGATGGCCTGGGCGATACCGATTCGGGCGTTCTTCTCTGCCTCGGCCTCGGCCAGGGCTCGAATTTGGGCGGCCTGTTGCACTGCCCGTTGATACTGGGCTTTACCCTCGTTACTTTGAATCGTGATGCTCAATTCCGACTCGGTAATCGACTGCTGCTGTTGCGCGCGGGCCTGAGCTTCACGCAGTTCCCGCTCTTTAATGGCGGCCTTTTCCTGCCGGGCGTAAGTCTCGATTTGCTCCTCGGCGATTTGGCGGGAGCGCAGTTGGGTTAGGATATTCTCAATCTGATTGTCATCAGGTGATGACGACGGGGTACCAATCAGCACCTCTTCCAACTCCAGGTTGTAGTGGGCAAATTTATCCTTCATCTCCTGGCTGGAAATCTGTTGGATATTGCTGCGTTCCTGGATGAGTTGGATCAGGGTGCGGGTTTGGCCAATGTTTTTGAAATAGGCAGCCACCATCGGATCAAGGGTCTGCTCAACCAGCCGTTTGATGTCGCCAAAACGTTGGATGACCAGCGGGGCTTTGCGGTAATCAATGTGGATCACCACCGACAGGGGCAGCGACGGCTCAAACGCATCTTTGGTGATGAGGGATACCTCGGCCAGATTCTCATCAAAACGATGCGAACCCACTTCGCGCTTGTTCCACTTAAGGATGATATTGGTGGTGGGAACCATCACCACCTTGCCGGCGTAGGTATTGAAGGCATATTTGCCCGGCAGCAACGGCTCATTCCAGACGCCTCGGCTGCCCCGGCTGACCATCTCACCGTGCTTGTAATCAGCTCCGGAAAGGTCGCTGCTGATCTTGCCAGTGTAGGAGACCACCACTCCGGCATTGCCCACTTCGATGACCGTCTTGGGGATCTTCTCCACCGTGGCAAAGAGCCGGTTGATGTAGTAGGTCCCTTCTACCAGCACTTGCAGTTGCCGGCCCCGCATCCCATTAGCTCGCAAAAAGCGGTCGGCGTCCTGAAATTTATTATGATAAGTCTCGCTGTCGGTTGGATCGTCTCCCACGGTGGGGGCAATAATCTCGCCTTGTGGCAACGATGGCCCATCGTGAACAGTGACGATGCCCAACAGATCATCCGAGTCCTTGATGACCACCGGGTTAAAGCCGTCGCGCTCAGTAATAATGTTGGCCATGCGCTTAATGACATCTTCATCCTCACGGTTGAGGGATAAAGAGTAAACCTTTTCTTCGGTGATGACCACAAACTGGGCCAGATTGAAGGCATACGTTCCTTCGCGGAGAATCATCCGTTGCGGGCCGCGTTGACCACCATTCTGTAGAAAAGTGGTCACATTTTGAAAATCATTGGCCTCAACATTGGCAGCCAGGGTTTGGGTCGGGCTGAGTAACTGCCCATCACGGGCAAAAATGTAACCTATTTTGCCTTGCGGGATGGTAACCAGAGGAGCGATATGCACAACATATTGAAACGGAGTTAGCAAATGGATACCGCCCCGCAACACATTCGGCTGAAAGCCGGCCTCTCCGTTCAGGGCAATAAAGCCGGATTTGATAGAGCCTTTGCCGCTCCATCGTTTCTCAATAATACCAATCCGATTGTTGGGAATAAAGCGTACCCAGGAAAAAACAGCCCGCAGCACCACTAAAGCAGCCACAATCCACAAAATCAGACGAATCCCTAATGCAGCCACATCTAACATTTTGAGTTCCTTTCAATAAACAGATTCTCTTTTTTAGATCAGGTCGTGGCGGAGTACCAATCGTCATGGCCTTTCCTAAATTGTAGGTTTGATTGGTTAATTTGGGAAAGAATCAGACGTGTTTTTTGTAATGCAGGGGCCTTGTTAGGGAAACCCCGGTCAGGATTTGCCAAGTTGTGCCCAAAAAGTGAGTGGCAACAGCAAAGCCTTCCCTCATTTGACAAACATAGGGTAACCAGAGCTTTGTACCAGACCCAGTACATGAAAACAATGAGAGAACGAATTAAATCTTAACTAATTTCTGCTTTCCATAAAAAGCATTTGACTTGGAGTTGACTCCAAGTAGTGTATTGTATTTGGAGGTGAAATTATGAAGATTGCAGAAGTCAGCGAACAGTTCGGAATATAACCAATTATTCCAATTACAATTCCAGCAATACTGGTGAGTAGGATAGCTTTTCTACACATTTCGATTATGGCTACGATAACTAATCGTTTCATATTGGCTTTTTCAACTTCTCACGCGCGTGCGATGGCCCCCAATATCTACTGCTGTTGCCTCAATATCTCCCCCGAGTGGAAATCAGGCTCAGGGGATCCCATATAATTGAACCTGCCCCCCATAAAAATCGCGTTGCCGGACTAATTTCATCTTTGATGCAAGCGTTTGCGGGATTAATCCCATTGGGTCAGTATACGAGTCATGGCTGTAAACCAGCCAGACTCTGTTATGCCCACTCAATAATGAAATTAAATTGGGAATATCGCTGTCCGTCATCTTTGGTTCCGGGATACCGCTATCGAACAGATCTTCGGGAACCCCACATTTTTCTACCTGGATATGATACAGGTTCTCATATGTTCTAAAATAATAGTTGAATGGGATTACCACAAAGTTGGAATTGAAAAGGACCAAATCACCTTCTTCAGCGAAATTTGCGACATAACCGGCAGCAGTGACCCAATCCTCTTTTTGATAGAACCGGTAATAGTCGCCGGCAGAAAACAGGTTGAGCGTGCCTAAAATCCCTACGACACCGATCATAAGAAAACGAAATCTTAATTGAGCGACACCAGCCGCCAGTACCAGAAACAATGGAAGCGTTATCCAGATCAGAGTTCGATCCCAAAAAATAGGACGGCGGAGGCTAACGATAAGTTCACCCAGGAAGGGGACGGCGAACAGGGTAGCCAGAAACAAGAACTGCGATATTTTTTTTCGGTAATGCAGCAGCCCTAAACATAACACCAGCGCGTATAGGATCCACATCCCCATTACCGGGCCGCGTTGAAGATATGACAGAGATGGATTTAAAAAGGATTCAAGCACGTGGACAATATAGTCCCAAGTTGGTTTGGGAATCCAAAACTCCTGGTAGACTCTGCCGGCTTGATTGATAAAGGCAAATAGCCAAGGGCTCCATATCAACAAGATGCCAATCTGAGCCTTCGCCCAGTTTCCAAAAGAGGGAGACTGGAAGGCGGGTTGAGACCCCGATTTCTTTATCCTTTGAAAAAGCATCAGGCCAGGCACAAAGATATTGGTGGCTAAAAAGAAAAGGACAGCCGTATTGTGGGTGAGCATCGTCGCCGCCGAGAACACGATAAATGCAACCCAGGCCAGGTCAGTCTCAATAGTCTGAAGGGGTAACCAGCGATGGCGGAATATCCGGGCTCTCCATCCGGTTTGATTGCGGGTATCAACCTTATAGCTGAAATTTCCTGCGCTATCTGGTTTAGCCGGCCCAGATGTACGCCAGATACGCAGATATTCCCCAAATTGGCTGGCAATGGGCATGACGGCGCGCGAATCCGTAAGCAGTCTCACCAGCGCATAAATCGCTACGGCTGCATTGAATGTCAGCAGGGTGTACATGCGCGTTTCCTGCGCAAAGTAGATGTGGAAAGGCGAAAGGGCCAGAATCGCTGCTGCCGCCAATCCCATCACCGCACCAGACATACGTTTGCCGATCAGGTAGATAATTGGGATTGTGCCTGCGCCGAATAGTACAGAAAGCATACGGACATAATAAGGCGTATCTCCATTGAGTGCTACCCAATAATGGAGCAGGAGATAATAAAGGGGAGGATGTTGGTCAATCTTAACAATCCATTGCAGTATATCGGCAACACTTTGGTTGGCCATCCACACGCTGAACGTTTCATCCAACCACATCCCTTTATCATAGAGTAGAAGAACCCGCATCCAACCACCAATCAAGGTGATTACGATTACCAACCAGGGCGCCAACTCTTCAATATCGATTTCTTCGTTCATCGTTTTTAAGACCCTTTGCGATTCACACGTGTATCCGAAAATCTGAATAATCCAACCTTGCCTACGAATGCCGCCTAATTTGATTGTGATCGCTGGCTCTCACGTCTTTCAGCCATTTTTCCTGAAACACAACAAAGCGCCACCTACGACTAGGTGGCGCTTCAAAGGTAACGGTAAAATCTCAAATTCGTTTTGAGCTTTCGTCACCGGGTCGGATTAACACTGTTTCAACTGAGAAATAACCCCAACTACTCATATTATAGTCAAAATCTTTCTCACCACTAGTGACAAATGTCACATTATCGTGGCTGTTTAGAGCAGCCTCACCCTGTGCCGGATTATCATTGAGGGGCTTAAATGAGAACACCATTGGCCAGTTGGTGGCGACTAAAATCTTTGAAAACAATCGATAAGATTCTTACACCGGCACCGAGTTACCCACTTCTTGCCCGGGAGCCGGCAGCGAAAAGTGCGACTGCACCAGCAGCCATTGATCGCCGCGCTGCTCAAACACGGCCGTGAGCCGGAAGGGAAATTCAAAGGCTTGTCCGCCGGCCCGGCCCTGCCCCATGCCCTCGGCGGCGATCCAGGCCATAGGCCCGGAGGCCGAAACAGAGTGCCAGCCAATTTCGCGGGCCAGGGCCACCGCTTCGCGGGCCTGTTCCAGATTCGGAGTATACATCACCACGTTGGCCAGGCTGGATGACAGGGTTTGGCGCTCATTCAAACGGCGCAAAATGGGGATAGCCCGTTCCCAGTAAGTAATCGATACCGCCCAATCACCGCACTGGTTGGCGGTCATGCCCAGTAGATCAAGCGTGCCGGCCAGGCCCGGTCGATCATCGAGCGCTTCAAAGGTTGCCAGAGCCTCCCGGTGATAACCGAGAGCTTCAAAGGGCTGGCCGCTGTTCATCAGCCAATTGCCCAGGCGGTTGAGGCTATGGCCGATGGCCGTCTCATCTTCCATCGAGCGGGCCAGTTCAAGCGCCTGGCGGCAATAGTTGCCGGTGTACTCGTAGTCTCGGGCGGCCCAAAGCAACCCCAAATCAAGCAGCGTCTGCCACTCCGTCTGTTGATCGCCGGCAGCGCGGGCCGCTTGCAGGGCGGCCTCATAATCGGCCCGTGCTTCATCAAATTGGCCCAGGGTATCAAAGGCTTGCCCCCGCTGGCGATACAGATCGGGTGGAGGCGATTGGGCCAGATAACGCGATGCTGCCAGGGCGCGGGCAAATTGCTCAATGGCCGCGTGGGGGGCGTACAGCCGCTGCGCTTTTTCCCCGGCGCGTTGGGCATATTCTTGGGCTTTTGGCCACTCGGCAGCCTCGAAAAAATGATAAGCCAGCGCTTCCAGGCGAATATCAATCGCCCCGGCATAAATCTGTTCGATGGCCTGAGCCATCTGGCCGTGGCGCGTCTGCCGCTCCCGCCCCAACAATTGGCTGTACAACGCCTCACGGGTCAGGGCGTGACGGAAGGCAAACTGGTCGGCGTTCTCCTCGACCACCAACTGAGCGGTCATTAATTCCTTGATCAAACCTAATAACTCGCGGTCAGCGTGGCCGGTGAGGGCCTGCAAAACGATGAAATCAAAGCTGCGCCCGCTGACCGCAGCCAGATCGAGCAATTGCCGGGCGGGTTGGGTGAGGTGGCTCAGGCGCTGCTCAACCACACGCTGTATGCTGCCGGGAATATCGATCTGGGTCAGCGGTTTCCGCTCCCAACGCCCCTCAACCAGATAAATATCTTCACTGGCAATCAACGATGTGAGGATTTCCTCGGTAAAGAAGGGATTGCCTTCGGTCAGGCGGTGGACCGCCGCCACAAATTCGGCCGAGGGCGGCCGGGGCTGGTCGAGGATCGCCCGGAGCATCTGGGCCATTTCAACGCGGGTTAGCGGCTTGAGGGGCAGACTCGCGGCGATTGGCTCGCGGTCCAGGCCAGTCAACAGAGGAGCCAAGCCGGTTTGACTTTCGGGGGAACGATAGGTCAACAACAGCAGCAGCGGGTAAGGCGCGCTGCGCCGAACCAGAAAGAGCAGGAACTCCAGGCTGGCCGCATCGCTCCAGTGTAAATCTTCAACAGTCAACAGCAGTGGTTGGGTCTCGGTTTGGCGTAACAGGAACGTGGTCAGGGCATCGAACAGGCGGCGTTTGTCGGCCTCAGGTTCCGGCGTCGCGGGCTGGTTGACCACGTGCGGCGCCAGTTCTGGCAGCAGCCGGGCAACATCGGGGGCTTGTGGGCCGAGCGCGGCGACGATATCTTCCGGTTTGCGATGGGCGAAATGGGTGCGCAACAGATCGACCAGCGGGGCATAGGGAATGGCGGTATCCTACTCAAAGCAGCGCCCGACCAGAATGGCAAAGTTTCGAGCCACTGCCCGATCTCGCAGTTCGGCCAGCAGCCGGCTTTTTCCGATGCCCGCTTCACCGCTGACCCGGATACAGCGTCCGCCCTCTGCCTGTACGGCCACCAGAGCCTCTTCAAGTTGTTGTAATTCTGCACTGCGCCCAACCAATACGGGCGTGATAAATGAGGCCATCCCGCTTCCTGTTTATTGCGCACTGCCTGTCGAGATATTGTCGATGATAACAGTAAAGTGGACATTATACCACAGCCCCTCATCTGGCGCAGAAGGGCGTAACCACGAGGCCATAACGCCTTCAGTTTCTGCGACAGCCACTGAACGTGAACGTTTTCTCACCGAGATTCGCCAGCAAATGGTGACAAAACTCTTCAAACACAGCATCACCCGCCGGGAGTCGGCAGGGTGATGCTGTCCGAAATAAAGCCAATCAAACGCAAATATTGTTTAATCAGGGTCTAACCAGGGGCGGCAGTGACGGCACGGCGGCAGTGTAGAGCCAGGTCTGAAAGAAATCTGCCAGCGGTTGGCCGCTGATCTCCTCTGCCAGGGCCATAAAGTCGGCGGTGCTGGCGTTGCCGTATTGGTAGCGCGTTACCCAGGCCCGCAGCAGGGCAAAGAAAACGTCATCGCCAAGGCGCAGGCGCAGCGCGTGCAGGCTCCAGGCCCCGCGGATGTAGATGGGCGGGCCAAAAAGCTGGTCGGCGGGTGGTTGGGCCGGGGGCCACATTTTGGCCTGGGCCATGCGCAGGTATTGGGCGCGCACCAACGCCTCAAAAGCCGCCCGGCCCTGAGTGTGTTCCACCCACAGCCATTCGCTGTAGGTGGCAAAGCCCTCGTTGAGCCAGATGTCTTGCCAGGTGGCCGGGGTAACACTGTTGCCAAACCATTGATGGGCCAGCTCATGCAGCTGCTCGGCGGCAACGCGCTGCACCGGGAGGATGGTCAGGGTTTGGGCTTCCAGCCCAATCCGAACCCGCTCATCGCCGATGACGGCCAGCCCGTAGGTTTCAAAGGGATACGGCCCCAGCATCTCGGTGAAAAAGCGCAGCATGGCCGGCGTTTCGGCCAGGGCATCCATCACCGGCCGGGGCGCGTTGGGCGGCAGGTAGTAGCGAAGCGGCAGCCCGTTTGGCCCTTCACCGGTTACAACCTCAAAGTTGGCAATGGCCAGGGTGGCCAGATAGCTGGCCATGGGCCGGTCTTCTACCCAGCGATAGGTGCGGCTGGGGCCGTTATCAATTTTGGCCAGCAGGCTGCCGTTGGCAGCGGCCACGTAAGGTTTGGCCACGGTGATGGTAAAGGCGTAAGTTGCCTTGTCGCTGGGGTGGTTGTTAACCGGATACCAGGTCATAGCTCCGCCCGGTTGGCTGATAACAAAAACGCCGGGGCTAAGGCGCAGCCAGCCTACCGGGCCGTAGCTGCGCGGCACCGCCGGGTCGTTGGCAATGGGCGTGGGCTGGCCGTGATAGGCTACTGCTACCGTGAAGGGCTGCTGGCTGGCCAGTGGGCTGACGGGCAGCAGCGTTAACTCGCTGCCGGCGCGCCGAAAGCCGGCGGGCTGGCCGTTAACCTGTATCGAGTCGATGGTCAGGCCCAAAAAATCAAGATTAAAGGCGCGCAGGGGTTCCGTGGCCTGGGCCTGGATGGTGGTGGTGGCGCTGATGCTATTGCCGGCCATATCCACCGCCAGGCTGATGTTGTAGTGGGCCACGTTGTAGCCGCCGTTGCCCAGGTGGGGGTAAATGGGATCACCCAGCCCCGCCGCGCCCACGTCGCCCTCACTGTCAGGTTGGATAGGGGGTGGCGTCGTCGCGGGCAGGGCACAGGCAGCCAGCCACAGGCAGGCCAACAACAGAACATAGATTGAATTACCGGTTCCCTTAAGCATAATTGTCCAACAAGTTGAGAAAACTATAACGCTAAACTTAGAACCAAAACGCCGCTCTGGCTCTCGGAGCGGCGTTTTGGTTTTTGCAGGCCAGGCCCGGAACGAGATAGACCATCCATCCGGGCCTGACCAAAGAACATTGTGCTCGCTAGCTCTTAGGGCTGGGTTGAGTTGTAGAGCGGGCCACCATCAACGGCGGCGCCGTTTTTGCCCTGGCTCTTGGGCACGCTAACCTGAACCGTGCCGGTGCAGGTACCGCCGTTGCCATCGCTGGCGCTAAAGCCAATGTGGTAGTAGCGGCCATTGCCTTTGCCGGCTCGCTCGGCGCGCACCTGGGCGGTATCGCTGCCAAGGCCCTGTCCGTCGGGCGAGGTGTCGCCATCACCCTGGCCGTTGGTTGGCTCATCCTGGGCAATGCTGCTAATGCTGATGCTGATTGGGTCGCCCTCAATATCGGTGACGCCGCTGACGGTGACCGGCACCCACTGGTGATTGGGCGGCCAGATGGTGGAAACGCTGGGCGTCACATCGCCGCAGACCGGGGCATCGTTGACCGAGTTAACGGTGATGGACACCTGGGCGGTGTCGCAAGCTTCGTCGCTATCGCATACCTGGTAGCTAAAGCTGTCGCTGCCGTAAAAGTTGGCCGCCGGGCTGTAAGTGAAGCTGCCGCTGCCGTTGTCGCTCAGGCTGCCGTTGGCCGGCGAGCTGGCCACACTGACGCTGCCGGCGTCCAGGTTGCCGTCCGGATCATTGTCGTTGCTCAGCACGTTGAAGGTAACCGGCGTGTCTTCGTCGGTGGTCACGCTGTCATCATTGGCTGACGGCGGATCATTAACGGTGTTAACCAGCACGGTAACGGTGGCTTCGTCGCAGGCATTATCGCTATCGCACACGGTGTAATCAAAGCTGTCAGAGCCGTTGAAGTTAGCCGCGGGGGTGTAGGTGATGGAGCCATCGCCATTGATATCCGCGCTGCCGTTGGCCGGGGCGGTGACTGCCGTGGTGGTCAGCCCGGCGTCCTCGTTGGCCGGGCCGGCGCTGTCGTTGGCCTGCACATCAATGGTTACCGGCGTATCCTCATCGGTGATGGCCGAATCGTCTACGGCTACGGCCGGGTCGTTAACTGAGTTAACGGTGATGTTGACGGTGGCAATGTTAGAGTCGGCCAGGCCGTCGTTAACCTTAAAGGTAAAGCTGTCGGAGCCAAAGAAGTCGGGGTTGGGGGTGTAGGTCAGGTTGGGGGCGGTGCCGTTGAGGGCGCCGTTGGCCGGCACGCTCTCAATGCTAAAGCTGAGGGCGTCGTTGTCGGCGTCGCTGCCGGTCAGGGTAATCGGCAGGTCCGTGTCCTCATCGGTGCTGAGCGACTGGTCGTTGGCCGCCGGCGCCCGGTTAACCACGGTGATGACCACGGTATCGCTGCTGCTCTCACCGGCGCTGTCGGTGACCGAGAAGGTGAGGGTGGCCGCGCCGTCAACAGCAAAGCTGGTGGTGCGCACAACGGTATCGCCGTAGTTGGCCGTGCCGCTGTCGTCGGGGATGGTATCGCCATCCAGGTCCCACGACCAGGTGTAGGGATTATCGGCTGCGCCCTCCGGGTCGGTCCAGGCGCCGGTCACGGTGACCACGTCGTTGCGGTAAACTGTCTGGTCGGGGCCGGCGTTGGCCGTGGGCGGGGTGTTGCTGCCGGTGGGGTTGAGGGTAAAGGTAGTTTCGGCTGTATTGCCATTCGCATCAAAAGCCGTAATGGTGACAACCAGGTTTTGGACCAAACCGCTGGTCCCGTATATCCAGATCCAGGTGCCGTTGGGAAGGTCAAAGTCCAGCACGCCTATCGAGGCGTCTACATACGCCACATCGCCATCGGGGTCGCTCATTGTGCCGGTGTTGACAGCGGCCTGGTTCGCGCCCACGGTCAGGCTGGCGTTGTCGGCGGCAACGGTGGGCGGGTTGTTGCCGACCGGCGCGCATTGCACCGCCAAACTGTGAACGCCTCCAGCGGCAATCGCCGTCACATCGCTGAGGCCGGTTGGCGGCGTCGCCTGGCCAAAGTCATCATTGCCCCAGGCAACAACCGTGCCGTCCGACTTGAGCGCCAGGTTATGCGCGTTGCCCACGGCAATCGCCACCACATCGCCCAGGCCGGCCGGCGGCGTCGCCCGGCCATCGTCGTTATACCCCCAGCCAACAACGGTGCCGTCAGATTTGAGCGCCAGACTATGCACCTCGCCAGCGCTAATGGCTACTACATTGCTGAGGCCGGCCGGCGGCGTCTCCGCGCCGTAACCGAAGCTATCACCCCAGCCAACAACGGTGCCGTCAGATTTGAGCGCCAGGCTGTGCACGTACCCGGCGGCAATCGCCACCACATTGCCCAGGCCGGCCGGCGGCGCAGCCTGACCATTGGAGTTATCGCCCCAGGCAACGACTGTGCCGTCAGATTTGAGCGCCAGGCTGTGGGCGTACCCGGCGCTAATCGCCACCACGTTGCTCAGGCCGGCCGGTGGCGTCGCCTGGCCGGCATCGTTACGCCCCCAACCGATGACAGTGCCATCCGCCTTGAGCGCCAGGTTGTGATACGCTCCGGCGCTGATTGCCACCACATCGCCCAGGCCAGCCGGCGGTGTCGCCTGACCGAAAAAGTCATAGCCCCAGCCGACGACGGTGCCGTCCGATTTGAGCGCCAGGCTGTGACCACCGCTCAGGTATTCACCCCCAGCGCTAATGGCTACCACATCGCTGAGGCCGGCCGGCGGCGTTATCTGGCCGTACCAGTCAACACCCCAGCCAACGACGCTACAGGCGGGTGGCTCTTCTGCCGGAAAGGCGTAGGCCGCCGGGGTAACGTTTAATCCCAGCACCAGCAGCAGGGCCAGCAGCCAACTGCTTCGGCGAATTAGTTTGGCTGTAACAAACTTGTTTAGCATTATTTTTCTCCTCTATTCTACTGACTGTTGATTGGTTTTCTTGTTTGCAAAATTGATTTCACAGCGCCGGGTCACCGGCTGGTCAAGCGTTGGGGGAATAGGCCTCACCTCCCTGAAAGTAAATTGGGATCATTGTTTGATTCGTGACGGTAAGTCTCCTGATAGGTTTAGCTTTTGAGTAGGCTTATGGCTTTCCCTCCTGTTACTCGGATGGTATAATTTGGCGATGCGTTTCGACCAATTCAATCCGCAAAGCCGTTAGCAAGGCTTCCAGATCAACAAACCCGCGGTGCTGGCCCGTGGCCGGCATCTCCAGCATAAGCCGAACGCTCAAGGTCTGGGAAGCCGGGCTGTACTCGGCCTGGCTGCGGATGATGAAAGTGCAATTGATGGTCGGATTGGTGGTCATAAACGCAGTATAGCCATCCACTGCCAAAAAAACGCCAATCAAACGCCAATGTTGATCCAATATCGGTGCTATGAAAGAATTGCTACGTTTGACCTTGTTAGGACCGCCCCAAATCCTGCTGGATGATCGGCCTCTGACAGATTTTTCCACCAACAAAGCCCAGGCTCTTCTCTTTTACCTGGCCGTCGCCGCCCACCCCGGCGCGGGCCATCCCGCCGCCCATAGCCGCGACGCCCTGGCTACTTTACTGTGGGGGGAGATGACGGACGCTAGAGCCAAAAAAAACCTGCGGACAGTACTGCCCGAATTGCGCCGCCTGGTTGGTGATCATTTGCAGATCGAACGCCAAAGCATCGCCTTTGACCCCACTCGCCCCTATTGGCTCGATGTGGCGGTGTTCCAGCGTGACCTGACGCCGGGGCCTTCACCGGTGGGCCTGGCCGCCCGGCAGGCTGCCGTCGATCTCTACCGGGATGAATTTTTGAGTGGTTTTTATGTCAACAACGCGCCTCACTTTGAGGAGTGGGTTCTGGAGCAGCGCCAACGATTTCACATTCTGGCGGTGGAGGCCCTGTTTTCGCTGGTCAGCGAATATGTGCAGGCTGCCAACTATAATGCGGCGCTCACTACCAACCACCGGCTGCTCTTACTCGAACCCTGGTCGGAGCCGGCCCACCGGCAGCAAATGTTGATCCTGGCCCGCCGGGGCGATCGCAGCGCAGCGCTGGCCCAGTTCCAAATTTGCCGGGACATCCTGGCCGCAGAGTTTGGAGTGGAACCATTGGCCGAGACTATCGCCCTTTATGAACAGATTCGGACTGGCGCGTTAGGAGAAACGGCCACCACGAACCCGGCCCAAGAACTGGTGGTAAAGGAGACGGGCCAACGCCCCACGGGCGTCCCGTCTATTTTTGTCAACGAGCGCGATCTGCCCCAGCAGATAATGTTGTTTGGCCGGCAGCGGGAGTTGGAACGCCTGCAAAAGTGGGTCAGCGAAGAGGGGTGTCGGCTGGTGGGTATTTTTGGCATGGGGGGCCAGGGCAAGAGTGCGCTGGCCGCGGCATTGGCGCGCAGCCTGGCCGAACCTTCCCCTGCCGGAGAGAGGGCAGGGGCGAGATTCCAGCAGATTATCTGGAAATCTCTGTTGAATGCCCCACCTCTGGCTGAGGTTATGCAGGAATGGGTTTACGCCCTTTCCGGGCAAACGGTGACCAACCTCCCCCCCAGCCTGGACCAGCAGTTCAGCCAATTGCTGCACTATTTGCGTCAACAGCGCGCGTTGTTGATCCTTGATAACCTGGAAAGCCTTATGCAGAGTGATGGCCGCAGCGGTATCTACCGGCCCGGGTATGCGGCCTACGGGCAGCTCATTCGTTACCTGGCTGAACGCGAGCACCGCAGTTGCCTGCTGCTGACCGGTCGCGAGCGTCCTCAAGATCTGACCGCGGTTGAAAAGGATCTGCGTGCCGTCCGTTTTTTGTCGTTGCCCGGCTTATCATCGGACGCTGGCCGCGAGTTGCTGGCTGTTGGCGGCGTGGGCGGCGATGCCGCCATGCTGACCGGCCTGACCCGGCATTATTCGGGCAATCCGCTGGCGCTCAAGCTGATTGCCGAGACGATTGGCAGTCTCTTTGCCGGCAGCGTTAACGCCTTTTTAGAGGCCGACGCCGGCATCTTTGATGATATTCGCGATGTGTTGGACCAACAGTTTGCCCGCCTGACCCCGCTGGAGCGAGAAATTATGGGCTGGTTGGCGATTGGGCGCGAACATGTTTCCTTCCCGGTTTTGCGCAATCTGCTGGCCCAGCCGCCGGCCTCACGTTTGATTCTGGAGGCGATTCGCTCCCTGCAGCGTCATTCGCTGCTGGAAAATTACGGGGACCACTTTGGGTTACAAAATGTTGTGCTTGAATACACCACTGCCTGGCTTGTTGATAATATTTGCCAGGAGCTTATCAATGAAGGGCCGCCGGCCAGGCCACAGGAAGCCAGCGAGATAAGTCAGACGGGGCTATCGCCCTCATCTTTTTTAAATGCGTACGCCTTGATTCTGGCCCAGGCCAAAGAATACGTGCGGGCCAGCCAGACACGGCTGCTGCTGCAGCCGGTCGCCGAACAGTTGGTAGCGCAGTTGGGGGCTCGCGGGGCCGAACACCGGTTGCAAGGGCAATTGGTCCGTCTGCGCACAGCTCCTCCCGGTCCAGGTTACGCCGCTGCCAATCTGCTGCATCTGTTACTCCAGTTAGGGGCGAACCTGCACGAGTATGATTTTTCGCAGCTCTACTTCCGGCAACTTTACTTGCGGGGAGCCAGTTTGCCCCAGACCAACTTTGCCCGGGCCGAGATCGTCGATAGCGCCTTTACCGAACCGTTTGGCCTGATCTACACCGCCGTGTTTAGTCTTGATGGACAGTACGTGGCTGCCAGCACCAGCGAAGGTGCTATTTACATTTGGCGCACGGCAGACCAACAACTGGCGCAGGTGATTCAGGCCCATCAACATGCAATCAAACACATGAGCATTGGTCAGTGGATCACGGCCGAGGGTGAACGCTGCCTGGTGCTGGCCAGCGCCAGTGACGACAAGAGCGTTGGCATTTGGGTTTTGAGCACACAGGGGCAAGTGCGCCGCCATGTTCGATTAGCGCACCCCCAGCAGGAGGCGGTGGTTGCCGTGGACTTGCACCCAAACGGTCAGCGCGTGACCAGTGTCGACATCGATGGTCGGGTTTTTGTGTGGGACATAGGCGAACACCAAAATCCTCAACTGGTTCATCATTTTGCCACCGCTTTCACGCGTATTCGGCTGGTAGCCTTTAGCCGGGATGGTCAAACTGTGGTCATTGGGCATCGGGATGGCACGGTACGGCTGTGGCAAACAACAACCGGGAAAGTGAGTTTGCAACTGGCGGGAACTACGGGCTTGATTTTTACCCTGGCATTAAGCCAGGATGGGCAGATGCTCGCCACCGGCGGCCGGGAGGGACACCTTTCGTTGTGGCGATTACCCACAGGAGAATTGCACCAGGTGATCGAAACCAAAACGGGCGCCATTCGATTTCTGGCCTTCAGCCCGGACGGGAAATTTTTGGCCAGCGGCCATCACGAGGATTTAGCCATCCGTTTGTGGGCCATCGATGCGCGGGCGCAGTTGCACCTGCAGCGGACCCTGCTGGGGCATACCCAAACAATTTGGTCGATTGCCTTTGATCCAGCGCCGGCGGCCCAGCCAGAGGCACACCGGGGTGGAAACCGCGGTGAAACAAGGCAGCGCCTCGTCACCGGCAGCAGCGATCATACGGTGCGGGTGTGGGATGCAGAAACGGGCCACACCCTTTATATGCTGCGCGGCCAACCGCGAGTGCTGGCTGCCCACACGGTTCGCCAACTCCCGCCAACGCTATTGGACGGCCAGGCAGGTGAACCCCAGACTCCAGAGTGGGTGTTGGCTGCTGCCGGTTATGATCAATTGATTCATCTGTGGCAGGGACAAGGGAACGCGGTCGGCAGCACCCGCCGGGTCCTGCGTGGCGCGCGTGGCCCGCTTTATGCCGTTGCCATCAGCCCGGATGGCCGCAGCGTCGTCGCTGGCGGCTATGACAGAACCATCTACCTGTGGGATTGGGCCAGCGGACAACTGCGGCAGACCTTTGGCGGGCACACCAACTCCGTCTACGCGCTCGCCTTTCACCCCGACGGCAAGTTACTGGCCAGCGGCAGTGGGGATGGCACCATTCGGCTTTGGCTGGTGCCGGAGACGAAAGACGGCCCGGAGAGCGTGGCCGATGGGGCTTTGGTTGCTCAACCCGTGGCTGTGCTCCAGGCCGATCTGGACGTGGTCCATGATCTTGCTTTTAGCCCAAATGGTCGTTTCCTGGCGCGGGGTGGCTCAGACCGTTTGCTACGCCTGTGGGATATGACGCAGCGCCACTACCCCGAATTGGTGGCAGCGCGCAGACAGGTGCAGGACGAAAGTGAAGAGGATATCTTTGCGGTTGCCTTTAGCCCGGACGGGTCAAAAGTGGCCTGTAGCGGGAACCATCTGATCCATATTGTAGACGTGGCGAACAGTACGGAGTCGCTAATCCTGCAGCGCCATACCGCCTGGATTTATTCGGTCGCTTTCAGCCCGGACGGGGAACTCCTGGCCAGCAGCAGCGCCGATTGCACCGTCTGCCTCTGGCAGGTTGCTACGGGCACCCTGCGCGCCGTTTTGCGCGGTCATCGGGAGGCAGTCTACAAAGTCGCTTTTACGCCGGAAGGCGCGATGGTCGTCAGTTCCAGTTTCGATGGCTCGCTCAAATTCTGGGACAGCCAGACCGGCGAATGTGTCAACACGTTAGCTGTGGAAGGCCCTTATATCGGCATGAACATCACCGGCCTTACCGGAGTGACCCAGGCCCAAACCGCGGCCTTAAAAGCATTGGGCGCTGTCGAGTTGTAAGGGGGTGTTCCGGGGCTGCATTACCCTCGGCCACCGGCAACACATATCAGCCATCGCTGTTACTGCCGTTCACAACCTGAAACGATAATCAAATACTGCTTTTGCTCGAACCCCTGCCCCTGTGGTTTTGCCATCGGCCCCGAAAAAGAGCGCACCTGCTCTGTCGCGGTGGTGAAAAGCTACCAGGTTATAAATGACGAAGACTGTCATTTCACTTACTGTTTTACCGCGGTCAGACTCTCTTACGCCGCAGATGATCACGCGCGCCGACCTGGCGGCTGTCTACGGGGGGTTGAAACCGACCCAACCGAAGCCGGGCGTCTCCGCCAACAGGCGCAGGAGATTGTGCAAGCCATTGCCGGCAACATCAGCAATTCTGAACTGCGTGCATCGTTTCTTGGTTTGGCGGAAGTTCGGGAAGTGTTGTCAGGCGCTGTGCATTGAACCGGATTTTATCCTGTTTCAACTGGCTGTGCTGTCAGCTCATCACCAGCCCGCCGTCAACCTCAATAGCCTGCCCGGTCAGGTAGCGAGAATCTTTGCTGGCCAAAAAAGCAACCACCCCGGCAATTTCCCACGGTTCGGCCATCCGTTTCATGGGGCAATCATTGGCGCGCATTTGCAGCCATTCCTCGCCGGTCAATCCGTCGCGCGGGCCAATCGACTCGGCCACATGCCTGACCATATCGGTGAGGGTATTCCCGGGGCAAATGGCATTCACCGTTACTCCAAAGGGAGCCAGCTCCATCGCCACGGAGCGGGTTAAACCGATGACCCCGCTTTTGGAGGAGGAGTAACCGGCCTCGTGAGGCCAGCTTGTTTTACCGGCCATCGACGAAATATTGATGATGCTGCCGGATTTTTGCGCCATCATTGTTTTGGCCACCGCCTGATTGCACAAAAAAACGCCGGTCAGGTTAACGTTGAGCACCCGCTGCCACTGCGCCAACGACAACTCCGGCAGCGGCGCGCTGGCATGAATCCCGGCCGATGTTACCAGCACATCCACCCGCTGCCAGCGACTCAGCGTGGTTTCCACCGCCGCCTGCACGCTGGCCGGGTCGGTTACGTTGCAGGTCAGGGCGATCGCCTCTACGCCATAGTCTCGGCATGCGGCCGCGGTGGCCTCGTTGGCCGGCTCATTTAAATCAAGGCAGGCGATATTGGCCCCTTCTTCGGCAAATCTAACGGCGCAGGCGCGGCCAATGCCGTTGGCCGCGCCGGTGATGATGGCTACCTGTTCAGCAAAGCGTTTGGGATTCATTCCGACCTCACTTTTATGGGACCTACGCAGTTGACTCAAAACGCCCCTTCGACACGGCTATCGCCTACTCAGGGTGCGAACTGCGTCACTCCTTTTTAATAAAACACCACGCCGCCATCAATGTTGATCGCCTGAGCGTTAATGTAGGCGGCATCCTCTGATGCCAAAAAAGCCGCCAGCGCGGCCACATCGGCGGGCTGGCCAAAACGACCCGCCGGAATTGTTTTCAGCACATCGGCTTCCCACGCCGCCAACGTGGTGTTGTGCCGGTCGGCCAGCGATTGGTGGGTGCTCTTTAGCATTTCGGTTTGGATTGAGCCAGGGCAGATGGCGTTGGCGGTGATGCCGTGCGGCCCTAACTCTATCGCCAGAGCGCGAGTCAGGCCCAAAACCGCGCTTTTGGTGGAGCAGTAAGCCACCTCATCGGGAAAAGCCACCTTGCCCGCCATTGAAGAAATGTTGATAATTCGGCCCCAGCGCTGCGCCACCATGTGCGGCGCGGCCAGTTGGGCGCACAAAAACATACTCTTGTAGTTTACGTCGGCAACCTTATCCCAGCGCTCCTCGCTCAGCTCGGTGAGCGGCGTGTTATCAAAGATGCCGGCGTTGTTCACCCAAATATCAATTTTGCCCCACTCAGCGACAATACTGTCAACCGCTCCGGCAATGCTTGACTTTTGCGACACATTTACCGCAAACCCCCGCGCCGGCGAGCCGGCAGCCTGACACAGCGCAACCGCCGGCGACGTATCCTGCAAATCCAGCAGAGCTACCCGGGCGCCTTCCTGCGCAAAACGCAAAGCGATGGCCTGCCCAATGCCCTGCGCCGCGCCGGTGATAACAGCCACTTTATCTTCAAACCGCTTCATAAAACCTCCATTGAAAATAGCGCCGCAGGCCGGGGGGCTTGGAGGGTAGTTCCCTCCATAACCATTTTCTTTCTTTGATGCCGTGCCGCAGGCTGAGTCCGTCTCCTGTTAAAACAGGAGTCAGAAAAAAGGCTACGCCTCTGTTTCGTGTACAAGCAGCCCGTGCTGTTGCAACTCGGCGATAAATGGCGCGCCCGGCAAAAAGGCTTCCGGGGCATCGATGCCCGTGCCGGTGGAACTGCCCTCGG
The DNA here is from genome assembly GCA_022071955.1 of Anaerolineae bacterium. Classification (GTDB taxonomy): domain Bacteria; phylum Chloroflexota; class Anaerolineae; order 4572-78; family J111; genus J095. Next base: position 272,052 of record JAJVIM010000007.1, read on the forward strand.
CCAGCAGCAGGCTGCCGGCTACCAGCGGCAAAGCCACGCATTTGGCCCAGGCGTCAGAGCCAGACCAACCGGGCTGCTCCGCCGATGGGTGGGTTGTCCACAAAATTCGGCGCACAGGCCGGCCGGCGATAGTGCCGGTCACGTCAACGTGCAAGGCGTAGCCCCACTGCGGCTCCTGATTGGCTTCGGGGGCCTGGGCCAGATATTGCCAGATGAGGTCTCGCCGCAAAATTGGACTCTGGTTGATGCTAACCGGCCCGGATTCAAAAAAACCGTACTCAATCAGGCTCCGCATCAGCCGCATCACTTTGGGGGTAAAAGTGCCCCGCACCACCACCCGTTTTGCGCCCAGGTTGCGCGAGAGCGTGCGCGGCTCGCTATGGGGCACAATGTGCACCGGCAAACGCCCGTACGGTGGGGGAAATTCAATCTCTTTCGACTCGGCCCAGAGTGGAACCTGCACGTAACGGCCGTCGGCCACATATCCCCGCACCGAGTCGGGGCCAAATTCCCAGAAAACGCCGTGAATAGAGGCCGGCGAGAGAGCAATGGAGCGAAACGAGGCAAAACTGATCTCAATCGACTCGACGGTCTCCATTTGGCGAGCGCCGTGTTTGGCCATCATATTGGTCAGCCCGGAGCTGGAGCCGCAGCCAGCCACATACGTAACGCCGGCATTTTGAGCTTCCCGGTCAAACGCCCGCAGTTCGGGGCTGAGGCTGCTCAAGTCGATGACTTTGATATTGGTGGTGGCGATGGCCGCCCTGGCGACATTCAGCGTAAAAATTTTGGGCAGAGCATTAACCACCACCGCCGGATTGTTAGCCATCAATTCACGCAACGCAGCCTCGTTTGAGGCGTCGAGGGCGACGGCGGCTTCCGGCGGCAGGCCCCAGTCTGCGGCCAGTTGCCGGGCTTTGGCAAAGTCAACATCGGCAATGACAATCTGCTCAAACCGGTTGGAGGCAACCAGTTCCGGTGAAGCGTGCGCCCCCATTGCCCCAACCGCACCCAAAATGACGGCTTTCATTCTGATTTTCCTCCAGCTTGAGTGTGCCCGTACCTGCCAAAGCCGCCCATTAAAATTCCGCTTCCCGCTCCTCGTGCCATTTGCCAATCGCTTTGGTTTGAATCCAGCCAAATAGCTGGAAAACTACCACCCCCAGCAACGATGACATAATGATTGCGGCCAGCAATTGTTCGCCCATTAGCCGGTTGGCGTAGCGTTGCAGCAGTTGGCCAATGCCGGGGTCGCCGCGGCCAAAGAAAAAGTCGCCGACAATGGCCCCAATCACAGACAGGCCGGCAGAAATGCGCAGCCCGGCAAAAATCGCCGGCAGCGCCGCCGGAAACATCAACTTGCGCAGCCGGGTCAGGCGGTTAACGCGCTGCAGCGTCAGCAGATCGTGCAGGCCGCGGGGGGCAGAGAGCAACCCAAATAACGTGTTAACAATAATGGGAAACAGGGCGATGATAATGCAGACAATCACCCGCGCGCTGATGCCAAAGCCAAACCAAAAACCAATCAGCGGCACAATGGCCAAAATCGGCACCGCCTGAAGGGTTACCGCGTAGGGGAAGATGGCCCGCTCGATCAGTTTACTCTGGCTCATCAGGGTGGCCAGGATGAGGCCAATAGTGATAGCAACCGTCAACCCAATCATGGCGACGATGGTGCTGGACCACAACCCGCCCAGGATTTCAGAGAAATTGGCCCAGTTGGCAAACCCCACCAGCCAAACCGCGTGAGGCGGGCGCAGCAGAAAACGGCGTTGCTCGTCAAGGACAACGTAGGAAATAAGATACCACAACGCAATAAAGAACAGGCCCAATAAAATGGGCGGCAGAATTTGGCGCGTCCAGCGCCGGACGGGGTTTTTGCTTGGATCAGACGTAACAACCGCTGCTGTCGATTCGGCAGCGGCCACATCGGTTTGGGTCAACTGTTTCATGTGTGGGCCTCCAAAAGGGCATGCGAAATGGCGCGACTCAACTCGCCAAAATCTGCATCAAAACGCAGGTCAGGCTGCCTGGGGTAACTGAACGGCACATCAAAAGTGGCAACGAGTGTTCCCGGCCTTGACGACATCACGTGAACGCGGGTTGACAGGAATACGGCTTCGGAGATGGAGTGGGTAATGAATAGCCCGGCGAATCGTTCCCGTTCAAACAATTTGAGCGTCTCTTCATTGAGGTGTTCTCTGGTGATTTCATCCACCGCCCCAAACGGCTCGTCAAACAGGAAAACGGGTGGTTTGAGGGTGAGCGTGCGGGCCAGCGATACCCGCATCTTCATGCCGCCGGACAGAGATTTGGGATAGTGATTTTCAAAACCGGACAGGCCCACCAGTTCGATGGCCTCGGCGGCCAGGCGCTTTCTCTCTTTGGCGTCGATACCTTGCAGTTCAGCCAGTAACTCCACGTTACTCTGTACGGTCCGCCACTCCATCAAAGTAGCATCCTGAAATACATACCCGAGCCGCGCCCGGTCGACTAAAACGTCACCGCTGGTTTGCTGGAGCAACCCGGCCGCGATCCGCAGGATGGTTGATTTTCCACACCCGGAAGGGCCAACAATGGTCACAAACTCTTTGGGGGCAACATTAAAGGTGACGTTTTTGAAAACCTCAGTGCCGTCGGGAAACGTCATGTCAACATTAGAGAAAGACAAAACTGTAGACCCTTTTGCGGCAGGAGGAGTTGTTTTGACGGTCATCGCTGCACCGCCGGATAGACCGGACAATTACTATCGAGCATCAGCGGTCGATGTGCCAGGTCTAACTCATTTGTTAATTGGGTTAATCTCATAATATTCTCTCCAGGTTGGGGGACCGTGTGACGTTGAGGCACGGCACGGTTTGCAATTGTACCGCCACGCCAATTTGAGAAAGAGGGCCGGCGGAGAACCGCCGACCCTCTCAAAACACTACGGCAAGCTAATATTATCGTCTATAAATTCATTGGTGATGATGTCATCAGCCTTCAAATCTTTGGGGACATCCAGGCCAGCGGCAGTCATCTGGTCAATAACGCCCTGCACCCGGTCCGGCTCCATATTGCCCACCACTCCGTCCGGGCCGTTCCCGACCAACCCCAGCTTGACCTGGCTCTCCACCGAAAACTTGGCCAACTCGGGGCTGTACACCCAAAAATCTTTGTACTTCGCCACCGCGTCAACTATGATGGCGTTGGCCCGATCCGGGCTGGCTACATAGTCAACCACCGCTTGCTGCACAATCGGCACCAATTGTTTGAGACAGGGCCGCAACTCTTCCAGATCGCCCTTGCGAATGGCCAAGGCCTGCGAGTAGAGTTCAAACCCGGCATCGTGGATGAGCTGGTAGGCAACCGGCTTGCCCCACTCTTTGATCTCGTTCTGGTACACATACGGCTCGGCCGAGGCAAAACCCTGCTGGGCAATCGCCCCGTTGGCCGCTACCCACCGCGCCGGTGACCCATCATACGAGGGATCGATCTGGTCCGCCGAAACTATCCCCTCGTTCACAAACACATCGATGAATGTCCCGCCGGCAAAAACCTGGATCGTCGCTCCCGTCTTGCCCAAATCGGCAATCGTTTTTACATCGGGATAGGTGGCCGGGTCCCACATAATGATCTGCGGGTTCTTTTCCAGCGGCGCTACCACCGACAGTGTCGGCGTGTCGTCCGCACCAAATACCGCCTCGTTGGTCGATACATAGCCCAGCGTGATGTCTTTTTCAACATACATCTGCTGAATGGGCTGCTGGAAACCAATGGCCGGCCCGCCGGTGCGAATCTCAACATCAATCCCCGTCTCTTTGCCCGAGGCGACCAGTGAGCCGCGCACAACCTTCTTGTTTACATCAACGGTGTAATCATCGCCCACCATTTCATACAGCGCGCCGTGTTCGGCTTCCGGGAACCAGTCGGTTTGGATGACCACCGGATTGGGGCACACATCACCCAATGCCGGCATCGCCGCTTCGGCCGGCGCTTCCTCGGCTGGAGCGGCCTCGGCTGGAGCAGCCATCGCTGGCAGGCCAATATTATCGTCTATAAATTCATTGGTGATGATGTCATCAGCCTTCAAATCTTTGGGGACATCCAGGCCAGCGGCGGTCATCTGATCGATGACCTTTTGCACCCGGTCCGGCTCCATATTGCCCACCACTCCGTCCGGGCCGTTCCCGACCAACCCCAGCTTGATCTGGCTCTCCACCGAAAACTTGGCCAACTCGGGGCTGTACACCCAAAAATCTTTGTACTTCGCCACCGCGTCAACTATGATGGCGTTGGCCCGATCCGGGCTGGCTACATAGTCAACCACCGCTTGCTGCACAATCGGCACCAATTGTTTGAGACAGGGCCGCAACTCTTCCAGATCGCCCTTGCGAATGGCCAAGGCCTGCGAGTAGAGTTCAAACCCGGCATCGTGGATGAGCTGGTAGGCAACCGGCTTGCCCCACTCTTTGATCTCGTTCTGGTACACATACGGCTCGGCCGAGGCAAAACCCTGCTGGGCAATCGCCCCGTTGGCCGCTACCCACCGCGCCGGTGACCCATCATACGAGGGATCGATCTGGTCCGCCGAAACTATCCCCTCGTTCACAAACACATCGATGAATGTCCCGCCGGCAAAAACCTGGATCGTCGCTCCCGTCTTGCCCAAATCGGCAATCGTTTTTACATCGGGATAGGTGGCCGGGTCCCACATAATGATCTGCGGGTTCTTTTCCAGCGGCGCTACCACCGACAGTGTCGGCGTGTCGTCCGCACCAAATACCGCCTCGTTGGTCGATACATAGCCCAGCGTGATGTCTTTTTCAACATACATCTGCTGAATGGGCTGCTGGAAACCAATGGCCGGCCCGCCGGTGCGAATCTCAACATCAATCCCCGTCTCTTTGCCCGAGGCGACCAGTGAGCCGCGCACAACCTTCTTGTTTACATCAACGGTGTAATCATCGCCCACCATTTCATACAGCGCGCCGTGTTCGGCTTCCGGGAACCAGTCGGTTTGGATGACCACCGGATTGGGGCACACATCACCCAATGCCGGCATCGCCGCTTCGGCCGGCGCTTCCTCGGCTGGAGCGGCCTCCTCGGCAGGAGCAGCAGTGGGTTCAGCAGCAGCGGGGGCCGCCGTAGGTTCGGCCGGCTGCGCCGGTTCAGCTGCGGCGGTGGGTTCGCTGCTTTGGGGAGCCTGGGTTGGTTCTGCAACCGGCGCGCCCCCGCCACAAGCCACTACTATCAGGGCCAATAGCAGTAATAATACTGTCAAACGTATCTTGTTCATCTTCCTCTCCTTACGCGGATAAATCGCAATTTGTTAGCCAAAACGCTTCATTTTAATCCGGTTCTCAACTCATAGGCATCCTCCCTATGAAAATATGCGAATCTGCGAATGGTGAAAAGATGTTACCTTTTACTGGGCATGCATTCTGGCATAAAAAATATAAAAAGTCAATGGAGGTTTTTTTATGCCAATGCTCCACTACGCCCGATCATTTGCGTCGGAGAATGGCCATTGCCTCCTCAACCGACGCATCATTGTGAATGATGGCGGCAATTGCTGCGGTCATTGCCCGGGGGTTATCTGACTCAAAAATGTTGCGGCCAATGGTACCTCCGGCCGCGCCGCTGTTCATTGCTGCCTTAAGTTCGCTCAGGAACTCAAACTCGCTGCCGCGTTGAGCGCCGCCCATAATAACCACCGGCTTAAAGCAAACACCCGTCACCTGCTCAAAGTTGGGCGTATAAGGAACCTTAACCCAGTCTGCACCCAGTTCGATGCCAACCCGGGCCGCCAGCGCAACATTTTCTGCCGTGCGAAAGTCCGGGCCGCTGCCCATGCCGCCGGGCACCATTTCGGCCTGGACGGCCAGCCCCCACGTTTGCGCCTGGCGGGCAACCGCCGCCAGATTCTCAAACGTTGCCTGCTCTTTGTGATCGCCCGGATAGGCAGAGATGCACAAGGCATCGGCTCCCAGGCGCAGCGCCTCTTCAACGCCAAACCAAACCGGCGCCGGTACATCCTGGCCCAGTTTGGTAGCAGCCCCGTCGGACCGCAAAATCAAACCAACCGATACCAACTCGCGGGCAAAATGGCTGGCAATGCCAAACGAAGTCATAATGGCATCTGCGCCACCGGCGATAACCTGGGCAATGGTTTCACCCGGCCGTTCCAACCCTTTACCGGGGCCAAAAATAACCGTGTGTTCCATAGCGACGATCAACGTGCGGCCATTTGGCCGAAAAATCCGCCCCAGTCTACGGGTTTTCATTATTCTGTTCTCCTCTGAAAATAGCGCCGCAGGCCGGGGGGCTTGGGGGGAGCTGCCCTCCAATAACCATTTTTACCTGTGCCCGGTACGGGTATTCCTGGTGTCGAACCCCCGGTTCTGTCGGACTCCCTTGAAAAATAGCAGATCGGGCTGTAAGTCCGACAGTCACCCTACAAGCGTGACCTACCCAATTTCATTCTGCCTGCCTTAAACGCACGGCGGGGTGCTAAAGGAGAGATAGGCCGTTTCCTGATCCCCCACCACTGCCAGCCGGCGCAGGCTCATTCCATCAAAAGTGATACTGTCGCCGGAATCAAGGAGGTAACTGGCCATCTCCAGTTCTACCGCCAGGCACCCCTGGAGCACATAAATGCACTCCTCGGTAGGCAGCCGGGAAGGCACAACCTCGTGATCGTAGCCCGCTTGAAAACGCCCGATAAAGGCTAATATTTTCTGGTCCATTTCAGGGGCGGGAGACAATGTTTCCAGTGCAACATTTGAGTCTGAGAGCGTGAAGTGAGGCCCGTGTCCGCTGCGAACCAGGTAGTGGTTATCAGAACTATCTTCTACCAACAAATGGAAGATAGATACGTTCAGTGTTTTAGCAATAGCCTGAAGTGATTTGAGCGAGGGGTTACTTTGCCCGCGTTCCAGTTGGCTCAGAAAGCTGGCGCTTACATCGGCCTGAGTGGCCAACTCACGCAGGCTCAAGCCCATTTGCTCCCGTCGTTCCTGGATTCGACGCCCCAATTTGGCAGGTTGTCCGTTTTCCATTTGCCAGCCCTGCTACCTCTGTGCGAACCTACGCCGCATCAACCGGCCATTACAGCCCTTTTTGAAGAATGGCCATCGCCTCATCAACCGACGCGCCCCGATGCAAAATAGCGGCTACGGCAGCGGTCATCGCGACCGGATCGTCGGCCTGGAAAATGTTGCGGCCAATGGCCACACCGGCCCCGCCCGCATCAATGGCAGCTTTGATGTCAACCAGCATGTCTCGCTCGCTGCCGCGTTTGGAGCCGCCCAAAATCACCACCGGCCGGAAACAGGTGCGGGTAACCGCCTCAAAACCGGGCGTGTAGGGTGTTTTGATAAAATCTGCCCCCAACTCAACCCCAATCCGGGCCGACATTGCGATGTTTTCCTGCGTGCGATATTCCGGGCCGCTGTTGAAGCCGCCGGGAACCATCTCGCCCAGCACCGGCACCCCCCAGCGATGCGCGTTACTGACCATTGTGGCCAGATTTTTTAGTGAGCTTTCTTCTTTGGCCGAACCGGGCAGGGCGGTCACTACCACCGCATCTACGCCCAAACGCAGCGCTTCTTCCATATTAAAAAAGAGCGATGAGCTGGGGCCGTCGCTGTGCTTGCCCAGGTTGGTGGCAGCGCCGTCACCGCGCAGGATAAGCCCAAGCGGCGCCAGCTCTTTGGCAAATCGGTGAGCAATACCGTACGAAGTGAGAACCGCGTCGGCCCCGCCGGCAACAATTTTGGCGATGGTTTCGGTGGGGTTTTCCAGCCCCGGACAAGGGCCATCGAGCAAGCCGTGATCCAAAGCAACAATCAGGGCGCGTCCATCGGGTTGGAAAATGCGGTTCATGCGGCGAGTAATTGACATTTTTTCTCCAGTCTTTACGGTTGAGCAATGAGAGAGTGAGTGGTGCGCACCAGCTCAAGATTGGTCTGAAAATCGGGTGAAACTACATCCAGCAGAAAGACATCCAGGTTATGTTTCTGCACCGTCTCCCGGAACTCCCGGCGACATTCGTCCGGGGTGCCGGCAATCTGGTATTTTTTGAGGATATCGGTGGTAATGAATCGAGCTGTGGCCGGTGGGCCGCTTGTCTCCGCTACGTGCCTGATATTGGCAATTTCCGGGTCTGTGAGGCCAAACCCTTTTAACACTCGTGGCGGCGCATCTTTCATAATAAAAACCAGCATATCAACAACCTGGGCCAACATTTCAGGCGTGTAAGCCAGATTACTGAGGTAAATTTTGTACGGGGCAGGCTTACCCGGCTCAAGGCCCTGTTCAACAATCTCCAGCGCGTCGGCCAAATCTGATTTGACGGTCATGACTACGCCATCGGCCAGCGTGCCGGCCAGCGCCAGCATTTTGGGGCCTCTGCCCGCCAGCCAGATGGGAATGTTTTGCGGCCCCAGCGCCAACCGCGCCCCTTCGAGCCGGTAACGTTGGCCCTGCCAGGAAACGCTGCCGCCTGTCCACAACTGGCGCAAAATTTCTATGGTTTCCTTAACCACCGTCAACGGCGCTTCCCGGGCAATGCCCATCGGCGGCAGCACCATTGACCCACCGGCGACGAGGGTAACCAGCGCCCGCCCGCCAGACAGCTCGTTCAACGTGGCCAGCGCTGTGGCCGTAACCGCCGGATGGCGGGTGTAGCCGTTGGTCACCGGGCCAAGTTTGATGCGGTGGGTCTGCCGGGCAATTGTCCCCAGGCTTACGTAAACATCGGGCATAAAGCCTTCGTCAGCAATCAGGCAGTAATCGTAGCCAAGATTCTCGGCTTCCACAGCCAGGTCAATAATCTGATTGACCGGCATAGTTGGTATAATATGAATGCCAGTCTTAATCATATTTTACCCCGCTTCATATTTGCGATGGCCATATCGTTCGCCGCCATCAACAGTAATATATTCGCCGGTGATGTAATCGTTTTTTACCAGAAACAGCACAGTTTCGGCCACATTTTCCGGCGTGCCCCAGCGATTGAGCAGCGTTTTATCGGCAACACTGGCAACCATTTCCTCAGTGTAATGAAGAGGCCGCAAAACCGGGCCGGGCGCGACGGCATTCACCCGCACCGTGGGCGCCAGTTCCAGGGCCAACTGCCGGGTTTGAGCCAGCAGGGCCGCTTTGGCTACGCTGTGGGCGGCGTAACCGGGCCACGCTTCCCAGGCTGAAAGATCGACAATATTAATAATGACCCCTTCGCCTTTTTCCAGCATATACGGAGCCACAGCATTGGCGCAGTAGAAAGGGGTGTGAACGATGACATCAATTGTATTGTGCCAGATGGTGAAATCTTGGGTGGGAACGGGGGCTTGCTTAAACAGCGAGGCGTTATTGACCAGAATGTCTACGGGGCCGAGTTTGGCGGCGATCCGTTCAATGACCGCGGCCGCACCGCGATAATCGGCCATGTCAAACTGAACGGTTAAGGCTTTTACCCCCAAAGCGCGCGCCTCAGCGGCGGTCGCCTCGGCCTCTTGGGCCGAAGTGCGGTAGTTGATCACAACATTTGCCCCCGCTTGCGCCAGGGCAAGGGTGGTGGCTCGGCCTATGCGGCGAGCACTGGCAGTAACAAAAGCGGTTTTACCTTTTGGGTCCATTGTTTACCTCCAAGTAAACAAAGAACACTGCGAAAAAACTTGCCAGAAAGAGTCTATTGCAATTGGGTAATAGTACAACAAAGAACGAAAGGGTTGATTTTTACTGAAAAATACGATAACATACATTCAAAGGGTTGTCAAGTATTTATAAACTTCCAGCATTTCTCATAACTTTTAACGAACATAAATTAGTTTTAATTAAAAGCCTGGCGCAATCGAAAAAATTTCCGCTAAAGTATTTGTAAATTTCGTCGAGTAATGATTGGTTGCAAATCAGCAAAGAATTGTTAGAATTTAATTGTACCCACCGGCAAATTGAAAAGACAGCAACAGAATAAAGCAGGTTATTTGCAATGGAATTAGGTCAACGTATCAGGCAGCGACGGAAAGAATTAAAGTTGAGCCAGCGTGAATTGGCAGTACGGGTTGGCCTTACCCCCGGTTTTCTGAGCCAGATTGAGCACGACTTGATTACCCCCTCCATTGACTCGCTGCGGGAGATCAGCGAGGTGCTGGATGTCCCCCTGTCCGACTCCGGTTTTCTGGTTGAAACAGATGCCCGGAGTCCGGTGGTGCGGCGGAATAAACGGTTAAAGTTAACTCTGCCCGGCTCAGACGTTGCTTTTGAGTTGCTCACATCGGATTTGAAGCAGCCGATGGATGTTTTTATGGTTGAGCTGAAACCGGAAGACGGCAACCTGGCCACATTACTTTCACCGCAGGCCACCGAAGAATGTATTCACGTTATACGGGGTCAGCTTGAAATTAAATTGGGGGAAAAGATTTACCGGCTCACCTGTGGCGACAGCATTTATTTTGAGGGGATTTTTCTGCGGCGGCTGGTTGCAGCCGGGAATGAGCCGGCCAGCTTCATCATTGCCATTACGCCATCTATTTTTTAACTACCAGACAGGTGAACCGCGCCCGCACCGTCGCTGCAACTTGGGCGCGGAGCCTACGGTTTAACTGTTACCCGGTGGATAGACCACCACCAACTGGTTGACCCGGTCTGCTCAATGCGGATATAACGGGCGGACCGCACCCCAAAATTAACATCCAGCGCGGCAGTGTTGCCCTCGTTGCGAGCCACGTCGGCCCACTGGCTGCGATCGGTGGACAGGCGCACCACGTAACCGCGCGGGTAATCGTTGGGCGAGTTCGCGCTATCGAGCGCCAGCCCACTCACCGGCCGCGTTTCATTCAGATCAATTTCAAACCACATCCCCGGCTGCTGGGCGGCCCGGCTGCTCCAGCGAGTGGCCGCGTCTCCATCGAGCGCCTGCAACAGGTTATCCGCCCCGGACAGCACATTGTTGTGGCTGGCGTTGACCGTTGGCGGCAGTTTTTCGGCCGGGCTGGAAATCAACGAAACCCTGTGAATTGACCACCAGTACACCGCATCCCGGCCGGTCTGCTCAATGCGAACATAGCGGGCCGGCTGCGCCCCAAAACGGACATCGAGCGGGCGGTCATTTTGATTCGCCCGGGCCACCTCGCGCCATTGGCTGCGGTCGGTGGACAGGCTAACGGCGTAGCCGCGGGGATAATCCTGCGGCGAACCGGCGGTGTCCAACGCCACCCCGCTCACCAGTCGCATTTCATTCAACTCGATCTCAAACCACATCCCCGGCTGCTGCGGGGTGCGGCTGCTCCAGCGGGTGGCCGCGTTGCCATCGATGGCCTGCAACAGGTTATCGGCCCCGGACTGCACGCTGTTGTGGCTGGCCCGAAGGCTTAATTTGAGCGGCGTTTCAGGCGTGGGGACGGGCGGAACCGGCTTTGTCTCTTCGTCGCCGCTGCCGGAATCGCCGTTGTCCGCGGCAAACTTCACCGCAACAGCGTAGATTGACCACCACCACTGCTCGGTCCGGCCGGTTTGCTCAATGTACAGGTAGCGCACCGGGCGCGGGCTGAAGGTGATATTCAGCGGGCCGGTGTTTGCCCCGTTGCGGGCCACCTCCTGCCAGTTGCTGCGGTCAGTTGCTACGCTGACGGTGTAACCGGCCGGGTAATCATTGGCCGAACCGGCGTTGTCCAGCGCCAACCCTCGCACCGAACGGATTTCATTCAAATCGATCTCAAACCACATGCCCGGCGTTTGCAGCGCCCGCGAACTCCAGCGGGTGGCGGGGTTATCGTCCAGCGCCTGAGCCACGTTGTCGGCCCCGGACAGCACGTTGTTGTGGCTGGCGCGGGCGGTAATCACGGCCCGGCCAGAAATTTTGATGTCGTGAATGGACCACCAAAAGGTGGGGTCGCTGCCGGTCTGTTCAATGCGGACATAGCGGGCCGGTCGCGGACTGAAAGTAACGTTGAGCGGCCCGTCGTTGAGCCGGTTTTCGGCCACGGTGGCCCAGTTTTGGCCATCGGACGAGAGTTTCAGCACAAAGCCGCGCGGGTAGTCGCGGGGGGAAGGATCGTTGATCAACTGCACCTGGCCAACGGTTTGCACCGCGCCGAGATCAATCTGAAACCACATGCCCGGCGTTTGCAGCGCCCGCGAACTCCAGCGGGTGTAGGGGTTATTGTCGATGGCGTACTGCAAATTATCTTCGCCCTGCGAGCGGTTGTTGTGGCTGGCGCTGACGCTGAGCCGGGTTGGGGCCGGCGTTTCGGGCAGAGGTTGCGGGGGTTGCTGGGCCACGGCGTTAACCTCGATGTTGAGAGTGGCCACGCCCTGCCAGGCAAACCAGGTGACCAACTCCTCCACCACATCCCAGCGCACCTGGCAGCGGCCCGGCGTGCGCGGCGCATTGAGATTGCAGTTGAGCGTCACCGAATCGCCCGGCGGCACATCGTACGGCAGGCCGGTGCGGTTGTCGTCCCACAAAGATGGCGGCACCGCGGCCCCATCCGGCTGGTGCCAGTGGTAGCCCAACCGGATGGGGTTGGGGCCGGCGGCCGGCCAGGTGCGGTAGCTGGTGTTGCGCAGGGTTATTTGCACCGCGTTGGTTTGGCCGGCGACCATTGTGGCCGGCGTGTTGTGGCTGAGATATTCCACGCCGTAGGCCGGCCGGTTGGGCAGTTGGCCCTGCAAAATTTGCAGCCCGCCGCCGCTTCGCTCGCGGATGTTGCGCAGCACCCGCGGTTTGCTGCGGTTGATCACATCAGCCAACTGCTGCGCGGTGGGATCGTTAAGCGCCGGGTCGATGCGAAAACTCCAGTTGTTATCCTGCCCCGGCGGAGTCTGATGGTAGCGGCTGAGCAAAAGCCAGGCCACCACGTCGTCAAACCGGGCTTTGTCACTCAACGATTCAACATCGCCAAAGGGATTGCCGGAGCCAATCTCTGTGCCCGATACGTGTTTAAAGCCGCCCCACTGCCGCAGCGACTCGGCCTGTTGGTGCAGCAGATTGCGCTGGTCGCCGGGCAGCGTGGCCACATCCACCGAGTAGCCGTGCATGGCCGGCGTCAGGTTTTCGGGCCGGTCGTTGCCAAACAGCGCCAAATAATAGGCCAGATAATCGTGCTTCATATTGGCCGACAACGCCGGGCAAATAAAAGTGACATCCGGGCGCTGGCGGGCCAGTTTTTTCATAAAATTGCCCGTGGCCGGCGCAAACTGGTTGATGATGAATGTGCGCGGGTCGAGGTTGGGATCGCTCCACTGCCGTTCTTTGGCCAGATCGGGTTCGTTGCCCAGCGCAATTTTAAAAGGCACGGCCGGCAGCACGGTTTCCAAATAACGGATTATCTTGCCGATGGCCAACTCGTAGCGGGTGAGGCTGGTGGCGCTGAACGGATTAACATTGGCGCCGTTGTCCGGGCCATCGATGCGGATAATCAAAATCAGCCGGTCCTGGTAGCCCCGGTCGCGGATGGCCCGCACCAGCCGCTGCAAATTCCAGGCGTGATTATCCACCAGCCCGTTGCGGTGCTGGCCGTACACATCGGTTTCAAAAATATCCGGGGCGCGGAGCTTGCCGTCATCGGCGGTAGCCTTAACCTGATCCATCACACTGAGGCGGTTGCCGGGCTGAACCCGGCTTAGCACCTGCATCACCGCTTCGATGTTGGTGGCGGCGTTGGCGTCGGTTTCCGCGGAAATGCGGCAGTGAACGCCAAGGCAGCCGCTCAACGCGCCAGTGCGCTGGTGCGTTGCCAGCACCACGGAACGGAGCGAACCGTACAGGTCTTTGCTTTGCTGCAATGCCTCCAAACTTTCAATTTCGGTTTGGCTGAGCGCGTGGCTGGAGCCGGCCAAAAGCTGCTGGGTAATGCGCCACAGATCGGTTTTGGTACGAGGCTGGTTTTTCCAGCGCAGATCGGTTTCCATTTGCCGCTGGAGCGCCTGATCGCGGGTGCCAAACACAATGCTCTGCTCCAGATAACGGGCATAGTTGAGCAGGCTGTCGAGCGGCACGGCGGCCTCGGCGGCAGTGGTGATGGCAAGTTCGCTGCCGGCGGCCAGTTGGCGATAGGCCTGATAGGCCGGTTTGGGCGTGCCACTGTGCGTAACCAGCCCAAAGGGATAGGCCATGCCATCGCTGTAGCAAAACCAGAAAAACCGGGCCACATCACCGCTGAAGTCTGCGCTGATGGTTTGGTAAAAGCGGCGCAGGTAATCGGCCTGGCCGGCGGGGTCCAGCGCATCGACGCCAACTTCAGTGAGCCACAGCGGCAACGGCGTCACCTGCCGGTAAGCGGCCAGCAGTTCGCCGATGGTCCCCGCGCCCCAGTTGGGGTTGGGCCAATCGGGATTGGGCCGCCGGCCGTAGGGATGGATGGCCACGGCATCGACGGGCGCGTTATTGCCCAACGCCCGGACAAGGTCGGCCAGCCAGGCCGGTTGGCCGGAAACCAGCCCGGCGGTGATCACAGGCAGGCCGGTGTTGACGGCTTTGATGGCCTGGCAGGTTTGCCGCAGAAACGGCGCGTAACGGTCCGGCGGCAGGCGGGGATCGGCGTTGCGCTGGAGCGCAAGCTGGTCGGGCGATTGCCACACCTGAAAAGCCGGCTGCCACGGGGCCAGCGCCGCGGCGATTGCGGCGGCGCGCCCGGCGAAAAGTTCAACGTAGGTGATCCATTCAGACAGGGGGGCGGCGGCAGGGGGCGGCGCGGGGCAGCTTTCGGCGGTTAGCACCAGCAGCGCGCCAATCCCGGCTTCGGTCAACGCCTCTGTGTACTGGCGATAAAATTGCAGGCTGTCGCGGCCGGGCCGGCTGCCAACGGCAGCGTCTTTAAACGTGAAGCGCACAAACTGCACCCCCAGCGCGCGCAATTCGGCCGGGGTTGGGTTGCCAGGCGGATTTCTGGGATCAACGTTGAGTCCAAACATCAGCTATCTCCCGGAACTGGTAGGGTTTTAAAGATTGGGGCGTTGGGCGAGTTTGGGCCCAAACTCATTCAACGCCAATACTATTCAAAACGATGCGTCAAGCCGGGGCTCGAGTTGGCGGGGCTGATTGCGGATGAATTGCCGGTTCGGTATTGTGCGGAAGGTGGGGGTACAACAACGGCAGGTAAAACCTGGCTATTGATTTTGCTGACACTTTAATTATAAAGCATTCACCTGAATTGTCCATCAGTTTGGCCGGTCGCTATCGCTGTTTGAGAAACGCAACGACGGTACGTCTCCGGTTTGTGCCGGCAATGTCGCTATTTTACTTGAAAAGTATATCGGCAAGGAGTATACTTAACCCCAGCTAATGCCTTACCTCACGCCAAAAAACAGAACAACTTCATACCCCATCGGTTAGCCCGAGCCTGGTGTGTTTCCACCCCTTTTCTTGTGCTGCCTTTTTAAAGCTCCCGCTTCAACACCCGCTTGTTAATCTGTCTGCAAATTGTCACGGTATTTAAGGCTGGTATACCGGCGCGCTGTTTTGATTCCGCGCTGTAACTGCCTGCTTTTGGCCGGTTTGGTTAATAGGTTACTCAGGCGGACCGCCATCAATCGATGCCGGGCGGCCACGCTTATCTATCAAAAATAGATTTTTTTAAGCGGAGGCAACAAAATATGAATGATCAGTGGAATCTGGCTAAAGGTATCACCGTTGGGATTGGAGGCGCGGCCGGCGACGGGCTGGATAAAACCGGCGACACGCTGGCGCGGACTGCCGCCCGGTTGGGGCTGTACGTGTACGCTTTTAACAGCTATCAATCCATTATTCGGGGCGGGCACATCTGGCTGCGCATCCGCCTGAGCGAGCAAAAACGCCACAATCACGGCAACAATCTGCACGTGCTCATGGCCCTCAACGAAGACAGCCTGGAACGGCACGCCCGTACCGTGGAGCCGGGCGGCATCATTTTTTACAACAGCGACAAGGTAAATTGCGATCCCATCCTGCTGCCGGAGGGCGTAACCTGCGTGGGGCTGCCGGTGGCCGAGCTGGCCAAACCCTTTGGCCGGCTGCTGCCGGTAATGCAGAACTCGATTATGCTGGGCGCGCTGCTCCACTGGCTCAATCTGGATTTTCAGGTAACCAGAGAGGTGCTGGGCGATACCTTTAAGCACAAAGGGCCGGCGGTGGTAGACCAAAACCTGGGCATTGCCCAGGCCGGATTCGATTACGCCGCCCAACATGTAACACCTTCTGCGCTGAACTGGCGCTACAGCCGCACCCGCCGCCCCTTTGTTACCGGCAACGAAGCCGTGGGCATGGGCGCGGTGGCTGCCGGCTTAAAGTTTTATGCGGCTTATCCTATGTCGCCGGCCAGCAGCCTGCTGCACTGGCTGGCCCCCCGCAGCGAAAAGCTGGGCGTTATGGTGAAGCAGGCCGAAGATGAACTGGCCGTGGTCAACATGGCCATTGGTGCGGGGCTGGCCGGAGCGCGGGCTATGTGCGGCACCTCCGGCGGCGGGTTTGCCCTGATGACCGAAGCCATAGGTATGGCCGGCATTATGGAATCGCCGGTGGTCATCCTCAATGTGCAGCGCGGCGGGCCATCTACCGGGCTGCCCACCCGCACCGAGCAGGGCGATCTCAACCAGGCCTTTGGCGCGTCGCAGGGCGATTTTCCGCGGGTGATTATGGCCGCCGCCAGCGTGACCGACGCCTACTATACCGCGGCTGAGGCCCACAACCTGGCCGAAAAATTTCAGGTGCCGGTCATTATTCTGTCTGACCTGATGCTGGGCGAGCACCCCGAAACCATTGAACCCGACGCCTTTAAAGCCGATGTGCCCATTGAGCGCGGCAAACTGCTCACCGAAACCCCGGCGGGCTACAAGCGCTTTGAAATGACGCCGGACCATATTTCGGCGCGGGTTTTGCCCGGCACGCCGGGCGGTATGTACGTGGCCGCCAGCGACGACCACGACGAGGACGGCGTGCTGCTGAGCGATGAATTTACCAACGAGGCGGTGCGGCGCAAAATGCAGGAAAAACGCATGGCCAAATTAGAGGCCATTGTGCAAAGTTTAACCCCGCCCCGGCTTGAAGGGCCGGCGGACGCCGAGGTGACGCTGGTTGGCTGGGGTTCAACCTGGGGGGCCATCCACGAGGCGGTCGAAGAGCTGGCCGAGGCCGGCATTAGCGCCAACCACCTGCACATCAAATATATTTTCCCGTTTCAGGTAGAGGCCGTAACCCGGCTGCTGGCCAAAAGCCGGCGGATTGTGGTGGTAGAAGTGAACAGCAGCGGCCAGTTTGCCCGCCATCTGCGGGCCGAAACCGGCATCACCGCCGACGACACCGTGCTGGCCTACGCCGGCGAGCCGTTTAGCCCCGGCTTTATCGCCGCGGCGGTGCGCGATATTCTGGCCGGCGTTCCGCGCTCGCTGGATGTAACCCGGGCCGAAGCCGCCGAGATTGCCTATCACTTTATCCGGGTTAAGCTGGCCAACGAAGCCCGCCCGGCGGAGTTGCAGCAGGTATCGCTGCCAGCTTACAACGAGCCGGTGTGGCAGGTAAGCCTGGTTGGCCGCAAAGAAGGCGAACCGCGCGGCACGCTGCTGATTGGGGTGCAAACCGGCTCAACCTATGCCTGGCAGGCCTACACCCCTGAAGCCGAGCTGGAATCATCGGTGAATGTGTGATTTTTCAAAGGAGAAAAACAATTATGACCCCCACGCTGGCTAAAGAAGAACTCACCTTAACCATGTACGAAGGGCCGGTTTCGCCGGATTGGTGCCCCGGCTGCGGCGATTTTGGCGTGCTCAACGCCCTTAAAAAGGCGGCGCTGCAACTGGAACTGTTGCCGCATGAAATGATGGTTGTTTCCGGCATTGGCTGCTCCAGCAACCTGCCGGGCTATATCCACAGCTACGGCATCCACAGCCTGCACGGGCGCGCCCTGCCCGTCGCCACCGGCATTAAACTGGCCAACCAGGATTTGCACGTGGTTATCACCGGCGGCGATGGCGATGGCTACGGCATCGGCATGGGCCATTTTATTCACGCCATGCGGCGCAACCTGGATTTAACCTACATTGTAATGGACAACCAGATTTACGGCCTGACCACCGGCCAGACATCGCCCACCACCATGCAGGAAGTGCGCACCAAATCAACCCCGCGCGGCAACGCCGAACTGCCCATTAACCCGCTGGCGCTGGCCATTGTTAGCGGCGCAACCTACGTGGCCCGCGGCTTTTCCGGCAACACCCGCCAGCTCACCGACCTTTTTGCCGGGGCGCTGGCCCACCGGGGCTTTGCTCTGATTGACGTGTTTAGCCCGTGCGTTACCTACAACAAAATAAACACCTACCCCTGGTTCAAAGAGCGAGTGTATGACCTGGCCGAAGAAGAAGGTTACGACCCGGCCAACGCGCAGGCCGCGCTGGGCAAAGCCTTTGAATGGGGCCAACGCATCCCCACCGGCCTGCTTTACCACAGCCAGCAGCCCATCTACGAAGACAGCGAGCCGGTGCTGCAACGCGGCCCGCTGGTTAAACAATCGCTGGGCATCAGCCAGGCGCTACTCAACGAAATGCTGGCCGAAACCATGTAACCGCCGCCCTCCTTACCAATCGCAGCCGTCATCAAATTGTGTTATACTTTTCACGAGGGGCGGTTAAACTGTTTGCTCCTGCGCAAACTAACGTTCAGCCCGCCTGCTTGCAATCCTGTCCTCACCAACCAATAGCCAAGACCAAGGAGGGTCTATTATGAACAAACAAACGTTAATTGACCATTTGAATGATGATCTGGCCGGAGAACTCGGCGCGATCATTCAATACATCACTTACGCGGCCAAAGCCACCGGGCCATACCGGCCCCAACTGGCCCAGTTTTTTCTCACCGAAGTGGCCGACGAACAACTGCACGCCCAGTTTTTAGCCAACAAAATTGTGGCTTTGGGCGGCGAACCAACCACCACGCCCCGGCCCGTGCCGGAAGCTCACACCAACCGCGAAATGCTGGAGGCCGTGTTGGCCGCAGAACGGCAGGCGACGCGGGATTACACCAACCGGGCCAAAGAAGCCGAAGAGTACGGCGACAAGGGACTGGTGGTGCAGTTGGAAGATATGGTTCGGGATGAGTCCGGCCACTCGGAAGAGACAGAACGAATTTTGCGCGATTGGCCGTTCTGAGAAATTAGCTGAGCCGCAAACCAAAACGGGGCGATTGGACCTATCCAATCGCCCCGTTTTTTTAGAGTTACGCAGTTAGGGCCATTCTGAGCGAAGAATCTCTTATTCACTGAACTGCTGAACCGACGACGCGCCGGGCCGGCTGGCCCATCGTTTTTCAAAGAAATCCCGGAGGTAGTTGAGCATAAAGTCGTCGCCGGAGGTAGCCCGGTTGAGAGTCATTATCACTGCGGGCAGGCTGGCCGGGCCGGGATACACCAGATAGCGCGGCTCCCAACACGGATGGTATTTCTCTTTAAAAGTGTGCAATCCCTGAAAATTGTAAAACTGGTTAATGTGCTCGTAAATAAAGTGCAGCGCCCGTTCCAGGCCGGGGTCGTCCGGCTGATCACCCAGGCCGGCCAGCGGGCTAAGGCCCAGATTCAAACTGTCGTAGCCCTGCCCTTTGGCCCACTCAAAAAAGGAGACAAACAAAAAATCCATAGTGCCGCTTTCTACCTGAGCCTGGCGGCGCATCAAATCAACGGAAATTTCATTGCGCTGGTACTCCGGCACAATGTTGAGAAAAGCGCTGATGGCGCCAGCCGGCGTATGAACGGCAATGACCGGCCCGGTGCGAATGTAATCGTCATCAAACCAGCCCAGCGAAAAGCGCTTTTCGCGACCGTGCATCATCGTCAGCCATTCGTCGCTAATCTCGCGCAGTTCATCAACCAGTTCAACCGGCAACGGTGGTTGGTGAACCAGCGCCTGATAACCGGTTTTGATAAAGCGGTTAAAATTGGAGCGCAAACTTTTGTTGTGTTTGCCAGAAATACTGAACCCGGCCAGATCAACAATGGCTTCATTGCCAATTTGGGCAATACTAAAGCCGGCAGCACGATAATGGTCCAAATAATCCGGCCGGGTCTCGTAAAAAGCGGGCTGCCAATCGTGGCGGGCGCAGTAGGCCGTAAAACCGGAAATGGCCGCGACCGCGTCAGCCGGCGGGCCGATGGGATCCCCCAGAGTAACGGCCGCCCGGCCTTTGGCGGCAAAAGCCACCACCGACCCGCCGGGGCTGAACCAGTATGATTTGTCATCAAACAGGGCCATCCGGGCCAGCGGCGAACAGCCGTAATCCTGCACAATTGCCCGGGCACGGCTGCGCTCCAGCGGGCTGGCTCCCTGCGGGCGCACCACCGGCCGAATGATAGCCAGCAGCGCAGAGCCAATGGTCACCGCGCCCACCACGTAAATTGAGGCGGCAAAGTAGCGGCCAAACCCGGTTAGCGGCTGCAGGCCGGGATCGTAAAACTCGGTGAACATCACAATGGTCTGGCGCAGCGCCGCCCAAAAATCAAAGTTAACGCTAAAATGGCGGTCGAGCAGATAAAAGCCGGCGGTGCCGTAAGCCAGCGTAAAAAGCAGCGCGGCGACCAGCAACCGCCCGCTGCGCCGGATGGAGGGCATATCAGACAGGGCGTGAAAATGGGTTCGCAGCGAAAACAGCCACAGGGCCAGCGCCGCCGCCAGCGTGGCTTCTTCAAAATCAAGCCCTTTAATCAAATGGCTGATAACAGAAATGGCCAGCACCACCAGGGTGAGCAGCCAGGCGGTTTGCTTGTGTCGCCACAACCCCACCGCCAGCAGCAGCAGCGCAAAGCCGGCCAGCGCCGCCGTGAGATGCCCGCCACGCAGCACCAGCAGCGGCGAATATTGAATGATCACCGCCAGCCGGTTCGCCAGCGCCGGCGTAACAGCCGACAAAATATTAACCAGGCCCATTGCCGCGGTTAAAACGGCCACCAGCCGCACGTTCCAACTGCGGGCCTGAACTTTTTCGGCGGGGCTAAACGTTTTGAGCCGCTGCAATAAAACAAAGCCGATGAACATTGGCAGCCAGAAACTAAGCCCCCGAAAGGCCAGCACCACCACCGTGGCCACCGCAGCTGGCACCTCCAGCGAGATCAGCACCAGCGGCGTAACGCCCTCAACCACGCCCACCCCCATCGGCGTGGGCGACACAATCAAAAACAAAATGGCCATCGAATAGCCGGCAATCAGCGGGCCAAAAGTGATAGGGAATTGAAAGGCCAGAAACAGGGCGTACAGGCTGGCCACCCCAACCAGGTGCGCCGCTAAAGCCACCGCCACGGTGCGGGCCAGTTGCCAGGGGCGAGCGGCCACTGCCAGCGCCGCTTCGGTAAATTCGGCGGCGTTTTTGTGGCTCCAGTTGTGGCTGAGCAGCGCCGGCCGCCGAAACCAGCTTCCGGCGCGATTAACCGCCTGCTGAATCTGGCTCAAAAGCTGGCGCAACCGTTCCGGGTGCAACAACCCCAGCAGCAGCATCCCGGCCAGGCTCAGCGTAACGACAATTAAAATGAGTGCGGCCACTACCTGGTACAGCGCCAGATCGTGGCTGATAAAAAGAACGGCCAGCCCCACCAGCAAAATCAGGGTAAAAGCGCCAAAATCGGCAATTAATACCAAAATGGTACCAACCGCCGCCCGCGCCGCCGATTGGCCGCGCCGGACGGCATCGTCAACAAAAAGAGCCGCGCCGCTGGCCCCACCGCTGGGCGCCACCACATTCACAAAAATAGAGGCAAAAGTAACCGGCAGCAGCTCGCGCAATTTGCTGGGCACATCTACCGTGGCAAAGGCCGATTGGTACACCCCCGAGTAAAGAAGGTAGTAGAGAACCTGCAGCAAAACAGCGGCCAAAATCCACTGGATTTTGCCCTGGGCCAGCGTGTCGGCCAGTTTTTCAATTTCGGTGAGCTTAACAGCCGCCAGCCAGATAAAGCCAATAACCAGCAGCACCAACAAGCCACGTCGAATCATCGATGATTTCACAACTCTCAACTATTGGCCGGTTACGGCGTATCCGGCGCTGCTTTGTCTTTGGTGTGAAGTTCCTGCACAAGCTGGTAAATGGCTTCAATGGCCCGGTCCTGCACCTCCAAATGATCGATAATCACCCGAATTTCTTCTTCGGCTTTCTGGTTGATCAGAAAATCGTGATGAGCTTCCAGCCGATCTCTGGCCGCCTGCCGGTTTTGGCTCATCATAATAATGGGTGCGGCATACGCCGCCTGCATCGACAGCACCAGATTCATCAGAATAAAGGGATAGGGGTCCCAGTGTTGAATCCAGGCCACCACGTTGAGCACAATCCAGCCGGTTAAAATGGTAGATTGCACCACAATAAACGTCCACGAGCCCATTGTGTTGGCCACCCAATCGGCGGCGCGTTGGCCCACAGATAACTGCTCGTCAAAAATTTTGTTGGTGTTTTGCACCGGCGGGTGTTGGTGTTGGAATGGCGCGGGAAAATGAAACCGTTTGAACAATGTGTTGTTTTGCCTCACTTTGTTATCCTTTCAAAACGTAAACTGTTTTACCACTACCGGCTAATCCATCAATAAATCCCGCAGACCACCTGTTGTTGTGGGCCAGCGCCCCAGCCGGGTTAGCCATTCTTTTTCACCCAGCAGCGTTTCATAAAGCGCGTGATAGCTCTCTTTCCAGGCCGAACTCCGTTTATAACTGGTTAACATCGATTGCACGGTGGCCGCATAAAGCTGCATGGGGTCTGCCGCAGCCAGCCGCTGCCGAAAGCCCTCATCATCTGCGCCCCAGCGGGCGTGCAGCCGGGCCAGGTACATCTCTGTTTCTGCGGCGAGCAGTTCCGGCACGGTTTCAAGCCCCTCGGCCATTAGCAGGATGGGGGCCGGCGACTGGAGGCAGTACATAGCCGTGCCGGGCAAAAAGCTGGTCTCCAATGAACCGCCGTAAGCAAAAAAATAGACGCGTTTGTCCATCCGGTCCCGCAGAATGACCTTGCCGGGGCAAACGTGATAAACGCCTGAATTTGACGACTCCAGTGTTAGCCGGGTCGGGCCGGCCGTTTGGGTTGAGTCGTTCAGGCTCAATTCTATCGACTCCGGGTCAAAGTGTTGCTCGGTGGGGGTTTCGCGGATGGCCACCAGCAGGCCGGTATGGCCGGGGCTGTGGGGGTGAGGCTTTTCAAAAAGATGATACCCTTCGGTTTTTATGATGTCAATCATAGCCTGATCAGCCATCGTTTCCTCCGGTGAAAACAGGATTGGTGAGCTAGGCGAGATCGTAGATCGGGCTTGTAGCCCGACTGTCACGCTGCAAGCATGACCTACGCCTAAAGAAATTACATTCTCTCGCTTGCGAATCATCAATTTCTTAGTAAGAAAATACAAGTTTCTTAGTAAGAAAATGCTGGTTTCTTACTAAGAAGTTGCCAATTTCTTAGTAAGAAATTTTTCGTTTCTTTACCTGCAATTTAACTTTGCAGTAAGCCAGATTAAATATAACTACTCAACCACACCATTCTGGACGTCATTCCCGCGTGTTTTTAGCGGGACTCCACCGTTTGATGCCCGATAAAGACATTCGGGCATAACGGTTGAGTAGTTACGATTAAATATTGAGTTACGCAGTTAAGCGATAAACGCATCCTGAGTAGCGCGTATCGAAGGGTGTTTGCACCGAAAAGGCAGCAACTTGGGTTAACTATGAAACAGGCCGGCCCCGTTCCTGCGAGGCCGCCAGCCCCTCCACTTTTATCGGTTCTGTCCCCGGTACCGGTTGGGCCGGCAGGCTGGAAGACGTGCGCCACTCGTGCAGCAGGGTCATCAGCATTACCGTTGTTGGCACCGCAAAAAAGATGCCTACAATGCCGCCAGTTTTGGCGCCAATAAGCAGCGCCACCAAAACGAGCGCCGGGTGCAAATGCATGGCTCGCCCGTAAAAAGCGGGGGCCACAATGTGGCCTTGCGCCAAAGCGATCACCGAGTAGAGCAGAATAACCCACAGGGCCAGCCAGGGATTCACCGACAGCGCGCTCAAAACGGCCAGGGTCAGCGCGATAAAGCCGCCAATGTAGGGAATGATTTCCAGCACGCCCCCGACCAGGGCAATCGTTAACGCAAACGGAACGCCCAGCACGGTTGCCCCCAGCCCAAAGCTCAGCGCAAAAAAACAGGCAATAGCAATCTGCGCCCAAATCCAGCGGGTCAGCCGAAAGCGAAGCTGGCCCACCACAGACCAAACCCGGTTCTGATAGCTGATCGGCGCAAAATTCTGCAAAAAGCGCCGGCCTAATGTGCCGTCGGCGGCCAGAAAATAGGCCAGTACCAGCACAATAATGAAATTCACCACAATTTCGCCGGCGCCGGTTACGGTGTTTAGCAGCGCCTGCAACACCGTGTTGACATCCTGAGTTAAATTTTGGGTTACCTGGCCCAACGGCGGAGTCCACTGGGCCAACAACGGCCAGGCCAGCAAACGGGTGATAGCTTTTTGAAATAACTCCGGCCCGTTATTCCGCAGCAAAGCGATTTCTGTGCTGACAACCGGCACAAGCAGCGTGCCTAAAATGGCCAGCAGCCCCAAACAGCCAAGGTAAATACCCAACACCGTTAATCCGCGGGGTACACGCCAGCGCGCCAGGGCATCGGCCGCAGGGCTGATGGCCAGACTCAGCAGAAACGAACCAAAGACAATCCAAAAAACCTGTAGCAGCAGGTCGGCGTACATAATAATCAGCCACAAACTTACGCCCAACCCCAACAAGGCCAACCAGGTTTGTAAATTTATGCGCCATGAAAACTGCATCGGTTTCCCCTTTCAACACCTGCCCAAAAAGGATACACCCCCTTGCTGCACAGAATTAGTATACTCCTAATTACCACCTGCCGGCTAAAACTGCCCCGAAACAAAAATATCCGGCCCGTTATTGGGCCGGATAGATAACAATCCTTTGTGATAAACTATTTGATCAATCGGGGGCGTTGATTCGGGGCAGTGTCCTCTACTGCGCCGCCGGCTGCCGGTGGGCAGCAATGAGCTTGTAAACAAACCAGCCGCCCAGTATTACGCCAGCCAGCACCACCGCGTAAGAAAAAATGTAGTTGTAAGCGAACAAAATGGCGTCCGCCACCGGCAAACTTGGGCTGGACATGTTTAAAAACCAGACCAACACCCGGGTGCTGATCTCAAGTACCAGCCGGGCCGCCAGCAACCCCAGCCCGCCACCGGCCAAAAAGTAAAGCCAGCGTCCGGCCCTTGAGTTTGCCCCAAGCCGTTTGTAAAGGAGAACGCCGCCGCCGATAGCGCCAAGCAAGCCACCCGCCGGAATATAAATAAACGCCACCAGATAACCGCACGCGCCTTCAAAACACGACACCTCAAACAGATCAACGGCATACTCACCCACCACAAAGCCGATGATCCCGCCGACCAGCGCCCCCAGCACAACGCCAAATAATATCCGCAGCAATGTTTTCATCAACCAGCCCTCCGTTTGGTTCTGTTGAAATTTGGTGCGAAGAATCTCCGGTAACGCAGCCCCAGTTGCAAACCGGGGACTCTTCGCCTTCGGCTCAGAGTGACACAATCCAAACTGTCAGCAGAACCTAAAATATTGACTCCCAGTGTATCAAACCATCGTTCCCAAACTGTGAATTACCGGGTGAAAATGGCCGCCATGCTAGACAAATTTTTACCGCCGCCGTACTATACGCCCTCAAACTCAACCTGGAGACTGATTCACCATGCCCATAAAACTGATTGTTCTTGATTGCGATGGCGTTATTTCCATTGGCGAAGCCCAGCCCTTCAATTTGAACCTGTTTGCCCGGCTGGCGGCTCTCAACCGGCGGGCCAGAGCCGGCCAAGCGGTGCCCGCCGTAACGCTGAATACCGGCCGCCCCTCGCCCTACGTTGAGGCCGTGCTGCAGGCCATCGACGGCTGGCAGCCGGCGCTGTATGAAAACGGCGCGGGCATGTATTTTCCGCAGGAATACCGGTTCAAACCGTCGCCGCTGGTTACCCCGGCCCAGCGAGCCACCCTCACCGAAATTCTCCGGCAGCTCGATGAGGCCGTGGTGCAGCCGGGGCTGGCCTACTGGCAGCCGGGCAAGCAGATTTGCCACACCCTTTTTGCTCACCCCCCGCACACCATCGCTGCTATTCAGCCGCTGGTCAGCCAGATTGTGTCCGCCATTTCCCCCGATTTTTTGGCCGTGCCGGCTGTGCTGGCGTTAAACATTTACCCGGCCGGGGTTGACAAAGGCAGCGGGCTGCGCTGGCTTGGCCGGGAAACCGGCATCGCTCTGGCCGAGATGGCCGGCGTGGGCGACTCCTCCGGCGATGTGGATTTTCTGCGGCTGGTTGGCCGGCCGGCCGCGCCCGGCAATGCCACCGCCGACGTAAAAACCGTAGCGCACTACGTGTCAGCGCAAGACAACGCGGCGGGCTTGCTGGATATTCTGGATTATTGGCAAGTCTAGCATCCATGCCCGGACTGATTGCCTAAATTTTAAATATATTTTACAATTACGGCGTCAGTATCAATTCCTTATTGCCACATCACAAACATCAAACGCCGCCAGCAGGTGAAAAGGTCAATCTGTCCAACCAGATTACCGGCGGGCAGAAATACGCTCAATTTTTCAACAAGCAGTAGATAAATTAAATCAGGCTCATCAAGTTAATGCAAAGGAGGATTACAATGAAACGAGCTTTGACGATTTTGTTTTTAGCTGCATTACTTTCGTTAGTGGTACTGGGGGCGGCTTATGCCGCGCCGCCGCAGCAGGGCGGCGGGCAGGAGTACACGGTTCAGGCCGATGACTGGCTCAGCAAGCTGGCCGAAAAGAATTATGGCGATGTGCTGGCCTGGCCCGTGATCTGGCAGGCTACCAACGCCAAAGCCGCCGAAGACACCAGCTTTGTGGCCATCCCGGACCCCAACGTGATTGAAGTTGGGCAAAAACTGTGGATCCCCGACGAAGCCGAAGCGGCGATGATGCTGGAAGAATTTGCCGCCGAGCGCACCGCCGCCTCGCCGCAAGGTTCCGCCGACGTGACCGGCGAACTGAACATTCTGTGCGTGGTTCAGCCGGAATGGTGCGAAGGCCAGATTTCCGAATTTAACAAAATTTACCCCGGCATTCTGATTAACTGGGTGCGTATGTCCAGCGGTGAGTCGCTCACCCGCCTGCGCAACGAGGCCAGCAACCCGCAGTTTGATGTGTGGTGGGGCGGCCCGGTAGATAGCTACATTGCCGCCGCGCAAGAAGGGCTGCTGGAACCGTACGATTCGCCCAACGCTGTGAATATCCGCGACCCCAAACTGATGAAAGCCCCCGACAACGCATGGTATGGTATTTACATCGGCTCGCTGGGCTTTGCCACCAACACCAACTATCTGGCCGAGCACCCGGAAGTGCAGGCGCCCACCAGTTGGGATGACCTGATCAAACCGGAATGGAAGGGCCAGATTATGATCGCTCACCCGTCCAGCTCCGGCACATCTTACACCCAGCTCTGCACTATTTTGCAGCTCAAAGGCCAGGATGCCGGTTGGGAATACCAACGCGGCTTTGCCAGCAACGTGCTGCAATTCACCAAAAGCGGTTCCGCGCCAGCTCGCTTTGTGGGCCAGGGTGAAGCCGCCGTGGCCGTGGTCTTCTCGCACGATATTGTAACCCAACAGGAAAACGGCCTGCCCTTGCAGCTAACCTTCCCCGCCGAAGGCACCGGCTACGAAATCGGCGGCACGGCCATCATCAAAGGCGCTCAGCACCCGGATCTGGCCAAATTGTGGGTCGATTGGGCCATCAGCCCCGCCGCACAGGAAATTGGCCCCAAATATCAGGCTTATCAGGCGCCCACGGTTATCGGCGCTTCCGCCTCCCGGCCGGAACTGCTGGAAGTTAACCTGATCAACTACGATTTTGAGTACTGTGGCAACAACAAAAAAGATTTTGTTGACCGCTTTACCAACGAAATTGCCAACGCCGACGCGCTAAAAGAATAACCATTCTGTACCACCGCCCCCCGGAGTTGTGGAACTCCGGGGGGTTTTTATAACAACCCGTTTTAACCCCAGCATCGGCAGACCATCTACGTTTCATGCAACAAATCGGACAAGCTCGACCTCATAAAAAAGAAGGCTTCGGCCAGGGACTCATCCGCCGTTTAAATGAGTTCAAACTGATTGGGCAGGATCATGTGCTGGCCGTCGGCCTGCTCATTGTCAGTATTTTTGTGTACCTGTTCATCATCCTGCCGCTGATCCGGGTGATTGGGCAAGGGTTTTTTGTGCCAGACTACGGCAACGCCCCTGATGCCGGCAATTTTAGCCTGGAATATTTTCTGCGCTACATTGACCCGGTTTACCGCACCCACTCCTGGAATGTGCTGCGCGACACAATGGTAATGGGCCTGCTGACCGCCGGTTTGGGCACGCTGTTTGGCTTTGTGTTTGCCTATACCGTGGTACGCTGCAACATCCCCTTTCCGCGCCTGTTCCACGTGATCACCCTGCTGCCCACCATTTCGCCGCCGTTTGCCATTGCCGTGGCCGCCATTCTGCTGTTTGGCCGCAACGGGATGATCACCCGGCAAATTTTGGGTATTGAATTTACCCCCGGCGTCAACGATATTTACGGGCTGGACGGGCTGGTGTTTGTGCAGGTGATCACCTTTTTCTCGGTGCCGTATCTCATTATCCGGGCCATGCTGGAGCGCTTTGAACCGGCCATGGAAGAAGCCGCCCTGAGCATGGGCGCCAGTAAATTCCACATTTTCCGCACCGTCACGCTGCCGCTGCTCATTCCGGGGCTGGCCGGCTCGTTTTTGCTGCTGTTTGTGGAGGCGCTGGCCGATCTGGGCAACCCGCTGCTCATTTCTGGTAATACAACCGTGCTTTCCGCCGAAATCTATCTGGCGGTCAACGGCGAGTTTAACCAGCAAAAAGCTGCCGCCCTGTCGCTGGTGCTGCTCATCCCCACGTTGACCCTGTTTATTTTGCAGAACTACTACGTTAAAAAACGCTCGTATATTTCTGTTACCGGCAAACCGACCGGCGGGCAGCTTACCGTGAAAGAACCGCTCATCCGCTGGACATTTATTACCATCAGCTCGCTGATGCTGATTTTGGTGCTAACGCTGTATATTTCAATTGTGGCCGGCTCGATGACCCGGTTGTGGGGCGTGGATTATTCGCTCGACTTTAAATATTATTCTGTCGCCGTCAATCGCGGCCTCGAAGCCATTATCGACACCACTTTTCTGTCGGCGATCGCCACGCCCATCGCCGGGTTGATTGGCATGCTGGTGGCTTTTTTAACCATTCGCCGCACCTTTTACGGCAAAACAGCGCTGGATTTTGTCTCTAATTTGGGCGGGGCCGTGCCCGGCACAATTTTGGGCATCGGCTACATCATCGCTTTTATCCAGGCCCCGTGGTGGAGCCTGCTGCTGGTTTACGGCGCGCTGGCTTTTTATTTTAGCCTGACTGTGGTTAAAACCACCGGCCAGCGATTAGCCATCGTTGTATCCGGCACCGTTATTGGCTATTTACTCACCTATTTGCCGGGACAGGCCGGCTCTAACGCCATGCTCAGTTTTGACGAATGGCACTACTCGCTGGCGGGATTGCTGCTGCTGGCCGCCGCCGTTGCCTGGTGGGGCACACCCGCCGGACAGCGCAAAACCGGGCCGCTGGTGGTGCTGGGGCTGGCTATTTTTTTGGTGGTGTATGTGCTGGTGGGGCCGTGGCTCACGCGGATGGTTGTGTGGAGCCGCACCCTGCCGGGTACGCAGTTGCCCAAAATTATCAGCAGCCTGTCTGACCAGATTGGCGTGTTTTTGCAGCCCACCCCCACGCTGATAGGCTTGACTCTGCTGGCCGTTAGCATTTTTGTGGTGGGCGGCGTTGAAAAACGAGCCAAACTGCCGCTGGCCATTTTGCTGCTCAGTGTCAGCGCGGCGCTGTCGCTGGTGGACCAGCCGTTGGTGCTCATCGGCACGGCCTACATCATAATTTTTGCCTATGCCGTGCGCAGCCTGCCCGCTTCGGTGCGCGCCGGCGTGGCCGCCCTGCAACAGATTGACCCGGCCATCGAGGAAGCATCGGCCAGTTTGGGCGCTAACGCCCAATACACGTTTCGGCGCATCACCCTGCCGCTGATTTTGCCGGCCTTTATCGCCGGGTTGATTTTTAGCTTTGCCCGCCACATGACCAGCCTGTCGGCCATTATTTTTCTGTCTACGGCCAAATGGCGCATTCTCACCGTAGAAATTTTGAGCGCCGTTGAACAGGGCGGGATGAGTTTGGCCGCCGCCTACTCAATGATTTTGATTGCGATTGTGCTGGCGGCCATCGGCCTGACCTACCTGATTTTGGGCCGCACGCTGGGCAGCCAGGGCGAAAACGTCGATTTGAACCTGTAAAAAATTGCACCACAAGCCGGAAGGCTTAGCCGGACGTCCGTGGAGTTGGGAGTAGTGAAAATGGAGTCCTGTCACAATTTTTAAGAACTGGGCAGGAGATTCCTGCCCCTAACTCCTAATTCCTGACTCCTGAATCCTATTTTCAAGGGAGTTGATTTGTGAGCTTTTTACTGCTTGAAAATCTGACCAAAGAATTTGTGGGTCGGGGCGGCGAAGGGATTGTCCGCGCCGTAGACCAGGCCAACATTCGCATTGAAAAGGGCGAATTTGTGACGCTGCTGGGGCCATCGGGTTGCGGCAAAACCACCACCCTGCGCCTGATTGCCGGCTTTGAGTTTCCCACCGAAGGCCGGATTGTGCTCGATGGCGACGTGATCAACGAGCAACCGCCCAACCAGCGGGATATGGCGATGGTGTTTCAAAGTTACGCCATATTCCCCCACCTCAATGTATTTGAAAACATTGCCTACGGGCTAAAAATCCAGCGGCTGGGCAAAAGCGTGATTCAGGACAAGGTGCGGCGGGTGCTGGAACTGACCGAGCTGTCTGGGTTGGAAAACCGCGCGCCAAACGCGCTGTCGGGCGGGCAGCAGCAGCGGGTGGCGCTGGCCCGGGCGCTGGTGATGGAACCCAAAGTGCTGCTGATGGACGAGCCGCTCTCTAACCTGGATGCCAAACTGCGCGAAGTAATGCGCACCGAAATCCGCCGCATTCAGCAGTCGCTGGGCATTACCAGCGTGTACGTTACCCACGACCAACTTGAAGCGATGACCCTGTCTGACCGGATTGTGGTGATGAATCAGGGCCGCATCGAGCAGATTGGCAGCCCGTCAGAAATTTACCGCCGGCCGCACACCGCCTTTGTGGCCGATTTTATTGGCCGCACCAATTTTGTGGCCGGCAAGGTGCGCGGCGTCGAGCCGGACTCGGTGGCGGTGGAAGTGTTTGGCCAAACGCTGGCCGCGCCCCTGCCCGATGATCCGGTCAGCGCCGGCCAACCGGTGCGGCTGGTGCTGCGGCCGGAAGCCATCCAGGTACGCGATCAGGGTGGGCAGTATCAGGGCACGGTGCGCTGGTCATCGTATCACGGCAACGCCGTTGAGTACGAAGTTGACGTGGCCGGGCAATCGCTGGTGGTTATCAATACCGACCCGCGCCACACCACTATTTATCCCGCCGGGCAGCAGGTCGCCGTTAATTTTTTAGAGGACTGCCTCTACATTTTGCCCGCGGAGTAACCATCTAGCCCTAAAAAAGAGCGCTTGCGGATAAAATCAATTCCTTGTATAATTGCTGCAATTCACTCAACCTCTTCCCTTTTTACAGATGACTCTCGGTGCCGAGCTTCACTCCACACCGGGAGTTTTTGTTAACCTCAACTGGATAGAATGGGCAGCCGTGACGCTCTCAAGGACAACCTGATAGGCTGTTGTCTCTTGAGGGCGTTTTTTTATACTATGATTCCTGTAATAACAGGATTCAGGAGTCGGGAGTCAGGAATCAGGGGAAGACTCTTCACTTCCGTTGGTTGTTCAGAGTGAATGAAAATCTTTCAACCCCCACCCGTCGCTGCGCGACTCCCTCCCCCTGATAGGGGGAGGGGCCGGGGGTGGGGGTTTATTTTCAAAGGAGTCCAACAGTCCCAATTGGGACGACAACGAGAATGAAAATATGGTAGGGGCGCTTCGCGAAGCGCCCCTACCGTCGCAACACCTGCACTGCGACCGCATGGAGAGCAGGCGCAAGTGTTCGCAATTCGCTTGTTTTGGACTCCGGTCACAATTTTTTAGAGTCGGGGCAGGAATTCCCTGATCCCTGACTCCTGACCCCTGATTCCTATTTTCAAAGGAGGCGCTATGCAAATTTACCCAGAGTACGACACCGGCTCGTTTTACGATGAAATGTTTGAAGCGGCGGGCATGCCCCGGCCCAGCACCCGGCTGCTGGCCGAGCAAATTGCCGCCCTGCCCCCCGGCGAGCTTAAACGCCGCCAGGCCGCCGCCGAAAAAGCGCTGTACGATATGGGCATCACCTTTAGCGTGTACGGCCATCAGGCCGGCACCGAAAAAATCTGGCCATTTGACCTGGTGCCGCGCATCATCAACGCCGCCGAATGGGACCTCATTGACCGCGGCCTCAAACAGCGAATCCGCGCCCTTAACCTGTTCATCGACGATATGTACCACGACCAGAAAATTTTAAAGGACAACGTCATCCCGGCGCAGGTGGTGCTGGAATCGCAGGGCTATTTGCCGGCCTGCCAGGGGTTAAACCCGCCGCGCGGTATCTGGTGCCACATTACCGGCACCGATCTGGTGCGCGATACCGACGGCCAGATTTACGTACTGGAAGACAATCTGCGCTCGCCGTCCGGGGTGTCTTACGTACTGGCCAACCGCCGCCTGATGAAACGTACCCTGCCGGAACTGTTCGCGCTGGCCAAAATCCGCGCCGTCGATGCCTACCCGGCTCACCTGCTGGATATGCTGCACGCCATCACTCCTAAAAAAGTAAAATCGCCGATGGTGGCCCTGCTGACACCCGGCATTTACAACTCGGCCTATTTTGAACACTCGTTTCTGGCGCACGAAATGGGCGTTGAGTTGGTGGAAGGGCGCGATCTGGTCATCAAAGATGGCTATGTCTGCATGAAAACCACCCGCGGCTTGCAGCGCATCGATGTAATTTACCGCCGCATCAACGATGACTTCCTCGACCCGCAGGTTTTCCGGCCGGATTCGATGCTGGGCGTGCCCGGCATCATGGAAGCCTTCCGCGCCGGCCGGGTGGCGCTGGCCAACGCGCCCGGCACCGGCGTGGCCGACGACAAAGGCATCTACCCCTACGTGCCGCAGATGATCAAATATTACCTGGGCGAAGAAACCATCATCCCCAATGTGCCCACTTATCTCTGCACCAACCCCGCCGACCGGCAGCACGTGCTGGCCAATCTGGACAAAGTGGTGGTCAAATCGGTTAACGAGGCCGGCGGCTACGGCATGCTGGTTGGCCCGGCCTCAACCCGCGAACAGCGCGAGCAGTTTGCCGACAAAATCAAAGCCGCGCCGCGCAACTTCATCGCCCAGCCCACGCTGGGGTTGTCGCGGGTGCCCATCATCACCGATGGCGGGCTGGAAGGCCGCCACGTGGACCTGCGCCCCTACATCCTTTACGGCGAAGACATTTACGTGCTGCCCGGCGGGCTAACGCGGGTGGCGCTGGTCAAAGGCTCGCTGGTGGTCAACTCATCGCAGGGCGGCGGCAGCAAAGATACCTGGGTTTTGGAAGAATAGGAGGAGCGCACCATGTTAAGCCGAGTTGCCGAAGCCATTTACTGGATGAGCCGCTACCTGGAACGGGCCGAAAATATGGCCCGCTTTCTGGAAGTTAACTGGCATATGTCGCTGGATCACCGCCCGGAAAAAGAGTTTTATCAGTGGGAGCCGCTGGTTAGCGTTACCGGCGACCACGCCCTGTTTGCCGAGCGTTACCAGCCAGCCACCAAACAAAACGTGATCAATTTTCTCAGCCTTGATACCGACTACTCCCACTCAATCATTTCCTGCCTGCGGGCCGCCCGCGAAAACGCCCGCACCGTACGCGAGATCATCTCCGGCGAGCTGTGGGAGCAGATCAACATGTTTCACCACATGGTCGAAGAAGTTGCCGGCAATCCGGAAAACCTGTACATCAACCCCTACGAATTTTGTCACGATGTTAAACTGCGCGGCATGCTGCTCGGCGGCATTGCCAACGACACCCTGGCCCACAGCGAAGGCTGGCACTTTTTCCGGCTGGGTCGTTTTCTGGAGCGGGCCGACAAAACCTCGCGCATCCTCGATGTGAAATACTTTATCCTGCTGCCCGATGTGAACTACGTTGGCACCGCCTACGATGATATTCAGTGGGCCGCCCTGCTGCGCACCACCGACGCACTCAACGCCTACCGCCAGCATTACGGGCGCATCACGCCGCGGCAGGTAGTTAAATTTTTAATGCTGGGCCGAGATTTTCCCCGCGCCATTTTGCACTGCCTGCTCAACGGGCAGCAATCGCTGCACAGTATCAGCGGTTCCAGCGTGGGCACCTTCCACAACAAAGCCGAGCGCGCGCTGGGTCATCTGGTAGCCCAGCTCTCGTACACCGGCACCGACGACATTTTTGACAAAGGGCTGCACGAATTTACCGACCAGTTGCAGACCGAAATGAACGAGGTTGACAACGCCATCGCCGAAACCTTTTTTGGCATCACCTTTCAGGCGCAGGCGCAACAACAGTAGGTCACGTGAATTGCCCGGCACTTTGAAAGTGCCGGGCAACTGAGCGATTTTCACCGGCGTGTGACAGTTCCTGCAACACAGCGTCGGCGAATGAAAATTGAGTAGGGGCGGTTCGCGAACCGCCCCTACATTCGCAGATTCGTAGATTCGTGGATCCGTTTATTTTTGAGAGAGTCGAACAGTCCCAATCGAGACGACTCCAATAATGAACTTTTTGGAGTCCAAAACTGTAGTTTTGGACTCCTGCCGCAAATTTTTTAACAGCCGGAGCAGGAACCCTCCCCAACTCCCAAATCCTGACTCCTGATCCTTGCATTTTACGGAGGCCGGATGTCCATTATTGTCGCGATTAATCACAAAACGCATTACCAATACGACCGGCTGGTGTCGCTGTCGCCGCACGTGTTCCGGCTGCGGCCCGCGCCTCACTGCCGCACGCCCATCCAGGCCTACTCGCTGCGGTTGCGGCCGGAACCGCATTTTATCAACTGGCAGCAAGACCCGTTTGGCAACTATCAGGCTCGCGTGGTTTTCCCGGAGCGCGCCAACGAGTTGTATATGGAAGTGGACGTGGTGGCCGATATGACGGTCATCAATCCCTTTGAATTTTTTGTTGATGACTCCGCCGCCGAAATTCCGTTTGAATACAGCCCGCAAGAGTCCCGCGAACTTGGCCCCTACCTGGCTGTGGCCGAAAGCGGCCCGCTGCTGCAAAAGTGGCTCAGCGGCGTTGACCGCGCCAAACGGCCCACCGTCGATTTTTTGGTTGACCTCAACCGCAAACTGTGGCAGGACATTGGCTACACCGTCCGCATGGAGCCAGGCGTGCAAAGCTGCGAAGACACGCTGCAACGGGCCATCGGCTCCTGCCGCGATTCCGGCTGGCTGCTGGTGCAAATAATGCGCCATTTGGGGCTGGCCGCCCGCTTTGTTTCCGGCTATCTGGTGCAGCTCACCGCCGATGTCAAGTCGCTCGATGGGCCGTCCGGCCCGGAAGCCGATTTTACCGACCTGCACGCCTGGGCCGAGGTGTACGTACCCGGTGCGGGCTGGCTGGGGCTGGACCCCACCTCCGGCCTGTTTGCCGGCGAGGGCCACATTCCGCTGGCCTGCACCCCGGACCCGGTCAGCGCCGCGCCCGTCACCGGCTTCACCGACAAATGCGAGGTGCTGAAATTTGAGTTCAGCAACACCGTGCAGCGCCTGCACGAAGACCCGCGCGTCACCAAACCCTACAACGATGAGCAATGGTCGGCCATCAATCTTTTGGGAGAGCAGGTTGACGCCGAGCTGCAAGCCGCCGATGTTCGGCTGACAATGGGCGGCGAACCAACGTTTGTGTCAATTGACGATATGGACGCCGCCGAGTGGAACAGCGCCGCCGACGGCCCGCACAAGCGCCAACTGGCCGGCAGCCTGATTCGGCGGCTGCACCAAACCTTTGCCGCGGGTGGAGTGCGCCATTACGGGCAGGGCAAGTGGTATCCCGGCGAGCAACTGCCGCGCTGGCGGCTGGCCTGTTACTGGCGCACCGATGGCGTGCCGCTGTGGCGCAACCCGGCGCTGCTGGCCGAAGAAGAAAAGGATTACGGTTTTGGGCTGGACGAAGCGCACCGCTTTTTCAAAACGCTGGCCGGCTTCCTGCGGGTTGACGCCAAAAATATCAAAGCCGGCTACGAGGACGCCTACTATTATTTGTGGGAAGAGGACAACCTGCCGGCCAACATCGATCCGCTGCGGGCCGATTTGAGCGACCCGCTGGAGCGCCGCCGCCTGGCCGATCTACTGGCGCGCGGGCTGAACACGCCCACCGGCTACGTGCTGCCCCTGCGCTGGAACTACCCCGCGCAAAATTGGGAAAGCAGCGCCTGGCTCTTTCGGCGCGGCGAAATGCTGCTCATCCCCGGCGATTCGCCTATGGGGCTGCGCCTGCCGCTCAAATCGCTGCCGTGGCAGGTGGAAGAAGAGATTGAACCGGTGATTGAGCGCGACCCGTTTGCCGAGCGAACTGACCTGCCCGATTATTATGACGTGGTGCAGGGCCGGCTGCAAGCCGAAGCCGCGCCGCCGCCCGCCGCCCGGCCCCGCCAAAAAATCAGCCGCGATATCGTCCGCACCGCGCTGTGCATCGAGCCGCGCCACGGGCGGTTGTATCTCTTTTTGCCGCCGCTCGGCTTTCTGGAACATTATCTCGATTTGCTGGCCGCCATCGAACTGACCGCCGCTGAGCTGAAGCTGCCGGTGGTGCTGGAAGGCTACGAGCCGCCCGCCGACTGGCGGCTGCGCAAAATACTGGTTACGCCCGATCCCGGCGTCATCGAGGTGAATATTCACCCGGCGCACAACTGGCCGGAGCTGGTGGACAATACTGAAACGCTATACGAAGAGGCCCGGCAGGCCCGCCTGGGCACAGAAAAATTCATGCTCGATGGCCGGCACACCGGCACCGGCGGCGGCAACCACGTGACCCTCGGCGGCCCCACCCCCGCCGACAGCCCCTTTTTGCGCCGGCCCGACCTGCTGGCCAGTTTGGTAACCTACTGGCAACACCACCCCGGCCTGTCATACCTGTTTTCCGGGATGTTCATTGGCCCCACCAGCCAGGCGCCCCGCGTGGACGAAGGCCGCGAAGAGCAGCTTTACGAGCTGGAAATCGCCTTCCAGCAAATTCCGCAGCCCGGCGATCCGGTGCAGCCGTGGCTGGTTGATCGGGTGATGCGTAATTTGCTGGTCGATATTACCGGCAACACTCACCGCGCCGAATTCTGCATCGACAAACTTTACTCGCCGGATTCCGGCAGCGGGCGGCTGGGATTGGTGGAGTTTCGGGCCTTTGATATGCCGCCCCATGCCCGCATGAGCGCCAGCCAAATGCTGCTGCTGCGGGCGCTGGTAGCCCGCTTTTGGCAGGAACCGTACCGCCACAAACTGGTACGCTGGGGCACAGAACTGCACGACCGCTTTTTGCTGCCGCACTATGTGGCCGCCGACCTGCAGGAAGTGGTCGATGACTTACAGCAGGCCGGCTATCCGTTCCAAATGGAATGGCTGGCTCCGTTTTTCGAGTTCCGTTTTCCGCGCTACGGCACAGCCCACGTGCGTAATATCGAGCTTGAACTGCGCATGGCCATCGAACCGTGGCACGTGCTGGGCGAGGAAGTGGCCAGTTTTGGCACGGCCCGCTACGTGGATTCTTCGGTGGAGCGGGTGCAGCTTAAAGTGTGCGGCCTCACCGCCGACCGCTACATGCTCACCTGCAACGGCCGGCGCGTGCCGCTGCGCAGTACCGGCGTTCACGGCCAATATGTGGCCGGCGTGCGCTACCAGGCCTGGCAGCCGCCGTCGTCGCTGCACCCAACCATTGGCGTGCACTCGCCACTGGTATTTGATGTGGTCGATACCTGGAACCGGCGCTCGGTTGGCGGCTGCACCTACCACGTCTCGCACCCCGGCGGCCGCGCCTACGAGGACACGCCGGTCAACGCCAACGTGGCCGAATCGCGCCGGATCAGCCGTTTTTGGGATTTTGGCCACACCCCCGGCCCAATCGTCCGCTACACAACTACGCCGCGTGGCGTGTGGGGGTTCAAAGCCGAAGGCTCGCCGGTTGGGCCGGCCAGTTTGCCGCCGGAGGAGGTCAACCCCGAATACCCGTACACGCTCGATTTACGGCGGGGCCGGCGCGATTAGTCACCGGCAGCCAGCACCGGCGCCGGTCGGGTACGTTGGGCGCGCAGCGCCTGCGAGGTAAACATCAGCGAGCCGGTCAGCGCCACCACCAGCAGCAGCGCCACCCGCAGCGAGGTCAGCTCGGCAACCAGGCCGATCAGCGGCGGTCCGGCCAAAAAGCCGGCATAGCCGATGGTGGCTACCCCGGCGATGCCCACCCCGGACGGCAGGCCGGGAATATTGCCGGCCGCGCTAAAGGCCAGCGGCACCACAATCGACATGCCCGCGCCAACGGCGGCAAAACCGAGCAGCGACGGGACAAGCTGGGGTTGAATGATGGCCAGCGTTAGCCCAACCGCGGCTAAAATGCCGCCGGACTGCACCAG
Source organism: Anaerolineae bacterium (assembly GCA_022071955.1). Taxonomy (GTDB): domain Bacteria; phylum Chloroflexota; class Anaerolineae; order 4572-78; family J111; genus J095. The sequence continues at coordinate 310,750 of JAJVIM010000007.1, forward strand.
CCGGGCCGGTTCAAATCGCATCGTCAGGTTGTCACCGAGCAGCCGGCCCAGCGTCATTGTTAGGGAGAAAGCGGCAAAGCCAAACGCCGCCGCCCCGGCGCCGGTACCGACCACGCTCTTTAAATAGACGCCGCTCCAATCGGCCATTGAGCCTTCGCCGATAGCCGCGCAAAAAGCGACCGCGCCCAGCGGCCACAAAATGCGCGGCGGCAACTGGAACACCGCGCCCGGCCCGTCCGTGTGCGGGTCGCTTTCGCGGGGCAGCAGCCAGCGAGACAGCAGCCCGGTTAGCGCCAGAAATCCAATGGCAACCGTGGCAAAATGGAGCAGCGGCCCAATAGAAAAAGTGGCCATCGCCGCGCCAATGCCGGCGCCCACAAAGCCGCCAATGCTGAACGCGGCGTGAAACGAGGACATCACCGCCTGGCCAAGCCGGCGTTCAACGTCAACGCCCTGGGCATTCATGGCCACATCCATTGTGCTCATGGCCGCGCCAAACACAAACAGGTTCAACCACAAAGTGACGGCGTTTGGCATCAGCGCCAGCGGCGGCAGCAGCAGGCACAGCAGCAGCGCGCCAGCCGTGGTCACGGCGCGGCTGCCGTACCGGGCAATCAATCCCCCGGCCAGCGACAGGGCAACCAGCACCCCAACTGCAATGCCCAGCAGCACCAGCCCCAGCTCGCCTTCGCTCAACGCCAGTTTGGCCTGAATCTGGGGGATGCGCGCCACCCAGTTGGCAAAAAGCGCGCCATTGATAAAAAACATGGCCAGCACCGCCCAGCGCGCGGTTTGAATAGAAGGAGTTTGTGAGTTCATAACGTTGTTCGCTTTCTAAAAGTAATGGATGAGGTAACGGCTGAGTGTGTTGGCCGCCGGCCAACACACTCATAATATTTCTAGGCCGGCCTGCCGGTACGGCTCAAGGCTGGCCTCTGGCAGGTTCGGTTCGGTAACCAGGTGGGTGATATCTGACAGCGGAGCGACCGCGTACGGCGCAATGGTGCCCAGCTTGTCGCCCGTAGCCGCGGCGACAACCTCGCCGGATTGAGCGATGATGGCCCGGTTAATGGCTGCTTCATCGTACAGGGTAACGGTGTACCCGGCCTGGGGGTGAAGGCTGCAAATCCCCAAAAAGCAGATGTCGGCGTGGTAACGGCTGAGCTGCGCCAGCGCCTCCGCATCAATGGCGGCATAGGCGCTTTTGCTGAGCCGACCGCCCACCAGAATCACCTCAATAAAACGGTGATCGAGCAGCGTCAGCGCAATTTGGGGGCTGGTTGTCACTACCGTCGCCCGGAGCGATGGCTCAAGTTGCTTGCAAATTTCCAGGTTGGTGGTGCCGCTGCCAAAAATAACCATATGCCCGTTTTGCACCAGCCGGGCGGCGGTTTGGGCAATAGCTACTTTGGCCGGCGAACTATCCTGCGCGCGCTCGGCGTAGGGGCGCTGCGGGGCCAACGGCAGCGCGCCGCCGTGAACCCGTTTCAGCAGCCCGTCCGCGGCCATGTCGCGCAAATCACGCCGGATAGTATCTTCTGATACGCCGTACAGGGCGCACAGATCTGTGGCGATGAGTTTGCCTTCGGACTGCAATTTTTCAAGAATATGCTGCCGGCGCTCCTGGGGTAAATTAATATTCAAACTATTGTCGGGGATGAGTTTTGTCATTTTGCGTTTTTATGCGTGTTTATTAGTAATTTTTCGTATTTTATCACAAAAACCAGCAAAGTCAAGCGTTTTCAGGCACATCCGGTCGCCGATTACCAAACTTTGAAAGCCCCGGTTTTTGCGGCATAATATGCCCAGTAATTCGATCAGTTTTTAGTTGACCGCCCGCGAGGTGTCCGTGTCTGATATTTCAACCAGGTCTATGCTCAACGGTTATGTGGCCGAACCCGGCGCGTATGATGAATTGTGGCTCGGCCAAAAAGAGGTCCAGCCGCATTGGCAGGCCTTTATTCAGGCCATCGAGCAGCTTGGCCCCGCGGAACTGGAACGTTTTCAGCGGGACGCCCGCCGCCAGCTCCGCGAAAATGGCGTAACCTACAACGTCCACGGTGACCCCGAAAATCTGCACCGGGCCTGGGCGCTGGACATCATCCCGCTGATCATCAGCCCGGACGACTGGCAAACCATTGAAGCCGGGCTCAAACAGCGGGCCGAATTGCTCAATCTGATTCTGGCCGATATTTACGGCCCGCGCGAGCTGATCAAGCGCGGGCTGCTGCCGCCGGAACTGATTTACGGCCACAACGGTTTTTTGCGCCAGTGCGACTGCGTGCGGCTCAACGGGCCGTACCAGCTCATCATTTACGCCGCCGATCTGGCCCGCGGCCCGGACGGCCGCATGTGGGTGCTGGGCGACCGCACCCAGGCGCCGTCGGGGGCGGGCTACGCGCTGGAAAACCGCACTGTGCTCAGCCGGGTGATGGGCAGCCTCTACCGCGATAACAAAATTGCCCGCCTCTCCAATTTTTTCCGCGAGCTGCAAGCCACCCTGGCCGATCTGTCGGCGCAGCGGGGCGCGCCGCCGCGAGTGGTCATTTTAACCCCCGGCCCGCACAACGAAACCTATTTTGAGCACGCCTATCTGGCCGCCTATTTGGGCTATTCGCTGGTGCAGGGCGATGACCTGACCGTGCACGGCGGACGGGTGTCGCTTAAATCGCTGGAAGGGTTGCAGCCGGTTGACGTGCTGCTGCGCCGGGTAGACGACCTGTTTTGCGACCCGCTGGAACTGCGCGAGGACTCGCGGCTGGGCGTGGCCGGTTTGCTGGAAGCGGCCCGCCGGCAGGCTGTGGCCATCGCCAACCCGCTGGGCAGCAGCGTGCTGGAAAACCCCGGCCTTATGCCTTTTTTGGCCGGGCTGGCCAAACACCTGCTCGGCGAAGAGCTGCTGCTGCCCTCGGCGGCCACATGGTGGTGCGGCCAGCCCAAAGAAAAGGATTACGTGCTGGCCAACCTGCCCAATCTGGTTATCAAAAAACTGCACCGCCAGCCGCAGGGCCGCAGCTTTTACGCCGCCGAACTCAGCCGCAGCCAGCTCGATGCGCTCCGCCGGCAAATTCTGGCCGAACCCCACATGTACGTGGGGCAGGAGCCGGTCAGCTTTTCTACCACGCCGTCGCTGGTAAATGGCCGGCTGGAACCGCGCCACGCCGTGCTGCGCACATTTTTGGTGGCCCGCCGCGAGGGGTACGCCGTGATGCCGGGCGGCCTCACCCGCAGCGCGCCCGTGCGGGGCGGCTACATTGTCTCCAACCAGGCCGGCGGTATCAGCAAAGATACCTGGGTGCTCACCACCACGCCCCAAAAATACACCAGCCTGTGGCTGCAAGCCGACCGCATTGAACGGGCCATCAAAAGCAGTTACCACCTGCCCAGCCGCGCCGCCGAAAATCTGTTTTGGGTGGGCCGCTACGCCGAGCGCGCTGAAGCCAGCGCCCGGTTGCTGCGCGTGATTATGAATTATTTAAATGATGGCGAACCCGTTGGCAGCGATGACGACGCCACCGCCCAAATTATGCCTTTTTTGCTGCGGGCGCTCACGCACATTACCATGACCTATCCCGGTTTTGTGGGCAAAGGCAGCCCCAAACGGCTGGCTCACCCGGTCGATGAACTGCTGGCGGTCACGCTCGATGGCAGCCGGGCCGGCAGCCTGTCGTTCAATCTCAAATCGCTGATGCAGGCCGCCTACGCCGTGCGCGATCTGTGGTCATCGGACACGTGGCGGGTGATCGACGGCATCGACATGCCGCTCAACCGCATGCAAAAAAGCCGCCGCCAGAGCCTGCCCAACGTGCAGAGCCAGCTTAACCGGCTGATCACCTCGCTGATGGCCTTTGCCGGCCTCAACACCGAAAGCATGACTCACGAAGCCGGTTGGCTGCTGCTGGACATTGGCCGCCGGCTGGAACGTTCGCTGTTGAGCATTGCGCTGATCCGGGCCGCGTTTGGCACCAAATGCCCCGAGCCGGTGGAATACCTGCTGCTCGATGCCATTTTGCGCACCACTGAAAATGTTATCACCTACCGCCGCCGCTACCGCTCGTACCTGCAACTGCAAACCATGCTCGATTTACTGCTGCACGATGCCACCAATCCGCGCTCGCTCACGTACCAGCTCGACAAACTGCAAGCGCACATCGCCGCACTGCCGCGCCAAAAAGCGCCCTATCGCCTCAGCGAAGAAGAACGGCTTGTGCTCGATGCCTCAACCCGGCTGCGGCTGGTAGATACTGCCGTGCTGGCCAAAACCGGCAACGGCAGCACCGTGCGCAAAAATCTGGATACATTCCTGGCCGAACTGGCCGCGCTGCTCAGCCAGCTTTCGCCGGTGCTCACCCAATATTACTTTACCCACGTGCGGGTGCCCTACCAGTTGCTCACCGCGGCCATTGTGCCGGATACGCAGGCCGGCAGCGAAGACAGCAGCGATCAGGCAGCGTAGGCCATGCTTTTTAAAATTACCCACAAAACCGAATACGTGTACGACGAACCGGCCAGCCTGTGCTACAACGAAGCCCGCCTGCTGCCCCGCCCGGTTGACGAGCCGTGCTTTAAACAAATCTGCCTCAACCGCAAATTCATCATCGAGCCGCCCTACACCGATTACAGCGAACGCACCGATTATTTTGGCAACAGCGTGCTCTACTACACCATTCGCCAGCCGCACAAGCAAACGGTTATTACGGCCATCAGCGAAGTGCAGATTGATGGACCGTGCGCTCCTGCCGAAACCGTGTTGCAAGCGGCCGCCGGGCAGACACCGTGGGAAGAGGTGCGGGCCAGCCTGCAAACTGACTTGAACCCGACCTCGCTGGAAGCGCGCCAGTTTGTGCTCAACTCGCCAATGGTGGTTGTGTTTCCGCAGTTGGCCGATTACGCTGCCGCCTCGTTTCCGGCCAAACGGCCCATTCTGGCTGCGGCTCATCATTTGATGCAGCGCATTCACCACGATTTTGAATTTGTGGCCGGCGTCACCTCCATTGCCACGCCGCTGGCCGAAGTGCTCAAAAAACGGCGCGGCGTGTGCCAGGATTTTGCCCATCTGATGGTGGGCTGTTTGCGCTCGCAGGGGTTGGCCGCCCGTTACGTGAGCGGCTACATTGAAACCCTGCCCCCGCCCGGACAGGAAAAGCTGGTGGGGGCCGATGCCTCGCACGCCTGGTGCTCGGTGTTTGTGCCGGAGCTGGGCTGGGTGGATTTTGACCCCACCAACGCCCTCATCCCCGCCGAACAGCACATTGTTTTGGGCTGGGGCCGTGATTTTTCTGATGTGACCCCGTTGAAAGGGGTATTTTTTAGCAACGGCCAGCACAAGCTCCGGGTTTCGGTCGACGTGGCCCGGCAGACCGTATAAAGAATCTTAACAACCTACCGACATTAATAGAACTTACACGGTTGAATATTAATCGGGCAAGAATCAACCACGGAGGCACGGAGAACACCGGGAATTTATTAAAAAACTCTGTGAACTCTGTGTCTGGTAGCACCGCACTTAATCGTGGAACCAAAAATTTCTCGCTTTAACCCCCTCCCCCAACCCCTCCCCCGCAAGCGGGGGAGGGGAGATTGGGAAATTAGGTGTCATTTTCGGGCGCTTTGCGCCCGAAAATGACACCGTTTCCTTAATTTCCCCCCTTCCCAATGGGAAGGGGGGCCAGGGGGGATGGGCCAAAAATGTTACCACGGTTTAATGCAGAGCTACCCCGTGTCTCTGTGGTTAAAAATATTGACGATGACCTCAAGTATGTAATTCCATTACATTTAAAAGGCAGTAAAAATGAAATATGCAAAATGGATCAGCGTTGTCCTTTCTCTCATCTTTCTCACATCCGCCTCACCGCTGCTGGCCCAGGGCGGCGACTCGCCGCGTTTTGAGCACATCACTGTTGAAGACGGGCTGTCCAATTCGGCGGTGTTGAATATTGTGCAGGATGACGACGGCCTGATGTGGTTCAGCACGCTGGACGGCGTCAACAAATTTGATGGCGACAACATCACCGTTTACCAGCACAACAACAACGACCCGCACAGTTTGAGCAACAACACGGTGATGACCAGCTACAAAACCAAAGATGGCACCCTCTGGTTTGGCACCGACCCCGGCGGCCTGAACAAATACAACAAAGCCACCGATCAATTTACGGCTTACAAACACAACCCCGATGATCCCAACAGCCTCAGCAACGACGCCGTGTGGGCCATCACCCAGGACCACACCGGCGTCCTGTGGGTGGGTACACGCAACGGGCTGAATCGATTTGACCCGGCCACCGAAACCTTCAAAGCCTACCTGCCCGATCCCGACAATCCCCGCGCGCTCAGCCACTCCTTTGTGCTGCGCATTTTGGAAGACAGCACCGGCACGCTGTGGGTGGGCACGCGCAGCGGGCTGAACCGGCTCGACCCCGCCACCGACGATTTCACCGTTTTCAAACCAGACCCCGCCAACCCGCACAGCATCGCCAGCGAACAAGCCTGGGACATTTACGAAGACAGCCGCGGCACGCTGTGGATTGCCACCCGCGGCGGCGGCCTCAACAAATTTGATCGCAGCACCGGCCAGTTTTTTGCCTACCGCCACAACCCCGATGACCCCACCAGCATCAGCGACGACAACGTGTGGAAGGTGCTGGAAGATCACAGCGGCAACCTGTGGGTGGCCACCGAGCGGGGCGGCCTCAACAAATTTGATCGCGACACCGAACAGTTTGTCTCGTACCAGAATGACCCCAACAACCCGCTGACCATCAGCCAGAACGATATTTTTTGGTTATATGAAGATAATGGCGGCGTGCTGTGGCTGGGTGGCCGTAAAGTGGGCATCAGCAAATTATACCCCGCCTTGCAGCGCTTTGGCCTGTATCGCCGCATTGCCGAAAACCCGCTCAGCTTGAACAACAGCAATATTGCCGGCATCTGGGTTGACCAAAGCGGCGTGCTGTGGGTGGGCACGCAGGGCGGCGGGCTGAACCGTTTTGATCGCGCCAACAATTCGATGACCTATTACACCCACAACCCGGACGACCCCACCACCATTTCCAGTGACAACATTTACGCCCTGTTCCAAACCGATGACGGCACACTCTGGGTCAGCACCCAGGGCGGCGGGCTGAACCGCTTTGACTCCGCCACCGAAACCTTTACCGCCTTTACCGACGACCCCAACAACCCCGATGACCTGCTCACCAATTTCATCACCAACATTCTGCCCGCCGAAGACGGCCAGTTGTGGCTGGGCACGCTCGGTTTTGGCCTGGAAAAATTCAACCCGGCCACCGGTACGGCCATTCACTACCGCAATGATCCGGCCAACCCCAACAGCCTCAGCGAAGGCACCATTTACGCGCTCTACCGCGACAAAACCGGCAATCTGTGGATTGGCACGGCCCGGGGCGGGGTCAACAAATTCAATCCGCAAACTGAACAATTTATCAGCTATCAAAATGACCCGGACAACCCCAACAGCCTCAGCCACAACGGCGTGCAGGCTATTTTTGAAGACGACGCCGGCCTGCTGTGGTTTGGCACCCAGGGCGGCCTGAGCAAATTTGATCCCGCCACCGAAACTTTTACCACGTATCACGCCAAAGATGGGCTGCCCAACGAAAATATTTACGGCATCCTGCCCGACGACGCCGGCAATCTGTGGCTCAGCACCGGCAAAGGGTTATCCCGCTTCAACCCGCAAACGGAAACTTTTCGCAATTTTGATGTAATCGACGGCCTGCAAAGCAATCAATTTAATTTGTTCAGCTATTTTCGCAGCCCGGCCGGCGAACTGTTTTTTGGCGGGTCAAACGGTCTCACCGTCTTTTTCGGCGCGCAGGTTACCGATAACCCCTACCTCCCGCCGGTAGTGCTCACCGATTTTCAGCTTTTCAACCAGTCGATCACCCCCGGCAGCGCGCCGCTCAGTGCGCCCATCAACCAGATGGACAATTTGACTCTCACCTACGATCAGTCCGTCTTTTCGTTTGAGTTTGCCGCGCTCAACTATCAAATTTCGGCCAAAAACCAGTACCGGTACAAAATGGACGGGTTCGACAAAGATTGGTCGCCGCCCAGCCCCAAACGCTCGGCCACCTACACCAACCTCAGCCCCGGCCGCTACACATTTATGGTCAAAGCGTCCAATAACGATGGTGTTTGGACCGACACGCCCAAAACCATCGGCGTGACCATTTTGCCGCCGTGGTGGCAAACCCTGTGGTTTCGGGTCTCGATGCTGGGGTTGGGGATTGGCGTGGTGGTGGGCGGTTTTCAGTGGCGGGTGAGGCAGGTTAAAACTTACAACCGCGAGCTGGAAGCAACCATTGCCCGCCGCACCGCCGAACTCCGCGAAAGCGAAGAAAAATACCGCAATGTGTCAGAACGGGCCAACGATGGCATCATCATTGTTCAAAACGAAACAATCCGGTATTGCAACCCGCAGTTTGCCGCCCTGTTGGGCTATGCCAGCGCCGATATTCTGAACTCGCCGGTAGACCAGTTTATCGCGCCGCAGCACCGCGCCTCAGTTATCGAGCGCCATCTGCGGCGGCTGGCCGGCGGGTCGGAACCATCACGCTATGAAACGGTGTTCCTGCACCAAAATCAAACGTCCATCGATGTTGAAATCAACGCCGGCATTATGGAGTACCGGGGCCAACCGGCCGTGCTGGCCGTGGTGCGAGACGTGACCGCCCGCAAAGAAGTTGAACGGATACTGCAAGAAGCCAAAGAAAAGGCAGAAGCGGCCAACCGGGCCAAAAGCACATTTTTGGCCACCATGAGCCACGAACTGCGCACGCCGCTCAACAGCGTGCTGGGCTACGCCCAAATCCTCAAACTTGATCCCTCGATTGGGGCGGAGCAGCGAGAATATTTGAACATCATCGAACAAAGCGGCGACCACCTGTTGGGCCTCATCAACGATATTTTGAACCTGTCTAAAATTGAAGCCGGCAAAGTAGAAATCTTTCCATCAGAGGTAAATTTGCCGGCATTTTTGCATGCCGTCACCGAAATCATCGCCATCAGGGCCAACCACAAAAAGTTGACTTTTGAAGTTGAACTGGACCCCACCCTGCCGGCCGTAATCCAGGTAGACCCGCAGCGCCTGCGCCAGGTATTGATCAACATTCTGGGCAACGCGGTAAAATTCACAGACCAGGGCCGCGTGATCTTTTCCGTCCAAAAACTTGTCAGCCACGCGGCCAACAGCACCGCGCTAATCCGCTTCACTGTAACGGATACCGGCATCGGGATTGCCCCGGAAAATCTCAAAAAAATATTTGATCCCTTTGAACAGGTTGGCGGGGCCGGCTACAGCAGCGCCGGAACCGGGCTGGGGTTGCCCATCAGCCGCAACCTGGCCCGCTTGCTGGGCGGCGATTTGCAGGTTACCAGCCAGGTTGGCCAGGGCAGCACCTTTTGGGTTGAATTGACGGTGCCCGTCATCGCCGAACAAGCCGCGCCGGCCCAGGCTGAAGATCGCCGGATTGTTGGCCTCAAAGATCGCCAGCCGCCCATTCTGGTGGTTGATGACAACATGTTCAACCGCCAATTACTGGTTGATCTGCTCTCGCCGCTGGGTTTTGTGGTGAGCAAAGCCGGCAGCAGCGCCGACGCCCTGGCCCAACTGGCAGCGCATCCATTTGAGGCAGTCATCACCGATTTGCGAATGCCGGACATGGACGGCTTTGAGCTGATCAGCCGCCTGCGCGCAAACAGGGAATCCAGCCACCTGCTGATTATCGCCTCATCGGCCAGCGTGTTGGGCCACGATCAGCAGCGGAGCCTCGACGTTGGGGCCAACGCCTTTGTGCCCAAACCGGTTCAGGTTTTAAAATTACTGGATATTTTGCAGCACCATTTGCAATTGGAGTGGATATACGAAGCCCCACCGCAAGACCCCAAAAACCAACCGTCCACCCTGCCGGATGATTTTTCGCTGGCCCCGGATATTCTGGCCCGGCTGGACTACCTGACCACCGTGGGTGATATCCACGCCCTGCGCGACTACGCCCGCCACCTCCAACAAACCGGGGAACTCGGGGCGTTTGGCCAAACGCTGGAGCAACTGACCAAAGATTTTGAACTGGATAAAATTCAGGCGCTGCTCAATAAATATCGGGGCCAACAACCCTGATTGCCGGCTAATCGTTGGCCGGACGAGGGCTGCCGGTGCGGGCAATTTGATGCAAAACGGTTAGGCTGGTAGAGTATCCGGTAAAGAGAGACGCACCCGGTAAAAAACCATGTTTACCACAAAACAGCTTGGGCGCTGGCTTCGGTGGCCAGCCAGCGCCCGGCCGCGAGCCGTGCCAACGGCCATCAACAGTTTAATTATTCTCCTGTGGCTCTGGCTCTATTCTCCTTTATTTGCTTACCTCGCCATCATCTTCTCCCGCGAAGATTTTCGCACCAACCAACTGGTTCTCGTTGGTGTATTGATTCTCATTGCCTTGCAAATTCGAGCCGGTCAGTTTCGGCTTCACTTTACCGCGCCGCCGCATTTTTACCGCCCGGCCGTGGCGCTGGCGATGGGAGGCTCGGGGCTGTTTTTGCTGGCCGAGCGTTTTCTCAACATCAACACCCTGTCGGCCAGCCTGTTTGCGCTGGCCAGCTACGGCCTGCTCGGCCTGTGGCTGGAGCCATCGCGCTGGCGGCCGGGCCTGCCGGCGGCGCTACTGCTGGCCGGCGCGCTCCCCTTTGGCGACCACCTGCAAACCTTTGTGGGCTACCCCATGCGGATTGTCACCGCCGGCCTCATCCGCGACGGGCTGGCGGCGGTCGGCGTTACTTCCGTCGGCATTGACACCATTCTGGTTTTTGAAAACGGCGTGTCGCAGGTTGATCTGCCCTGCAGCGGCGTTAAAAGCCTGTGGACGGGCATGCTGTTTTTACTGGCCGCCACCTGGCTCGAGCGACGCGCCCTCAATTGGCGCTGGCCGCTGGTCGCGCTGGGCCTGGCCGGCCTGCTGTTTGTCACCAATCTGGCCCGCGTGGCCATTCTCATCACCGTTGGCGAGGTGGCCGGCTGGCGGCTGGCGGCCCAAATGCTGCACGTGCCGCTGGGTGTGCTGGGGTTTGTGGCGGCCTGCGCCGGCGGGCTGTTCCTGCTGCGCTGGGCTGTACCCTCGCTGCCGGCCAACCCCGAGTCCGGCCCAACGCTGCGCCGGCCCGGCTGGCTGGCCCCTGCTGTAGCGCTGAGTATTGCCGCGCTGGCGCTGCTGTACACGCCGCGCCCTCCTACTGACTTTGGCCAGTCTGATTCCGGCTGGACTTTTCCCGCCAAACTGGCCGTGACCCCGCTGCCGCTCAATGCGGATGAACTCGACTGGTTTACCCGCGATGGCGCTGACGCCGCCGACCGTTACCGCTTTGAGTGGCGCGGCATTTCCGGCTCGATGATTCTGGTCACCAGCCGTACCTGGCGCGCCCATCACCGCCCGGAACGCTGTTTTGAAGTTTACGGCCTGTCGCTGGAAGAGTCGCGCCCGTTTTTGGCCGCCGCCGGTTTTCCACTGCGGCTGGTGTCGCTGGGCGATGGCCAGGCGCACAGCGTCTACTCCGCCGGCTACTGGTACCAATCCGCCAGCCGCACCACCGATGATTACGCCACCCGCATCTGGGCCGATCTGTCACCGCAGCGCGAGCGCTGGGTGCTGGTTTCAATTTTATTTGATAACGTGCGTGATCCCGCCGACCCGGCGCTGCAAACGCTGGTTGCCGTGCTGCATCAGGCGGTGGCGCACCACCTTTCGGGAGGTTAATTTTAATACGCTCCATGCCATCTTTAGTCTCGCCATTTGGGGCTACGGCCTTATTCTGGTCGTGTTTACAGTCAATACTTTTGTGTCAAAATGGCACTCACAATGGGCCAGTCGATCCCCATTTTCATCATACTCAAGTGTTGCCTGCACATTAAAGATGCGCACAAGCTTGCGCCTAGCCGGGAAGGCGTAGTCTGCCAGCTTGGCCCCATGCTTTACTTTTCTCTGGCTTCACGAATCGTTTCAAATTGCTCTTCGGTCAAATCGAGCTGAAGCTGAGACTGTAATTCTTCTCTACAAAGCACGAGGCGTGTCATCGCAAATGTAGATAAAGGCTTCGCTATGACCCGTTTGATTTTACGTCGGCTCGCTTCTCATTGGCCTTTTAAAACAGCTTCTAAGGAACAACTCTTGCATCTATCTGTGGACTTTTTGCTACAACTCTAATATTGAACTTTTGTTTCCTCCTCATGACCCTGTTCATCAAGGCAGTTGACGGACAATACCGAAATCTTTAGGGGTATAAAATGCGCGATTCCCAGCCAATACGCGATATTCATTTTTCCAATCCCCGCGCTCCCAAATTGGGGGTGGAAATTCTGTCGCTTGAGTCGCTCTTCAAACGCAAACTAAATGGGGTGCTGGTTGCCCCGCAACGGGTCCATTTTTACCATATATTCCTCTTAACTCACGGCTCCGGCATTCATTCAATTGATTTTACCCCCTACGACTTTGATAACCGGACTCTCTTGCTGATTGCCAAAGGACAGGTGCAGCAGTTTGAAGTTAATCAGGCCAATAAGGGTTTGCTCATCGTTTTCACTTCTGAATTTTTGTACGAGAATGCCACCCCATCCAACCTGGCGCACAGCTTGCAGGTTTTTGAGCACGCCCTGTTTTCGCCCTGCCTGCGGCTGACCGAAGAAGAGCACCAGCAGTTGCTGGGGCTGTGCCGTGATTTTCAACGCGAATACGACAAACTGGCCGATGATTTATCCCCCGAAATTTTGCAGCACTGGTTGCGCATGCTGTTGTTGTACATTGAGCGCCTTCAGCAGGGAAGCGACTCAAGCCGGCGGCTCAAGCCGTACTACCAGGAATTTGTCGCCTTCCGCCGCCTGGTCGAGCGTGACCTGGCCCAATCGCGCAACGTGCAGTATTACGCCCAACAACTGGCCGTCTCCCCCAAAAAGCTCAATGTGTTGACCCGCCAGAGGCTCAACAAGACCGCCAAAGAATTTATTGACGAACAGGTCATCCTTGAATCGCAGCGGTTATTGGCCCAGGGCGACATGCCCATCAAGGAAATTGCCTATCACCTCGGCTTCAGCGAGCTTACCAATTTTGTAAAATTCTTCAAAAAACACACCCGCATGACGCCCATTACCTTCCGCCGGCGTTTTCATCCCTCCGCTTAACTTATTCCAATTTTAACCATAATTCGGCATATTTTGACCTTTAAACCAGGCTCACAAACCTGTATAGTAGTGCCGAACTTTGCAACTGCCCGGCTGTGGTCTTCAAACAGGCTATAAGCCAGGAATTGGCAACTAGAAATTGGGAATTTAGCCCCAACCTCTTGTGACCAATTACTGGCAAAAAGATAACTTGTCTTACTCTGGCCGAGGAGTTGCCGGATTTTCAATCATAAGTTAAGTGGAAGGAGAAATACCATGACCGACGTAAAAGAAATCGTTAAACCATTCTACACTCGCTGCCTGACCGTCAACTCCGAGACCAACGTGGCCGAGTTGATGGGCAAAATTCTGGCCGATGGGTTCCAGTCCAAAGGGTCGGCAGAGGTGAAGAGCAAAGAACAGCTCATTGGGCAGATTCAGTTTTTCTGGAAGCTGGTTCCCGACCTGAAATGGGAAATCCAGGAAATGTACCAGGAAGGCAACCGGGTAATTGTCCGCAGTATGGCTTCGGGTACACCCAACGGCAACTTTATGGGCGTGCCCACCGACGGCAGCAAAACCTTTAAAATCATGACCATTGATATTCACACCGTGCAAAACGGGCAGGTGGTGGAGGTTTATCACCTCGAAGACTGGCCCACCGCCATGCGCCAGCTTTCGGCCAATTAGCTTTCCAACCCTTTTAATTTACCAGCAATCAACTGAAAGGGGGGCAAATGAACGTCAAAACAGATGCACCCACCATCGCCGCGCCAGACACCCGGCTCCGGTGGATGATCATCGGCATTATCATCTGGGTTATCCTTCAGTTGCCCCGGTTGATTGCCATCCCGCTCATTCAGGATGTTCTGGCCGGCATTGAATCGCCGGCCTGGATGTTTCCGGCCATCCTCGATATTGTTGTGGCCGCTGCCGCGCCGTTTGTCGCCTTTGGGGCTGTTAATGATAGAAAAGCCTGATTTGTGCAAACGTTTCGGGCTTATTAACTTTGGAGAGATTAAATGCAAAAAACAAAATTCAATACGTTTGATGAATCGCTAATTAATGCAGATTTGCATACTGTCTATGAGGCGATGATTTTAGAATTTAGCGGGAACAAAGGATGGTGGAAGCGCCTTTGGGAATCGGAGCCTGTTGATATCAAACCCATTACCGAACCGGGCGGCAGCATAAATATCACCGTTCACGATATTATTGAAGGCCACTTTTCTGCAAGAACCGTGTCAATAGTAGAAAAAGAAAGATTGGATATTGAATTTTATGCCGGTGATTTTATAGGAAATGCAACCTGGTTATGGAAATCTGAGGGCGATAAGACCCGGGTAAGCCAGGAATGGCACGCTTCACCAAACAGCTTAAAGTTTAAGCTAGCTTCACAAATAATCAATATTGAAAAGATACATTCTAAGGTAATTACCGGCGGATTCCAGGCCTTAAATAAGTTCCTGGCGGATTATCGTGTTCAAAATCCCTCCTAGCAATAAAAAAGTGAGATGCCTGTGTTCAACTTTGTGCAAAATATCTGGCTTGATTTGCATCCAATGATTGTTCACTTTGCCCTGGCCGGGCTGTTTCTGAGTTTTGGGTTTACGCTGCTGGCCCGGATATGGACAAACGCCGCGTTCATCGAAACATCGTGGGTTTTACTGGTGGTCGGCGTGGCCGCGGCGGTTCCGGCGGTAATTACCGGCTTCCTGGCCCATCTACCTTATGAGGGAACGGCGCTGGCAGAAGCCATTACATCGCACCAATTTTTGGGGATGATTGGCACGCTGGTTTGCATTGGCCTGCTCGTCTGGCGTTTCTTTGCCCGGCGGCGCGGCCAGGATATCGGCGGGCACCCGGCTTATTTGGGGCTGGTTGCCTTGGGGCTGGTCTGGCTGGTGCTGCTGGGCGGCACGGGCGGCAATCTGGTGTTTGAGTTGGGCGTCAATGTACGCGGCGTCAATCCGCTGCTGAAATAACCAGAGAGGGAATGAATGAAACCAACCGATTCCATTCCGATGGCCATAAAAATCTACGGCGGAATTATTGCCGTCCTGGGCCTGTTTTTTGCCTATGCCTGCTATTTCAACCCGGCCCAAATTTCACCGGGTGCCGTGTTGGGTAACACTTCCATCAAACTGGCGTTCTACACCGTTGGCGCGTTGGCCCTCGGTTTAAGTGTAGGGCTGGCTCTGGCTATCATCAGCAACCGGCCAAAGTCCATGGCCTTGATCCTGATTGTGCGCGTGGTGGTTGCCCTTCAAGATTTGGGCATTGCGTTGGCGCTCGGATTGGGCGTGGGGTTAGTTATCTTTCAGGTGATTGTCAGCCTGCTGGGAATTGCCTCCATTGTCAAATTGTTTGCCATAATTAAAACAGCCGAGCATCAGGCGGCTTAACGCAGAAAAGACGCATCATCATGAAGAAAGTGCTTGTTGCCGGTGGAAATAGCGGCATCGGTCTTGAGGCGGCGCGCCAACTGGCTGCGCTCGGACATCATGTTATTCTTTTGGGGCGCGACGCGCAGAAAGGGGAGGCGGCGCTTGCAGAGTTGGAGGGCCGCCCAGGCAAGGCTGAATTTCTTGCCGTTGATCTCTCCACCCACGCAGGCGTCAGAACGGCGGCAACCACGCTTCTCGCCAGGCATGAATGGTTTGATGTACTGCTGCATTGCACCGGCGTCCTCATCTTTGATGAGGTTCGAACAGCCGATGGCCTGCATCCCTTCTTTGCCGTGAACTATCTCAGCCGTTATCACCTGACTCAATTGTTGCTGCCGGCGCTGCGGAAGGCCGAATCTCCACGGGTGATTATGCTCTCAGCCGATATCGCTCTGGATACCAAAATTGACTTCGATCAGTTCCCCTGGTTCACACCGTTTGAGTTTAGCCGCGCCAGGGCGGCAATCCAGTTTGGCAATCACCACTACGCGGCGCATTTGCGGGATACAGAGAAGAACATCCTCTCCGCAGTCGTCAACGCGGGGCTGGCCGACACAGGGATTTGGCGTGAAGCGCTGTCAACACGAGAGGGGGTACTTAATTCGGGCCGTATGAATTCGGTTCCGGAATCGGCACAGGTCCCGGTGGCGCTCTGCCTCAACAACGGCTGGGAATCGGGTTCGTATTGGGGAACGTTGGGCAAACTGGAACATACCCCACTGCGGCTGGATACCCCGGCAACGAAGCGGCTCATCTCGATTTGCCGCAACCTTACCGGCGTCTGACTCGAGCCGCGCCTGCGGCCTCTGGGTGAAGCTCTGCCGGAAAAAGGCCATAAGGCTGGCCCGCGCTCAATCTTATATCCACAAAATTTCCCCGGATTCACAGCGGGCGACCATTCGGCAAAATTATTTTACTAAATAGTAGAAGAGGAGATCAAAATGCATACGGCGCAACCTATTCCTGTTGTAAAACCCAAAATAATCATCGCGTTGATTTCTCTATTGGCCGTTTTTCAAACGATGCGGGTCTTTGCCCTGCCGATAATTCAGGGGGTTCTTGGCGGGCAATTCTCTGATGCCTGGCTGTTTCCGGCCATGACCGATGTGGTTATTGGTGTGTCCGCTATTTTTGTCGCCTATGCCCTCTGGAGAATGAGAGGGCTTGCAGTGTGGACTGTAGCGATTGTATGGTTTGTAATCTCCATATCTGACCATTTGGACGCGATTACGGTTATCGCCAATACTACCGAGGCGCTTCCTCCCGGATTTCCTCCCAGCGCCGCTTCAGCCATAACTATGCTCTCTGTGATGAGCGCCATCGAGATAGTTGCCCTCATTACCCTGATTGGGCTGAAGCTCAGAACATATTATTTGGAGCATTAAGCGCGGAGGGTAGCGATGCACCATCATCTTTGTTTCTCAGCAGGCTGGACGATTACCATTCGCCAGTTGCGGGTGAGTTAATTACAGTAAATCAAAATGTCTGAAAATAAACCCCACCTGAAAACAAACATCCCGCTCTGGATAAATATTTTGCAAGTCATCATTCTGGCAATTTTGACCTTCCAGACCTATGCCTGTTATTTTAACCCCGAATTGATTTATCCGGGCGCGGTCACCAACGACGCTGCCGCGCAAGCAATTTACGTGCTTGCCGGCAGAAATACGCTAATGGCGGTTATATCCCTTCTGGCACTGGTCCGGCAGAATCCGCGCTTCTACTCCTTCGCCTTCCTGATGCACAGCCTGCGCGAATTGCAGGATATGTTCATCAGTCCGTTAACCGGTCAGCCGTTTTAC